>CAWFFV010000081.1:0-59981 GCA_963814985.1 uncultured Chloroflexia bacterium | reverse complement strand
GTTATATTTTCTTCCAATGCTCATATGATCTCCTTTGAGTTCTCTTCGGATGCTTCGGGCTGCTGCGCAAGCTGATCGGTATATGGATTTGGTGGCGTTGTAGCAGGAGGGTCACCCTGTGGTGACTCTTTCTCTGGTGTTAGATCTGGCTTGTACGGAGGTTGCAGACCTGAAGCAGTCCCAGAAGCGGAACTTTTTGCCTGGGACGATATCAGTCGTGGCAGCCATGACGTGAATAGTAGTAAGAGTAAACCTATAGCGGCAATACTCCCGCCAAGAGGCCAGTGGTTCTGGTAGAGTCCTTCAGGATGCTCTCGATACGTTGCCGACGTAAAGGAGTATTGGGACATCCCTAAAAAATCTAAAAGTGTGAACTGCTCAACAGTATAGCCCGTACCTCCGTTAATACTATCAGCCAATGTAACTTGCCTACCCTGTGATGAATCGTAGATCAAAGAGGTGAAGCCACCGTTAAGCTGAAACATAAAACTTTGAACGGTTGGACTAAAGTCGGCTTCATGTATGATATAAAAGCTGGTTGTATGGTTGGAATCCTGGAGATACACATCGCCATTGTTTTGATCAAAAGATACCATATGCAGAGAAATAGCAGTTCCCTCTGTATCTGTAAGTTGCTGGTAAGCCGCAGTATGAGAAGTCACAGCGAAGATGAGTCCGCCAACGAGTAGCAACGTCCCCAATGCAATGCGTCCAGTACGCTCGAACAATAGATTCAGCAAGGAGAACAATACTTCTAACAAATTACGCGCGAAAACAAGCACAAGTATAGCTAATATGACGACCAAGACAAAAATGCCCAACATTTTCTCCTCCAATATGACAAGATTCCACAAAATGGGAGCAAGCTCAACGTTATAATGATCGGTCAGGTTGCGAAAATGGTAGCGAAAAGATATCCCCCTTCTACATGTTCACATTCATACGTGGATACTAATCCTTACAATGCTGTTACCTGGAAACTTAATACCTCAAGCTGAACGTTTCTGCACCAAAGACCGACTTCAGCACCCGTCAGGTAGCGATTGTCCGTCATATTGAGAATCTGGCCGCCGTCGATAAAAAATGTAATGGTGTTGTCTTTGACCTCAACACGGTAGGTATGAGTAGTGGTGCCAGGATCGAATGCGGCATCTTTCATCTGCTCGTCATTGTTATAGTCGGGTCCACTGATCCGTGCGTTGCCGGTATTGCCACAATCACCTATCCCGGCTTTATATCCTTGCCAACCACCTGATAGAGGGTTGCCACGCACCGTGATTTCAAAACAGGGATAGGATTGAATGCTTGTAACCTTGATCTTGGTTTCTACAGCATAATTGGCGGCGTTCCCTAATTGGCATGGCGCGACAATGGTTGGGCCGCTGGCCGAATCCCAGTTACCGTTAGATGCGTCGTTGAGCAACACCCCATTGAGTACCTTCCAATCCGACGAACCATCTGTCCAGGTACTCATCTGCACAATACATGGAAGTGCGGCTTGTACTGCTGGTGTTGGCGTAGGTGCCTCGGTCGGCGTCGTATCCCCCGCAACTTGCTGTGGGGTGGGCGTTTGTTGTGTGGAGGACGCTGGTTGTGTGTTGGAGGTGATAGTAGATGCGGAAATGGTTTGATGGTTGAGTAACAACGAAATGTTCGTGTAGGTCAGAATGATCACCAGTAACACGCTCACAATAGAGATAATTTGCCAGGTAAAACGACGCACAAAGCTTTTGTGAGGCAAGGGCTTCCCGCCATTTACCTCTTTTACCTCTTCATCGTTGGGCCAGTTTTTATAATCCATTGATTTCTCCTCATTTTTTACCTCTTCATCATTGGGCTGGTTTCTATCATCCATTGATTTCTCCTCATTAGATTCCCTGGTTTGCTTGCCAGATCTGCACTGTTCTGTCATTGCTTGCGGAGGCAATGCGCATACCATCGGGGGACCATGCGACAGATGTTGCTCGGTCAGAATGTCCAACATACCTGGAAATTAGTGTACCTGTCGCCGAGTCCCAGATTTGTACGGTCTTGTCGTTGCTTGCGGAGGCAATCCTGCTGCCGTCAGGAGACCATGCGATTCCCCTTACACGGTTAGTGTGCCCAAAGTAGGTTAAGATGTTTGCCGCCGTTTTTGTGTCCCATACCTCAACCGTATGATTGCTGCTCACTATTGCAGCGATCCTTGTACTGTCGGGTGACCATGCTATGCGACTCTCGTACTTTGCATTGCTTTGATAGGCTGAGATGAGATGACCGTTCACTGCATGCCACACACGTATGGTTTTGTCACCGCATGTGGCAGCGATGCGTGTGCCATCTGGGGACCATGCTACTGCGAACGCGGAAAAATTTGGCAGCAAGCTATTAGAGGCATCACAGTGCAAGAGCGTTTGGCCGGTAGCGACCTCCCATATGTGCACTGTTTTGTCTGTGCCAATTGTAGTGCTACATGCAGAAGCGATGCGTGTGCCATCTGGAGACCAGGATAGCGCATAGACACCGGGCGAAATGCCAGTGTGACCCTGATAGGTGGCAAGATTGTGTCCGGTGGTAGCATCCCAGACGTATACTTGTGTGCCATCGCCCGCCGAGGCAATGCGTAGCCCTTCGGGAGACCACGCGATAGTATAGATTGCGGGAGGAGGAAGGCCCACTCCGGCTAAGCGTCTGTTATGACCTCGATAGGTGAGAAGTGGCTGCTCATTGTCAGCATCCCACACCTGCACTATACCGTCGCCACCCGCTGAGGCGATACGATTCCCATCAGGCTCCCAGGCGACAACAACTCCCCAGTTAGCATGGATATTGTAAGTGCACAGAGTTTGCGTCTTTGGTGTTTCTGTGGGAGGTATCGAAGAACTCATGGCGTGCTGGCTAATGCCGCCCTGTTGCAGAACGTGGAGTGCGAAGTGTACAGCATTCTCGGCGGCTTGCTGTTGGCGCACGCTCTTGTTACGACCCTTATTGCCATCGGCCCAGTCGCAAATTGCCTTAACCAGTATCCAATCAACTTTGTTGCGTTGTGCCGCGGAATAGAGACCAGTACCTTCCATCTCGCCACCAATGGCGTCCGGTGCGAACCGACATAGTTGATCACGGAAATCTATGTTATCGACGAGTTTATCACCGGAAAGGACGAGGCCGAAATCCACCTTCTGTCCGCTCCAATTCAGAGCGCCGGCACGAAATCTATCCAATATGCGCGGCGAAGCCTGGGGACGATCACCACGCACGATGATGTTAACCTCCGTACCAGCCTTGCCAACACGTTGAAGTTCATAGGCCAGGAGTTGTCTTGAGACCAGAATGTCACCGATACACTGTTTCTTGCGATCAACACCAAAAGCAATGCCAACCATGACCACCGCAGACGGTGAAAGCGCCTTGATGCCCTCATTAATAGTCAGCGTTGCCCCCGACGGTCCTCCGGTGCCCATCTCTGAGTGCACCATAAAGACCCTTGCTCCTCCAATAAGGCCTAGATCAAAATAAGTCAAATTGTCGATAAATTGCGCATCAAACGTACAGCCAGCTTCTTTTGGAAGATGCTACGAACTGCCTGAGCTTCGACATCTGTTACTGTAATGAGTAATACATCGGCTTTAAGGGCTGAATGGTTACTTGTTTTAGCCATATGTCATTCACCAATAGGCGACAAGGATGTCTCGGCCTTGCCGCATTTTTTCACCACATTGCTCTGTGAGTAGTATACTTATTGGTGCAGGACATGAAAATCCCATAGAGGGGACATTCCATGGACAAATAGTGGACAAATGGTTCCCTTGAACTGGTATTTTCCTGTTTTCAGGCATTTCCTGCTGAAAAATCTGAGGTCTCTAGATCATTGTCTCAACTAGCTCTCTATTTCATAAAATTATTAATATTTCCCTTTTTAAAATGGATAACCTATAGATGATTTATTATATTTCTTGATATATTGGTATCGTTGTGTTATATTACTAACATATTTATGTTGGTGCGTTTTTCTATTTAACAGATAAACGAGGACTACGTGTATCACCTTTTGCCGTTTCATGAAAAATTGCGTCAGGAACGTACAAAACGCAATTGGTCACAGGAATATCTGGCCTCAAAAGTTGAAGTTGATCTCAAGACGATAAGTCGGTGGGAGAGTGGAAAACATCGCCCTCGCCCTCAATCTCTACAAAAAATCTACAATCTCCTTAATATAAATGCTGAGAACATGAACATATTGGAAGATGATTTCTCTGAATGGGAAAACACTGTCTCTTGCGCTAGAAACGTATGCTCAACTGTCGCAGGCTCCCGGTACATCCACGGCTATATCATCAGCAAAAGCTGTCAGCAAAGGTTCTATGGAGCCTGTGACGGCTAAGGGCGATACGACAACGCTCAACTCCAACAATACTCTACGTGAAGATTGGAGCGAGGTTCCTCCCGTGATGGACTTTTATGGACGCAGTGAAGAGTTGAGCGAGTTGCGGCAGTGGATTGTTGATAATGGCTGCCGGATTGTGACGATTTTAGGGGTGGGAGGTGTTGGTAAGACAACTCTTGCTGCGAAGTTGGCAATGTATATAAAGGATTCATTTGAGTACGCCATTTGGTATTCACTACAAAATGCGCCTCCCCTGGAACATATTTTGACCCATTGTATACAGTTCATCTCCAACCACCAGAACGCTCATGTGCCACAGGGTGTAGATAACCAGATCGCATTGCTTACCCGGTATTTGTATGAGCGCCGCTGCCTGCTGGTATTGGATAATATCGAATCTATCCTGCAAGCGGGACAACACGCCGGACAGTTTCGAGAGAAATATGAAAATTATGGCAGATTTATTCAGCATGTAGGGGAAGCACGTCACAAGAGTTGTCTTCTGATGACTAGCAGAGAGAAACCGGAAGAGGTTGCACGCATGGAAGGGAAAACATCCCCAGTGCGTTCTAAACAGCTCCATGGAGTGGGGTACGACGAGGGGCGAGAGATACTAAAAGATAAAGGAATATCAGGTACAGATGAACATTGGGCAACGTTAGTGCATTGCTATTCAGGGAATCCACTTGCCTTAAAGCTAGTTGCAGAACCGATCCAGGAAGTGTTTGGAGGTAACATCGCCAGATTTCTAGAAGAGAGTGAGACAGCCTTTGGGGATATCAATAGTCTTCTGGATCAGCAGTTTGGTCGCTTGTCGCTCCAGGAACGGGAGGTATTATACTGGCTAGCTATTGAACGTGAAGGTACATCGTTAGAGCAAGTGCGACAAAATCTTGTACATCCTCTATCAAATGGAACTGTACTCGAAGCATTACACTCGTTACGTAGACGCTCTATGATTGAGATGAACAGCCCGGCACTTTTCACACTACAGCCTGTGATTACGGAATATTTGACGGCTGATCTGGTTAACCTCTTTATATCTTCATTTGATACAAATGCAGTTGAAGTATGGTCGAACTATGCACTGATCAAAGCGCAATCCAAGGACTATGTGCGCGATAGCCAGATACGTCTCATCCTGGTTCCTGTAATGCGACGACTGCTGAGAACGCTTGGCAAAGAGGGTATCGAACGCCAATTACATCTTATGCTCTCTACACAGCGTAGATTATCTCCCCATCAGCATAATTACACGGCGGGCAATGCACTCAATCTCCTGCTTCATTTGCAAAGCGATCTGCGGAATGTGAATTTTTCGCATCTGGTGATCCGGCAGGCCTACTTACAAGATGCGTCTCTACCGGATGTAAAATTCGCACATGCCCATTTCGTTGAATCAACTTTTGCTAATACCTCAGGGAATGTCCTTTCGGTTGCATTTAGTCCTTGTGGCGGCTGGTTGGCAACTGGAACTACCACTGGCGAAATTTGGATATACGAGGCATCAAGTGGTACGCCTCTTCTTACATGTCATGGGCATACCGATGGAGTATGGTCTGTTACCTTTAGCCCTGACGGGCAGATTTTGGCGAGCAGCAGCGACGATCAAACTATTCGTTTGTGGGATACTGGTACGGGACAATGTCTCAAAATATTGGAAGGCCACACCAATAGAGTAAAGTCGGTCGCTTTCAGCCTGGATGGGCAGATCCTTGCCAGTGGAAGTGAAGACTTGACGGTCCGCTTGTGGGATGTCGGTTCTGGACAATGTTTCAATGTCCTACGAGACCATACTGACCGTATCTGGTCTGTCGCCTTTAGCCCGCATGGCAACGTTCTTGCTACTGGAGGTACAGATCAAACAATACGCCTGTGGGATATTAATACTGGTCAGTGTTTCAACATTCTGACAGGACATACAAGTTGGGTACTCTCTGTTAGCTTCAGTCCTGCTGGTAATCTGCTGGCCAGTAGTGGCGATGATCAGACGATACGCTTGTGGGATGTTAAGAATGGACAACCTCTCAAAGTTTTGCAGGGTCATACCAATCGTGTGAGATCAGTCACCTTCAGTCCAAATGGTACCATACTTGCTAGTGGGAGTGAAGATCACATTATCCGTTTATGGAGCGTCGAGAGTGGTAGGTGCCTCAAAATACTACAAGGCCACAAACATGGAGTAAGGTCCGTCATCTTTAATGCACATGGAGATACACTTGCAAGTGGTGGTGATGATCAGGCTATGCGTCTGTGGAATGTCAGCACTGGACATTGCCTTAAAACGATACAAGGATATACTAACCGTATCTGGTCCGTGATCTTTGGTATCGGTGAGTGTACACTTATGAGTTGTAGTGAAGACCGGAGCATTCGCAAATGGGATATTAACACCAATAGCTGTATCAAAATACTGCAGGATCGCACTCATGGAGTACGATCAATGGCATCAGGATCTGGAGGCAGGTTCATCGTAAGTGGTGGGGAAGACCGAACCGTTCGTCTGTGGGACGCGAACACCGGCCTTTGTCTCAAGACGTTACGAGGTCATAGTCACTGGATACGGTCTGTTGCATTCAGTCCCGATGGAAATATACTTGCAAGCGGTGGGGAAGATCTCACGATTCGCCTGTGGAATGCCAACACCGGACTCTGTCTCAAAATTTTACGTGGTCACACAAGCTGGATAAGGTCGATTGTCTTTAGTCCCGATGGAAAGCTCTTTGCTAGCGCCGGAGACGATGGAACTATCTTTATTTGGGAGTCTGCTTCTGGTTCCCGTCTTTCCATACTCAATGGGCATGCTAGCCAGATCAGATCCATCGCTTTTGGCCCCGATGGACAAATACTTGCAAGTGGTGGAGAAGATCAAGCGATCTTCCTGTGGAATATTAACACAGGCCATTGCTTTAACATTCTACAAGGTCATATGGATCGAGTAATGTCTGTTGCCTTCAGCCCGGATGGGCATGTCCTGGCCAGTAGCAGTGATGACCGAACGATCCGCCTGTGGGATATACGCGATGGCCGCTGCTTAAAAGTCCTACAAGGTCATTCAAAGCGCATAAGGTGGGTGAGTTACAGCTTCGATGGATTAGCACTTGTTAGCGGTAGCGATGATGGATCTATCAAATGTTGGGATACACAAACAGGCCAATGTCTCACAACACTACTCATTGAACGACCATATGAACGTATGGATATTACCGGTGTTCAGGGGCTGACAGAGGCTCAAAAAGCTACTTTACGATTATTGGGAGCAATTACTCAATTTGATGTTTAAACTAACCAGAAGTTCTGGTAGGACTGGTTAGTTTAAACATCAAATTTTAAGAACACGTTCCAGCAGGAATGTTGATGATAACAGTTGGAAAACCTATTGTTGTAAGAAGTGATGTTAATTGTGGCTTTGCACTATCTGATGCTTTTTGTAGAATATTTTCTCGGCATGCCTCACTTTGCAACGAGTCCTGCGCAGCCGAGAGTATTTGGAGTGTTATGTTAGGATCGAGATCTTTTTGGTTCCATATCCCATAAACGCCCGTGGCCACGTCGTAGACCTGTGTCTGACCTGGGTCAATCTTGACGCTCATAATTTGTGGAGCTGGCATGTTAAGAGTTATTGAGGCAGTTCTAATCTGCTTTCCTTGTATCTTTATATCGTTGGTGCCTAGCTTGGAGAGATCAAAGCCAGCAGTGACCTCTCCATACGCAACGAACAATTTTTTGTTATCACCAAAAAGTTGTGCGAATGGGTTATCGGCATTTTGGTCGTAAGTAATGACTTTTTCGATGGTGTAGGACACTGTCTCCAATTTGCCAATATTCTGAATTTGTGTGATAACTGCAGTACCAGTTGGCAGATAAAGCTTGGGAGCTGGTTGTCCAGGCAGGAATCTATAGAGTGTATAGGTTATTCCTGCGATAACCAGTATTACAAGGGTAGTCTTGATGAGAGCAGATAGTTTTGCCATGTCCATTGTCCTTCTGGATACTTGTGATCCGTTCTGCTAATATGATCAATCATCTATTTCCCGCAACAGGTTTTCAGCTTCAGGTGACTGAATATCCCATTGCTTGATAAGTTGGCAACAGTGCTTTATATGTGGTTGTATAATATGCCGATTTACATATTTTGTTGAGAAAAAACGCTCCAGTGCTACTTGGAAAATCACAAAAAATTATATGAGTCGGAAAAGCGAACCGGAATTAATTCAAACAACAGTGCTGATATATGCAGAGCCTCTGCTGACTGCTGACCAAGGTTACTGGAACCGTAAACACCGTCGATGGGTGAGTTTTCATCATGGACATTACAATAAAGCGTCACTGAGAAACGAACAATTGTGATGCCTTCCTGGTCGTGATGTGCAGCTATCATGTTCTGGAGTACATTGTCTTGAGTAGTAGTATCGGCTTGCTCAAACTGCTGACAACTTGAGTGCTCATTCAGAGTGGCATTTGCCATGCAACTCTTTAGGAAGCCCACGACAACCACAATAGCGAGAATAACGAGCGCTACTTTGAAAATCAGACCCCACGCTTCATTGATTAAGGTAAAGATTAAGGCAAGAGTTTTCATGATAAAGTTCTTCCTTTTTCTCTTTGTTGACGCATTCACGTTCTAGTGGCAAGAATAGCTTTAAAATAGAGAGACGAAGTAACCTCATTCAGCAGACACTCAGGGGACATTCAGGAGACATTTACTTTGACTTACCCTATCTTGTGATTGTCTCTCTACTATCTCTCAAGCTGTCAAGTGACTTACTTGCAGTATGTTTGCTCTGCTGTTAGACTGTAGAGTACAGCGATAATGATGCACGTACATAGTTACGTGCATTACTATGCGATAAGCAGAAGGGCATTCAAGAACTCAATGGTGAACCATACTTCCATCAACGACTCCGCGATGAGCGCAAACTACGCGGCTGGTCACAAGAAGATCTGGCATCAAAAGTAGAAACGGATAAAAAGACGGTGCAACGTTGGGAAAGTGGAAAAAATCTTCCAGGCCCTCACTATCGGCAAAAGCTCAGTGAAGTCTTAGGGAAAAGCATCAAGGAACTGGGACTCGTTGACGATACGCCAGTGAGTGCTATAACAGCGATATCAGCTATTCCAACATCTCCTCAAACATTAGTAGAGATACCTGATATGCAGGGAACAGAAATATCACAGGCTGAACTATTACTCCTTGATGAGAGTATCTTTGAACCAACTCTTCAGGAAGATTGGGGCGAAGCTCCTCGCTTGGGCAATATCTATGGACGAACCTTAGAACATAGCACATTACTGAAGTGGCTCGTGGACAATTCTTGCCGGGTTATCGCCATTTTGGGTATGGGAGGTGTTGGCAAGACTACTCTTGCGTCATTAGTGGCGGAGCATACGCGGGACACCTTTCCATACCTTTTCTGGCGTTCGTTACATAATGCTCCTCCTCTGGAACACATTCTAAAAAAGCTGTATCCGTTTTCTCTCGCATCAGCAGCAGAGCATTCTGCCAGATACTGAGGATGATCTGATAGAACTCCTTATGCACTATTTACGTCGCCATCGTTGTCTTCTTGTGTTGGATAACTTCGAGTCAGTACTCCAGCCACAACAACGCGCCGGTCAGTATCAGAAAGGACACGAAGGGTACGGCAGACTCATACAGCGCATCGGAGAGACACAGCACAACAGTTGTCTCCTACTGACCAGTCGGGATAAACCGAAGGAAGTGGCACAGAAGAAGGGGAGCCTCTCACCTATCCGCTCTTTTGAACTTCAAGGGTTAGGATATCCTGAAGCGCAAGGAATTCTGCAAGAGAGAGGAATTTTTGGCACTGAGGCCCAATGGACTGAACTGATTCGTCTCTACTCAGGCAATCCACTGGCACTACAACTCGTTGCCGAACCAATACAAGAAGTTTTTGGCTGTTCTCTTGCCAGGTTCCTGGCAGATAGCGAGATCGCGTTTGGTGATCTCAGTGACGTACTCGAACAACAATTTCAACGTCTTTCTTCTCAGGAGAAAGATATTTTATACTGGCTTGCTATCGAGCGCGAAGCTGTTTCATTAGAAGAACTCCGCGAGGATCTCCTCCAGCAAGTCCAGCGGGGTGTGCTTTTCGAAACTCTGGACATCTTTGCGACGGCGTTCGCTGATTGAAACGAGACAATCAACATCTTTTACGCTCCAGCCGGTCATTATGGAATATATGATCACTCGCCTTGTAAAGCGCCTGTGCTATGAATTCCCGAAGGAGACAAGTGCAGCATGGATGCATTATGCCTTGCTTAAAGCGCTGGCTAAGGACTATGTTCGCGAGAGTCAGAGGCGTCTTCTGCTTGAACCAGTGGCACAACATCTGTTGGATATGTTTGGTCGAGAAGGGCTAAAGCTTCATCTACAGGAGCAACTTGCCACGCAAAAACAGCTTCACCCTTTACAACGTAGTTATCGTGCGGGCAATATCCTCAACCTGCTTATTTCCCTTCGATATGATCTGCATGGCTTCGATTTTTCGCACTTGATGATACGGCAAGCCTATCTCCAAAACGTCGCTTTGCCAGGGGTGAATTTTGCTTCTGCTCACTTTGTTGCCCCTGTGTTTACTAATACCTTTGGAAATATCCTTTCAGTTATCTTCAGTACCGATGGAAACTTACTGGCAGTAGGAACAGCAACAGGTGATATCTGGATCTATGATGCTGTGAATGGAAAACAGATGGCACTTTGTACTGGACATACAGACGGCGTCTGGATGGTTGCCTTTAGTCCAGATCATCTTCTGCTTGCCAGTAGCAGTGACGATCAGACCGTTCGCCTGTGGAATGTGAGAACGGGCGAGTGCCTTGCTGTACTTCATGGTCATAGCAATCGTGTACGCGCTGTGGTGTTTCATCCAGAGGGAAAAATACTGGTCAGCGGCAGTGATGACCAGACTATCCGTCTGTGGGAAGTATCTACAGGACGATGTCTCAAGGTATTACATGGTCATACGAATCGTGTCTGGGCAGTCGTGATTCGCCAGACGGGAGATATCCTTGCGACGGGTAGTACGGACCAGACCATCCGTCTGTGGAATATGACCACAGGGGAGTGCTTCAAGACACTGACAGGTCATACCAAAGCGATACGCTCACTCTCGTTTCACCCCAATGGAAGTATCCTGGCCAGCGGTAGCGACGATCAGACGGTGCGCCTCTGGGATGTGGAAAATGCTTCCGCTATCAGAACATTCTCAGGGCATACCAACCGTGTCTGGTCCGTTGCTTTTAGTGCCAATGGAGAGAAACTGGCGAGCGGGAGCGAAGATCAAACCATTCGTCTCTGGGAAGCATCTACAGGGTACTGCCTTCAAACATTTCATGGTCATATCTCATGGTGTACGCTCTATTGCCTTTAGTGTGCAGAACCTGTTAGCCAGTGGTGGCGATGATCAGACCATGCGCTTGTGGGATATTGCAACAGGATATTGTCTGAGAACGTTTCAGGGGTACACCAATCGTATCTGGTCTGTCCTCTTTCGACCCGATGGCGAGCAATTGTTGAGTAGCGGTGAGGATCAGTTTATCCGTGTGTGGGACATACAGAGAGCAAAGTGTATCCGAACTATAGAGGAGCGCAACCACGGTGTACGTTCCCTGGCGTACAGTCCTGACGGCAAGAGTTGTGCAAGCGGTGGGGAAGACCAGACAATCCGCTTATGGGACCCTGCGACTGGACAGTTGCTCAGAACATTCTACGGCCATACCGACTGGGTAAGAGCTGTTGCTTTTCATCCCAATAGACCAATACTTGTCTAGTGGCAGCGAAGATCATACGGTACGTCTCTGGGATATGTATCACAGGTTTTTGCCTGCATATCATGGATGATCATACCAGTTGGGTACGTGCAGTAGTCTTTAGCGACTGATGGAAACATACTTGCGACCTGTGGAGATGACGCTACTATTCGCCTATGGGACCCTGTAACGGGTTCCTGCCTGCGGGTATTAGATGGTCATACTGGCCGCATTCGCTCGATCGCTTTTCATCCTGAGAACTCAGTTGCTAGCCAGTGGGAGTGAAGATCAGACGATTCGTATCTGGGATGTTGCTACAGGGCAATGCCTCACGATCCTACAAGGACATACGGACCGCATTCGCTCTGTGGCATTCAGTCCCAACGGACAGACATTGGCAAGTTGTGGTGAAGATCACACCATACGTCTTTGGGAACATTACTGATGCGCAATGCGTGGCCATTTTCCAATGTCATACGAAAGTGCGCTGGATTGCTTTTCACCCTCAAGGAGAACTCCTTGCAAGTAGCGGCGATGACGGTTCTATCCAGCTTTGGCATATCCCTACTGCTCGCTGCGTGCAAACTCTTCTCAGCGAGAGGCCATATGAAAAGATGAATATTACTGACGTACAAGGATTAACAACCATACAAAAAGAGACATTGCGTTTACTGGGGGCCATTGAGGAAAGATAAAATTGTCCCGTCTCTGCCCTCGAAATGCCCCATCTCGGGCACTAAAACACCTCCGTTATCAAGTTTTTACCGGGAATAGGATCGCAAGTTGACGATGGGATGATGAGTTACGCAAATGTGACCTTCCTATCTTCTGATAAATTAACAGCCCCCAATGCCTTGAGTGTTGTTTTCTGGGCCTCTGTGATACCCTTAATTCCGGTGATATTCATGCGCTCATAAGGCCTATCACTTCTTAAAGTATGGAGACAGAGACCGTTCTGCAGATTCCAGAACTTGATAGTGCCATCGTCGCTACCGCTGGCAAGCTCACTCCCATCGGGAGTAAAGGCAATGGAGCGGATGCGGTTCTCATGACCACGTAAGATCTGTTCGATATGCAGATTGGTTACATTCCATAGATATATTGCCTGGTCATCACCGCTCCCGGCAAGCAAAAGCCCATCGGGACTGAAGGCAAGAGAACAAATCCCATACATATGCTCTTGTAAAACGTGCAGGCAATGGCCTGTATTACTATCCCACAGGCGTATTGTCTGATCGGCGCTGCCACTGGCAAGCAGGTTCCCATCAGGGCTGAAGACAACGGCACGGATGCGCTGGGTATGTCCTTGAAGGGTGTTGCGAATACAACCTGTATCTACATCCCAGAGCTGTATAGTGCAATCTACGCTACCACTGGCAAGCAAATGTCCATCAGGGCTGAAGGCAAGCGTGCGGATTTCGCAGAGTGTGGCCTTGTAAAATTCGTAGGCATTGACCCGTGTTGCTATTCCATAGGCGTACGGATTGATCATCGCTGCCACTGGCGAGCAGGTGCCCATTGGGATGAAAGGCTACTATTCGCACCCAATTTGTATGCCCCATCAAGGTATGAAGGGCCTTTCCTGTGTGGGTATTCCAGAGACGCACTGTCTGATCTTCGCTAGCACTGGCAAGTGTTTTTCCATCAGGGCTAAATGCAACCGCACGAACACGATTTGTGTGTCCCTGAAGCGTTTGTACGGATCGTTGTGCCTTTATATCCCATAGGTGAATTGCCTGGTCACTACTGGCAAGTAATTGTCCGCCAGGGTGGAGAGCCACTGACCAGATCCAGGTAGTATAGCCATATAAAGTGTACAGGTCATATCCAGAATGAACATCCCAGACATGAATAGTCTGATCATCACTACCGCTTGCTAGTATAGAACTGTTAGGGCGGAAAGCAACAGACCACACACAATTCATGTGCCGCTGCATCGTTTTGAGACATTGTCCGGTGTCGACATCCCAGAGGCGCACGGTTTGATCGTCGCTGCCACTAGCAAGCTGAGAGCCATTTGTGCTGAAAGCAAGCGAGCGTACCCAGTTTGTATGACCTGTGAGCGTCTTGAGGCATTGTCCGGTGTCGACATCCCAGAGACGCATGGTTTGATCGTCGCCCGCGCTAGCAATGAGCTTACCATCCGATCTGAATACCACGGCTTGCAGGCTTGCGGTATGTCCCTGGAGGATATGCAAGCATGAGCCAGTGTTCGCCTCCCAGATACGTATTGTCTGATCTTCGCCTGCGCTGGCAAGCAAATTCATAGCAGGATTCCATGCTACCGCTCTGATACGGTGGGTATGTCCAGCGAATGTGTGTATCCTTTCTCCTGTATCAGTATCCCACACGTGAAGTAGTTGATCATCTCCAGCACTGACGAGTTGCTTGCCATCTTTGTTGAAAGCAACAGACCATATCCGTATTCCCTGTTGCTGCAAGACACGTAGGCATTGACCTGTATTGCTATCCCAGATACGAATTGTTTGGTCCTGGCTTCCGCTTGCCAGGAGTATGCCATCTGAGCTAAATGTGACCGACCAGACGGCATCTGTATGACCCTGGCAGAGGAAAAGTGGCTTGCCTGTAGCCGCCTGCCATATCCTGATCTCGCCATTTGCTGTTCCTACAACCAGTCTGTTTCCGTCCGGGCTAAACGTTGTTGAGAGTACACCACTAAAAGTATCAGTAAAGACGGAGGAAACCAGATCAGCATAGGCAAAATTGACATCAGTGAGCAGTACATTTTGCAAGTATGCCTGTCGCACCGTAAGCCGAGAAAAGTCAAACCGACATAAGTTACACCGGGCTAACACAAGTAAGTTGAGTATATTTCCAGTGGCATAACTGTTTGTATATATTGGAGTGTCACGTAGTAAATCAAGGATATGCCCCAATTTCTTCTCCATACCTTCTTTCCCCCATTGCGTGAGTAGGCGCTGCAAGAGAGGCGTGAGAAGAAAGCGGCTTTGGCTGTTGCGTACATCGTCTCTGCTATGGGCTTTCATCAGTGCAAGGCAGGCAAAGAGTTCCAATTGTTCTGTCTGAATTTCCTTATAAATCTGTTTGACTATCTCATCTGTAATATATTCAACAATGACAGCCTGTAACGCGAAACGGGCGCTCCCGCTTATCTCAACCATAGAGCGCCGTCTTAACGAGGTCAGAGCCTCAAGTAATGCACCTTTTTGTACAGCAGGAATGATCTCTGCCTGAAGTTCCTCGAACGGAGTAGGCGTGCGCTCTATAGCTAGCCAGTACAGAATTTTTTGTTCCAGGGGTGAGAGACGGCGAAATTGCTGATCAAAGTGTGTATGAATATCACCAAACACACTTTCGCCTTCTTGCAAAAAGTGTGCGATATCCCCACCAAACACTTCGTGGATTGGCTCAGCTACAAGCTTTAATGCTAATGGATTGCCTGAGTAGCGGGCAATTAGTGTGGCCCAGGCTACATCGTCGCCGAACAAACCGCTGTCCTGGAGTAGTTCTCGTCCTTCTTCTGTACCCACTCCAATCATCTGAAGAGATCGTACAGGGGAGTCACTACCTTCTAGATAGGCCACTTCGTACGGTTTTTCGCGACTTGTCAGGAGAAGGCAACTGCGATGCTGAGTTTCTCCGACGCGTTGCAAAAGTCGGCCATAATCTTCATAACCTGCACGGTATCGTCCAGCACTGCCACCTTCCTGTAAAACCGACTCAACATTATCCAGAATAACCAGGCAACGGTATTGGCGAAAGGAGTCAATGAGTAGAGAGAGTTGATCTTCTACCGCTTGTGGCAATTCTGTACGTGAGTGGCCTGAGAAAAACTGCAAATAGGAGCTGAGTATATCCTCAAGAGAGGGTGCATTGTGCAACGAACGCCAGAAAATGTGTGTAAATGCTTCTTTTGCCTGTTCTGCAAAGTGAGTCACGAGAGTAGTTTTGCCCAGCCCTCCCATGCCGAAAACGGTAATGAGTCGACAAGAATCAACAAGCAGCCATTGATGAAGTAAGGCCATCTCTCGTTTGCGTCCATAGAAGTGTCTGATGTGTGGGGCTTCACCGCAATCTTCCTGATGAACAGTAATATTATGAGCCTGCAAAAGAGGCGTAGCTACAGAGACCTGCACATGAGACTCCTGAATTTGTGGCCTTTGAGTGATAGCAACAGCCGAAGATGGTAAGGACGTTGAAGGTTGAGGCGTAATAGCTTGCCTATCTAGAGGCATTGTACGGAGATGATCAGATGATCCTACGGAAAAATTTGGATAAAAGAGAATATCAAGCCAAGAGCCACAAACATTATAGAAATGATCGTTGCCAATGGCCCCTGATTATTCGCAATCCAAAAAAAAGAGCCTACAGTAATAAGAAGTAGCACCCCGACGAAAGTGCCCCAGCGTAGCCATGTAGGAAATGTCTTCATATGTCTATGACTCCAATAGCATGTTTACCTTGCTTTTATTGCATAATTTCTTATAGCAAAAGGATAGCAGTAAAAGATATCTAGAATAACTGCAAGTGCAGGACATTTCCAGGACATTTCCAAGACAATTCTATCTGTTTTCAATGGCTCCTGGTAGATTGTTAATCCTTGTACGCCAGGAATGTTCATCATTCTTGCAGGATTCCTTGTCCTTTTGAATATCCTAACCCTTGAAGCTCAAAAGAGCGGATGGGCGAGAGATTGCCCTCCTTTAAGCTAGGGAGGGAATTTCTGTGGAGAACCTCTATCGTGCGTTGGGTACAGTGCCTACAGTATCCCAGGATGAGATTAAGAAGACGATTAATCGCGAGATGCGTGTGTCTGGAGTAACCGGATGAATGCGCCACAAATTGAGCATCAGCAGATGGTAAAGTTCCTGGACGAGACCGAGCGGGTGTTACTAGACCCGGTCAGGCAGCAACAATATGACGACGCTCTCCAGGCGGCATCCACCAATCTGCCGCAGGCGAGGGAACAAGTGCAAGAGGCATTTCCGCAATACAAATACTCCTCAGAATGGTCACGCCGTGGCTTGAGGACGCATGTCTCGCCCGATTGAGTGAATGATGAGTTACTTGATGTCGAGGTTGTAATACTTCTGCAGGGTAACAATTTATCTGACAATCGGATTTATTCATATCTGAAATTGACGGGCGGCAATCTTAAAAAAATGTTTGCCTGTATGCAAGCGGAAGAAAATTTCAGGCCTGCCGATTTTGGTACGGTAGTTGCGACTGGGGGCGGCGTGCCATCACAGGAGATCCATGACAAAATGAAGGCGGAATATAACATGGTGGATGTACCAGAGCTGATGCCCGAACCAGAAAAGTGATAAGACATATCATGTCGTTTTTTCGCTATTGGTAGCTCTGTTTGTGATACAGGCAGAGCTACCAACAGGCAAAAAACGAGAAACGACGTGGTTAGGTGACATCTGGTATGTCTGACCCAGCATCTTCTTCTGGCCTGACTCCATTCTGTTCCTCATCTCCCAACACCATTTCACGCTCCCTGAGCCACTGATTACACGTCAGTCGATGCGCATGAGCCCGCTTGGCTAGCGCCCTGCCCGAAATCCTTTCTCCTTCACTCAAGAGTTCTTGATATGCACGTTCCAGGCGAGCTTCTAGAGATTCCTGAGTTCTCTCATTCACTTGCTCTGCCGGATTCTGGCTATCGCTTTCCCCATCATCGTCACCTGCTTCAAGCAATGGAACAGATTGTTCTTCCTTCTCTTCGGTAATCGTCGTCTCACTTTTTTGCGCAAGAGCTTTGACAATTTGAGCCAGCATTTTGGGATGTGAGCCAAGTCACCGAAGTGTGTTCCGTTTGCCCAGAAAGTTCTTTGAAGGAGACGTCTTTTAGTCGACTCATCATGACAAAACCGACGACAGCAACGGATCGTAGTGTTGTCAAAATTTTGACATTAAATCCAACCTGTACCAGAGCACTGGCGGTAGATGTATGAAGCGCGTGGCTGAATGTATCGACGTTGGTAATGGTTCCTGCTACGATAGCGAGCAAGAGTGTTAGGAGGCCATAGAAGATGGCTTTTACCCAATCACGCCGCTTGAGACATTGAAAAATGTAGTAAAATGTGACGCCTAAACTACTATCAATGGCAAGCGCTTGTGCCCATGCCCATGCATTTGCTAGGTTTACATTATTCCCGATAACATTGCCATCCGTCAGAAAGTTAGCTGTGCTCACAACGAGTCCTGCTGCCAGGAGCAACTCGGATGTTTTCGCAGTAAACGTAAAGAGAAATTTGATACACTCCTCATACCAGTGCAGCGATGCAAATGCCTCAATGTGTTTTTCGGTTAATCTCATCTCTCAGACTCTCTTTTTCGGCAGATGAGCGATCTGTTCGTGAGGATAGAGCTCTTCGAGCAGGGAAAACGTCACCAGATGGCACAGCTTGTCCAATGGGGCAATCTGAGGTATTCTTACCATACAAGGGAACTCCTTCTGACTTCTACTGAGGTTTTTTTCTAGTATGTCAGATTGGAAGCTCCCTTTGCTCTTATTTGAGTGGTATTGGCTGCCACCGGTAACAAAATGAGAGCGAGCTATCACTCATACTTCTTCTCGTCCAGATTCCAGTATGCCGGATCGAATCCCTGTAATAATGGTGTCCTGGTATCAATAGGCACAATGACCAGCAATGCACGCATGGCACGGGTCATGCCGACAAACATGGTACGGCGTTCGCGGGCTAATACTTCATCGTGCTCGTCATTTGAAGCATTACGCGAGATAAAGGGGTAGTTGCCAGCAGTAAAGCCTGCCAGCGCCACGATAGGGAATTCTAACCCTTTCGATGCATTGAGGGTCATAACCTTGATACCGGGACGTTTCAGGTTGAGATCTCGCCCTGTCATATACATGGCTTCCAGACCCATCTCTGTCAGAGCAGCAGCAATAGCTCTTCCTACTCGCCCGTTGGGGCAGAGGACGGCGCATGATCCCATTGTCAGACGCAAAGAGAGTCTCGCACTCTTCAAAAAACTTTCCAGCAGAGGAGCCTCGTGGTCACTGGTGGCGACGGCACGCACAACAGGCAAAGGACCGCTGTTGACGTACTGACGGTCAACGATTTCGGGTTCCAGTGCACCATAATTGAGATAGGATTGGGCAGCCTCACCAATTTCTCTGGTAGAGCGGTAATTGGCACGCAGGATGCTGGTGCGTCCCTGGAATTTCAGGCTGTGATGCACGTCGGCCCAGGTGAAGCCATTACCATAGATGGACTGGTTGGCGTCGGCAGTCACAAAAATGCGATTGGGCGACTTGCAGAGCTTGATGAGCAGACGCAGAAGGCTGGGGTCAAGATCTTGCGCTTCATCGATGATCACGGCATCATAGCGTTGATACAGATCGCTCTGTTCCGCCAGGGCTTCGGCACGTGTGCGCAGTTGTTGCCATGCCTCTTTGCCGCTCGCTTGCAGTTGATCGCACCAGCGCTCGTAGACCTTCCACACGACGCTGCGTTGCATGGCACTTAAGCGGAATTTGCGTCCGGTACGCGGCATTACTTGATATTCTGTCAGGCTGTTTACCTGACGAGCGATGATCACTGTCTTCATTTCTTGCAACAGGTAGTCATTACCCATACGTTCAAGCGTCTGCTTCTGTGCGTGCTGTTGCAAAATATTGCCCTCAAAGGTCATCTCCGCAATGGCCTGCTTGAGGAATCTGTTCTGTTCTTCTGGATTGGCAATCTCTTTGATCTGCTTGTGCTGATCGAGAATCTTACAGGCGAGCCAGTCCGCAGTCTTCACGGTGACAGAAGTTGCGCCAGGGCCAATCAACTGCTCTAATAACTGCTCGGATGATTTGACGAGGGCATTGGTGTAGGTAGTAAAGAGCACACGAGGGGCTTCTGTGCTGATCTTTGACCACTGCTCAAGCAGTGAACGGATACGATAGAGTGCAACCGTGCTCTTGCCTGTGCCTGGACCACCTTTGACAAGCGTGGGACCAGTTACTTGCGGAGACCAGTGGACATATTTCTCCTGTTCGGGTGAGAGCTTAAGTAGGAAGGTGAGGAGGTCACCCTCTTTGTAACGCAACAGATCATCGACATTCGCCAGGACAAGATCCGGTTGTTGCATAACCTGGGTAAGCGGGCGCTCAAACATATACTCGTCGATCTGTAAGAGTACGGTATCATCAACCCCTGGGCAACTGAGTAATTCATCTTGAGTTTTGAGCGGTAAGAGACGTCTATGGTATTGCGGGGGAATACGAAGCTGATTTAGCAGTTCGACGGTAATAGACTCTGGGAGTGGTTTACTCGATGGGGCAGAGGTGTAATAGTTCAGTTCCCAGGGACGAGAAACCATCTGTGCCAGGGCTGCATCGCCAAAAGCCAGCTCTGCCATATCTCCCAGATCGTCAGGCGCATATACTTCTGCCTCTTCTTTATAAGTAGCTTCGTTGCGGCGTACAATTTTGTATACGTTGACAACCTGCTGATCAAAGTCATAGAAAATACGATAGTCACCGGAACGGATACGGTACAGTTTGCCAGACCGATGTGTAAGCTGTATCTTCACCTGTCCATCTGGTACCGGATTTTGTGTAAGCATCCTCATCTTCTCAACAACCTGGCATGCTGCCTTATGAGACAACGCAGTAATGTCAAGTAAGACAGATGGCTTGATCATGCATTTCCATTGCGTCGCCATATATTCACAATCCTCCCAACCTCAAAAGAGCGAATGTTAGCTTATTCGCTTTTAAATTGTAGAGATATTATACTTCTTTAGAGAAAATAATGCTACATATACACGCTGTCTCTGAATTGAATAATCACACTTCTGAGAAGTTATCTGTGACAGTTTTGTGGTTCCCTCTCAGCAATTTGTGATTGTGCTATGAGACATCGAGGTTAAACTACTCTAAATGTGATAGAATATTAAGAATGAAGAAATTTTTTATTCGCCCTCATTCTGATACTTCTCCTACTCATCTACATCATGCCAACGGGACGCTTCTCCCTACTGGCTTCGTCCTGCTCTCTATCTGCTCGACACAAGTTGGTGCAGCTCTGGCAAAGAGCCTCTTTCCTGCTCTGGGGCCGATAGGGGCTGTTGGGGTACGTGTTGGTTGGGCGGCTCTGATCCTACTGGTCCTCTGGCGTTCGCATCTGCGTCGTTCGTATGGATGGGCTGCATATCGGCAAGCAGGACTCTTTGGGATTGCGCTGGCTGCTATGAACCTCTCTTTCTATGCAGCGCTGAGCCAGATCCCATTGGGGGTCGCAGTCACACTTGAGTTTGTGGGACCACTCACAGTGGCCGTGGTTCAATCGCGGAAAATCCTCGATGCCCTCTGGGCTCTTCTCGCCGCTTGCGGAATCTTGTTACTGGCTCCCATTCACGGGCTGAGTGAGACAACACTCAAGCTCTCAGGCATTGGGCTGGCACTCCTGGCCGGGACATTTTGGGCTGCATATATCCTCCTGAGTGCCAGAGTAGGGAGTATCTTTCCAGGTGGCGTAGGTCTGGCATTTGCTACCACGATAGCTGCCATGCTCCTTCTTCCGCTAAGTATTCTGTACGCTGGAAAAGAATTACTTCATCCTCTCCTCCTTGCAACTGGTGCGGGAGTAGGCCTGCTATCTTCTGCCCTTCCCTATTCTCTCGAAATCGAGGCACTCAGACACCTGCCATCGCGTGTTTTCAGTATCCTGCTCAGCCTGGAACCAGCAGTTGCAGCCCTTGTCGGTTTCATTATTCTCCGTGAACAATTGACGTGGCAGGCAATTGTTGCCATATCCCTGATCAGTACGGCATCCCTCGGCGTGGTCTTCTTTCACTGAGTTCTCTTCACCCCGGCCATTTGGGGAAAGTGATTGGATGACACGCAGACGCTCTACTTCTCTGGTTATTTTTTGATAGAGATATATATTCTATACTTCCATTCAAGAACTGACTCCCTGTAAAGGGAGCCGCACAAAAAAAGTGGTGCCTTTTTCCTCAGAGGATTCGACGCTGATCTGCCCCTCGTGCCGCTTGACAATTTCTTTACTGATCGTAAGACCAAGTCCTGACCCCTGTATAGATGAGTCTTCGACTTCCGGGACGCGATAAAATGGTTCAAAAATATGCATTTGTTGCTCTTGAGGTATTGCAGAACCATCGTTATGAACCATAATGATGAGATTGGTAAATTCCTTACTCACACAAACACGAACAACGGAGTTTCCTGGGGAATACTTCACTGCATTGCTCACTAGATTAATGATGACCTGGGTGAGTCGCTGAGCATCAGCTTGGAGGATAAGAGGCTCAGAAGGAAGCTCTAACTCAATACGACGATTAGAGAGAGCACGCTGGTCCTCGATAACCTGACTACAGAGGGCGGTGAGATTGCATGGTGTAAGTCGTAAGGGGATCTTTCCTGAGTTGAGGCTACTGATGTCGAGAAGATCTTCGATTAAGGTTTGTAGACGACGTGTTTGCTCCTCGATCTTTTCCAAATGGGTGGACAAAGACAACGGTTCAAGAACTCTTTGTTGTGGTCTGGTAAGACGACGCAAGGCAAGTTGCGTTTGACCTCGTATTGCTGCAATTGGAGTTCTTAACTCGTGTGATGCCTGTGCGAGAAAGTAATCTTTGAGCTGATTTATCTCTGCGAGGTGATGATTGAGTTGCTCAAGATGGTCATTGCTTTGGGCAAGTGTCTGATTTGCCTCAGCCAGTTCCAATGCAACTACAAAGGCTTTTCGTTTGGCTTTTTCACGCTGGGCGGTGATCAAAACCACAAGCAGTTGTGTGACAATGATAGGGAGAAAGATCAGCAAATCACCCCAACCATCAAAAGAAAGCACTCCATAGGGAGGAATGATTGCGATATCCAGGATCAAGAATGCAATTACAATTCCCAACAGTGCTGGTCCCACCCCCCACAGCCAGGCAAGCACAATAGTGGCGAGATAGAACGGAGCAGTGTTCGCATGCACGCCTATTCCAAGCCTCCGCATGATGAAAACTGCACTGGTGGCAATGCCCATGATAAATGGGCTGATGAGATAGCCCCCAAGGGAAGAACGCCACCAGGGGAGTTTTGGGGCAAAGCGCCGATCTTGCTCTCTCTGCTGTTGAAGTGATGCTTGATAAGCTGGTTCCTGAGGAGGCTGATCTCTTTCCCTCTCCTCCATAGAATGATCTCATCCTCTGTGGCTGAATTTTCCTGTTACCAATAACAACTTTCCCCTGGACAAAATAGCCCATTTCTTACACGTTCTGTAAACAAGAAAGTGTCAGCCTGTCTGAAGGTAAATTGATATTTACACAGAAAGCTCTGAAGCAAAACGTGGTCTCCGTAGGTGCAGGGGCCAGCCTCTGCCGGAGCGCGAGGTGTCCTCGCAAAAACCTTTTTCCAAAATCCCCTGCAAGGATGGAGAGCCGATTCGACATGTATCTTGAAGAGAAACAAGAAATAACGTATACTCAAGCAGGGCCATCTCAATAGAGTCCCCGCTCGTCGTCTCACCATTTTTCTTAGGAAGGATCATATGCTCCATACTCTCATGCCAAGAAAACTCATGCCTGTTCGGCACTCTCGCATAAGAATGCTCATAACTGGAAGTATCGTCATGCTGTGTTTAACGTTTGTCAGCAGTTTGCTTGTTTCCTGTGGATCGGCAACAGCGAACCAACTGGCACCAACTCCTACGGTGGTGCCAACGCATGTCCCAACTCCCACACCCGCACCAACACACGCCCCAACTCCAACTCTCGCGGCTACCCCACCGCCGACTCCAACCCCCGCACCAGCAGCGCCCGCCACTCTCGATCTGCAACCATTATCGATGAGTATCGTTGGACACCTGGACTGCACCAAAACCATGGTCTATTATGTCTGCCAGGCACGCGTGTTATCCAGGGCCGCCAACCAGAGTACGTTGCACTGGACAGCCTACGCCGCTAACGTGCTAGGGAAGGTTGTTTTTAGTCCAGCTAGTGGTAACCTTCCTCCTGGTCAGGCAGTACTGGTGACCATCAGTGTACCTCTCACTTCTTGCGCACACGCCTTATTCTATTTCCAGGGACCAATCAATACACACACGATCCTCTGGGCATGCTGATAGCTCATTAAGAATTAGCGAGGCTATGGGAGAGCTATACTTCGGGTTCTCCCATAGCCTCTGGTGCTAGTGCTGGCGCAGCAATTCGACAATACGCCCAAACTGCTCGATGCTCTCACGACTAAATGGTTTAAGCGTGGCTATCAAATGCGTAACTCCCTCCTCGGCAAAGCTCTGAAGGTGGCTGGCAATTGCTTCTGGTGATCCTGAAATCGCTTTCGTCGTGTCGGCATCCTCATCTGGTGAGAGCAGGCTCACAAATGTTCCCGCTGTCAATTCGACGGTAGCAGCATCACGTCCTACCGCCGCGCATGCCTTCTTGAACTCATCGTAGCGTTCTTTCACTGCTCCCGGCTCTACGTGCCAGGCGGTGTTCCAGGCATCGGCGTATTGAGCAGTTAGTTGTAGCATTCGTGGGCGACTACCGGCAATCAAAATAGGAGGACCATGCCGCGATGGTCCACGTGGATGCAGAGCACATTGGTGAACCTGATAATACTGTCCCTGGAAATCGACCTGTCCCTCACGTAGCAAGGGTGCAATTATCTGCATTGCCTCCTCGAAACGGCTGGCAAGATGATCAAACGGATAGCCAAATGCCTCATATTCCGGCTTGTGCCAGCCCGCGCCAAGACCCAGGACCAGTCGCCCACCACTAATTTCATCGATAGTATCGGCCATCTTTGCCAGCAGTGCCGGATGACGAAACGATGTACAGGCAACCAGGGTACCAAGCGTAATACGTGTCGTCGATGCGGCCAGGGCACTGAGTAAAGTGAAGGCCTCCCACATGCCCGTTTCTTTTTGTTCAGGAAAGTGGATGAGCAGGTGATCAAACAGCCATACAGAATCCAGGCCGGCTCGTTCAGCAGTCTGGGCCATCTCTTGCAGTTCACTGAATGTTGGCGTCCTACCCTGCAAACGACCTTCCCCTGTCTCCAGTACAATGCCAACTTTCATTTTTGCTGATGTACTCTGGGTCATTATATTCGCCCTTTCTGTTTGTATATGAATGCTGGAACTCTCTATAGAATACTATTATCTTGCTTTTTTAGCCACACTTCACAGAAGAGGTTTTTCCAAATCAACGGTCGAGTATATTATCTCTCACTTATGGCGTGTTAGTCTCTTTTCTAAAGGGTCGTATGGGTCAAGAGGCCCTTAGGAATGCCTGGGAGCAAATACACCGAGGGGCGATCCAATCAGGATGAACGCTCCCACTAGCAGGAAGAGTATTCCCAGTATGGCCATCATCACATATTGCGCACTCAGGAAATCATCCCCGACCACTATAGCCACCTTCGGCTTGTCTGGCAGACAGCGTATCGACACAAGCGGCTCCCAATCCTCATAGTGTGTCCTCCACACCACCTGATCGCAGTAGTAGGTATGCCCCTCATATGTGTAGCGGAAGGTGAGACAGTACTGTGGCTGTCCTCTGTGGCCACGCTTCTGGTAATGCTGAACAATCTGTCCCTGAACGACAATTCCCCGCAGGCGCAGTTGCCGAAGCTTTCGCCAGTAGAGGAACGCTGGCCTTAGTATGAAGCAACCAGCGATGAGGACGATGCTACCCACCAGTAGTACCATTAGTGTTCTCCTTAGCCAGGCAGAGAGACATGGTCTGTCATGGCTTTATTTCATGCTGCAAAAAAGACTTTCCAGCCAATAAACACCACCCATCAATTGATGAGTGGTGTTTAACCCTGCAATAGAGTAGTCTATGCTGTGATATGATAAACAATCTCGTTCCAGGTCTTACCACCATCGATAGTGTGCAACAGTTTTGTATCGCTTATCGCCCAACCATAGGATGGATCAACGAAACTCAGAGCCCTTATGAAGCCTACGGTGGGGGCCAGTAGTGACCAATTGTTGAAGCCATCACTTGTTCCCCAGACATCACCAGATGGATCAGTTCCCCAGGCATGATGCACATCGGCGATGTAGAGATCATCGCCAGTGACAAAACCGGTGTTGTTGTTCCCAGAAGCATGCTCTGGCTGAATAATAGTCCAGGTTGCACCACCATCTGTTGTCTCCCATGCCGCCATGACATGGCCTTGAGCTACTCCACTGACAACGATCTCGGCAGGCAAGAAACCAGTGTTCCCCAAGAAAACAGGAGGAGTTGTCGTTGTATTAATAGCACCTGGCAGATTTGGGAGTGACTGTTGACTCCAGCTATGTCCTCCATCGTGCGTCACATACAACCAGGGTGTAGCTGAAGCATCTCCACCAGTCGCCCAACCAGTATATGCATCCTTAAAGGTTATTCCTGTTTTATAACCAATAGCTTCATTTGCATTTGTAAGGCCTATATTAGAGATCTCGGTCCAGTGTTGTCCTCCATCAGTCGTATGGAAAATGCCTACGGCCTGCTGACTTCCTACTCCCAGGTTCCCTATACCAAGCTCAAGAAAGCCTTCCTGTGTCGTCAGGAAATGGGGATAGTCCAACAGCGAGACCTCACTCACTGAGATCGTTGAGGATTGCCAGTGCTGTCCCCCATCGCTGGTACCCAATACGTTCACGGTGTTATCAATCGGCTTTGCAGTTGAAACGACCCAGGCATATTTCTCATTCAGAAAATCGCCATAAGCGTATTTTCCGTAAACCGAGCCAGAGGGAGTAACGTCTTTCCAGTTCTGACCACCATCCGACGTAAACAGAATATTCTGCTCCGTCAATGCCCACCCTTTTGAGTGATCAAGCATACGAATTGCTTTGATGGGCAGGCTGGGCATTTGCAACGGCGGTGGATTATATCCCGTATTCGTGTCTGGCGACTTGCTACAGGCTCCAAGTATACACACTAACAACACCATGAGAAACGTTCCAGGGAGAGAAGATAATTTGTACTGTTTCATGCTTTTTTCCTATTGTAAATTTCTCTTTGCAATTCAACTATACGATATTTAGCTCTAAATGTCTGTGGCACACATCACATTGAAAATGGGTAAGAAAGCAATAGAAGGTATTGCAAAAAAGGGTTGAGTCCTTGAGCGACCCAAGACCCGAAGAGGGTCATAGAGCTAAAAAAGAAACTATTGCCACTGTAAATCGAAAATAAGCTATACAACAAAATCGTTTTATGCTACAATCGTGCACGTAACACAACCATCACCACTTTTTGATGTTTTGCGTATGTTGGAGAGAGTGTATGCCAGCCAGTCTCGAATTGATAGTCCACATCTACCTCAGCGACACAGAATTTCATGATGAGGGAAAGCGTGGTGAGCCGATAGCTTGTAACATTGCCGAAACATTGCGTGAGGTTATTATTGGTGACGGAGCACAGCCGGGTATTCTTTACAAGCTCACCAGATATCTGGACCCAGCATAGAGATTATTCATTCTTGATTGTCTGATGAGAAAGGGGATATGTATGGGGAACTTCAGCTCGCTTCAATCCCACAAGAGCGGATCATCATCCACTACTCTAACTTCATCTTCTGTTGCACCAATTCGCCCGTTTCCACCTTCTCCTTCCTCCCAGTCTCTCCCTCTTCGATTCACAAGTGAATTCTTGAGTGTTCCAGTCACTTCGGGCACTCCTTCGAGCAAATCTCTCTCTTCCCTCCAACGAGCGATATTGTCGGTGTGCAAGGGACTGATCATGCTGATAGACAGACACGTCAAGATCGTCCTGCGCGTTTTGAACATTCTTTCGAGCAAATCTCTCTTTTCCCTCCAGAGCAGCAAAACGATACGGGTCTGCCTGGTACTCTGAAAGCCGGGATTGAAAACCTCTCAGGCTTGATTATGGATAATGTGCGAGTTCACTACAATTCCTCCAAACCCGCTCAGGTGCGAGCGTTGGCGTACACGCTTGGTCCAGATATCCATGTGGGACCGGGGCAGGAAAAACATTTGCCGCATGAAGCCTGGCATGTGGTTCAGCAAAAGCAGGGACGGGTGAAGCCGACATTGCAAGCCAAGGGGATGGCAATAAACGATGATGAGGAGTTGGAGAGAGAAGCGGATGTGATGGGTGCGAGGGCGATTTGGGAACCAGAGGCAGTCCAGATGAAACGCAATGAAGGAGGTTTGTCACCATTTCCAGGTGGAAGACCAGTGCTACAAGGCTACTTCAGTGCTGGCCTGGGCACTCATCCTGCACCTCACATGGAAGTGGAGGCAGCATGGGAATATGTCAAGGCGAATCGTCCAGACGCACTCGAAACGTTTGAGTTAATGATGGACGCTCAAGCACCTTACAACCTCCAGGACTGGCTTGCGGACGAATTGAATGTCTACATGAATGAAATCTATGACTGGGAAGATAGTCTCAGAGATGATAGGACCGCCATTGAGTCTTTGTCGTACGACAGAGCTGTTTCTACAGATCCCCGTCAAGAATCTCCCACAGCGTTATGGGGCATCTATACCGCAGCGCTGCTTCGGGACCTCCAGAATCTCCAGAAAGTATCACCCGAACTGCTCAACCGTCCTGTGATCCGTGATCGCCTTGTCAGGGCTATCACATCGGTGCTTCTCTACAAATCACACGTAGCGGCGTTCCAGAGCCTGGATCCGGTTCTGGGCGGAGATTCGAATCCACGTCTCCGTCAGGAGTCGCCATGGGACAGGAACAATCCCGAGGTCTACTATCGTTCACAACGTGATGGGCATCCACAGATTGACCTCTACCGAGAGGGTATAAGGTATGTGCGATCCCAGAAAGGGGTAAAGGAGTACTCAACCAAGAAACTCCTTGCACCCTACAACCGAGATGTGCGAGAATTCGTGCAGAAATCAACTCCTTCAGGCACCGAATTTAAAAAGAATATTAAGGTCCGTAACATCCAGGGCTTAACTATTGTACAGAAGGGGCACAGTGAACTATCTGCAGCCTATGTTGGGCTACGCCAGACTAACCCGGAAGCGATCGCGGAGATGGTCAGATATTTCCTTGACCAAAAGAACGGTCTTACACTACTTATCCAATTTATCCAAAAAAAGGCTAAGGACTTTGGTATCGATCTCCCCAAGGTTGGTCCCGCATCAACTTTGCAGTTGGAGGAGATCTGGAAAATCTTCGATGATGTGATGGCTGCCCTCTCATCGGTCGATGAGGTTCGCGGCCAGGAACATACGACCACCTCCCCAGAAAGTAGTCAGTCCGAAGCTGAGGACCCGAATCTTAGCGACTCGTATGTCACACGGAAGCTTGGTCAGACAACGGAACGAGCGCGGAAGCTTGCTAGCCGCCTTTCTGGCCTCAAGCGGCTCAAGGTGAAGCTACAGGCTGACAACCCACAAATCACCATCGAGTTAGCGCAGTTCCCTGAAGAGAAGAATTTCGAAGACGTCCAGACCGATTACGAGCCACTCGTCGAGGCTTTACGGATCTATCTGGCCGTGGCAATTACGCGGCGCGCGACGCTGGCTGGTTTACCTCTCTCGGCAGGGATGCGCCAGAGCTTCGGCTTCCTCGATACAACATTAGCAAACACTGGACCATCAATCCGTCTCTCGCTCGGCACCGAGCCTGCTGAGTACCTCCAGATACTTGAAGAGGCGATCAAAACCGTCGACACGGAGTTGGACATGTTGGTCCAACAAGCAAAGACCCCAAAGGATCTGGAGAAGATCTTCGGGCGAGAAGATAATCGCATGCGACTGCGTACGCTGGGCAGGCCACAGTCACCCAACGGCCTCATCGCTTATTTTCAGGCTCTCAAGTCTGACCATACCCTCGCTAACCATCTCGACTTCGTCACGCATAAATTATTTCAGGGCCAGGGACTCGAAGACGATGAGTCGAGTAACAAATGGGAGATGGTGAAGAAACTGGCAATCGAGGCCAACCAGGAGCTAGTCAAACGCCAGGAGAAAGGGTTCTCATCGAAGGACGTGACCTCTTCGGAGGGGAACACAGCCTACGGCAGGCAAATGCCAATTCTAGAGCCGCTGTCGAACTTGCTGCTGATGGCCGCTGACGTCATTACAAACCTGTCGTTTGAAATGGCAGGCAGTCGCCTGTTTGCCACAACACGACGGCAGGCACTCGATGAACTTGTGCTTCAGATTCACTCCTTGAGAGAGATGGTTGGACAGCTTACCAACGCTAACGGCCCTCTGCGCGTTCGTATCCACAGTGCCTTGCGTAACGCTGCTGAAGATATCTGCGAGAGCCTCCTCATCCTGCTCGCAAGCCAGGAGCGAATTCAGGCAAGCCCAACCGAGACAAAGGCACACGCTCAGCTAACATCAAGCGAGTTACTAACACCTGGGCAACAGAGCGCGCTGACGGCACTCAACCGGGGCACTCAGCGACGTAACGCTGCTGAGCCACGTATTCAGAATTATCTCATAAGCAGGCTCGGCAAGGATATGAATATCAGCGTGTTCCGCACCGACAGCGGTGAGCAGGCTGGCACCACCACCTTCGCGGCACTCAATGCCGAACAGACAAAACAAGGAGGCAAATTCGTTGCTGAGGTGGATAATGAGCGCACATATTACGAGTTAGCCAGGCACTTTTTTTCAGAGAACAAGATCAATATCGTTCCACAACACGACGAGAATACTCCAGATCGTATAGATGCTACCTTCCTCGACCCGCGACCGTATATCAAAAATGTGGAGGAAGGTGTCGGTACCAGCCCTGACGCGTTCCGCGTGCGAATTAAGACGATCCTGTCACAACTCGACAAGCGTGGTAAAGATGAGACACCCTTCACTATCGTCATCGACGCTACGAACATTGACTATACTCACCCACAGATCGTCGAAGTGATTCAGTCCGCTCTGGACAAAATCAAGTCGAACCGGGTACGTTTTGTGCTCATTACCAGTGGAGTAAAGCACGAGCAAATCGGGCTGGACAAGTACCAGGTTGGCCGTATTATTGTTATTGGATCGCCAGTTGAGGGACTTAAGTCGTTCAGTGCCAACCCACTGGTTAACCAACTCTTGCATCTGCTCGAAGACTTGCGGGACGTTGACCGGAGTGCAGCTGAGGAGCTGGCTACGCTGCTCCCTGAGATCAAGCGCGATCCATCGTCGACTAGCGACCCCAAGGACAGCAGTGGATCTCCTTTTCTTCCCTCGGTTCCAAAAGCATCATCGGTACTGGCACCCGCCAGGGAGATTTCTACGCCCGACCCCTCATCATTCCTGGCTCCAGAGGAACTCTCGCGTATCTGGCAGCCAGACGCGCTGAACAAAATTTTCCGAGGACAAGATGGTATGAACTATCGGCTTAAGAGCCATGACCAGGGCTTTTTCCGCTTTCAACATATCGAATAAGTACGGACAGTTCCCTGTATCCAACAAGAAGTGATTTGTAAGTATGTGTGGTAGGAAGTTTCTTATTTTAAGGAAAGCGGACAGACTAAATCTAAAAAAAGTTAGAAGGAAGCCTATCCATAGCCTCAGGTGATACTATACTTTCCTTATTGTAATTTGTCAAGCTTGCGTTATTTGCGTCAGGACTTTGTGAAAGTCATCAAATGCCTCTTTTGCACCGCCTTCGGCGGTGGGAGGAGGAGAGAGATTGCGAGGACACCTCGCGCACCGGCAGGGGTTTGCCACCCCTGCACCCCGCTTTCACCCTGAAAGTGTGTGAGATTGCGAGGACACCTCGCGCTCCGGCAGGGATTTGCCACCCCTGCACCCCGCTTTCGCTCAGGAAGGAATCAACTGCTGGAGATTACTTATTGTGTAAACCTTTGAGTCTTTATGCAGACCCTCGGGGACTTCCAGACCAAGGAAGGTGACTGGTGTCTCTAAAAAATTCATACCTTGCACATACCAGGAAAATTCATCAGCGTTTTGTCTCATCAATTCCACCAGATATTCCAGGCTAAGGTACTGACGATCAATAATAGATCTGGCAAGAACGCTCACATTCAGACGATTTAACTCAACGCGATTAAAATTAGGCTGCCCCTTCATATATAAATGCATCCATCTGGCTGACCATGTGCCGTCATCATCTTTTATAAAGACAAGCGGCAGAGCCACCCGGCCCGTACCTCGCATATCAGACTTCATGCGCACGGTAGCTGCTTCAAATGGTTTACCCTTCTGTTCCGGGGTGCGTTCCATCATGCCAAAGAAACAGCTTTCAACTTCTGTAAAACTCTCTCCGGCAAAGATATTCACGGTAGGAATAATATATTTGCTATTCACCTTACGAAGATCGATGTCTATAAACTCGGTTGCACCGTTGGGAGCTTCGGTTAAATCTCCGCTATGCACGCCTCCTAAAGATTGGAGATTAGTATATGAAAGATGAGTCACATACTTAAACTCATCATCGAGCATGATAGCCGACAAATCATAGTCAGTACGTTTAGACGTTTGCTTCCAGTAGACAAAAAACCGTAGGATACCATTTTCCACCGGCATAATAGACCCACGGGGCATGATCGCAAACCCATCAGCCTTGTTTTTGTCTGACAAAGGTATAGCGACACGTAAAACCTCCGTATCAACGACCAGCTTCTGTATATGAGGCATTCTTCTGCGCAGTTCATCATCAAACAAGTTGACGAACTTTTTCACTATACTTTCATCAAGAGGTTCCAGGGTGTCTGATGTCACCCAGGCAGTTCCTTTCTTGTTTGTAAAGATTCTGCTTGTTCCCTGAGTGACTCTGTTTTGCAGGTGCTCACGCAAGGACAGTAGTACGCGCCCTGAAACTCTATCAATCACTTTTTGTACGGTTTCTATGAGTCTCTCACAGTCTTGTACGGAAGCAATTCGCAAAATGCGATCCACACTTCTGACTAATGATCCGGGTTTGGATGATAGAAGTGCAATGGCCTTCGAGATATTTCCCTCGCAAATAGCTACTTCAACATTGGCTTCCAGTGAATATACTTTTTTATCACCACGAGCAACAGCGAACACATCTTTTGCATATTCGTACTGTGGATACTCATACGGATGTAACCGTTCAGCCAGCCGCTTCCAGCGTTCGCTATACTGATGAACATCTGACAATTGAACTGGTGACGCTCATAATGATATCGTTCAATGCATTCAGCAATATACGACGTGTGGGTCTGCCAAAGGAACTAAACTTTGTTATCTCCTGTAACGTCACATCACCGCCAGATAATGCACAGGCCAATCGTAGAATATCCGTAACGGTATCTACAAGTACTGGCTGATTATTATTGATCCGAACAAGGTTGATTACGGCCTTCGTTTCCCGTATCGGTATAGATTCCGGCTGAGGATCAGTCAGACAAACTTCTGCTAATTCCTTCACAAGGTTTCGGTCAGCATCATTAAGAGGAATGCTACTTCCCGCAAGCATATGATAGAGGTCCAGTGTCTCTTCTGGAAGCGTCTTACCCAGTTGAAGAACAGTTACCCGATCTTTTATGGATGTAATAAATTCATCATGAAATGCTAACATATCCTGGTAAGAGTGCTGATACCGTCCATATCGCGTTTGACCTGTAAGCAACAGGCGAAAAATTTCCGTCCACCAAAAATCGAGCGTATCGGGAACATCTTGAGGGAAGTTGATAAAATACACGTTATGCTGCACATGATCCCCAACAAGCTCCTTTACAGCAGCAAGTATTGTTCTGGCAACATCTGTGACTATGGCTGGATGCAGAGATGATAAGTGTTCAAGTAAGTCTCTGGAAAGCTTAAAACTAACCGCCATCAAGGCTACATCCAACTGCCTTGCAATGTTTTCACCATTGCCTTTGGTACCAAAAGTAGCAGGTACCCGCAATGTTCTCGCAATGATTTCTCGTAACATTTCTATCTCCTTTACACAATGGTGCTTCTTACAAGGCTCTTTTTTCTAAAAGCGGTTTGGAAGAAGCATGCAGTTCTTCCTGTATCATAAAGATAAACATTTTTGAATGCCCTTCTCAACCCACTTCGTTGCTATCCGATCCCTCTGGTTTGTTCTCCAATATCTTACGGAACCCTGCTTCTACCTCCTCTTGAGTCATCTTCAAGAGAGATGCAACTTGAAGCAGGAGACCAGTCTCCTTTGTCGCCTCCCACACACGAGCCATACTTTTTAAAACGATGGTAACATGGTAAGTATCTTCATACTCTACAAAGCGAGTGAGTGCCTCATAGAAGGCCATTTGTGCTTCTTTCCATTGGCTCTGCTCCTGTGCCACTCTGCCCAATTGATAGTAGGTTTTGGCCTGGGAGTGACGGTCGTTGGACTCTATGTAGATTTGCAAGGCTTGCTGGTAATACTTCACTGCCTGTTCGAACTGTCGTTGCTTCTGTGCCACAAAGCCCAATTCATGGTAGGTCCTGGCCTGGGAGTAACGGTCGTTGAACTCACTCTTGATCTGCAAGGCTTGCTGGTAGTACTCCAATGCCTGCTCGTACTGCCGCTGCTCCTGAGCCACCATGCCCAACTGATGGTAAGTGTTGGCCTGGAAGGGACGGTGGTTGAACTCTATGTAAATTTGCAAGGCCTGCTGGTAGTACTCCAACGCCTGCTCGATACTGCTCGCTGCTCCTGTGCCACAAAGCCCAACTCATAGGAGATCCCTGCCTGGGAGTAATAGTCGTTGAAATCTCTATAGATCTGCAAGGCCTGCTGGTAGTACCCCAACGCTTGCTCGAACTGCCGCTGCTCGTGGGCTACTGTGCCCAAATGATGGTAGGTGCTGGCCTGGAAGTGACGGTCGTTGAAGTCGATGAAGAGCTGTAAGGCCTGCTGGTAGTACTCCAATGCTTGCTCGAACTGTCGTTGCTCCTCTGCCACAAAGCCCAACTGATGGTAGGTGCGGGCCTGGGAGTGACGATCGTTGAAATCAATGTAGATTTGCAAGGCCTGCTGGTAGTACTCCAATGCCTGCTCGTACTGCCGCTGCTCATGGGCTACTCTGCCCAATTGATGGTAGATGATGGCCTGGGAGCGACGGTTGTTGAAGCTCAATAAAGATCTGCAAGGCCTGCTGATAGGACTTTTCGGCTTCGGCATAGTGTTTGAGTTGTACCTGCCAGCGCCCAACATCGTCCAATACATGGCTCAACTGCTCATTCACCTGAGTGTGGGATTGTTCTGTTTTTGCAGAGAGGAGACGTGCCCGAACCTCCTGTGCCATCTCCAGTCCTCGTTGAGGGTCTTGCATCAGGTTAAAATAACTGGAGAGGGCACGATAGGGAGCAAGGATCGAGGTCTGAGCATCCAGGGCACAGTTCACTGCGAAGTGGAGATTCTCATACTCATACTGCGTCAACAGAAGGCCCAGTTGCTTTTCCTGTGGCTCTTTTGAATTGAGGAGTCTAAACAGTTCTGTTCCGTACTCTCTATAGAGCGCCAGAAATGCTGTTTCTATGGCCCGGCGGACTTCGACTTGCTCAGGGGAATTTAAACGAGTACGCAAAAAATAGGGCAAGATAGGCTGCAAGCGCAGGAACTGAGGAAAATCTGGCTCGGTTCCCAGCAAGCCCCAATTGCCTGCCTCTCGTAGCACGTCCGGCCAGAGATCAAACGGTAACTTTGCCAGCACGGCTTGCTCTTTCAAATGCGTGGAATATCGCTCAAGGACATTGGTGTACAGGACGGACGTAAACGGAGCAAGGCAGATCAGCAAGGATTGGGCTTCAGAAGAGAGGTTACTATGAGAGTAATCAATACAGCGCAGGATGTTCTCGGTTTTCTTCTCACTATTCCCGGTGTTGATCTGAACATTCCCCGTCTGGAGAGCCGCAAGAATCTCTTCTGGACTCTGCCGGACCAGGTTGGCAAGCACCACTTCCAGGGCCAGGGGAAATCCACCCAACAGGCTCAGTAAGGCAGGCATGTGTTGGTCCTGTTGATACCTGGTGACGCTGTAGCGCTCTAATATCCGCTCTACTAATGCCGAAGTGGCTTCCGCATCCAGTCCTGGCAGATCGTACAGATTATCCACAAATGTCTCTGTTGCCAGCCACTCCTCACCTCCTCGCGATCCTAACAGGACAAGGGTCTGACCTCCTGCCAGATCTTTGAGCAAGCCATGTAAAGCTTTTTGCTCTTTCTTCGAAAGCGTATGTTGGATAGCGAGATGCGCTCCTGTGATCGATTCCAGATTATCCAGAATGAGCAGGTGCCGTTCGGCACGGAGCCGCTGAGCAAGCAGAGATTGTTGGGCATCTAGTGAGAGCGATTGAAAGGTCGAGAGATATTCCACCTTGCTCATCAGATGCCTGGCAATACTGTTGAGAATCTGCTGTCGTGTCCAGGATCGCTCATCATAGCCGAAGTAGAAGACTTCCTGAATGAATCGGGTGGTTTGCCACCAACTGCCCAGGTGGTGCAAGAGCGTCGTCTTGCCTGCTCCCCCCATACCCCGAACGAGCAGGATGTTGCGCCGGGTGAGGAGACGCTTCTCGATTTGCAGAATGTCCAGATCACGTCCTACAAATCCATAGCCGGGCTGAGATGGATTGTAGCGGTTGGCGTTTTGTTCATGCCTGCGTGCCAACTCCTCAGCCGTCGAGGGACGCACGCTCAGTTGGATAGGCTGGTTCTGGTAGACCACCGGCAGCAGCCAATCCTCCAGATCGAGCATCTGATTGTAGTAAGCACGGCGTTCTTTGCGGTTGTAGAGTTCATGACGAGCCATGCTGATAGCCGTCGAGAGTTCGTGTTTGGCGAAGAGTTCGCGGTAGAGCGTTTGCATCAGCAATTGGGCCGCGCTGACCGTTACGGAGTAGCCCATTGCCAGCACCAGTTGGATACCTGCCAGCATTAAGCGGCTTGCCAGGCTTGTCTCACTTGCTCCAACCTGTTTGCCTGACTGACAGACATTCAGGATAGCAATCGGAATCTGATGAGCAATCAGCAGGTCGGCAAGCTCGGATGCTTCAACAGGATCGGATTTATTCCCTTTGGGGTCCTCAAAGAAGAGAAAGGCTTTCTCACCCTCATAGGAGACAATATCAGGCCGACCATAGCGGTTCTGGAAGAGGATATAGCTGGCTTGCTGCTCCTGTTGAAATGCCTGGAAAGGAAGAACTGCGCCGTGCATATCAAAGTGGATGACCTGATAGTAGCCAACTCCATGCCGTGTTGTGGTCTCCTGGAGATGGTGGTCAAGTGCCTCATATGTCCCTGGACGTAAAATTTCGATCTGCACCGGCAGGTCGGTCTGGCGTAGCAACTCGACCAACGGACGCGAGATGGTACGATAGCCCACATCCTGTCCGCCAGAAGGACGGGCTGTAACAATGAGCAGGTTGATGGTTGGTGATGGTCTGAGTCTGGCTTGAATTGTGGAGGGACGCAGATTCTTGCGCACCATTGTGGCCTGCAAGGACAGCGGTGTGGGCAGATCAGGATCTTTGAGCGCTTCCCAATGCAGGCTTTGAAATGCTGGTGAGCCTGCAATCTCTATCTGCACTGTAGGGAGACCAGCCTGTACAAGCTCTTTGTACATACTATAGACCTGACGGTCAGCAAATACCTGATTGAAAAGGGCTCTCGCCATAGACGGTAATTGTTGCAGCTGCGTTTTTCGCTCGGACCTTGTTGGTAAAAGGGAAACGCAGGTGTTCCTCAAAATACCACTCCAGCTCTTGCTCTTGCTCTAACGAAAAGGGATTGTGAACCGTGAAGAGGTATTTGGGTCCGTTGTTGAAGCTTACAGCGGCCTGGAACGCATCCTGTCCTTCAGAATGCACCTCTTCAATACTGATGAGTGCCATACCTGATACCTCCCTGTACCAATCACTTGTTACTCTCTTTGCTATTCTTCTTTGCGATCAACAACCAGGATATGTGTGCCGTCTGGCAGATCAGACTTGTGTGATATGTAAGTGTTTGTGTGCTGTCTTCTTCTCCATGACCTGTTTGATGAGATCAGAGATAAGATTGGTGGCAACTCCAACGCCAATACTACCGAGAACAGCAATAGCCCCAACCAGGAAAGGGTCATAACTGGTATTACTTGTAGGGGTAAGGCGAGCTTCTGCAACGGTTTGTGCTTCGGCCGAAGCATTCCACGACTGCACAAAATCAGTGGGTGTAAGGCCAAGTTCTGGATTGAGCGCGATTTGATATTCCATGAAAAAACCTCCTCAACGATCGATAACAAACATGATATTCTTGAGAATAGCGTGGATGCAGAATTAATTTAGCTTAGGTTATCACATCAACAGAAAAATGCAAGAAAGAAGGAACTGTATGGGCAAATGGAAACTGTTTCAACCACGCAGTTAGTATCCCAACCTGAACAACCTGTTCCATTGCTTGGAGCAGGTGAAGAGGAGAAGCAAGAAGAGTAAGCGAATGAGACAGTCCAGGAATCTCTGGAAGCTCGATTGGAGCATGCATACGGTCGAGGCAGGATGATGATCCTTGTAATCATCATCCTGCCCGAAATGCATCGCAATGGATGCGTTTTGTTACACTACGAAACGTTCAGGTTATAGTTGCCACTATTATTGTTATCCCAGTTGTTGCTCTGGTCATGGAAAACCATATTGAGTTGGGTGGCACTCTGTGGGAGCGTAATAGTCGCCTGCCAGGAACCATCCCCTTGTTTGGTCATGGCTGTTTCAGTGACACTATTCCAACTGTTGTAGCCCCAGTGCAGAGTGATGCTGCTGGCACTTGCGGCTAAGCTTCCTGTATAGGTAATCGTCGCCTGTTGACCATGAACGGGACAGGGAGAACTGCTTACCGGTCCAGATGAGCAGGGTCCCGAAGAACCTCCTGAGACGTTCAGATTATAGTTGCTACCATTATTGTTATCCCAGTTGTTGCTCTGGTTATGGAAAGCCATATTGAGCTGGGTGGCACTCTGTGGGAGCGTAATGGTGGCCTGCCAGGAACCATCCCCCTGTTTGGCCATGGCTACGTCGGTCACTCCGCTCCAGCCATTGTTGCCCCAGTGCATAGTGATGCTGGAAGCACTTGCAGCCAGACTACCATTGTAGGTAATCGTCGCGGGTTGACCCGCAATAGGTGTAGCCGGTGAACTACTCACCCCAGATGGTACAGGAGTGGGAGTGGGCGTGGGAGTTGTCGTACCTGTTGGGGTGGGAGTAGGTGTAGTTGTACCTGTCGGGGTGGGAGTTGCCGTCACGGTACCTGTCGGTGTGGGAGTAGGTGTTACACCCTGCCAGACGTCGGTGATGGGGGTAACCGTGGCACTACTGTTAGCATACGGCAGTCCGTACATATCCTCCAGGGTTCGCAGGACATTGTAGTGATTGATGGTCTCGTTATACTGACCTGTTTTAACCATCTGGCCGACAAAAATCGTCGCGATCTGGTTACTCTGCGACGAGTCATCCTCGTCCCAGGTCACCACCAGCAGACTATTGTTCGCTTTTGCCCATTGAGCGTAGCTGTCCATATTTTGTTGTAGCCAGGTATCCCCCTGCTGGATCGTCCCATCATGCATGTCGTCTAGCACATTTGGTACCACAATTGAGACTGTGGGTAAGTTGTTGTAGTTCGTGGGAAAGCTTGTGAAGGGCAGGTTGTCATTGGAGGGAACATCGGTGAAGTTGACCCACGGGTTATGCCTGCGTGCATAGGGGTACTGATCACACCCTGTATAGCCAACACTGGGCATACTTTCCGAGTAACCACTAAAGGTATCGCCTGCGGCGATTAACTCTCCTCCCAGATCAGGTCCTGAGAAGGTATGCGGGCACGAATCGTCGCTGATGCCCTGCATCGAGCCTGAGAACAGAGCAAGGTAATTTGGCTCACTCGGGTGAGAGACCGCGAAAGAACTTGTGAACACAGCTCCTTGTTGTGCCAGTGAGCTGATATAAGGTGACCCAATGACCTCAGAGTAGGAATGATTTTCCTCCATGACGACAACAACATGGCTGGGACGCGGTATTGCTGTTGCAGCATGTGTTCCAGAAAGAACCAGGAAAGTCCCCATGACGAGGAGAGCTACCACAAGTACCAGACACACGGCACGTCGCCACAGAACGGAAGACAATAAGTACGTTCGCATGGATGAACTCCTTTGTGATAGAAATTAAAGAGAGATTAGCACTCTACTTTCTCCTGTGTGGTATGGAGAAATAGTAGCTAAACGCCGATTTGGATAAAGAACACACCTCCTGGCCTGAGTAGTAACACAACGTCTTGATTAATAGTACCGCAAGAATCATGCCAAAAACTGTGCTATGGTACTGTGTCGTGATGAATTTATCATGGTATTTGTTTCCCGGCATGCGGACCATAAACTCACGAGAGAGATTAGAGAAGGATGCGTGCTTTGGTTTCCATCGTCCTTCTCTCTCGATGTCAGCTTGAGCATCACATCATTTATGATAGCTTGCTCATAGTGCTGTGATACATCCTGATTACCCTGAACTTGCCAATCGAATCATCCATGCAATTGCAGATTTTTGGGTTGAACAGTATCCTGAGAAGCGGATTAAGCGTATCTATGCACAAGCTGTCTCAGAGCAAGGGCGTACACTGGTAAAAAAACTTTATCTGGCTCCACTATATATTATAGAAGGTTATGGTCTAAAAAGAGTAGAAGATGCCTATGTTCTTGATATGCAGGAGAAGGCAATCTCTAAGATGATTCGGCAGTTTCAGGAGAAGCTAGAGGTAAAGGAACAACAGAGCCAGGCTGAATTTCTGGACGACTTGAAAACCCCTGAGCAACTGTGGCATGCAAATCTCGATATATTAAAAGAATACTGATCTGACAAAATCTGACAAGATCAGCCAACCAGCTTATGGGAGATCCTCGAAGTCTGGGGATTTGAGGAAATTTTCCGCATAAACGAAGGGCACCGAAAAGGGTACGAGCTTAGGGTAGGGGCGCGGTTTACAAGCCCGTGTTTGCATTAACGGCATAACGGGTACGGTCTTGTAAACCGCGCCCCTACGGCATTTCTCCCTCAGAGAGCAGCATTCGAGAGGACAATTCATTAATGCTAGCTCTCTACAAATAATTTAATGCCGACCCTCCACCGGGCTTCACAAGTCATTCCCACTGCAACGGCTGGTTTACGTCTTGCACTGATTACAGTGTTTCAATCCCCACCGGGCTTCACAAGTCATTCCCACTTTCTCAGGACAGAAATGAAGATGAAAATGCAAACTAGTTTCAATCCCCACCGGGCTTCACAAGTCATTCCCACGGCATCAGCTATGATAGCATAGAACGGCGTCAATACAGGCGTTTCAATCCCCACCGGGCTTCACAAGTCATTCCCACGGCCTGGCGCTAGTATAGCATATCAAGCGGGGAAATACCAGGGTTTGCGAGATGGTCTTCTGGAAGGCGGTTTTGGAAGCGGGCAATTCGGGCATTTATGCATACACCCTCTCTGGATCGGCCTGGGGAGCGGTGCGAGAGGCTGAGCTCACGACCTCCTCCACGCACCCCTCTCGCAAAACTCAATTTCAGTGGCTAGACGACGAATACTATTTCCTCGGTCGGCGGTGGGCCGCCGACCGTTTCGACTTTGTCGATGCAATTGGCACAGAGTGGGTAAAAACGAATACTGTCCTGGGTGTCATCGATGTGACGCGCCATCTTACTCTTGAGTTGAACCAACTCCTTGCGGGAAATGTAACATTCAAAGAGCGAGTACTGCGTCCAGTTGCCAAAGCCAGTGAGGATTTTGTGAATCCTGGTTCGCCTACGATCGTCCGGAATGTCGTAGGCGATGATGTACCATGTGTGCTGACCCGTTGAAGCCGGCGATCTGCTCATACTTCTCCTCTTTAGCGCATGATCAGCGGCGGATACACGTCGGTCTCGCCGGTAAGATACTTGGCGGCGAGCCGGGCCTGGAGTTCAATGCAGTAACGATATTTAGCCTTGTAGCCAAATACCGGATGAGTGATCTCCTCATTCAGACGTTCTTCAAGCCTGGTCAGGAATATTTTGCGCGGCTCTTTCTTAAGGCGATATGCTCCTAACTCGCAATGGAAGTCATTCGGGGTAAGCATACGATTGTTCAGGATGCTGAGCACAACGGAATCAACAATCAAAGGGCGGAACTCTTCCATCAGATCGAGGGCAAGCGCCGGACGCCCATAGGTCGAACTGTGCAGGTAGCCAATACAAGGGTCGAAGCCGACGATCTGCACAGCACTGGAGACATGGCTGGTTAAGATCGAGTAACCATAGCTGAGTAGTGCATTGACGGGATCGGTCGGCGGACGCCTCACACGACCATTGAATGGCCATGTTTCCTGATCGACAAGCAGGCGACCGAAACAATGGAAATAGGCCGAGCTGCCAGCCCCTTCCAGGCCAAGAATAGTTTCAATAAGCGTTCCCTTAATGCCAACGTCGCCGGTGGTCAGCGTTGGCCCTTCGGTATTTTCAGTCATTGGGGTTGCGAGGCGTTTCAGGCTTGCTGTAATCGTCTCTATTGCCTGACTGAGCATGGGATCGGTCAGGCGGCGCTGGTAGCGTTGGAGCATGGTACGCTGATTCGAGAGTTTGCCAATTGCAAAACGGCGGGCCAGCTCATAGCGCTGTTGTCCATTGATATGAGCGCGATGCTGGGCCAGACGCAGGAGTGAGTTTTTGGAAAGTGCGGGCGAGAGATGACCTTTTGAGCGTCCTATACCGTCCAGAAAGTGAATCTCGATGTTCTTGTCCAGCAGCATATGCAGCGCCGAAGCAGTTAATGTGACCTCTCCCATAACCACAACCGACTCCACTTTGACAAGCGGGACGCGCCGTTTATAGGCCGCCGCTCCCTCTTTACCATGTTGCTCTGGCACCTGGATTAACAAACAGTCCTCTGTGTCGCGCCGCACTAGCGAGCGATCTTCAGTCAGGTATAATGTCGGCATATGCTTTTCCCTTCCCATGCAAGAGCCTGACCTCGTTCGGCAGGCACAGCGTTTGCAGGCTACAGTCACGACAACGGATCGCCATTTTTCCCTCAAGCGGAGGTGGGGGTGTCGGCTGAACAGCAACACTGCATGCCTCTGCGATCACACCATGCGTTCTGATTCGTAAATCAAGGTCAAACTCGACGCGCACTCTTTTGCGTGAGCCAAAGTAAAAGATATAGCCATGTGTAATCACTGTTCCTGGCAGGCGTTCCTCCAGACACATCGCTTGAGCGCAGAGTTGAACATGGTCGTTGATCCAGCGACCCTCTTTACCGTGTTTGTACTCAACCGGAATTGGCACGCCGTTTTCCTCTTCGATCAGGTCGGCGAAGCCACTTAACCGTAAGGTGTCGCTATGGAGATAGAGACGTGTCGTCTGGACTTCGTTCTGGACAATATGCTGACCCGGCGTGTCCACGCGCTGGTGAAGAAGCGTGCCCTCAAGGACGAACTCATTCTCCAGCATGTCGCTTTGTACAAATTCGTAGTAGAATCGGCGTGGACAGTAGACATAAGCATTGAGATAGGAGATGGGGATCGTCTCTGGCTCATCGTATGCTCGCTGACTTGCTGATATCACTGCTTCACCTCCTGCTGTCGTCGTTGTATCTGCGGACGACGATCGGACTCACCGATCATATGAATACGACATTGCCCCATACCCATCGCTGTTTTATAACCCACGCCACTAAACAGGGCAAAGCGGGCCAGAGGTGTGAGCCAGCGAGCGGCAGGTGCTCGTGGATCACCCTTCACTTCATAGGTGACATGGCCAAAAAAGCCGACCTGCCCAAATTTATTTGATGCCAGATAACGCGTCTCCAATGTATATTGCGTGACGATAACATTCTCCTGACACCATGCCGCGATAGTTGCCGGGGTCTGTTCGTGTGTTTGCAAGCTAAATGCCGATGGAGCAAAACTATCCCATTGGCGGGCAAGACTCTCGAAGGTTTCGGCAGGAATCGGAAAGAGATGAAGCTGCTTGCCCCATGCCAGTTGTCCCTTGCTGAATGCAGTGGGCGAGGCGAATTCAAGCTCATACAGGCGATGGGGCATCTGCTGCTGGTACAGTTCAGCAAATGAACTGTAGGCAACCCAGGAGGTTGTGGCCTGCTGTGGATCGGGCGAGGCAAGGAGGCGACTGACCTCAAACGTCGCGTTATTGAGGCGAACAGTCACCTGGCGTGCTTTTGTGAGCAGGTAGCGGATAAAGGTCTGGAAAACGGTTGCGTCAAGCGTCGTAATCCGTATCCAATAGACCTGTCCTGGCAGCACCTCGACCGGGCGGTTTTTATTCATTGCCTCCGCCAATTCGGTTGTTGTGAGATGGTTGAAACCCTGCAACAGACTCAAGGTATAGGGACGGCGCTGATTTGGTTGATGAAGTTTGTCCGATAGCTGTTGATCACCCTGATGTACCATATCCAGGAACGCTGCCTGTACATGATGACCAGAGCCAGGAAATACCTCGCCCCGTTCTAATGGGTGTAACCGTATCAGCATAGAGAAAAGTTCACCACGCTCGTTGCTATCGGTGGAAGTCGTTGAATGCTGTTCCACTGGTTGTCCTTTCTAATGTGTTTAACAGATGAGCGGCTGATCGTCTTCTTTCAGTGTGCGATGGAGATCTTTCTGTAAGGCCCAGTAAGGAAGCTCTGCACAAAGCTGAAATGCCATGTTACCCAGCACTGCACTGTAGGAAATTTCTTCGTCGTCAAAAGTAACCTTGAGCGATAAGGGATAGAAACGGGCCTGTTTTCTCAAATTTCTCATCGCGCGCAGCGTGTGGCTCTGAGGATCATCCCAGGCGACGAATGCTGGAATGAACTGCTGGCTGAAGAGCTCACTGACATTTCGTGGTAAACCCTGATCATCTCTGGTTGCGATGATACGCAAGCCCTGAAGTGTTGTTACCTGGTATGCGTGCAGTTCCTCCCACTCCGCTCTGGTATACTCGCGAGCATCAAGCCGTAGACCAATCTGCATGGGCTGCTCACGTAACGCCGTAAGATAACAATAGGCTGCTGCCTTAGTATCAACCTCTGCCAACCCTGGTTGTTTTCCAGTTGACTCAACCGCCTCCTTCCACTCACTGAGCGTATCAAACCAGCGCGCCTCGTAATATTTAATAAAGTGGAGCGCGTTGTAGCTGTTAATCTTCTCACTGGAATGCAGGTTCAGTGGATCGATTAAAAGACAGCTAACGGTGGCTGGAAACTATCGCGGAAGTTGAAACGGGCGCGGTCTTTAAAGTAATCCGAGACATCGCGCCGCAACCATTGGATAGCTTTCTTTTTCGACGGCTCGACCTCGCCATGCTGTCGGGCCTGTCTCAACCGGACCACCATTGCTCGCTCTGCTTCCGACGGTTCCCAGGTAACCGGACCCATGAGTTGAAGTGCAACATGCTCAAAGGTATCCAGTGGAATGGTCCGTAGTTTGCCATAGTGCTCCTGACGCTGATAGAACTTGCGCTGATAGCTAGCAACAAATTTATAGGTCAGTGGTTTTCTAGTGCCCTGGTCCGGGCCACTGAAGAGAATTTGTAGCTCCTGAAAGAAACCGTTGAGCTGGTGCTGCTCGCTATCTGACAGCCCCTGTTCGAGAGAAGAGATTGTACGGAACGCTTCGATGATAGCACCGCTCCTGATATAGGCATATAGATCATTCTTACGTGGCATCTTCAGCGCCAGATCACCAAAGAGCTGACGACTGATCGTTTGCCCATCGTACTGCATCAGTAATTTATAGCTCTCAGGATCAATAACGGCCTGTATCTGGCTCGGTATGTCCTGTTGATCTTTGCCAAGCACGCGGGCAGCGCGTCCTACACGTTGCACCAGTTCATCACCGGCGCTGGCATCAATCAGGAGAAAATCGATATTCTGACGATCTTTTTTGACCTCGGAACGTTCAAAATTATAGCCAATATCAACAGTTGGCGTTGCCAGGATCAGACGCTTCTCCCTGGCTTTGCTGCGGCCCTGCTTAGTCTCTGCTCCTGTAATACGCCCCATCTCCTGCTCTTGAATAGTCCCATGCAATACCTGATGAATCGTGCTGATACTACCCAGCGAACTGGAAATGATCGCACCATCGTCATCGTGCCCATAGATCCTGTCGCGTAACATAGCACATTGGCGGCGGACCAGATGGACCAGACCGCCGGTACGCTCAGTCTCCTGCAACTCCTCAGTGCTATACACTGTGAGCTGAGCCGGGGCCAGGGCACGGGTAGGTTCGATCTTCGCACGATCTTCTGATGGAATATGTTCTTCATCTGGCTTGATCCAGGCAATGTCCAGCCCTGTGCGTGTGAGGTAGTCGGCGACCCGCTCGCGTGGCGTAGCCGTGAGAATGCAGAACTGGCGTTTTACAGAGCTGCTATCGAAATAGCCATAGTGCTGTGAGAGCTTGATGAAGAACAGGAATGCTGCGAGTTGTTTAGGATCGTAGTAGTGCAACTCGTCGATAATAATATAGTTGAAGCTCAGAAAGTGGGAAAAGAGAAGACTGCTGTCATTGCGATTGTACCCAAAGTAGGTCGCATAGTAGAAAATGTCCGGGTTAACAACATAGATCGTTCCTCGCTTCTCATAATCACCTTTGACCAGACTGCCATCGCGCAGGATATAGTGCAAAGCTGCGCTCCTGCGCAATGACTCTTCACTAAATCCGGTCTTATCTTTGTACTCGTCGACCATTTTGGCCGTAATTGGCAGTACGCGGTAAGGGAGCTTATTATCCTTGCAGAACTGCTCGGCATCGCGTGCGTGTTGTGCGATCAGTTCGTTGGTGGGCGCGATAAAGAGGACATTGTCTTCCTCTGAGTACAGGTTCTCGAAGCCTTTCTCCTGTGCGCGTTTCAAGAGGCGAAGCAGGGCCGCTTTTGTTTTACCTGTGCCAGTATTATGGGTATTGACGATAATTGGCGCATTCGCCAGATAGGTACGCCACTGGTGATAGAGGAGTCCATAGGGAAAAGTCAATGGTGCAGGATTGTCACCCAACCATCGATATTCTTCCTGGAACTGCAACATTAGTGATAACATGCATTTGCCTTCTTTCCTGATGTGATTACAGCGTTTCGACACCGTAGCGCATACCTGCTGGTAGCCATGTGCTATGTCCCTTCCCATCACTGGCATGCCAGAACGCAGTCTGTAAGTGAGCTTGCCTGAGCAGTGGGGCAGGGTAAATGTTATACACTGAGAAACTGCGCAGATTCTGGACGGCCTCTGTGGGAAGATCAGCCGCGTTCAAAAACAGCGATAGCTCGTGTGTCTCTTGCTGTGGCTGGGACGAGGTCGGGTGTAACTCAACCCATTCGATGCGTGCCTTACTGTTAAACTTGCCAAGACGGATATAGCTCGGCAACGGTGGCACCTCGTCCGATTGCGCAATAACATACAGATCGGCAACGCTTTCCGCTCCCAGCATACGGATCTTGCCCGCCTGAGGGAAGTTTGCCGCACGTGCTTTCTTCGCTGTCGTGGCAATAGCGTTCTGATCGAAGCGGAAGTAGTAGCTATCTGATTGCGCATTGAACTGGCTAAAGACGTAGCGCAGTTTTCCGGGTCGAAAGGTAGCCGGTGTAATGTACCAGCCTCGTTTATTGAGTGGTGCCAGATCCTGCTGATAGCGTGGGGGGCCGCTCCAATCATATGGAGCGGCGCACCAGCCTAGCGCGTATGTTAGCGCATAGTTGCCGATCAGCGGCTCACTTTCGTAGAGGATACCCACCTCGCGGCTGGCGAAGTAGGTATGCTCCATGAGTGTGAGCTGGCCTTGATAGATATGTATCGCCATGCTCTCTCTCGCTTACTTGCTATTTCTGTGGGTAACCTAGCATCACTTCCTCCAGTAGCGCCTTGACGTTCTCTGGATTGCGGTAGAGGTTAACGGTCTCCTCACGGAGGCGTGCTAACACCTCACCATCGACAACCAGCGGTGTGCGACCAACTACCCGCGTAAGCAGCATCTTGATTGCTTCCTCTGTCTGTTTGCACACGGTTTCCGTCAAGAGCGGGAATGGAAGTTCTGGATCATTGGCACTCAGCAAGTCATAAACATTCTGAGTCAGTTCAAGGTTAGAAAAAATCTCAGTGTCGCTAAAAATCAAAGCCACCAGAGTATTCTGGACGCGACCAAGACGGCTACTGATCGCTCCATAGCGCTGACTGCGCAGGATATTGCCGATGACGTATTGCAATTCGCCGGGCGTGACATCCTTGAGTGTCTCGATATCAAGAAAGTGCGTTTCCGGCAGGACGTATTCATCTTCGTTAATCGAGGTCGAGGCCTTGGTCCTATCAAACGGACTTCGCATCGTGCCATTATCAAAGGTGGCGTTGAAGGTGCGTGTAGCGGTGACCTGAGCGGCTGGTGCGATCGAGTAAGCATCATCGGTCATGACGCGACTCTTCTGTGCGCCACCACCGCCAACTGCATAGCCATAAAGCATACAGTCTACACATTTGCCACAGGGCGCATTGGTATTCAGGGCACAGGGGCGTAGCCCTTCTTTTGTCTGAATGGTGCCAAGGAGATCATGTCCACGCAATATTTCGCGACCGGTGCGCCGTTCGACTGCCGTCTGTTTGCGCTTGCTGATGACAATGCGGCGCAGTGGCTTACGATGTGACTCACTGAGTCCCGCCATTACCGTCTCCTTGGAAAGTCCTTCACCGCTACCCTCGGTACGGAAAATGGTTTCAGATTCGGTTTTGCGGATCACGACCAGACTGACATAACGGCCCTGAGGAAAATTGTGATAGTGATCGACAAGATAGTCCTTGTACTGGTTCAGGGCAGACAAACTATTGATAACACTCATGCTATGACTCCTTCTTTATGGCGTAACTATTATTTTGTTGTACGATGATTTGGGATGATTTTGTAGCAATGCTGGCCTGGTTCACTCTGCCTCCTCAGCATCCTCGGTACCGTCTTCAGTTGCTTCCATCATTTGTAGGGCCTGGCCGTTTGAAGTGGTCTGGCCTCTGGCAACGAAGAGGTCGGCCAATGCCTCGCGCAGATAGACGAGATAGGCACTACGGATCGAGCGCTCGCGCTGTAGCAGGGTGTTGACATTGCCGCGATGGACCTCTTTGAGGACCTCGTCGAAGAACAGGTCGACATACTGATAGATATGTTCTTCATGGACGCCGCGTGCGATACGCTTGACATGATCATAGATCAGCCCTTTGCTGCTGGTACATGCAAACTCGATTTCGTTACTGTAGTCAGGCCCGTAGGCAGGTGTTGGCGTAGGGCAACGCTCCAACTCGCCCATGATGATATCGAGTGGCTTGAGAAGAGAATTTCGTTTGTACGAGCGGCCCCGAATACGATAGCGTGCCGCATGTTGTGCTACGTGTTTCAACTGTTGCATCCAATTACTCCTTTAATAGATTTTCGATCTCTTTTGCGATATCGTGAGTGAGGGTAATGGCAAGGCTATCGGCATTAGCCACCTTGCGCTGGGAAACAGCTCGTTCAATCAGGCGATCAACCTGAAAGTACAGGGCAAGTGGGTCGTTGGTAGCTGCTGTCACAAGTTCATAGATGATGGCTATCGGGTCCTCACCACCTACTGCCAGCTTCCTCGCGATGCGGTGCAGACCACCAAGTTTGCGACAGAGGGTCGAGAGCGTCGCGATGCCTTCCTTATCCTTACCCTGGCGAATGAGCGCATTAGCGGGTAGCAACCAGCTCAGAGGTTGGGGTACCCCTTCTACCAGTAGTGCTACTGGCTCTTCGCCTATCCGCTCGTTCCCCAGATTGAGTAGCGGTGTCGGCAGACGCGAGAGGAGCACACGACAATCAAACCAGAGCGCCATGATGACGGCCTTTTCCAGCGTTAATAAAAACTGTTCGCTGTAGTTCTTGCCACTGATGATTAATGGCAGAACAGGCGTATTGCTCAGCGTTTCGGCATACGAGGAGATGCCAAGTCCATCCAGTTTTGAGGGAAAGACCTTCACCTGGAAGTGCTGATATTCCTTGCTGCCAATCATCCTGCCAGTTGTTAAAGAACTGGTTGGAATTGATCAGCAGAGCGGTATGATCCTGATCACACAGCGTTCGGAGGCTTTGCCACCATGCCTGGAGCAGGAGCTTCGGAAAGTACGAATATGGAAACAGGTGGAGGTAGAACGTCACCTGTTCGCTGCCCTGTTTATCACGGTGGGAGCGCCATGCCAGTTTTTCGAGAATAAACTGTGTGCGGCAGACGCTACATACATTGCGCTTGGGATCACGTAGCCCCCCGGCTTCCAGACGATTAGAGAAGCTCTGGACGCCGATATTAGGTGGAACCTGGATCGCCATCCACTCCTCAGCCTGAAGCGCGCTCCCACAGTAGCAGCATTGGGTGTGCGGGCGACGAGGGTCAACGTAACGCCGCAGAATGTCAGCAAATTGAGTCGGTTGCGGCGGAGGAGTGCCCAAACTGTCCCAGACCTCCAGATTGCGGGCAAGATAGTCCTCAATGTAGGCCACGTTCAGTTCCTGGTTCTCTACCTCTCTTTGCTCTCCCTGTTCTGTTTGCTCCTCCTTGATCTCGGTGGGGGGAACGGCGTGCTGTCCCTTTTTGGCCTTGCTGGCTCGGGCATCAGCCAGTTGTTCCAATGCTATCAGGTCATCAAGGGCCATCTCCATCATCTCATCGATCAAGCGTGGAGGAAGATAGCGTGCGAGAAAGTAGCCACGACGATACGGATCGACAAGTGCATAGAGGGCATCCTGTTCAGCAGGTACATCGAAGAGGCGCAAGACCCGGACCCAGGCATCCTGTTTAAGCAGGCGCAACTCTTCAGCACGATGTTCCTTGATAAAATTGCGATACGCCATCAGAAACTCGCCGCGCTTCAGAATCTCATCTTTGGTCGGCACCAGATCAGACTCACGCAGAGCGATCATAATCTGTTCCAGAAGGATTGGTGTAGTAGCGGGATTGGCCAGCCCCTTTTCCAGATCACCGCGTACCAGTGCGCTACGCTGTTCGCGCCACTCTGGCCGATACAGTTTTTTCTTGACAATACCCACAATCAGATTAAAGATTGTGTCGATTGGTGCTCCACTTTCAATGGCAGCATCATCGACGCTAATGCCTGATGGGGTTGCCTTAACAAACTCGGAGAGCTTACTTTCCTGCATCTGTGCAAATTTTCGCGCGACCTGGACAGCAAGCTGGTGTCGTAGTTCCGGTGTCCAGTTCAACGGAATGTTGCGCGCCAGCAGGTAATCGGTCCCCTCGGGCCTGGACAACAGATCGATGCAGGCATTCGGTCCGTGGGCCTCATAGATCCTGGCAAACAACTGCCTGATCTCATTATGAATGATATTGGTTTCGAGACCGCGCAACTCTGCTAGGCGGTGACCGATAAAACGATATCGTACCGGCGCGTTCATGGCGTTAAGGGCCGCATCGATATGCTTGGAGAGTTTATCGCGCAGATGCTTTTCTTTTGTATCGGCATGATCGCCAGAGTGTGTGTTATCAGTCCCATCGCTAAACTTCATCAAGTAACGTAATGGTCCTTGCAAGCGTCGATGGTTAAGCTGGCATTGCTCAAGCGTACGTCGATCATACTGTGAAGCCTGTTGAGACGTCTCCTGATGCAGAGTCTACCAGATATTTGATGTCCGGTAGAAATTGTTCCCACTCCCGGAAGAAATTTCTCGCGTCGAGATCTTCTAACTCCGTTTCTAAGTTTTTCTAACGAAGATGCATTCGCAAAATTGGTATCTCTGCCATCGGGTCGTTTTCCATATTGATCCAGCTTATTGATATCGTGTACAGTCAACGCCAGCAGCAGGCAGCACAGTTCTTGCCTCCGCATATTTTTCTCATCGCTACTGGCATTCCTGTCAGTGGAGAAGAAGAGTGGCAGAAGCCTGCCAGTAACAAAAACCAAATTCATAATGTGAGTCCAGAGGCTTTCGCCTGCTTTTCCCCCATAGTAAATCTTGCCTTTGTACAGAACGAGCTTTTTGTTTGCGATGTGCTCGATATAGGAGGGAAGCACGCCGGCGACGGCGCTGGTTGCTTCGTCGTCGGTTTCCTCGTCTTTGAAGAGCAGATGAAGCTCTATCTCTTCAGTTGGCACAATAAATATCCTTTCTATCGCAGGTCCTGGCGAACATGCTCAGCCTGAGCGTACACATACCGATCACCACGGCCTGCAAAATTGATGTACTGGTGCCATCCGGCACCCTTGTTGAAGAGTATAGATTAAATATGCGACATCTCATGTCGCATGAAAATGAGCAAGGCGAATTGGAGCAAGTTACTTCTCAGGTTGGAGAGCGTTTAGCTCCCCAACGAATGATCCCATCCTTAGAGAGAGCTATGTATGACTAGCTTTAACGTGTCACGCATCTCTGGTAACTGCATCAATACAATTAGCAGCCCAACAAGATGTATGAGCAATGCAAGTGCTTTAGTAAATGTATATCTGTTCGGGTGCCGTTGATTTCGACGTGAGTGCTGTGATGAGGCATTTCCGCCTCTGCTCTTGATGAGTATCTCCATTCATTACACGGAGATGGCTATGTAAGCCTGAGGATATTGCCAAAGGAGAGCATAACGATATAATACACAAGACGCGATGTCTGTGATATACTATACAGTAGTTCCTGGCAAAAAACGGGGCTACATAGACATCTCTTTAACTACGAGTTGTCTAGACATATTGGGGCAATCGATCAAAACGATCAATTTGCGAGATCGGACGTTTTGAGAGATTGCCCTATGTTATTGCCAATCTTGTTACAAACAAACTGCTATATCCCCTCCTCCCTAATGTGTATCTGGAGCAGGATTATAGCACAGAAAGTTATACTACACAATAGGAATGACTAAAGTGTGTCGCATATAATTAGGAACCACTAAAGTCTAATTAGGAGGTACTATACAAGTTTATATTGGTCAAGCAGTCACAAAACTTTGGTAATAGCAGCAACACTACTTATTTTCCTCTCTTGTGAATTATCCCAACAGGGCTTAGTGGGTAGCAAAAACTTCGGTAATATCTGCATATTGCAAGCTTTATTGCTCACAGCAGCCACAATTTTCAATTCCTTAATCGGATTTATGTCATGATAATAACATGGCTTTTACAACTCTGTCAAAAAGAACTTTCTCTGCTACCCCTATAAAAAGTGATAGCATTTTATAATGGCATGTGTTCTGCACGGTAGCACAAGAGTTCTGTATATACAAAACTCCCTATCAAGAAGACTCTACCTGGCTTCATTCATATCGCGCAATCATACGTGCCAACTCCTCTTTCATCTGTTTACGCAGGTGAGCAGGTTCAAGCAGTTCGGCCTTATCACCATATTTAAGAAGTTGTGGTATGATACGCCACTCATTGTAAGTTGTGGCACGAACCAGGACACGACGGCATTCGTGCCCATAGGCATCAATGTAAGCCTCTTCGCGCTCCTCAACCTGAGTTAGCCAGCGTTGACTTAAACCAGGAAGAGCCAAATTCCTATCAAGCCAGAAACGAAACTCAGACAGGCCGTCGTCGTCTCTCTCCATCTATGTAGTTCGGCATCTTTTTTAGCGTTTCATGCTTGATGCGATCAATGCGATACTCTAAGAACTTATCTTTTTTGTGGCTGTAGGCGATAAGATAGAAATGTCCATCCTGGTATACAATATAGTATGGATCAAATATGTTCGTGGAACGTGGGTGATTGCCGTTGCTTGGCTGCTATATACTCAAACTGGATCTGCTGGTGGCAGCTAATGGAGTCTGTGATAATATCTATTGTATTGCGACAAGGGAGATAATTGGCCACAGTTGAGAGTTGAAAATAGACAAAAGGCTGTTGAGTCCAGCGGTTAAAATATGTTTTCTGCTCTGGAGGTAACACAGATGCCAGCTTCTTAATGAGTTGTAAAACGTCCTGGGCAAACGGGTTATGTGCGGCAGGTGGTGGGAGTGGTTGGTGCTGATCGGAACGCCTGTGCTGTGTGGGGTCAGCAAAGAGAGTATACAGCAGAGCAAGCATATCGACTTCATGTGTGGTAAAGAGAAAAGGCATACGCAGTCCAGAGCCAGGAATAAGAGAATAGGATACTCGACGTCCGTTACCACGAACCCTCTAAATCTTATAGCCCGCTTCCTCAAGAAATTTGAGATCACGTTCAAGCATGCGACAGGCCGCACGAAGCTGTTGCCTATCTTCAGGAGCAACGGAATCGATTTTATATTGGAGCGCCAGATGCCGAAAGATCTCCTGGCGGGTGCAAGCATTAGCTTGAAGGAACTGAGCAAGTTGCATCACACGGTCAGTCATTTCCATACTGAGGTCGACGTTGACCTTCTCGTCATCATCAAAGCCATCATTGTTATTATCAAACATACCCACTCACAATAAAACGAAGTTGCTATATAAAAAATAAGTAACAGCAATACCATAGTATCTAAAAACTACTTAAATTTCAAGTTTCCTGGCATATAAATAATACTCGTATATTAAGCACCAGAGTAACTCCTCTGAAAAATAGATGTGCAAGAGGTACTCGAGTACATTATTCTCAGAGGAGTTACCATAAAATCAAGTTGCTAACATGCTTTGACCTCCCACCACTGGCGTGCCATCTCCTCGGCAGGTTCGATGACACTCTCTTTGAATGTTTCGCTTAAATGAGCCTGACCCCGATACCGATACACGGGTAAAACCCAGGGGGAGAGATCAAAATCAGGACACCGTATGCGTTTCTTCTGTGATATATCGAACAGCGGTTGAATGGGCAGGACACGTTGTGAAATCACTGTTTGGATCAGAGGGGAAATGTTTTTCACATTTGTGAGATCCACGAGCAGAAACCGTGCCAGACGAGCAATCGATACACAGGACTCGATACCTGTGGATGTGTCTAGATCGAATGAGACAGGGATATATCGGAGAGTACGCAAATTCATTTTGAGTGCATTGAGGAGATTGGCTCGTCCGCTGAACTGGCCAACAAGCAAGATGATGCTGTCAAAGAGATCGCCAATGTGTGTGTTCTGCGTCAGGTAGATGAACTGTGCCATTTCCAGATGATCGATGGTCACAGACTCTCCACCATCGCTCAGAATCAAATTGGACTGTTTGCTTTGATCTAACTCCACATTACAGGCTGAAAGGCCGTGTACACGACAAGATGTGAGGTCAGCCTCACGCAAATTGGCACGATCGAGCCGTGCCCATCTGAGGTCGGCACCATTGAGGTCAGCCCTTACCAGTAGAGCCTCGCTCAGGTTCGCTTCACTGAGCATTGCACCGCTCAAGTTTGCAGAGCAGAGAAGAGCCTCGAAGAGGTTTGCGGCGGCAAGATTTCGCGTGACTCAAGTCTGCATTGAACAGGTTAGCCCGGTAGAGATCTGCTTCAAAGAGGTCGGCTCCACTGAGCTTTGCCTGGGAGAGGTTGGCTGCGCTAAGATCTGCCGATCTGAGATTGACGCCACTCAGATCGGCTCCACTCAAGTCCACCTGGATCTCACGATGCTGTCGTCTCCACACATTCCAGGTCTCAATATCACACTTGAGTAGTTCAAGATGTCGTTGGTTTGCCATAGCTGTTCTCTCCTTCTGTCATTATCTTTCTTTTTCAGCCAGCAACGTTTGTCGTGCTGAGACGTTGGGAAGAGGTGGAACCACAGGAAACCAGATGGCTGCCAATGGCCCATCTTTTGCGAGACGGGTGGATGTGGTGCTACGTACAATGATTCCTTCTTTCCCAAGAATGCTTCTGGTCACCTGAATCACACGCATCTCCTGCCCCTTCTCAGGAACAACAAAGAGCAGGATTGGCAAGACCCTGGTGTCGTAACTCACCCATTCGCGTCCTCGGACGTAGCGTTGATACTCGTAGAGTTTTGCAGCCAAATTCCGCATGGTCATCGAGCCTTCATCCCATTCGAGCCAGGCAACAAGGCGTTGCTGTTCTGCTTGATAGGCAAAAGCAGCATCAGGCCGGAAGTTGCGCCAGATACTCCTGTAACGATAACTTCGTTCGCTGTGCGGCCCGGTTTCAAACCAGAGAACCTGATGATGGTGCAGCATCGCCGCATGGCAGAGCGTCCCCAGAAACGTATAGATCCCTGCCGTATGATGCAGGTTACGTTTCAGCATGACCACTCCACGCTGGACACGTCCCGTCGCCTCTTCCTCTGTAAGGCGTTGGAATGTCATCTGCTGGAGAACCGCCAGAAAACGCAGGCTTCTGTCATCCAGGAGAAAACGAGTTCCATGTTTCGTTGTGACCTGCGTAATACAGCCAGCGTGCCGCAGGTCGTTAAGATAACGATTGACCGTTTCTTCACGCATCTGGGCAATCAGTGCCAGTTCTGAGGACGACAACAATGGGTAGGTAGACAGCAGCCGTAATACTCCGAAATGCCGCAAATTCAGATGCAAGCTCAGTAAGGCAACCGTTTCACGCTCGTGGTATGGACTGTTGTCCAGCTTGAAATGAGAGGTTGGTCGTACGTCTGGTAAACTGTCCCCGCACCAGTGTGGCGGCCTCTTTGGCGAAGGTAGATCGTGATATGCTGGGAGGTGGTGGCATGAGATCTGCAAGAAGCGCCTCTGAAGGCTGAGGTATCAGGAGATCTTGCAACCGGCAGGGACCACTTGTCCAGAGGTGTTGCCAGGAAAGTGACCAGACAGCAGGACAGGCGAAAAGTGTCGGTATAACTGCCACAGCTCCCACAAGTGGTTTCACTCGTCGTGTCGCTGCCGCCTCTATTGCATAACGTTGCCACACCGCACGTTGATGCTGGCTGCGTACCACAACCAGTATCGGTGGGAAAAACTGATAGTAGCGAGTACGCTCCCGGCTCTCACGATATCTCAAGAAGCTATCAAGCCTCTGTCGTATGCTATGTCCATCCATCTCTATCATCCCCTCTACCACAAGCAGAAGGCTATAGCAGGTTTCGGTTTCCACTGCTAACCTGGGGTCTGCCAACCGATGCAACACCAGCGCTGCATCTGCACGACAGAGGGACGATCGTCGATGGGAGACAAACAGATGACGATAATCGCGTCGCCAGTGCCAATGGATCGTCGCACGATGACCGCCGGGATACGCCAGAATTGTTGGTGAGGAGTTGACCAGACTATTGATGATATCCTGCATGGCAAGTAACTGATGAATGCGTGGCAGGAGTCGCATCAGACCACGCTCATCTGCATGCCAGCGTTGCGCAAGCTCTCTGGGATCGGCTTGCTCCTGGATCGCGGCAGCAGAGAGTCCTTTGTGAGTCAGGTAGTAACAATGCATCCCTGTTCCCGCTGCCAAGTCGTGGAGTAACATATTCCACTAATCCAGTGTCACATAGCTGAACAAGATGGCGCTGGATTGTGCTGGTACTGGTATCAAGAGCCAGCGCCAGATCCTCGATGCGCTGAAATGGATAGCGCAGGAGCCACAAGAGAACTTTCTGCTCCAGCTTGATCGGAGCTACTCGTAAGGTCTGCGTAATCCCTGGAAACAGTGGCGCTGACGCTTCAAATGGTTGTTTCATGTTCCTCCTCGCTCTTATTCGTTCCCTCTTTCTCATCATGTACCTTTGCCACTACCGTTGAATTAGCGTCACCGGCATGAGCGAAAGCGCTGGGTGTGGGTTGCTTTTTCTGATTCTTCTTTCCTCCTTTCACCCATTCTCCACCACGCTTCTTTTTTGTCTGCGATGCATCATTTACTGAGGTCGTTTGCGTTTGTGAATCAGGACCACCGCCCTGATTGGATAGCTGGCTTTTGTCAGATGAGGCACTCAGCGCAATCGTGCGTGCCAGAGCATCGCGCAATTGTTGATCAATCTCTGCCACGGGACGTGCATAGCGTTTCTGGCTTTGCAGACGAATATGCTGAGCCTGTGCGATGTCCCCAGGTGCAGGCAGGACAAACTTCAACGAAAACACAGGCTGGCGTTGTCCCTGGTAAGTAAGCTGCACATAGCAGACATGGCTTTCCAGCATGGTGATATCGTCTACCTCAACTCCTAACTCCTGATGGACAGTCTGGGCATCTTCGGCACTCATGTGGTAAATGAGAAAATTTTTGACGTTTGCAAACACTGTCGCTAGAAGTGTCGGGTTAAAGACCTTCAAGAACTCAAAAGACTGCGTGGCAAGAAAAAAGGTAGCTCCATATTTGCGTAACTCCGCCAGTGCACCATAATCGGTTCCTTCGAGCGTCTGAAACTCATCAATGATAATCGGGAACCGGACGCGAGCCTGCTCCTCGATTTTGCCCTGTTCTTCAAGTGCGACTTGCACCAGACCCAGGATGGTTGCACCAAGCAGAGGAGCCACATCACTCCCCACTTCGCCCTTAGCAAGTTTGATAAGAATGATTTTTTGCTCGCGAATCAACTGAGAAAAGTTGAGCGTTGAGCACCCCTGACCAATAATCCTACGGGCAATCTCGCTTTCAAATTTGGTCGTTTTTGAAACCACTGGATTGATGATATCTCGCTGCTGAGTGAGAGAGAGGGGTTCATAATAGGTAAACCACCATCGATCAAGGAATGGATCGTCGATCTTTTCCAGTAGCGCATGAAGGAAGCTCTCTTCAGTGAGTAAAGGTAAGACGTCCAGAAGCGTGTACTGCTGGTGTGGTCCATGCTGGATATCTTTGGTGATGAGGACCTTGTTGGCTTCAAAAAGCGTGCGCAGCGCCATCTCAAAGGCATTTTCCATGCGCGGTCCCCAACTCTTCATCCAGATGTGGGAAAGTGTATGGAGCAGGTCCGCAACAGCCTTATCACGTCCCCTACCAAGTGTTGCATCCAGTGGGTTCATTCCTACACAGTGGGTTGGATCAGCGAGATTGATAAAGACCACATCATCGATGCGGTGCGAGGGAACAAGAGTGAGCACTCGTTCGGTCAGATCACCATGAGGGTCCATGAGTAAGAGTCCCGATCCGCTATCCATCACCTCACATGCCAGATGTTCTATACAGGTACTTTTCCCTTCGCCGGATTTACCACCAATTAAGGTGTGAACATCCAGGCACTGATGTGGCAAGGCAAATGGCAGGCGCGTGCCAGCGTGCTCAGCATATCCAATCACCGGACGATCCGGTGCAGCATGCAAAAAAGCCGGGGGAAGAGGAAAACTACGAGCACGGCGCTGCTCTAAAAGCGGCATGGTACTCAGGGCTGTACCATGAAGAAGATGCCAGAGCAAAGCCAGTGTATCGACTCCTATATAGTGTGTTGAGCGTCGGATACCTCGCCACCATCCATGCAATGGGCGAAACAATCCATGTGGTGCCCTGGTTAGCCAATGTGCTGACCAGGGAGAGAGGTGTCGCGCCACAAAGTAATTCCCACTCGACAGGTGAAACTGACGATATGCAGCAATGAGGAGTAAAAGGCGTTCGCGTCGCTGTCTGGATGCACTTTGTATAGTCTGACGGCGTTGTCTCTGTATAGTGATGATGTGCCAACCTGTGCGCACGTGCCAGCGGAACAGACCACCAATGGTTCCTCCAACAGACTGTGTTGCACGTGAAACAGCCCAGATCTGGCGTATACGTACCAGATACCATGAGCAAGAGAGACATAGACGCTTCCACCGCTGTTGCACCGTTACAGGAGAACTCTCAAGAAGAGCACATGGGGCAATCACATACAACCGGATGCGCACACGATACGCCATACGCATCGTTTTCTGTGCAACGAATTTTTGGTCATAGATTGTACTGCGCTTCAGATGCCTGCCGATCAGGGAAGAGAAAATCAACAGGAGCACAATGCCAATGATGGCGGCACTTCCCCACAGCATGAGGAAGAGGAGATGCTCATGTGAAAGCTTCGGGTCCTTTCCCTGTACGATAGCAAGAGCCACCTCGAAGAACCATGGCGGGATCGCCTGTCGGAAGTGCTCAAAGAGGAAAATCCCAGCCAAGAGACATCCCATCCCTACCAGTGAGAGTATGCCTGGCTCACTCTCCTGAAAA
>CAWFFV010000080.1:0-11629 GCA_963814985.1 uncultured Chloroflexia bacterium | reverse complement strand
TCCACCTGATCTACCAGGAAAGTTGGAGTCAGATGCCAAACGGTTGTTGCAGGCGAATAGTCCTTTTTCGGGTGTCCTTTGTGCTGATACCGCCCCTTTTCTTGCAAAGGAGAGGTTGCCACCAGATAGGGTGGTTTGCCTTTTAGCGCCTGTTGGGCATCCTTCTCACAAGCAAATTCCTGTGTGGACAGGTGCCAGAGTCGTTTTTCCCACTGCTGCTGGCTTTTCTTCACCTTCTTCTCTGGCAGCTTTTCCCCGCTTCGGTGTGGATGATGACCCATCGCTCTTTTCCTTGCGGCAGATCCATGATGCGTGTGCTCTACTTCCCTGATCCATCTGCAAATTGCGGCCACACCCCTGGTTCGTCTTGCACAGCCTGTTTGGCCTCTCTGGAGGTTTCTGGCGCGCGACTGATCCATATTGATGTTGGCCTCATTGTAGTGTTTCATGTTGGCTTCACTGTACCCACCACTCTCAAATACTGCAGCCGCTCTTCCGCTTCGCCTGTGAGGGTATTGTAAACGTTCCTTCAAAGTGTAGCAAATCCTTGACAATTGATGCGCATTCTGGCATACTCCTGGTATGAAATTGAGTGAGTACGCCAAACAGCAAGGGGTCCGTTATGAGACGGCGTGGCGCTGGTTTCGCGATGGCAAAATCAAAGGGCACCGGGTCGGCAAACACACCGTGATGATTGATGAAGGACAAGAACCATCTTCATCAGAACGAAAGGTTGCCATCTTATCACGCGTCTCGTCTGCGGAAAACAAGACCAATCTCGACAGTCAAGCCGATCGTCTGGTGACGTATTGTGCCGCACGTGGTTATCAGGTGGCAAAGGTGGTCAAAGAGGTGGGATCGGGCGTCAATGATGCGCGTCCAAAATTTCTTGCGTTGTTAGAGGATCCTTCCATCGGAATCATTGTGATCGAGCACAAGATCCACTCACTTTGGGGTACGCTACATTAAATCGCTTTTGCGCATCCAGGGTCGTTCTCTGGAAGTAGTCAATCACGCAGAAAAATGGGACAGAGGATCTGCTGGCTGATCTGACCTCCATCATTTACACGTTTTGCGCAAGGCTCTATGGGCAACGGCGAGCCAAACGGAAGACAGAACGCATTGTCGAACAATTACAGACGCCGGAGGAGCAAGATGCAACTGGTTGAACAGCACGTCATTGATCGCCGTGATCCGCGTTTTGCGGTGATTGATGTTGCGGCCTTTCAGTCCAAGAATCTCTATAATGCGGCTTTGTATGAAATACGACAATCGTTCATCAAAGAAGGGACGTACCTCAACTACAACGAGATCCAACGGCGTATGCAGTCTCATGAGGCATACAAAGCGCTGCCAACGAAGGTCAGTCAACAAATTTTGATGATCCTCAATAAGAACTGGAAATCGTTCTTTGAGGCACGGGAAGCTTACAAAGTCGCTCCCTCAAACCTCCTCGGACGTCCCAAATTACCCAAATACAAGCACAAAACCGAAGGACGCAACGTTCTGGTCTATACGATGCAGGCCATCAGTCGAGGCAAAAGAAGCCTGGATCGAGGCATCGTTGTGCCATCTGGACTCCCCATTCGCGTGAAAACACGACAACCGCCCAGGAGCATTCGGCAAGTACGCATTGTTCCCAGAAACGGCTATTACGTTGTTGAGGTGATTTATGAGCAGGAGGGACAAACAACCGCCGTCGATCCCGCCCTCTTTGCAGGCATCGATATCGGTATGAACAATCTGGCAGCGCTAACTTCAAACAAACCGGGCTTTGTTCCGATCCTTGTTAACGGGCGCGGCATGAAATCGACCAATCAATTCTATAACAAACGCAAAGCTGCTCTTCAGAAAGCACTGGGCCAAACAGGAACGACCAAACGCATGGAGCGTGTCGCAAATCGCCGGAACAGGCGTATCAATCATGATATGCATACCGCTAGCCGGTTTCTCATTGATGTGCTCGTCTCTGAAGGCATTGGTACCCTTGTCATCGGGAAAAATGATGGCTGGAAGCAGGAATGCTTACCTGGGCAAACGGACCAATCAGCACTTTGTCCAAATCCCGCATGCGCGTTTTATTGCGATGCTGACATATAAAGCGGAGATGGTTGGTATTGCTGTCAAACTCACAGAAGAGTCTTACACCAGCAAAGCGAGCTTTCTGGATCGTGATCCTCTCCCAGTACGCAAACCGAATGATGAGACAAAACACGCCTTCAGTGGCAAACGTCTCAAACGTGGTCTCTACCAGGCATCCGATGGACGACTCATCAATGCTGATATCAACGGCGCTCTTAATATCATCAGAAAAGTAGCACCTGATGCCTTCGGGTCGGAGGGTGTAGAGGATGGTGAGGCGATGCCTCGTGTAGTAGTCCGTGAGGATTGTCATTCCCCTCACGAAGCCGAAAACAACAGCGGTGTCAGGAAACGCTAGAGTTTAGGAACTATCACGCCACTGTGATCTCGCCTCACTGATCCTCTTGTCTGAACTGTGTTGCCATTCAGTGGATGCATGAACGCTGGCACATTCCCCATCATGTGTGGTTGCCAAAAGCCGGCGTCCACTGTTGCAGATTGGCACAGTGATCACGCGAATAGCCATACGTGATCGCAATTGGTACCACCGTTTCCTCTTCTCCTGCTGGCTGTTTGTTGCTCGCTGCATAGTCGCCACTTACCGAGAGCGACGTTGTAGCAATATGTAGTTGTTCTGCTTGGGATCTTTCCATCAGAGTAGAGGACCCATCAAGTCCTTTATCCTGAACGGTGCGCCTTTGACACATCACGCTTGAGATGCGATTGCCCTGAAAAAGGGGGTCCCTCTGCTGAGCTTGCTTATTTACTTTGTTCGGTGATATATGTAGAGACAACTCTATTTTCTTTTTGAGAGGAAGGCACTGATATATCAGAAGCATGCTTGCTTCTTCCATAATACAGTCTCTCTGTCTCTTACCTCTCTCAGCATCGAGAAAAGGTCTATTTATGTCTCAAGCAAACAGGTCTTCCGGCAAGCGATCATCTCACATCCAACATACCCTGCGCCTGCCACCAATGCTGCATGTACAGATTGACTGGCATCACTCTATCATAGGATACCTCATCGTGTTTCCCATGCTTGCGCTTGCTATGCTTCTCACTCTGACTATTCAAACGGTCATCCCTGATTTTGTCATGCGTAGTGCTATCCTGGTGCTTGCCGTCTCCTTCGTCGCTCTCTTCTGGGGAAGAGGACCTACCCTACTCATGCTCATCCTGGGTATCATACTCCTTGATTTCCTCGTGATTCCTCCTGTTGGAGTGATGACCATGCATCTCTGGCCTAACATCATCCAGGTGCTTCCTTATTTGCTGACTGGCCTGCTCATCGCGGAAATTACCAGACAACGCCAACTGCGCCAGCAGGAACTCGAACATGCTGCAAGCATCTTGCATCTGCGTGCCCAGGAACTGGAAGCGCTCAATGCATCCTTACAAGCTACCAATCAGGCTAAAGATCAGCAGCTGGCTATAGCAGCCCACGAATTGAAAACCCCACTCACTACTCTTCGGCTCTACACCCAATGGCTTCAACGCCTGTATACACCCCGACCACCAAAACCACCAGTCCTGAGCGCCTAATGGACACTTGCCAGAAAATAGAGGAGCAGACCCAACAACTAACCATACTTATCGAGGAGTTGCTCGGTAAGCAATGTCGCCTCTCTTCTCAGAATGTGTCTCCCTCTCAGCACTGCGACCTGACGGCCCTCTGCGACCGTATAGTCGAACATCAACGCCTCACCACTGGTAGGCCTATCACCCTTACTGTATCTTCCACTACCCTGATGGTGCCAGGCCATCCCCACCACCTCGAACAGGTACTCAATAATTTGATCACCAACGCCATCAAGTACTCACCAGAAGATGGTCATGTGGAAGTAGCCCTCCATCAAAAGGATGACATGGCCCGCATGTCCGTCTATAACACTGGTTCTGGCATTGCACCAGATTTGCTTCCTTTACTATTTACTCCATACTATCGCACTCCTGAGGCCCAATCCTCCTCCATTCCCGGCCAGGGCTTAGGGTTAGCCATTGTGCAAACCCTCGTTGAACAGCTTCATGGGCATGTCTGGTGTGAGTCAACATTGGGGGAATGGACAACCTTCATAGTTGAACTTCCTCTTATCCAGAAAAATTGAACAAATTAATTATATGTTTGATCTTTCCATCAAATATCTTGTATATAGGGTCGAGTAGCAGTGAACCGGCCTGTCAGTGCGAAACTGACGTTATCTCGACTTGATGACGTGGGACCAGCCAGGAAGAGTGTGTTGTGGCAGTGGGCGGCCCACCCTTCATACAATGGTCCTGGAGAAAGGATGTTAGCAATGGGAACAGATTTCTTATGGAAAGTTAAGTCAGGTACCGATGTCAAATTGAAGAACTATGACCCAAACTACACTGATCCGCATATCGAGCACGATTCCGCAGACAAAAAGTTACAGGAATTAAGCGATGAACTGGAAGAGCTACAAGAGTTAATGGCAGCTGCGCAACATCAGAACCTTCTGATAATTCTACAGGGGATGGATACGAGCGGTAAAGATGGCACTATTCGTCATGTGTTCACCCGTGTCGATCCTCAAGGCTGTTACGTGCATTCTTTCAAAGAGCCTACGCCGGAGGAGTTGGCACACGATTTCCTGTGGCGTATTCACAAGGCTACTCCTGGTAATGGCGTCATGGGCATCTTCAACCGTTCCCATTATGAAGACGTGCTCGTTGTTCGTGTGCATAACCTTGTCCCCCATCGTGTCTGGAGTCGCCGCTACCAGGAAATTAATCACTTTGAGAAATTGCTTACTGATAACGGTACTATCCTCCTCAAGCTCTTTCTACATATCAGTAAAGACGAGCAGGAACGCCGCCTGATGGCTCGCGAGCAGGATAAAGATAAAGCGTGGAAGATCACCGCCGCTGACTGGAACGAACGCAACTATTGGGATGATTATCAGCAGGCCTATGAAGATGCACTGAGCAAATGCAGTACCGATGAGGCTCCCTGGTATATTGTACCCGCGAACCACAAGTGGTATCGAAATCTGGCAATAGCGCAGATGCTTGTAGATACTATGCATAAGTATAAAAGCGAGTGGAAGGAACAATTAGAGGCTCGTGGTCAGGAGGAGTTGGAGAAGCTAAAGGCAATGAGACAGATGAAGAGATAGCATGAGTTATCCCGAATTTATGGAATAGACCGTTCAATCCCCGATTGAAGGCCGTCTTAGCTTGAACAGAACCAGGAAATGAGAAGGCAGGACGTATTTCCTGCCAGATCACTACAATTGTACTTCGTTCATGTCTGTATGAGCACGAGATACATGGAACAGATGCAGCAATTGGAGCTTTTCATCAGGGTAAAGCTATACGAGCACGTATTCCTCTTATTAAACTGATTGCCTCGGCCATCACGATTGGCACCGGTGGTTCGGCTGGACGCGAGGGACCCGCCGCTCAGATTAGTGCTGGGTTTGGCTCGATTTTGGCAGGTGTCTTGCGCCTGGATGTGCAGGATCGGCGCATTGCGCTGGCGACTGGTATTGGTGCCATCTTCCGCGCACCGTTCAGGGGGAGGAATTCTCGGCCCTGATATGGTGATTGGTGGCATGTTGGGTGCGACGATGTGGCGTTTGTGTTACCATGTTCATGTGATCCCCGGCCTTCCCGCGACTCCCGCGTCATTTGTTATTGTTGGGATGATGGCGCTCTTCGGTGGGATTGCACATGCACCACTCGCCGTGATGCTGATGGTTGCCGAGATGACGGGCAATCTCTCGATGCTGGCACCTGCGATGATTGCTGTTGGTATTGCATCAATTCTCGTAGGGAAAGTGACCATCTATACAAGTCAAGTTGATACACGAGCCGATTCACCGGCCCATCGCCTCCAACTCTCCTTCCTACTCCTCTCAACGTTAGCGGTACGACAAGCCATGACGGCTCTGGCAGTACAGTTCACTGGTGAGCAAACGATAGCAGCCGCAGAGCAACAACTGGCGGCTCATATTGAAAGTGGTGCTCCTGTGGTTGACGAACGGGGCAATTTGCAGGGTGTGTTGACGCTTGCAGATATTCAGCGTATTCCTCTGGAGGAACGAGAGAAGCAGCAGGTCAAAGACATTCTCTATCGTGATCCTTTGATCATCTCTCCTGATGACACGCTGGATGAAGCTCTGGAAGCATTGACAGAGTCAGCGGGTCAGCTGGGTTCCCGTGGTCGATGCTGAAGCAATGGCGAGTGGGCAACATGTTATCGGCACGCTCTCCGCAGCCAGCATCGCCCGGCTCTATCGTCAGACACTCGCCAAGGACTCGCGGCGCATGCGCGGGCTGGTAGAAGGCACCGTGATGGTAGAAACGGCCATCAAACCAGACATGCCGCTCGCAAATGTTTCTTTACGCGAGGCTCAGTTGCCTGCCGGGTGTCTGGCTGTCTCGATTCGTCGGCACGATGAACTCCTTTTCCCACGAGGAAGCATGGTCATTCTTCCTGAGGATGTTGTAACCTTCCTGGTCAATCCACAAGGTGAGGAGCAGTTACAGCACTATCTGGCAGAACCCTTGCCTCAAGCAACTGACTACAAAAAAGCCTGAGAACTCGTCAAGAAATAAAGGTATCAAAATGACCCTGCAATGGCACGGTTGATCTGGTGCAGCAAGAGGAGGTCCTTTTCACTCACGGTCGTTCTCACACTTCTTCTCACGCACTGCCAGTACCATGAGAAGTAGAGCGAGCGTACATCATTCTTATGTATCTTCTCTCGCTTGTGTTTCTTTTCTGGCCTAAAGGAGGCTTGCTATGAGTCTATTCATGGTGCTTGGCATCATTGTGCTGCTTCTCGTGATTGTCGCATTTTCTGCTATTCGCGTTGTCCAACAATATGAGCGTGGTGTGATCTTTGTATTGGGACGCTTGACCGGTGCAAAGGGACCCGGCCTCTTCCTGATCCCTCCCTTCATCTCTCGCATGATCAAAGTGGATCTGCGTATCGTCACCCTGACGGTCCCCCCGCAAGAGGTGATCACCCGTGATAATGTCACCATCCAGGTCACGGCGGTGCTCTACTTTTATGTCAGCGATCCTGTGATGGCGGTGGTGAATGTGATGGACTTTGGTCAGGCAACAACCCAGATAGGGCAAACCACCTTGCGCAACGTCCTGGGCCAATCAGAGCTGGATGAGCTCCTCACAGAGCGTGACAAGATCAACCAGCGCCTGCAAGGGATCATCGAAGAACAGACAGCACGCTGGGGTATCAAAATGACAGCAGTCGAAATCAAGGATGTGGTACTGCCAACAACGATGCAGCGCTCTATGGCCAAACAGGCTGAGGCGGAGCGAGAGAAACGCGCCAAAGTGATCCAGGCTGAGGGTGAGTTGCTCGCTTCGACCCAACTTGCACAAGCTGCCAGGGTCATCAGTTCTGAACCTGCGGCCTTGCAACTGCGCTACTTGCAAACGTGACCGAAGTCGCAGTGGAGAAAAATTCGACTATCGTGTTCCCGCTCCCGATAGATCTCATTACGCCGTTGATGCACATCATACAAAAACAAGCCGAGGTATCCGTTCCAGTGCCGCTGAATGGTTCACGTCCGCTGGAACCTGCGCAGCCTCTCTAACAAAAGACAACGCACCGTTCGCTCAAAATCGGGCGTTTGAGTGAACACGTTCTTTCAAACTATGGGGCAATTACTCCGTACCAGTGATTTGCTCCCAACACATCTCCAATGAAGTCCGAGATCTCCAGGGGACAATAGCAAAAACAAAAGCGATTCGAGCTGCTCCAGATGGCAGTGATTAAGTGTTTACCTCGGGACCGAGTCGCCACGATGAAGAAGCAACCAGCCGTGACGAGCTCGGAGTGGAGCATCTCCATCGGGCTGGTGCAGCCACCCGTCTTGATAGGCGACACATCGCCCGTATCGCAACAAATGGGTATGGACTTGCACCGAATTGGAGGAGAGGAGAAGAGAAATGTGCTAGAATAAACACAGGAGGATTCGATGGGCAAAACGCAACCAACCTCTGCCTTTCTTGTCATACGAGCCGGTGGAGAGTATCAAATCAAACCACCTACTCATTGAGGAGAAGGCAGCCTTCTTCTTCGTTTTGGCAGGAATGATGTAGTGGACTTTTCGTTCTGGTAGACCTTCAAGCAGGGAAGCGTGTACCAAAAAATGTTATGACCCAGGATACAGCATGATGAGAGACGGGCTGTGTTCTAAGTCGATTCACGATCAGGACGTGACAAGGATACAACAGTCATCATAACAGCAGGCGTATTCCTCGTGCAAGCAGTGTGCGCCCCACGGGCTAGGTGGGTCGCGGTCCCGCTTGAACATATAAAAATGGGCCGACTGACTGCCCCATTCGCAGGCAAGGTGATCTCGTCGGTGTGATGCCTCACCTTTAGGGCAAGTCGTCGTGCAGGCTGTCTCGTAGCCTCTGTCTTTTTGTCACCTCAATGCGCAGACGGTGGCCACAAAGCATCAGGATGTGGAAGGCAAGCCATTCAAATTCCATATTGGAGACCGTGGTGCGAAGGAGAGCGAACCATTATGCAAGCGCATGCCACCAAACCCTGCAACCAGCGCCGTCCAGGTTCCCGCAAGTGAGGCGATGTCGATCCTATCCCGCACGTTGTGCTCCAGATCGTCGAGATCCATCATTGCAGCTACGCTACGAGGTAGTCGTATCCGAGTTCGATATTGGCCCACCTCGGCAGCCCGGATCACCTGTGTTGTTGGGTATAGCGAGGAATCGCGCACGGTCGACGGCTCGTCATACGCGAAGTTGCGTACCTTCTGCTCTGCGGTGAACGCATCGCTGCACAGATACATCGCAAGGACGAGGTCGGCCTGCTTGACAACCTGCTTGCGGTCGAGTTGAGAATTTTGGGAAGTGCAGAGAGCAGGGGGTACTTTGCTAAGCCTGATGCTCCGCGAAGTCCCACACCACGTGCTCGGTAAAGGATTCGGCCTGCGGGGTCACTCTGAGTCACTTATCAGGTAGGAAATAAACATTTTTCGCCGCGTTGCGCCGACTGGCTAACCTCATCGCTATCCACGCCAAGTGCGCTCTGCCGTGTACCAGGGTACGCGCGTCACTACTTCGGCCGCTTGACCGGAGATTCTGCTAGGGCCCTCCGGGTAGTCTAAGCATTCTTGTCATCAAGAGCACTATACTCGTCTGGTCCGGTGACGCCATCGATGCGGAACCAACCATCAGGGTAGTGGTGGCGGAGGTAACACCACATTTTAGATGATTTTGACAGGCAAGGAAAGGCCAACCTCCTCCTCAAATGTGGTGTCACCAGTGGTTTCGATGTCATCGACCACGGCGTAGGCGATGTCCCACACATTGATGGGGAACGAGACGGTGCCGGCGAGAGAGTTCCCTGAACACTCTTCCCCTCGGATCGTCCGCCATGGAAAGGCGGCGCCGCGTGGCCCGAGCTCGCATGCACGCTCCCGCGCCTGACCGAAGTTAGAGGAGCGCCAGCGTAGATGTCATCAGCGGCAGCGTGAGGCAAGGTCATCGTTCGTACTTGGTCGGACAAAGATCTCCGTGTCCCAGAAGAGCATGCCCATCGTAACCAGACCCCGTCAGCCCCCTCGCCGGGATGGACCTCTGCTCTCCACGCGATCCTGCTTGCAGGGCGTGGAAGGGGCGAAGCGCACCCCCTGCTCGATGTGTCAGTCACCCTCCAGTTTCAGCATCTGCACACGCCCAGTTTTTCCCCATCTCGGCTTGCTGCTCAGCCAGCCAGCCCTTCCCTTCCCGTCGCCGTTGCGGCGGAGAGTGCGGCGGTCGCCTTGGTCATCGCTCGCTTCACCGCGGGTGCTCGCTTGACCAACCGTTTACAAAGAGCTTGACAGTCCGCAGCCGCTCGCCAGGCACAGGACGTTGCAGTGACCCTGACACGGGCAACATTCCGGGGAGCTTCAGAATTTGACAGCTGTCCCACTAGCCCCTCAATGCCGTGGTCCATTGCAGCCCCGATGCGTCGCCCACTGGTTCCGGTGTGATCGACCAGGAGTCCAGGAGGTCCCCTCGGCCATATTTTCCTCGCACTCAAGTGCAGATGTGGGAACGATGCTCCACCCGTGGGTCTTGGCCCTGGTTTGGGAGCACCTCGTTGGCGACCAGTTTCCGACTCGGAGAACGATGCGCACTGGAGCATCAATGGGCTCAACTTCATAAGCTGAATAGCCACGATGTCGCCCCACTCGGTAAACAACACATACGTTGCCGACGACGCCTTGACGGTGCGCCCCGTGGGTCATTTCCAGCGAACGCAGCGGCGGAGCACGCCATCACGAAGGTGGAGGTCCCCGCTCGTGGCTCTGAGACCTTGCCATGGCCGCGCCGCGTCAAATGGCTTGATCTCGTCGACGAGCAGGCGGAATAACTTTCCCGTTCGTGACATTGATGACGGCCTGTCCCGACTACGGGGTGGCCGTATCCCACTTCCCGCATCAGGGGAGAGGGCAGCAATTCGTCAACGGAGTGTTAGATTCGTGCCAGGAAAAGCCATGCGGCTCTCCCTCGTCGAGGATTACCCCACAGTGCTCTATGCCCGTTGGAGAGGGCGAAAATGGACTCCGTCTGCGCCAGGATGTCGAGATGAAGTTCCGTCTCGCGGACACGCCATTCTTCGAGTATGAAAGCAGGATGTGTTATCATTAGACTTTTTGTTCCTTCCCACAGGGTGCAATTGCATAGTAATACAATTCAGAAGGAGTATCGTTCTCACTCATTTCTCTTCTGGGAGAGGTCTTCTTGAAGCCGCAGCAGGATTATCATATGGGAACGTTGTGTACAAGACGGTTCCTCCGTACTGACGTATCTCTGCGATGACCTTGTCCAACATTACTTTTCGTACCATCACAAAAATGGTAGAATGGTTCAGAAGCATGTGCGTTCTGAGATTTTGGACAAATGCATCATCAAATCCGTAGTTGGCAAGCGTTGCTGAGATCTCAGAAGATATCCCAATTGCCGAGGAAGCCACATCGTAAGCCAGTGCTCCGGCCAGTCCCGTTTCGGGAGCGTTTGAAACGATTTGGGAAATACTTCGAGAAGAGCATTTTGAGCAGGATTACCCATAATGGTCCTGTCTCTTGTATCTGCTGAGTGAGAGCTCTATCCTGATGCGCCCTGACTCTCCCGTCACTGTCTATAGTGATGTAGGCAGCGTCTTCTATCTCGATCCAGCCCTCAGATTGTAAATGATGGAATGCGGTAATGACAGTATACACTTGAGATTGTTCTCCGTAGGCAATAACAATCAAGTCGGTCATCATCATGCTCCTTGCTTCACCTTCTTGCAACATCAAACGTCAGTTTCGGGCGGAGCTAATGTGTGCGCTCTCTCCGTTTCTGCTTCGAACACGCTGTCGCCTCTTGATCTTTCTATTCTTGCACAGCAGGCTCACAATGCGGTTACGAAAGAGGGTGAAACATCACAGATCCCTCATACCATCAGAAGGACCACAAGACCCAGGATCGCCTGTGAAAGATGGATGTCTGCCTCGAAGGCTTGCCCCGTCTGCACCATCACGATCACACCACCAATTC
>CAWFFV010000079.1:0-14068 GCA_963814985.1 uncultured Chloroflexia bacterium | reverse complement strand
AAGGCTGAAGGAAGGCCTGTATTACATCAAATTCCAAATTGTCACCGTATTCCCTGATGCGGTTGCTAGCCGGTTGCCTTCTGGCGACCATGCAATGCTCAAAATGGGGATACCCTGTTGGACAGTAAGCAAAGGCTGCTGATTGTGCCCTGGATACCAGGCACAATGTACCATCATCGGCCCCAACAGCCAGGAAACGAGCGTCGGGAGACCATGCTAGCGTCCGTGCAATACTCGGGCTGTCTGTAAACGCTGCGGTTCATCAATACATTGTCCATTATTTTGCATCTGACATGTTAACCCATTCCACAGACGGACTACTCCATCATCACCTCCAACAGCAAGCTGTTGCAGGCCTGCAGGAGCAAAAGCCGCAGTTCGCAGAGGCTGCATCATATCCTGGTAGAATCCATGTATTTCCTGAACGTTGGCAGAGTCCCACACCCGTACAACGCCCACCATGAGAGGCTGATGCGACTGTTTGACCATCCGCTGCCCAACTCACACCTTCAATGGCTGCCGTATGACGTACAAAGACCGCCTGCGCACGATAATTGACGGTATCCCACACGATTGCCCGCGTATCCAGCCCACCAGAAACTACTTGCATCTGATTGTGCGGTGTCCATGCAAGGCTTGTTACGTTTGCCCTATGACGATGATTGGCAGGACGGGCAATCATAGCCCCGGTCAGCGCATTGAAAAATGTGACATTATTACCCGAGCCAGTAACGATGCGTTGCCCATCAGGTGCCCATACTAGCGCTCGCACGGAATCGGGATGTGGAATGGTCTGACGGAGAACATTATCAGTTCCCCAAATCAGCAACTGCGTATCATCAGCTCCGCTTGCGAGCGTCTTCCCATCAACCGACCAGGAGACACTCCGTACCACCCCCTGATGCTGGGTAAAGGAAAGGACAGGCTTGGCCATTGTGGGAAGCAGAGGTTTCACCTGGGTTGGAGGCTGCACAATCGTTTGTTTCGGCGCTCCATTGGTTTTGGTGGGAAGAGATAGCAGATTCGTCAAGGCACCTGTCGTCAACGCATGATATGCTGCATAGCTAGCAGCAGTACCACCTACTCCTAATACAACACCGCCCAAGAGCAAGAATACACGACGCGGCCATTTGCGCCGCTTCCTTATAACAGGCATAATAGCAGACGTGTTTCCTCTTGCCTGGAGAGAAAATCCAGCTCAATCTGCGATTGTTCGCGACGAGTGCAGAGACTGTTGTGGCACATTGCTCAAAAGGGTGGCAACAGATCCATCTATGACATAGGAGTCTAAAGCCAGCCTTGTCCCTGGCTCAATGCCAGACGCCACCAGTGTTGTATTCTCTGGCAAAATACGTCCTCCAGAGGCTTGGCGTAACATATATACGAGCTGCTTGCCAAAGAGATCGGTTTGAGGAAGCTTGAGTTCCTCAACAAGTGCTGGTACAAGTGCACCAACGGGAGCATCCGCAACAATCTCTACGGACCGCACCGACCCAAATGCATTTTCTTCTATCAATATTTCGATTTTCTGCATAGATCTTCCCCTTGTCCCTTTTCGCGTAGACAAGATCTCATAAATGACTCGTCTTTCCGTTTTTAGTGTATCACGACGACTCGTCTTTGCAGAGAAAATAAGTAAAATAGGCCAGGGCAAGGAGGTTTAGAGAAAACCTTCTTTACCTACTCATTCACAAGCAATCAACAAACATAAGAGTATGCCCGGCCTTGTGATATGGTAACTACTCAGGTCTGCTCCCCACCTGCGGTGGCTCGTCCTGGTTGTGCGTGGGTTTTGTCGCCAGGACGTGATAGGCTTGGCGTCAGTGGGTAAAACTTGTAAACGCGCAAAAAACACCTGTCCAATCGGGTCGGTGTACCAGAATAGGGATGACACGCGCTTCCCCTGCATCCTGCCGCTCTAAAGCGCGCTTCTTCTCGATGCCATAACAGTAGTCAAAGGCAAAGATGTCTGCACTCACCAGCAATATGATGACTGAGGCTGTTTTCAGGTGAGTATCAATAGCCTTAGCCCAATCAGCACCAGAGGAATGAGTCGCTCATGCCAGAAGAAGCAAGAGGCACTGCCGCCTGAGCAAACCCAGGTGAGTTTCCAGCCTGCGTAACCACGGCTCATCCACATGGGAATAGCAACACAAAACCTCAACTGGTATCGATGCCTCGTCCATGACCGCACCTCCTCTGTGAGTTGTCTATCACCTGTAGATAATTCAAGCATATCATAAAGGAATGGCTTGTTGGGCAGGATCGTTTCGCCGCGGTCACTGCGTCCCGATCCAGGCACCAGAAGTACCACAGCAAACGGCCCGTCGCCCTGCGGAATGCTCACTGTTCCTGGCAACACCCATTTTCCGTGTCCTATCTGCACCTCGTGTTCTTGAAAACGCTCGGGCTGCGCGTAATTGTCGTGGCCCAAATTCCTGGGTGTGGTTTGCAAGGTCGATGGTTCGTTCGATCAGTCGTCGATCCATCTGCGCATCGATGAGCCGCTTACGAAAGGCAACAAACGTCCCTTTGCTGAAAGGTGGCTGATCGGTGTCCAGACAGTCCAGTACCACCTGCCAGCGCCGGTCCATGAGTGTTGCTTCAATCACTTCGTCATCGGACACGCCCGTGTATGCTTGCAGAATGACCGCCAGGGCCAGTTGAGCAGGAGCACCCCGCTTGCTTGGCCGATAGAGGGTTGCCAGTTCCTGTTGGAACGACTCATTAAACAAGGTATGCCGGTGATAGCGCAGGAACACAAACTATTTGGCTCGCCGTATCTTTTGGACAATCTGTTCTTCTTGCGCAGAAAGTGCGACTGAAGGATGCCAATGGAACGGTTGCATCTTTTCTCCCCTTGCTTCTCAGCTTTTCCAGACGGACGGTTGTAAGACCACCAAGGCAGAGCAATTCACTTTTCCCAGATGTCGGCTCTCGTTGGAGTGGAGTTAAGGTTGCTATCACCAGCCGCAAAGTAAGAACCAGATGACACCTCTCCAGTAACATGCTTGACGTATGTGGAAAGTCGCAACGTGAGCAAAAAAGGTAGCTGGATTAGGACAACTAAACCATGTGATGCTGGACAATGGGGATCAGTCCCTATGACGGAAAAAGAGGTGTCAGAAACCTGAGAACAAGCCTGGTGAGATCACATCTCTTTCAGGACTGCAGGAACTCTTGCATTTTTGCTCGAATCTCGTGGTCGTGGGAGCTAAACCACATCAGATGACTCTCGGCCTCAGAAATGAAGAGTTGAGCCTGAGCAATATGCTTCTCTACAGAGACAGCATGTGATGAATCGACCAGACCATCGTATTTGCTGATAATGACTAAGACAGGAGCTCTCACCCGGCCCAGATCTCCACACTGATGATGGATGTCATGGAGAAATCCTGATCCCGAACGTGAAGCTTGCAAAAGGGCAAGGGCTGCTTGCTGCTGATCAGGACTCATCGCAGAGAGCACCTGATCGATTGGGAGCCTGGTGAGACCCCACATCAGACTTTTGAGCGCTGCCTGAGGTGCAACACGTCCAAATCGCCGGAAAGCTGCCCAGACCATTCCTTCTAGCACAGGATTGAAGAACAGATAGGTCAGGAAACGTATCATTCCACTGGCATATCTGCCATCGGTTGCGGCGTTCTGCAACATCACTTTGCTGACTCGTTCGGGATGGCGGCCAGCCAGTTGCAAGGCGGTTGGTCCACCTGCTGAGATCCCCACCACGATCACCTGATCTAGTTGGAGATGATCAAGCAAGCTCACCAGGGCATCAGCAAAGGCTTCGGCACGCTTCCCTGTAGATGAAGGGGTTCTGCCGTAACCAGGTCTTGATGGGATGATCAATTGATAGCCCTGCGCCAGAAAGAACGCCTCATGCCCCAGTGGTGAATGGCAGTTCGTATGTCCACCGTTCAACACCAGCACCGTAGGACCCTGCCCAACGCTTCGATACTCAATCAGTCCCAATTCTGTTCGTACAAGATGACTCATCTGTTCCGCTTTTTTCCTTCCCATTGCCCAGACACCTTGATGCCGATAGGTCTGGATCATCCAGAAGGCAAAACCCAGCTCAGTGAACCCAACTCCCACTCGAAACAGGCTATACCAAACCGGATAGGGATTGGGAAAAACGCCCAGGAACTGCAACCCTTCAATTGGGATCTGAATGACTGAGCCAGTAAAGGCAAGGAGAATCCCCCAGAAGAGCCAGCACCAACGGTGGAGCACTCCATACATCAGCATGCCGAGAAAGGCGATCAAGACACCCAAAAACAGGAGCATAGGCCAGGGGTAACGCTCAGTCGGCACCCATCCGGGCCAGAGGGTTGTGGTAGAGATCGATGGCTCGATGGCAAAAATGATCAACAAGCTCATCAGGAGCAGGCCCACATACATGATGAGTGCTTTTTCCAACAGCTTGATTGGAGCAGGATGTGTGAGAGTCATGGCTTCTTTCCTTGCCAACAACGGCGACGCTTCAAGCAGCTTTGCGCATGAAGAGCTACGAGATCTTGTCGAAAAAGAGCGTTGTCAACACATTTGGCAACTCTTCCCACTGTTCTGCAAGCACCTCGTCCCCCAAGAGTTGCAGCAAGAGTAAGCCAAGCAAGGTGCCAGCAATGGCTCGCACGGTCAGTGGAATATTGATCTGGAGTTGCTCGCTCTGCTCCCTGGGAAAATTGTTCGCCAACAGCAATGGTTGGCGCAAGCACCTGCTCATAATACCGCTTGCGTAATTCACTATTGACTAAGAGTTCTGGAAGGACTGCTCGAAACACTTCAGCATTGGGCCAGAGTACGGCCATGCGTTGCCGGAGGTACGCTCGAAAAAAAGCCTTGAGATCCTGCTCATCTCCTAGCACAAACTGTTGTTTTCGTTCGGTTGTTTCGTTCAGTCGATCCAGGACAGCAAGCAAGACCTCATCTTTCCTCGCAAAGTACGTATAAGATCGTGCCATCGGCGATGCCAGCCACGCGGGCGATCTCTTTGACCGTGGCGCGATGAAAGCCTTTTTTGGCAAACACCTGGGTGGCTGCATCCAGGATCTGCTTGCGCCGGGCAGCCGCCACCAGTTCTTGAATGGGATCAGGTATCTTGTCCATATTTTGGAATACCTCGCTGTCATGAGCGTCTAAGAAAACTCTTACGTATGTTTTTCAATCGTTCTTTTCATAGCATCAAGAGTATTTTGAGAGTCTCGTGCAATCTTCCTTTTTGCGATACTATTGAATAATTTTGCCTTGAGAGACTTCGTTGAATAATAATGACTGAATTCTATTTTTGTCTCATGCTCAGTAAGAGGCGTCAATCTCGCTTCAACAAGATAATCTGGGAGCATTTTGGTAATCCCCATGGTATCTTCGGGTAAAGCCGTGACGATCCTTTCCATGGGAACCACTTCGAGATCTTTCTCCACACACGTATTTTTCCCATCTTTGAGGTAGCACCGATAGGCGACCCCATTGCCTCTCTGACGTTTCCCTGAAATGAGATCTACCCTCTCGACCCTCGGATGGTAGACAGCGATGTTCGTCAAGTCTTGATTAAATTCCCAGACGACTTGGAGAGGGGCATGAATCACAACCTCTTGTCTTGACTGAAAAGGAGGAAATTCCATGTTCTGTTCCTTTCTCGAAGCGTGATGCCACGGACAGGCGCGTCGATGACCAGATCCTGGAGGCGGCAGAGGCTCTCTTGCCTTGCGTTGTTGTGATCGAATAGACAATCACAGAATTGAATGTGTATTCATTACAATGATAGCCAATTCAAGTAGCTGTGTCAAGCCTGGGGAATGAGATGAGAGCTACCTGAGAAAACCAGGGGCGGCATTGCACCACTTTCATTTTGCTGACGCTTGATTTTGAAAAAGAAGCCCTCTCTACGTGAATTCTTGACCGATGCTCTAGAGCTGTATTTGCCACCGAAAGGGCTTTTGCAGCTTTTTACTTTGCGCTTTCTGACAGCTTACGTGTGCGCCGCGTCGCGCTTGATGATATCCCCAGTGCAACTGGGCGATATAGGAAAGAAGCATGTCGAAAGAGATGGCATTGCTGAAGAGGAAAAGGCACCAGATGTGGTTCTTCTGTGACAAATGCTGTGCCATGTGTGGGGGACAATAATCTATCTGCTCTCCCCACTCCATGGTGCTACTGAATAGCTAGCTCTTATTCGTTACTGCTGCTGTCACGGGCATCGTAGCCAATCCTTGCAACTCGTTGTGGATCCAAATGATCCCATTGGTATTTCCACCAGTCATCGGATCGAACTGGCCTGCATAAGCATTGGTTGCATTTGTAACCATATCATTTAAGAGAGTCAATGCATCATTGCTTCTCAGTTGTGTCTTGTCCATTTTTACCAGTTTGACCGCATCCTGATGAATTTTTTGCATCAGCGACGAAACCTGCATGAGCGCAGTATCAATCTTGAGAGCAAGTTGTTCTTGCTCTTTCGTGTGTCCTGGAGCATTGGTCACCCCTTGCAAATGGAGATCCACGTGAGGAATATACGCCGGTAACTCTTGTGTTGGACTCACTTCGAGGAGACCAATCCTGCCGGCCAGTGGGTCTACCAGGAGCGGTGAGCCAGGAGGGAGATCGCCCGAATTATAGACGTAGGCTGCTCCATCCAGATCGTCTAACACTCTGATCATCTGACGATGAATGAGAGTGGTTTGCTGGCCTCCTGCCCAGCTATCGCGAGCGGCACTGGACCACTCCAGGATCTTCCCAGAGTTTCGATAAAGCCAGATATCCAGGCCACCTGCAAGACCAAGCTGTTCAAGGGCTGGATCCTTGGCTAACAAATGGCGCACGTGATCCAGAAGTGAGAAGTGCATTTCATCTCCGAGAGTTGGAATGTCAGGGATACCTCCAACAGCGCGCCAGGAACAGGATCGAGCGACGGCGTTACGGGCTGTCTCTCGCTCTCCTGCTCCGTTACCAGGAAACGGCTCAACGATGCGAGGAGATTTTCGTGATCGGGATGGACATAGGTCAGTTGCGCCTTTCCTGCTGTAATTGAGAGCTTTCCCAGCAAGAGCGGCCTTGTCTTTTCATCAGATTTATCTGGAAGCAACCATACATAATCGCTCTTCCCTGAAACTGGCATTGAAAGGTTGTGCAGGCTGAGCATCACCGTGTCATTGAGTCCCCTGGAATTCGCAGGGTCAAGCTGTCCGCTGCTGGTAAAGGCAATCTGGCCCACAGATATTGCTTGAGCCGCTGAAAGTGGTGATACATTCATCAGTTCAGGAAGCTGCGAGAACAAGACTGGGAGCAGCACAGCACTGGTGACAACCACCAGGGCAACCTGCGCCGCAAGGAGTCCTCTGCGCCTGACTCCGGATTGTTTACGAGAAGCACGAGAGAATGGCAGGGAGAAACTTTCTGGGTATGGAGTAATTGGCAGACGAGGCCACCCGCTACGGGCTGATTGTCGCTCATCTCCCTCCTGTTCATCCAGATCATCTTGCTTCTCCTCTACAACGACCTCATCCGTGCTTGTGTCTTGCACTGCATCATCTTTTTGCGGTATCGGTGAAGCTACTACTTCCAGAAACCCTCTGTCTTGTTCTTCCTCATGAGCCGAGAGTAGTTGGACGGCCTTTTCCAGAGATGGGGCAAAAGGAAATCCAGTGTGATGGGCAGAGTGTGCCAGAGCACTGATGCGGTTCTCAGGGAAGACAAAGCCGACAGCGTTGTTGGGTGTACAGACCTGTTGTAACTGGGCAAAGTGCTCAGGCTGGCTGAAGGCCAGGCTCTGCTCTGGTAAGAGGAAGATGATAGGTCCAGACAGGAGATGCCGTGCCTGGAGCACGGTTTCAAATGCATCCTCTGGCTCAATCTGAATGACGTGTAGCTCTTGTGATTCATCATTGGAGAGAGCGAACACGGTCTGCTGTTGTTCGTTTTCTGTGAGATGGCTCGTTGCTATATCAATTCTCATATCAGTCGCTCTCTTTCTCGCTGGTGCTTCTTCAGCGGAATGGTCACTTGTTTGCTCGCATGGGAAAGGGCGTGGGCTGCGAACCTCACCTGCATGCAGGCGGTTGCGAGCGTACCGTTCTGCCAGTGTGACCTTCTATCGATTCCAGAAGCGTTCGGCATGGGAGAACTCCCGTTACGTTGAAATCAATTCCCAATTCTAAGTATACGTGGAGAGAACTTTTCCTGCATCAGAACGTTCTAGAGTTTTTGCAAAAGACATCGCAAAAAAAAGAGATGTGTTTGAGCATTCAGTTTAAAAAATCTTGAAGTTTAAATTTCAGCTTTGCCTATGGTCCACAGACACTGATAGAGCAGCATCTGCGTGAGCGCATTGCAATCAAACCTGTCCGTTTCCTGGATGTGAGTGTTGCCTTTGCCGTTGCCGAACACCCTCTTTTTGCTCTTCGGTTTTCTAGAAGTATGTTAAAAAGTGTTTCGTTTGGGTTGAGTCGAAGCGAGGCGTAGCTTTTGCAGCCGATGTTAGGAATATCAATGACTTCCATGTACAAAGCAAACCTTTGTGGGACACTATCGCCCATCTGTCCAGTCTCCTTCTCAGGATGAGCTACCAGCCCACAACCAATGTAGCACAGGCAAGAAATGTTTGTCAATACAAATTGATACGTCAGAGAACGGAACACAAGCAGATACAGAACAGTTCCTTCTCGAAGCAATACCTCATTACATGTCCGATACTCAATCGTATCCAGGTTGAGGCCACGAACGTAAAGGAAGGAAGAGGGGGCTGGAAGGTCAAGTAGGCCAGAAAGATGAATGCTCCTGCCAAAGCTGATGAATGAGCAGACCGGCACTTCTTTTGGGGAAGTGCCGCCTGCTCACCATGCTTGTCATTCCTTCCTACGCCAGACATCGTACAAGTTCCTCTCAAGCTGGCTGTATAATACCTGGAAGCGCTCCTCCAGCTTGATCCAGTGCATAATTGCTAACGAGCCAGCCAGTCCCACCCATCGCGGGATTAGCGCCTGCTGCTTCTGGCGGAACGCGCAGTAACAGAACGACCATGTGATGGATACGAGGTTGGTTGGTGGTCGGATCCATATCCTTGCCCTCTATGCGACGCTGGTGCTGCGGATCATTTGGGTCAAGATGGGATTGCCAGAGTTGGAAGGAGACATCGGCCCAGGCAAACTGTTGCTGACCTTGTACGGCGAATTTGACCACCCTCGGCTGCGGATTGATCGCAGCTCTGACCAATTGAGTGCTGACGACGAGATCAAACAACGTATTATTGATGACACGCGCATCGTTTTGCATGAAGCGTTCTCTGGCTGCAAAGGTCAGCAGAAACGTCGCTGCGAGAAATGTCCCACTGTGGTTGTTGCGCGTTCCGACGCTACGGTAATCGAGACTCATTTCACGATCGTTGAATGTTGTCGCAGTACGCACTGCCTGAAGATCATCCCCCATCATGAGACCTGCATTCATCCAGCCATCCGGCAATTGTTGCGGAACCCAATCCGAGAATGATTGTGCCGGTTGGCCTTGCCCAATCGGAGTGTGCAAAGGCTTCGTTGTCGACAACGTTCCAGTCTTGCGCGCCTGCAGCGGTGGCGTCGCCTGTACCAGAGCGTTTATCACCAGCAGTGCGAGAATGGCAACGACACAGGAGAGAGCCATAATCCTCATGAGAGGGATTTGGCGCTTCCTGCCTGTTTTCTTGACAGGAGTTGGCTCAGCAGGAATTGCGGATGCCTGACCTGATTGCGGCTCCTGTACGGATACCGCTCGGCATCGCATGAGACACTTGAAATGGTGCAACAAATGAACTACCGTCTAGGTCTAGCGGCTCATCTTCAAAGTAAAAGAATGCCTCCTCTGGTTCTGGTTGATTGGAAAGCACAACTGGCTGTGGCACAAATCCTTGTGGTTGCTCCGCCAACCATTGTAGACTCTCCACGGCATGATTCTCGTTCATAGACTGCCCGTCCTGCTCCGGAAATTGCGTAGTCATCAGAAAGAAATCCTTTCTGTGATGTGATGAGTACGACAAAACGCTTATCTTTATTTTCGCAAGCCTGGGATGCGCTCATGGCAGAACCCATCCCAACGGCACGACACACCAGATAGTCTACCAAAGGAGTGAGCAGGAAAAGCAGAACGCAAGCAGAAAAGAGCCAGGGAGGGAAACATGGAAGGAAAACGGAAAAACGGGACGTAAAACCTCATATATTTGTTAATATCATCTTATTTACTTATAGCCTATTAAAATGCATTAAATCGTTTTTCTATTTAATATTAATATATTTGCCTATTTATTATTTTTACATATTTTTCCTATATCAAATGGTTCCTTCGGAATCTTTCCTCAGCCACTCTCTGGCTTGGCCCTTCCAGTAGAGCGCTTTCGCATCCTGTATTTGCAAGTGTTGTATGCCGCCGATGCGCTTTCCTGTGTCCCATGAACAAGACAGTATCGCCAAAGGACTGACGAGAGAGCAATTAGCAACATGTACTTCTTTCGGCAAGCTGGTGGTTCTCTTCGGTGCTCGTTCGTCTCGTCAGTAGAGGGCAACTTGGTAGGGCTACGCCTCTTTCCTTGTATTGCTCAAGGGCACCTATCCCTGTTGGGATACCATAGCAAGAGCGACAGTGCTGCCCACAAGGTCCCCTAGCAGCCCATGTAACTGGCAGAGCTGCTCCATATTGGCGATGGCTCCATCATCGAGACCACTCCCGGCAGTTCGTTCCATGAGTTCCTGTTCTCCTATCATTCTCTCGTTATCAATGAGTGAGAGCAACCGGAAAACTTCTCTATGTTGTTCTTGTGCGCTAAGCATGATTTCCTTGTCTTCCTTCTTCTCTATTTCGACGCAGATTGCATATCCATTCAGGGATCGCACTTGCTAAAACCTGGTCCTCAGCTACTCCGCCAGATGAAGCATCAGGCTCTGTACATCTTAAATTGGAAGTTGTTCAATCTGTTCGACACAGTGCCTCGGTGATGCTTCTGCTGGAACATGAAGATGACATAGGGATCTCTGTAGCCTGTCTCTTCACGCGTAAAGATGAGATAGAAGCCGTCATTCGTATCCAAGAAAAGTGTCATCCGTTCTCTCCCGATGTGGTCAATTTTCTGCCGTAGATCAGAGCAAATGCCATGCCGGCTACTATTTGCTCGATATTAGAATGCTTCTTGTGCTGGTCTGCCGAGGTGAGATTCGATGATGGCAAGCAGTTCTTGTGTCTTAAATGGCTTGGTAAGGTAGTCTTTCGCTCCAGCCAGATGACCTTTGAGACGATCCATCACGCCATTACGACGGGTAAGCATTATGACCACTGTGTTATTGAGTTGCGGTTTTGCTTTCAGACGGCGTGCGACTTCGTAGCCATCCAACCTTGGAAGAACAATATCGAGGATGATGAGATCAGGCGCATGTGATGGGTGTTGGGCCAGCCAACGCATGGCCTCTACACCATCCTCAAAGCTCCTGGTTTTGAAGTTTTCTCGGCGCAGGCATGTTTCAACAATCTTGCGCACAGTTTGGGAGTCATCAATAATCAGAATGAATTTGCTCTGAGGTTGCTGAACTGGTTGAAACGGCAGTGAGAGCAGGGGAACTCGAAGTATCTGCTGTGATTGGGTTGGAAATACGGCGTGTGAAGGATCTGATGGTATCCATTGCTGAGCGTAAGAGGCCACTTGTGAAATACCGCTCTGAAAACCCGCATTTTGCAGATACAATGTAGACGATCTACTCGCACCTGGGAAGGTGGTCTCTGCCGCCGAATGGAACGGAACTCTTAGCATGTCATGCATCTCCTCTCGAAAGACCACCGAACATGTCGTACCAGTGATCAGAACAGCACCAATCTCATCCTCATCATCTTCCACTTTGCCATATGTATCTGGTGCTCGTTTGCGCTCTAAGACACTCTAGGGACGACAGATGCATCTCTCCTCCGATGCCAAACGAATGGGCACGCATAGCATCCGGCCAGATGTTTACAAGAACGCCCATCGAGAGTTTGCATCTGTCTGCGCTATCTCCAATGATAGCGACCTACTCTCCTGGGTGATGCTTTCCTGAACAGCTCTCTGGTCCAGCGGTTCAGGGGTAACGCTTTCTGTTTTCAACTGAGGCTTTTCATGTGCCAGGGTGATGCTTACCTATTTTCCAGCAGCACGCTCTGCTAGAGGACAGTTCATTGAAGATGTTTAATACAAATTTCCAATAGTGGATGCAGAGAGACATGAACAGATTTGCTAGATAGGATATCAATTGCAAACTCCTTCACGACCGCTTACATTGGGTCCTTTGGCAAAAAGAGTCCGATATTGATCAGGTGATGGGTGGGGTATCTTCCTGAAGCGACAGGTTGAGGGCAGATCATAGATCATCCGTGCTGGGCGATCCCATATGAAACGATGATCCTCCATGCGATTTTTGACGGGAATCATTTAAAAACAGACAATACGGCGTAATTCAAGTAATGGGATCAGTGTTCGTATGAGATAGATTCACTCCACTCATTTACAGTACCGCAGAGTTCTTTGCTTCATAACAGTTACCCCTGCCATTGCAATCTCAATGTGTTAGTTGGACCTACCATAAATCCCTGCAATTATGCCTGACCCTCCTGCAACTGCTCTCGGATCTGCTTAGCTCGCACATCATATGGTATCGCCTTCTCAATCTCTCCCAACTTCGAGTAACAAACAGCCAGCCACTCTAATTCATTGACCACATTCGACTCGAAGCCGCGTCCTATCTGCTCAGAGAGGCTCAACGCTCTTGAGAGAGAGGAATCGCATCCTGCCATTGTTTTTGCTGTTGGTAGATCACGGCAACATTGTGGCATGAGAGAGCGATGTCAGCAGGATTGCCCACCTGTTCTCTGAGGGAGAGCGCACGCTGCAAATAGTCCAATGCCGTCTCAAGTTGCCCTTGCTGTCGATAGAGTCCGCCAATGTTGTTGAGGGAGACAGCTATGTCAGCAGGATTGCCCACCTGTTCTCTGAGGGAGAGCGCACGGCACCAGTAATCCAATACGGTCCCCAGTTGTCCTTGCGAATGGTAGATCAAACCAATATTGTTGAGGGAGACAGCGATGTCCGTAGGATTGCCCACTTGCTCTCTGAGGAAGAGCGCCCGCCGATGGTAGTCCAATGCGGTCTCCAGTTGTCTCTGTTGTCTGTAGATAAAGCCAATATTGTTGAGGGACTGAGCAATGCCCGCAGGATTGCCCACTTGCTCTCTGAGGAAGAGCGCCCGCCGATGGTAGTCCAATGCGGTCTCCAATTGTCCCTGAGAATCGTAGACAGAAAGCCAATGTTGTTGAGGGAGTCAGCAATGTCAGCGGGATTGCCCACTTGCTCTCTGAGGAAGAGAGCACGCTGCAAGTAGTCCAATGCGGTCTCCAGTTGCCCTTGCAAGTTGTAGATCACACCAATGTTGTTGAGGGAGTCAGCGATGTCAGCAGGATTGCCCACTTGCTCTCTGAGGGAGAGCGCACTCTGGAAATAGTCTAATGCCGTGTCAGAGTTGCCCTTGTGAGTCGTAGATCGCGCCAATGTTGTTGAGAGAAATTGCCTGACCTGAGAGATTTTCTCCCTGCTCAAACACCAGTAGGGCTTCTTGTAGAATGATACGTGCGTCATCCCAATGTGCCTCTTGTTTTAAGAACCAGGAGTAGCCGATCAAATACTGTCCATACTGGTTGTTCTGCTTGTCAAGAAATAGCTCCTCTTCCGCTATCACTTGCCGTACCAGTTCTAAGAGCGATCTGGCCTGTTTGCGTTGCCATCTCAGCACTGCTCGACTCACCAAATATTCCCATGTGTTGAATGCGTCAGTTTGCATCTCCTTGGCCTTGGAGCATGGTAGAGAAACTCCAACTGAGCACGAAACTCCTGTTCAGGTATCTCTGCAAGCCATTCAGCATATTCTTTGTTGGGTGGTTTAGCCTGAGAAGTGAGGCTTCGCTGTTGTTCTGCTTCGATGAGTCCTCTGTAGTACACTGCCATTGCATGATGAGCCGTTGCTTTGTCTCAGGGTGCAAGCGCCGTAGGGCATCTATGCGCACTTTACGCGCCAGATCATGAAAGGTTGGT
>CAWFFV010000078.1:0-7635 GCA_963814985.1 uncultured Chloroflexia bacterium | reverse complement strand
CTCATGTCTCTCATCAGGTGCTCTCCCATTGAAGAACCATCGATTTTTCGGTGTCGGATATACCGCTTCATCCTTTCAGGTGCAAATTACCTGGTGTCCCCAGCGGGAATGTAGAGAGTGCAGGAAGACCTTCAATCGCATCTGCAATGGAGTGTAAGATGCTCTCCTGAGAAGACAAACATGTATTGAGTTCTCCTGCACTCTCCTTTCTCATTGACCTATTGGTCACTAAAAGCAATGACACCAGCCCGCGCGACTTCCATATCCTGCGGTACGACCTCCGCTCACACCGATTCCTCCGACAATCTGTTCGCCAACAGTCAACGGATAGCCTCCGCCAAAGATCACTAAACGCTCGATCCCAGTGGGAGCGCCTGCCAGCAGCGGAGGATCGTTCTTAATAAAGTCATACCAGGCATCAGTAGCCATGCCAAACCCAATGGCAGTATAGGCTTTGTTTTGTGCAATTTGGACACTGAGGAGAGCCGCACCATTCATGCGAGAGAAACGCTTTCAAGATGCCAGATTTATCACAGACAGCAATCACCATCTTGAGTCCCATGAATTCAGCTTTCTTCTCTGCTGCGGCAATAATTGCTTTCGCAGCATCCAAACTCAAGCTCTTCTTCTCAAATGTTTCGTTCGTCATTCTGTAATCTCTTTTCTTTGGAGAAAGCTTCTATGGTATCAGAAACGCGGCCAAAGCAAGGGGACTGCATCACTGTCAGTGAGAGTCGTTCCTCTCTTCATGGCTCACGTTCTCATAGAAGTATGGATGAAGATGAATAGCCAGGGCAATAGCATCTCATGGTGGGAATTGGCTCGACAAGACATATCATATCGCGCCAGTTTTCAAATCTCTTCCTTGTAGATGTCTCCTACAAGCTGCTTGAAAATTTCGCTGCGATTGCCTGGATGACTGGCTTATCACTATTGCTCGTAAAATCATGAGATGTTCCAATGCGACTGGTCAGAAAAGACCTTGCTTCCTCAGGATGTTTTTTGTCTCCTTGTGTGTTGTAGTACAAAGAGGAAAGCGCGACTTGCCTGGAAACGACTTGCTGGTGTTGCCAGTCGATGCCGACTGCGTTCCATGTCAAGAGTATGCCGCAGATGGATTGCGTAGTATTCGGAAAGAAACTAGTCTAAAATCTACCACCTGAGAAGAGGAATGCTATGAAAGATGAGCAGCGTAGGGCTGAACTTGCCCATTTTCTGCGTACACGCCGCGAACGTCTCTCGCCCGCCCAATTCGCTCTGCCAGCGGGAACGAAGCGCAGGCGCACACCAGGATCTTCGGCGCGAGGAACTGGCCCAGGTCGCCGGGATCGGTTCTGACCTGGTACACCAAACTGGAGCAGGGACAAGAGATCCAGGTTTCGGCCCAGGTACTGGAGAGCCTGGCGCGTGTGCTCCAACTGACGCCCGACGAGCGCACGCATCTGTATGTTTCTGGCCGCGAACAGTCCCCCCGCTCCCCACACAGCGCCATACTCCACGGATGAGCGAAGACCTTCAATGCTTGCTTGACGCGCTCGACCAGCACCCGGCTTTTGTCGTGAATGAGCGTTGGGATATCGTTGGCTGGAATCAGGCTGCATCTCAAGTTTTTGGACATTTTGGCGCGTTTTCTGATTGGGAACGCAATCTAGTCTGGATTTTGTTTACTCAACCTGATCAGCGTACACTCTACACCGACTGGAAGGCTGGGCGAAGCGGACGCTCGCCCTTTTTCGCGCAAGTGGCGGGCGCAACATCGGTGAGGGCTGGTTTCTTGAGCGTTGTGAGCGCTTAATGCAGGTCAGCCCTGAGTTTCGTGAATGGTGGCAACGGCATGATGTGGCAGAAGCGCACACATGCCAGAAGGAACTTGATCATCCACTGGTTGGTCAGCTCGCCTTGCAGGCAACTACCCTGCTCGTCGCCGACGATCCCAACCTGAAACTGTTCATCTATACGCCGTTGCCCCAGGCTAATACCGCGCAGCCGCTAGCCTGGCTGGCAGGGCAGACTCGCACAGAGGCGCAGGTTGAGGCAAAAAAGCAGACACGACGGATGCGCCAATCCGCCGCTGTTTCCCCGGCCGTGTCATAGCCCTGATCTCCCAGGAAATCGGCAATTGGAAAGGTGTCGGTGAACAGCGAAAACACCTGGTCATAGATGGCATCGTTCACGCGAATTATGATGTGATCGACACAGGTAGTTAGTGATAACGAAGGTTGCATGTTTCTTTGATTCCTTTCTGATTTTAAACATACATACGGTATGTATATATTTTGTCAAGGGGGAGATTAGTTTTTCTTCTGCTATCACTTTAGGAAAATTGCTATGATGGCTTACGTCCGATCGTGATGAGGTTTACCCACTCCAAGAGCTTTCCCTTGAATATGGAAGAATAGTTGATCGAGGCCCGTGGCAGGCGAGTCACGATAGCTTTTCGCGTTCATCGCGTGCTTTGATCCACCGTTTCATCAACTGATCTAACTCTTCCACCTGTTTTTCATCAGGCCAGACTGCACTCATCATCTCGTAGACCTGATATGCTTCTGTATAGCGCCGCTCACTGCGCAGGTCAATGGCCCCCGCATCCCAGCTTTCCAGTAGGCAATACACAATTCCATATCCCGGTCTTTGCGTTTGACTTCTGTCAATGCCTGATTGTTTAGAAACTCAAGGCGAATACGCTCATTGAAAAAGGGAACGCCTGATTGTAATTTACTCATCTGGGCAAAAGAGTCCTGAGCTTTATCGTATTGGCGTAAAGTGTAGTGTGTGATACCATCTAGCAACGTAAGGATGGGACGATCGATCTCCACATAGACCAGATGCAGATGAGTTTCGGTCTGCTGAGCAAAAAAGCTTCATGCGCATTGCCCAGGGAACGGAGTGGCATCCTCCTTGTAGCCACATTGGGCTTGATATTTTGCGACAGTCCTGTGTAGAGACGACTACACACCAGTGGCGTCACATTCTTGAGAAAAGGTATTGCTTGTTTGCAGGTATTAAGAGCTTCCAGAGGATGTTTGCTGGCGTCGAATACCCATGCCAGATAACGCAATGCTGTAGATTTCAGATTGTCATCTTGCGTCTCTCTGCTGTATTTGACAGCTTCAGTAAAGTGGTGTTTGGCAATGCTGGGACCACTCACGTGCATGGTCATGAATCCTGCCAGCATATGAGCTTCAGAGAGAAGATGGATTGCTGCGGCCTGCTGCTGGCGCGATGGCTGTTTGGCAAGAGTTGTGAGAGTGGGCAAATAGGAGAAAACCGCTGACTGGACAAAAGCCAGATCAGTTCCCTTACTGAGGTGCCAGCAGGCAGTGAGACCGGCAGTACACTGAGGGAGAAATTCCTCGGCAGGAGTAGGATGTGTACTTCCCAGAAAGGTCAACCCATAGACACTGATTGGCAATGCTGCCAGCAAGCGTAGAGTTTTGCGCCGCTCTGGGTTCTCTACCCCCGAAGTGTCCTGTCGGGCCATGTCGTCGTCGCTCCTGATCAACTGGTCGATCTTGATCTGGAGTGTTTGATAGGATGTACACTTGCGATCACATTGCAACACCAGCGTCACCAGGCGAACTGCCAGATCTTCTTGGTGTTTAGTATACCATTTTGGACAGATGCGATGATGGTGATATGGTACCCCCGTTATTGTCTCGTTGGGCGTATGAGAAGGCGTCGATGAGGATACCCTCTGGCGGTTCTTTTGGAGTAGAGCCGATCTTGTAGTCCCAGCTCATTGGGTGTTGCGTCATAGAGCCGACATAACTCATTGATAGATGACAACTGAGGCTGGCGCTTGCCTCGTTCCCAGTCTCCCTAACGCATTACGGTGCACACTGATTTGTTGGCTAGCTTGCTCTAAACTCCACCCTTTTTTAAGTCGGGCTTCTTCAAGTAAGATATTCCGTCCCATCTGATCTCCTCCTAAATAGTTTTGCTATTTTTTCTGCTACTGACGATTGTTATAAAGCCTGGAATATTGCTTGTCAAGCCTATTTTACGCGAAAACATAGCTTGTGTGCAGAGATTGTGCACCGGTTGTGCATGAGTTGTGCAGAGAATATTTGCATCTCCTCCATTATCACGATATCCAGTTTTTTTGAGAGAGACACCGATGTGACAGTGCTCGTTCTGAAGTAGTGCAATAAAAGAGTGTTTTATGCGCTATACTCTCTGGTGAAAGCAAAAGTTGTAGATATTACAACATCGAGGAAATAGCGATCATGGAACATTTTATTATTCATTGCAGAAAACGCTATGTGCAGGCATTTCTCTACGAATTTGGCTATCAATTTGCTGAGATGAAAAGAGTCTGCAAGAATTCTCTGGCATGGAGCAAGTCGCAAGCGGCTGTCAGGAATGCTTGTCATTGAATGGAGCGGGCAAGTATCATCATCTTTTCTTAACAAACTGGACAGGGATGAAGATATCCTTGATTATGTGCGTTATGAGCTTCCTTGCTCTAACAAGGATCAGATTCTAACGAACATCCAATGGAAGCGCCCACTCCTGGGCTTATGATCCTTGATGTATTACTTGAAACTCGATTCGAGAGGAAAATGAAGATGGTTGTGATTGCGGTTGACATTGATGGAACAATAGCGGGGCGAAATGTTAAACGCTTTAAAGAGATCTGTAACAAGGAATTCAATCTGCAAATTCCAAGAGAACAGCTTGGAGAATTATTTTGCAGGGCTTTTATGGGTACTGAAGAAATGGTTTCATACATCAGAAAAAGCTCAGCTGCGAAAAGCTCTGTGATGACGCGACTCTGTACAAATAGGACAAATGACACTGTGCCTCAAAAGTATTGGGAATCTATACTTAGCACAACGGGATATCCTTAGCAAGAATTAAGCTCTTGTGAGCTTTACCTTAGGAGCTTTTCATGGCACAACTTCCATCCAAATCGCCAGCGGGTGGTTGGTCAGCAACAAAATGCAAAAAATGCAGCAATTGTAATAATTGCAATTATTACAGCATTTGTAATTGTAATGGTAATTGTGTGTTGGATATACATTCCTCAGTTCATATCACTCATATCGTTAATTGTGTTTTTGATATACATAGTAGTTTATAGCATATTGGGGCACCACCCCTTCTACTTCTAATGCTGAATACTTTGCTGTTCTGCGTAACATTGGAGCACTGGTGATATACTCCAAACTGGTTTACCAGGTGGCAATGCACAACATCCTCAAAGAATCACCGTGATACATTTTGCGCTAGCCATCGTAGCTACCTGGATAATGGCTCAAGGGCTTCTCAGCGGGATGCCAGTTCTACATCTCAGCCTGACCCGATTTTGCAGGCGGGAGAAGAGAAATATGGAGGGAATGCCGGTATAGTACACGCTCCATAGAGGAAGTATCTCACCTCTATGGAGCGAACACCAACTTCATTCGATCAGGTAAATCGTCAGCCCACAGGCTGTTTCTGGTGCAATTGTGACCTGATTCGCCGTCACTTCTCCCAGCATGCCTTTTGCCTGCAAGAAGGCGCGTGCTTGCTTAAGAGAGGTAACTTTCCAGGTCATTGCCAGTATCTCATCCCGCTGATGAGGAACAAGGCGAATGGCAGGTCCTTCTTTGAACTGCCACATTTCTTCACGAGATGGCTCAAGCGGCGCGAGCAGGCGCTGCCACTGTGCTTGCGCCCCCTCCGGGTCTGTTACGCCAACGATCAGGTTTTGTACATCCTCAAGTCCTAACGAGCCTCCATGCTTTGCTTGCAGGAGTGCCTGCTTTTTCGGTCGCTCTTCCGGAATTTTCCAAAAGGTCGGATTGAACTCACACAGGAAGATCGTGCCATACGGGAAAATCCGGTCAAAGAGGAGACTATCTATCTCACCTAAACCTATCTGATCGGCATGGAAGAATTGTGAAAGATCACTGCCTAGCAATTCTCCCAGGTAGACGAGCGTATGAAACTCGCCCCAGTTGCTGAGATATCCTTGTGGTATGGCATAAGGAGGGAGATGAGGAATACACGGCGTGTCAATTCTTGCAAGCATTCGGGCAGTGGAGTCGCTTCCAGGGCAATGCCGTAGATCTGAGCCTGAGATGGATAGAGCGGCTGTTTCCCTGATCGAAAAATCTCCATGCTGATGTTGCCAGCGACGATACCTCCAGCCTTAAATGGTGGATACTCATTGTGGATATCCCAGGAAATTGGCAATTGGAGGGTGTCGGTGAACAGCGAAAACACCTGGTCATAGATGGCATCGTTCACGCAAATCATGATGTGATCGACACAGGTAGTTAGTGATAACGAAGGTTGCACGTTTCTTTGATTCCTTTCTGATTTTTAACATACATACCGTATGTATGTAATATGGGCAAAAAAAGAGAAGCTATGTTCTGGTGAGGCCCTGAAGAAAGAGATTTACGCTCTCTGGTGCGACTACTTTCAACTCGATACTTGTCGGGTCCATCAGCCATAGTGAGGAGATGCCGTTTGCCATGCCCAGTGCCGCCAGCGCTGCTGTCTGCGCGTTGATCTCTGGTGAATCTCACCTGCGGCGATGCCACGCTAAATCAGTGATGCAAGCATGTCTCGTGAGGCACGTATCCCCTGGATTTTTTCTTGCATGCCCTCGGCCAACTCAGGAACAAACTCAGTTTTTAACTGTAAAAGTTCCAGTACAGCGCGAAAGTCGCTATCCTCTTCTGCATAGGTTATCCAGCAGAATCAGAAAGCGGCGAAGTTGCTGCAAGGGACTCTCACCAGGGGCAAACGCTTCCTGGAAAATGCTGGCGGCCTGTGTGTAGCGCTCGCGTACCATCGTATTGAACAACTGCGCTTTATTGCCAAAATGCCAGTGAATAGCTCCTCGTGTGGTTCCGGCCTTCTGGGCAATATCGTCGAGCGTAGTGCTTACATATCCTTTCTCCTGGAAGCATTTCAGGGCGGCCTCTAACAATTGTGCTCGTGTCAGTGCAGCATCTTCTTTTGTTCGGCGCATTCCTCTTCTCCTTCGTATATACAAACATACCGTATGTATATATGTTTTGTCAAGATAGATCAACTTTTCCGCTGTTCCTGATTTGCCATTCTCCGCCGTTGTCCTCTTGGTTGATGTATAATAAAAGGAACATAAATGAATATGAGCACAATAAAAGTGAAGGGATGGATAATGAATACCATGCGAGGCTTTTTTGGCCAGAAGACATCTCCTTGAAAAGAAGACGTCTTCTTTTGGGTGCGGTTCTCCTTCTGGTGTACGCACTTTGGTTTGTTCTGTGCGCCTTGCTCGCTGTTACACCCAACGGTCCCAACCATCAGTTTCTGTGGGGATTGTTTTGGATTGTTGGGATCATCAGCGCTTTTGTCTTTATGCGTCTGCTCAGGACAAGACAGTGAGGGATTGATTGCAATAGCCAACGTTCATTCCAACAGGATTTCCTGGTGGAATGAAAGCTGTTTTCATGCCAAGACAACATTTCTTCGTGCTTGGAATGTGAGTCGAATTTCGCAGATAAGCTCATCATTCACCACCTGAACTCATCGCCGCTACACACTCCGCTTAGCTTGCCTGTCGTCTCAATATAAATCCTCATTCCCCCGAGCAATTTGTGTTGTCTTTCTCCATCCATTGAGCAAGTTGCCTTCAGATTCCGATGGACGGTAATA
>CAWFFV010000077.1:0-29155 GCA_963814985.1 uncultured Chloroflexia bacterium | reverse complement strand
AACTTATATAGTATGAAGGCTATTCAAACCCAAGAATATGGTACCTTCGAGCAGCTTCACCTGGTAGAACTACCAGTGCCACTATCAGGAGAGGATCAAGCACTAATTAAGATGACGGCGACAGCCAGTAATCTTTTTGATTATGTTATGCGTCAAAGTATGCTTCCTGTGCCTCTTTCATTTATTCTTCTCAATGAAGAGAGGGTCGGAGAAATAGCGGTTTCCAACAATCCTACCTTGCCGGTAGAAAACCGGTCATATTTCAGCAAGCCTACCAACTACCACAAGAAAACTCCTGGAAAGACTGTGTCCTGACCCCAAACAATGCGCTTGTTCCTCTTCCTGCGGATACCAGCAATTTTAGAAACTACTCCTTTGTGTCTCGCTTACAAGACAGCCTATGTTGCATTAACTCATCCAGGAGTCTCCCAACCAGGACACGTACTTATCCCTGGTGTAGGAAGTCCTTATCGATTAAGGGGGTCATTTAGGAAAGTCATTCTTACATTTAGTAACGCGTAGCAAGTGAAAACACTGATCGTACTTTTAAACAGCCAAAGAGAGGAAACCATACATAATACTCCCCCAAAATGGCCAAAATTTGCAAAAGGTAACATTTACTGTTATTTTGTATTGTTAGCATATGGGAGATTCTGTATGCCACTTTGATTGTAAAACTATCTATAACGTACAGGGAGAGCATCCTTTATGCATCAGGACATAATTTCAAGCCAGGAGAAAAACAGACGCGAATGGTCTGCGAAGTACATACAAACAGAAAGTTCTACCACAAAAACAAGTTATCTGGAATGGTGGTATCGTTTGGGTGCCCCTCCAACTCCTCCACCATCGGCCAGTATCGCAGAAAGGGAAAACGCCCGACGGGGACGATTGGCCAGTATAGTACTATTAGTTGAGTTACTAATAGTACTATTATTTGCTCTACCATCGCTAGCTTTTCAGAACATTGTCTTAATTCCTGCAGCATTAGGTCTTGGCTTGCTACTTTGCCTTGCATTGTGGTTCAATCACAGAGGGAGAACCACCATAGCTGGGGTTCTAGCGCTCCTTCCGCCTAGTATAGGTATAGCCATGACTTTGATTACTACTGCGGGAGGCCTTAGTGCAAACAGCATATTCCTGTATGATATGATGATACAGTCAGTGCTTATCGCTGTTTCCCTGCTCCCACCAGGTAGTGTCTTCATAGTAACTGCCATCAATTGCATTTTCATTATCCTTGATTTCAATCTTGAACAGCATACCGCTGATCTGAAAGCGATGATAGCGTTCGCAGGTCCAGAGGTATATGCGCGACCAATCATTTTGCACATTATCGTAGCGGTTGTAGCCTATATCTGGGTGCAAAGTGCTACACAAGCTATCAAACGTGCTGACCGCGCAGAGGTGATTGCCATACTTGAACATGACATAGCAGAACAGGCGCATGCTATCGCTCAGCAAAAACATCGACTCGATGCAAGTATTCAACAAATTGTGCAGACGCATGTGCGAGTAGCAAATGGCGATATCAATGCCCGCGTTCCTTTGACGCAAGATAATGTTCTCTGGGAGGTCGCTGGGGCTCTCAACAATTTATTGGCTCGTTTCCAACGCCTACATCAAGCTGAGAGCAAAACACACGATCTGCAACGCCAATTACATTGGGCACATCAGGTTGAATACGAAGCAGCACGTACGCGGAAAGAAGTAGAAAGGCAAATTGCAAACCTGCGTCAGGCAAAAAGCTCTCAGCTCCCTCTCCGTTTTACACCTACTAAAACAATTATTGATCCATTACTCGCAGAACTCCAGGGGAATTATATTAAATCACAATCTCAGGAGCAGCTTGCACCAGCAACAGAGACTCTATCGGACGATTTTTCAAGTCCAAACGGAAATCGTATTAAACCGCAGTCTCAGGAGCTTTCACCAGTAAGAGAGACTCTACCGAACAGTTTTTCAAGTCCAAAAAGGGTGCAATACAGGCCGCTAAAATCGGCTGATATTACTCCCAATGTCAGAACCAGGTAAGAGAGCGGTACTAGCCCAGCGACAAAAACAAAATACTTTTTTATATGCCGCTGGGCAAAGGGCATAAATTATCCATTTGACACGGTCATCAAGGAGACATACAAATACCCTCTTGACAGGCTATGATATTATAATTTGTAGATAAAGGGTGCAAGCAGTTAGGACAGGGGACTCTCTGAAAAGTGGGAACTTTGAAATAACTTGTAGAGCACAAACAAGGCGGCGTAGCTCAGTCGGTAGAGCAAGGGACTCATAAGCCCTGTGTCACAGGTTCGATTCCTGTCGCCGCTACCAGGCTCCTAAAGGATATTTCCGATGTGTCTATGCTTGTCTACACCAGGGATAACCCTTTGGCGTAACCGCATATCCGTTTTTCCCACAGACTATACCCCAACTATATTAATGCATACGTCAAACCAACTTCACACTCATGTTCGCTATCCTGCTCGACTCGGCATATGACTGGCGATGCTCTTCTTTCTCGTTTTTCTTGACAGAGGTTCCCTTTATTCTAAAATTTGCTGAACAAACCACCCACACTGGTTATTTGATCTAAATGAACGTAGATATCATTGATATTTACCTACATATTGATGTATTATTGTTATCAGATACCTCTAGAAATGGCAACGTTGCAATAACATAAACTTTGTACAGAGGAGAAAGAAATATATGTCTCAGACATCGGCAGCACAAGCAGCATCAGGCATTCTGCTTGTTATCTCTATTATTAGTCTGGCATTTACCATATTTTTCATCATCATTTGGTGGAAAATATTCGCGAAAACAGGCTATAGTGGAGCGTTGAGTTTGTTGTTGTTTGTTCCCATAGCAAATATTATTGTACTATGCGTCCTTGCTTTTGGTGAATGGCCCATCTACCAGGAACTCAATCAGTTGCGTCAGATGGTCGGGTCAAGACCGCCACAATACCCGCCACAAAATCCTCCATATCCACCACAAAATCCTCCATACCCACCACAAATCCTCCATACCCACCACCATATCGCTAAAAATGGACGGTAATCCTCCTTGTGGTTACTCTGGTTACTCTGGTTACTCTGGTTAACATGAGGCAATGTCTCATTCCAAGCTCAATTTGTCAATTTTTGGCGATTTGGGCTTTTCTGTTGAAGCCCTGTTATCCACTATGGATTGAATAGTACTCTGTGGTTCTGTTATACTACTCCTAAACCATATATTTGATGCTTAGGAGGGATATTATGGACAAACCTCACGTCTTAGTGAGCAATGAACTTGAAGATAAGCATTTTACCAAACAATTGATAGACGATCTGCAAGAGAAAGGTATCGACGCCTTCAATGACCCTGATTTCTCTTTTACAGACAACCAGCCGAAGCCAAAATCCGCAGACTGGCTACTTTTAGTCCGCACCCCAGAAAGCATGCGTTCAAAAAAGATACGCTTACAGATAGAAAATGCATTAGACAGAGTTGCCCAGCAACGCATGCGGGGTATTCTAGCAATCACATGCAAGTCCTCTGATCCCCAGAAAGTGGAGTTTCCCTGGTCAATTATTCAAACGTATGATGGTCAGGGCGAGAATTATCAGACAACATTGGAAAAAGCATCACGTGTCTTGAATTACAGCGGGATACCCGGTGAACGTCGTGAAGAGCAGAAACTACCTCGCATTCTCGTCACCGCATCGGTCTTGTTGCTAGTAGTCCTCATTAGTGTTGGTGGGCTAATTGATTATAGAATGCATTCTACGCCCACACCGAATATAACGGCGACCATAGTTGCTCGTCAGATGACTGCAACTGCCATAACAATTTCTGCCTGGCAAAAGCGCTATAACACAGCGATACAGGGTAATCCTGCGTTGGATAATCCATTGACAAAGAATAGCAATAATAGTAAGTGGGATGAGAATGATACCTGTAAGTTTCAGAATGGCAAGTATCACATATCTACTATCACTCCAGGACAGTACACACCGTGTATGGCAAATCATATAAACTTTAAGTTCAAGAACTTCGCCTATCAAGTCCAGATGGAGATTATCAATGGCAATGCAGGTGGATTGATTTTTGGCTCAGACAGCAAGGTTTCAACGTTCTACCGTTTTTCACTCGACACCGCTGGCGACCTGAGCATTCATGTATGCAACGGCAATGATCAGACGAAGTGCACTTCCGATCACAAAGCGACCGAAGGTACTAACTTGACACCTGATACCTGGACTATGCTAGATCACATGGGAGAGACCAACACGCTAACTGTGATTGTGCAAAACACAACTATCTACCTCTATGTCAATAAAATGTTTATTGGTCAGGTTGACAATGCTGCTATTAATCCAGGAGAGATTGGATTGTATGCCGCAGCGGTAAATCAACCAACCGAGGTTGCCTTCAGCAATGTACAAATATGGCTGCATTAGTGATGTGTATGGATTTTGTTGCCCGTGGCAGAGATTGCGACGCAATCTCTGCCACGGGCAACAAAATCCATACACAACGCTTCCTCTGCTCTAAAGTTCATGTGTTCAGAAACAGGTAAACATCGATATGTACCTGGCTAGGTTGAGCGCCGATCCAACAAAGATCATCATAATAAGACGCCCTTTGAAAGGCAAAGCCCTCTTGACCTAAACTGCGCAAGAGGTTATATATATTGTCGGCAATGTGATAGGCCTGGGTGGGATCGGCACAGGAGGGATCTCCTCCATACACAAGCGCAAGTCCTACACTACGTCCCCTAAGAACAGATTGATTTCTCAACTGTTGTTTGAGATCATTGTCCTGCGATGAACCAGTGAGGAAAGCATCCACATCAGCAATTGTCAAGGTGATCCGCTGGAACTTAGAATTCCAGGCGCGGTATTGGCGTTGGAGTCGGGGTCACCGTTGGCGTTGGCGTCGGAATAGGTTTTAGTTGTATTCCACCTGTATTCGCCAGGAAAATGATAGCAAGGGCCAGGAGCAAATCAGCAAACAGCCATCCACTCAGCAGCACAGTATCGCGAACGCGTGGTTCACGCATAGACACACCTCTTCCTTATATCGATTATGCATGACCATTTTGTCGGCTTTGCTCCCAATTATCGAGGACTTCTGTGAGTCTCTGGCTGGCTTTGTAGATCGCTACTGCTGAGGCTTTGAGCGTTGTGCCAGCGTTTTCGATGGCTTCTACAGTAGCCTGACTGGCAACCTCGGAGGGCTGGCTCGTATCTCCAGGTTTCCTGGAGGCCTGCATGCGCATAATATCATTCATATCTACTGATATCTTACGCAAAGAGACTGATCCGTCTTTTAGACTCTCCAGCGATTCTTTGACACGGACAGTTGCATCGGACATCATAATAGCCAGCTTACTTTGTGTATCATGTTCATTTTGTAGATGTTGTAAGAATGTGCGCTGTTGTGTAATAAAGTCTTCTACCCCATTCACTAATGTTACAGCATTCTCGACACCCAGCTCCAATGTGTCCAGTGTGCCTTTCAGGTCGGCCCCCCAGCTCTCTTGTTTCGTCACAAGGCCATCTATTGCCCGGCTGGTATTCTTGAGCAGATCCACAGAGGTATTCACAGCATCCACTAGTTCCGCCTGCTGCTTCGCCAGAGCTTCAGCAGGCACAACCAAACTATTGATGCTGGCAGAGAGTTCTCCATTAGTAGCCCGTAGCTCGCTGGCAGCAGATTGCATATCGTGCGCTATCTGTACAACACCAGAAGTAAGATCGCCTAAATCACGCAGATATTCGCTTCCTTTTTGCAACTGGCGTGTCGCCTCTTGCCCGATCTGGTCAAACTGTGTCCTTGTCTCCTGGGCCATCGTAGCAAACCGACCAGTGACATCCCCCGCCATTCGTTCAAACCGATCAGTGACTTGCTGCGTCATCTGTGTAAACTGGCCCACTATCTGTCGCGACATGGCATCAAATTGTAGAGCCACTTTCTCCAGGTTGTCGCCAGCGGTCAGAGGTTGCGTTGGAATCAAGGGTTGTGTCTGCCTGGTTTTACTATGCAGGAAAAGAGTGGTATCTGCAATAACCTGAACAAGATCGGACCGAAGTTTACGCGCCTGTTGTTCCCTCCACGCTGCATTTGTATTGGATAAGATGTAAGCGAAAAAGGTGAGAGCAAAGATAACCACAAGGATGACAGCATCCGCTGTAGCAATGCTACTCAGAGTCAGCCAGCCTGGTAATGTTCCCCCAAAGCGCTGCTGCCAGAGGTAGAGGAACGGCTGTGAGACAAGGTCCAGGTTATGATGCTGGATAGCAGATTCCAGTAACTCGTTATATTTTGTCGTTGCTTGCGAAATGCTATACCAGGTGAGAATAATAGGAGCAAAAATAAAGGTATTTCTTACCAGTTCCACAAAGCCAATGATGGTACTGGTAACCAGTTGACTTTTAAAGTTCTCGGTGATCGTTTCCGGATCAATGATCTTATAAATGTCTGTAGCGGCCCATATATTGGCATCTACTCCGCGCTCAACAGCATCCTTTAGACGTTTTAAACGCATAGCAGCGTTGGCATCACATCCGTTTATTTGCTCTGCCAGCGCTTGCAGAGAATTTCCTAAAGCATTACTACTCATATATCTCTCCAAGCTATATTGATTGGCTCTATATTCCTATCATAATACAACATTACTGACAATAGTTACACTATTTTATAATTACTCCTACCCCTTTTTTTCTCGCACCGCCTGCGGCGGCACATAAAAGAGGTAATAAGAGTTTTTTGGGGACACCCCAAACCCCGGCAGGGAGACCCTGCACCCCTTCCGCTTGCGGCGCTTCGCAAGATGTTTGGTGTGGGTTTTGTTGCTCGTGGCAGAGATTGCGGCGCAATCTCTGCCACGAGCAACAAAACCCACACTACACTGATGACTTCCACTTAGAAACCTGTGTTGCCCATACAGGACCATAACGGGCCGGCCAGGATTGCACGAGTTTATCAAGAATACTAAATGCTTTGTTATCTATATTTTGCAGAAGTCTTTTAAGTAGTGGTGTCACTACTTGCTCCTGCTCAACAGCAGAAAGCTCGTAGAGCAGATCATATTGTAACGCCATACGAATATATGGGACGAGCTGTCCCTCTTTCTGTGTGCGCTTATATTCCTCGCCTGCCATCTCTGCCATATACAAGAACAATTGGAGTACCTGACTTTGTGTAAACACCGTAGCCATTGTGTGGAGCACACACATCAGATCAAGTTCACATTCAACGAGGGGAACACATGATACACCCAACTTCTCTAAAAATTGCATATGTGTCTCTGTGGGCAGAGAAGAAATAGCGGAGGCCAGAGCCGTCAAGGCTTTTTTTGTCATCTTCAACTGCTCGATAGAGGCCCAGACAGTAAGCCAGTTCTGTACACGCGTACGTAATTCTGGCACAAGGCGTGATGAGAACATATCTTGAATGAGTTGCAGGATCTCTCTGGCAGAGGAACGCTCAAGATCGCTGAAGCTAAAGGTGTGCAGATACAGCTTAATATAACCAGAGAACCTGGACGAAATGGGGCCGGTAGGAACCAGACAAAAGAGGAGTTCAAGGAGACGAAGAAAGTTAGGCTCATCTTGCTGCTTAATGGCGTCTCCGGTCTGGTCTATAACTTTCGTAGCCAGGCCAGCCAGAGCATTGGTGATATTTTCCCGCATCTCCAGGTTGCTTTGCTTTTCAGCTTCCAGGGATAACGTGGAAAGCAACTCCCGACCAGTATTTTTCCACCAGAGATCATCTCCTATTACCAGATCAAGAATCGCATGTTGTACTGAAGGATGTGCCAGCGACTTTGCGGCAAGAACTGACTGGGCAAGCAAATCTGTAATTTGTTGTTTGTGCACCGACTCCACAGATGGCACAGATGAATTGGATAGCGCAGAATCGAAATTGATCGTATCTTCCTCTCCTACGATCTCCTGTTTAGCATTCGTCAAGAATGTCTTCACATCTACATTCTCCACTGGCTCAATTCTGGCAAGCAGACGCGTAAGCTTATTTCTGTTTCCAGTGACCAGGTATTGGGTGGCATGTGCCGCAAAGAATTCTGCATCTGCATTTTCTTCAAGCGAAGAGTGGTTTCCCGTATAGCAATTGATAGCCAGATTGGTCCCTTGCAGATATACAGCAAACGGGTCCTGCTTACTGTTGGTCGTAGGAGGCAAACATGTTCCTACGATCTGTGCTGACGTCCTGGTAATATCAGCTTCATAGGTACTGAAGGTTAGATTGTTTATCCATGTTTTGGGAAGACAGCTTACAAGTCCCGCAATTAAGGCCGCAACCTGATCAGCCGGTGCAAAAATATAGAGCTTTTTTTGTGTTCCCAGGAGAGCAAGATAAGCTTGGATCACAAAAGGGAGTGCATCTTTTACCTCTACAAAATCAAATTCTGGACCTGTACGCAGATCATGCCTGGTAACAAGTGGCAACGCGAATTGGGCTTGACTCAAAGAGGTATCCGAACGTACCCAAAATGGTGATTTCCAGAGAGCAATCGCATCTGGGGCAGAGAAGTCTGCTGGTAGCTCGGCAAGGAGATGAGCAAAGAAATTGTTACGTCCTCCGGCACCGTTGTGCTTAAGATAGACCTTATTAACCAGTATACGTTCTCGGCTGGTGTTGATCAGAGCCAGGGATACCGGGGCCGCATTCAGGTCAACCGTATAAGAATCCGTTCCAGGCGGCAACGAGTAACCCAGGTAGCGGGAGAGCGTTCTGACACGCTCGCTATTTGAGTCCATTAGCCCTTTAGAAGTCGCCCGGATACGAAATCCCCTCAAACTATCTATCCCAACAGGAGACCATGTATACCATAACTGTTCAATCATTGTTGCTCACCGCTTTCGCCTCGCGCATTGGGATTATTGTTCTGTTGATCAGGCTTGCGTGGCAGTTGGTCAGGACGGATTACGGGAAGTGGCTTAGGATGCATATCTGGCTCGGGGGGCCGCATGGATTGGGGACCAGAGGGCACCTTCTCATTTCCTGGTGGCATCTGTTGCGCATATCTTTGCTTCCTGATTTGGGGTGTAGCTTTACCGATACGTCTTCTGGCCTTTTGGATACGTTGCTCCTCTTCCTTTGTGAGCCGATAGAAGGGCTTGCTCTGTTGTATTCGATCAGCACATGCTACGATAATATGATCATCATTATTCTCACATGCCACCAGAAAATCATATGCTAATTCTATCCGCTCACGCCTGCTCTCAGTTATTCTCTCTGGATGCTTCTCAAGAACGGACTTATGCTTCTTCCAGGTTTCACCAATCTTCTTAATCCGTCGACTAAATGTTAACACCCATGCCATACAAAAAGCGGCATACCAGTATGCAAGGGGCTCCTCACTGGTTTCTCCCACCAGGGTGGGTTGGACAATAGCGGGCTCAGAAAGCTTTTGCCTTGACATTGGATGCTGAGCAAGATACTCCCGCCACGGTACCATAACATTTTCAGGTTCATTCTGCAGAAAAGTCGCAAGGCGCTCAAAAGTGATAGGATTGGCTTGCGCGAGGAGTAAGTCAAAGAGAGTTGTGATAAACTGCTTTTTCTCATCTCCTGAGATTGTACACACTCCCTCCACACTAGCAGCAAACTGGATATAAGGAGTGAGCAGAGCCTCTTGACGCTCATTCCTATATCGCTGTCCTGCATAGTTCGCCATCTGGCGCAACAACTGAGTTTTCTCTACCTGGATAAGAGAAGAAATCGTCGGAATGATATCTTTCAGATCAGCAGTATCCTTTACACAGAAGGTCAAAGCCATTGCCAATCTTTCGGTAAATTTTTCTGAGGGTGCTGAACGAGTCTCAGCAGGAAGATTGTGGATCGCAGCAAGAAATGGCACCTTTTTGGTCATATCTTGCTGCTCCATAAAGGCGCTGATCTCATACCAACTTTGTATGTGTGCTGATGCCTTCATGGGAAGAGCCTGCATGTATTTATATAAAAGTAGCAGAAAACCTTTTGCCTCTGGTCGTTCAAGATCATCAAAAGTGAAGGCTTGCAGATATTTCGAGATATATTCCAGGAGAGAGGGTGAGGTAAGATAGGATGGAAGCAACTGCGATCCATAGCGATCAAAGAAATCTCTACATTCCTGGATCGAGAATGAAGCCACATGCAGCGCCTCCTCTAACACAGCAACCTCCACCTGGGCGTCAAGCACAATTTTCAACAGTGCCAGTTTCCCTGGATAGTCAGTCCTCATCAGCCAACCGAACATTTGTAACATGAGAGGTGCCAGTGTCGGAGACTGAAGGAACCGCAGGCCATAGCGTTCCAGGACCGTTGCAAGCTGCTCGGGATTCAAACGGGCAGCCCTGAGTACCTCTCTACCATGTGCTTCGCCCTGAACTGAGTCGAGAAGGAGAAACAGCCAATCCATCTTCCCAGAGGAATCACTCTTCACTAATCTGGCGAATAGATCCAACATAACACGAAACTGCTCAGGAGTTTTCAGGTAGCGGGAACCATGCCTCACAAAGAACTCGGCACGCTCTTGATCCGTTTGAAGGATGGCATCCAGGACTCCACCCAGATTCTTCTTGCTCATCTCGGAATCAAGTACCATCGGGATCAACCGAATTACATTGAAATTACCACTCTGCCTCAGCCGAGTATAAAGATCCATAGCCTCTTGCCATGATGCCTCATTAGCAAGTAGATATTGCAGAAGGGCCCCGACAGAGCGACTATAGCCTTCGGTTGCTGCATAGTTACTCTCAGCCAAGCTGGTGATCAGCCTCGTTGCTACACGCCACAATTGTGCATCGGAGACGAGAGATTGCAGCAGATTTTCAACCTGAAGATGATACCTCTTGTTGCCAACGTAGCCACTCTTTGCCAGCTTGATAACTAGATCCACCACCAACCTCCCCGCCTGCGCATCCTTCACAAAATACTCTAAGAAGGTTTCAATTACCTGAAAATATTGCTGTTCCAGATTTTTGACTGTCTGTGGCTCAAGTATCTTTGATGAGTCTCTCAGGAGTAGTGCAGTTCCTATGGCATGCCATTCGCTGTGTAAACGCAAGGTAAGGAATTCACCAAAGTTGGACCATGTTATAAGCGAGAGAACACGACGGATAAGTTTGTTATGCTCTGGAGTTGGCGATAAGACGAGTGCCCAATAATCTAGCAACTGTGTATAGATTTCCCAGCGGGAAGCCAGGAAGTTGAGGGCATTGTTATCGCGGCTAATCTTCTCCAGGAAAGCAATCCACACATTTGAGTTGAGAAAAGGAGGTTCAACACAACGCATGACATCGAGCATCGTTATGAAAATAGACCCATCACTACCGCTATCAATTTCTGTAGCCGTGTTTTCTTCATTGGGGATAGCTCCTATGGCGGCAAGGTTACCCTTCATGGCAGCTAAAGCCACCGGGATAGCATACAACATTGCAAACCGGTCCAGTTGCCTGGCCAGTTTAGAGTTTTGCTCACTCTGCCGTTGCAAATTAGTAATAATAGGTTTGAGGCGTAGATTCCACCAATCTTTATCTTCACAGCAAAAATCGATCAGGCGCTCATTAAAGCCCTTCGTGCGGAGCATCCTCAAGGTATAGTGAGGAGTCGTCAGATAAAATTCTATATTTTCCTTGGAGAGGTTTTTGACATCCACAACGGTGTTTTTATAGATTTCTAAGAATTTCTCTACAGTTAAATTGGGTATCTCCTGCACATCCTTTTGCAACTGTTCAAGTTGCTCCATCTCTTTCGAGAGCAAACATTTTGTAGCATACTTTGCAAACTCGGCTGCGAGAGGAGTATCCACCAACAGTGAATTCTCAGCGGGGCGACGACAATCAAGGACAAGTCCTTCTCTTTTGCAAAAGTCTAGCGCGACCTGTTCAGCGCGCCGGTCTCTGTCAGTGTTGGCAATCCAGCATGTGCCAACAATATCGGTTGTCGCTTTCGTCACATCCGACTCGTAGGTACTGAAGGTCAGGTTCTCCAGAAGATTACGAGGGAGACAGAGGGCCAGTCCACTAATCAGGGCCGCAACCTTATCAGCGGAATCAGCAATAATGTAGAGCCGTTGGCCTGTCTTGCGTGTGAGATAAGCCTGGATGATGAAGGGGAGATGCTCTTCTACTTCGGCAAACTTGATCTTCTCTGCCTTATCCCACTCAGTAATTCGTACAAGATCGAGTTCAAGATTGGGGTCGTTGGCATCTGCAATTTGCCAGGAGGGGGAGCGCCACAACGCAATAGCATCTTTGATAGAAAAGTCTTGTGGCAATCCTGCCAGGAGATGGGAGAAGAAGTTCCCCGGTCTCCCAACGCTATCTCGCCCAAGATAGACTTTGTTGACCAGTACGCGTTCCGCTCCTGTGTTGATCAGGACAAGGGAGATCGGGGTTGTACGTAAGTCAACCGCATAGGAGTCCATTCCCGGCGGCAACACGTAACCTAAATATCTAGACAGCATTTTGACACGCTCACTGCGTGTATCCATTAACCCTTTGGAAGCCGCACGGATACGAAATCCCCTCACAAAGGCATCGACTCCGATAGTGGATGAGGTATACCACAACTGCTCAATCATTGTCATTTCACCGCTTCCACCCTCGCGAGTCAGGATCATTCCCCGGTTGATTGGATTTACGTGGCAAGTTACCAAAAGGGAGTTTAAAAAGTGGCCTGGCATGCATATCTGGCTCGGGGGGCTGCATGGATTGGGGACCTGATGGCACCTTCTCATTCCCTGGTGACATCTGTTGTCTGTGTCCTTGTTCCATGTAAGAAAGGGGACCTGACGGCCTCTTTTCGTTAGCTATCCTTATACGTTCTCCGGCCTCCTGGATACGTTGCGTTTCTTCCTCTGTGAGCCGATGGAACCGCTTATTCTCTATTTCATCAGCACATTTTACAAAAGCATAGTCATCATTGTTCTCACATGCCATCAGAAACTCGTATGCTAACTCTATCCTCCTATCCTTAGCTATTCCCTCCGGATGCTTCTCAAAAAGTGGTTCATACTTCTTCCCGACCTCAACAATATCCTTAATACGTCGGCTGAACGTCAACACCCACATCATACGAAAAACAGCATACCAATATACAAAGAAACCACGGATTGCCCCCAACCAGGAGTACAAAGCAACAACGGGACCAGATGATTTTTGCTTTAGCGTTCCGTATGGGGCAAGGTACTCATGCCAGAGAACCATATCCTTTTCAGATTCAGCCTGCGTCAGGATCGCAATGTACTCAAAAGTGGTCTGATTGGCCTCCAGGAGAAGATTATTGAAGAGAGTTGTTACAATATAGTTCATGTACTTTGGATTCTTCTCTCCTCGCGGTAGCACTACTTTACATGCCTCTTCTACATGGGGAGCAAACTGAATATATGGAAGGAGGAGAGCTTCCTTATCTTTGCCATATCTTTGTCCTGCACAGTAGGCCATTTCATACAGCAATTGAAGCTTATCCAGTTGGAGAACAGAAGATATTGCTGGAATGAGAGATTTCAGGTCAGCGGCATCTTTTGCACAGAAAGTTAGAGCACGAGCCAATCTTTCGATAAATTTTCCTGAGAGTGATGAACGAGTTTCAAAAGAAAGGCTGTTGATAGCCATCAAAAATGGCTTCCACTTCGCCATATCTGGCTGCTCCATAAACGAGTTGATCTCATACCAACTCTGTATGCGCAATGACCTATCTGAAGGAAACGCCGGAGCATGATCGTGCAAAAACAGCAGAAAGTCTTTGGTCGCAGGTTGTTCAAGGTCGTCAAAAGTTAAGGTTTGCAAGTATTTCCATATGCACTCTTTGAGAGAGGACGAGGTGAGGTGGGGTGGAAGAAACTGCGTCCCATAGCGATCAACGAAATCTCTACACTCCTGAATCGAAAGCGAAGCCGCTCTCAGCGCATTTTCTAACGTGATAACCTCCATCCGGACATCAAGTGCCATTTCCAGCAGCGCCAGTTTTTCAGGAGGGTTCATTTTTATCACATCAATGAAGAGTTTTTCCATAGCCGAAGATCGCCGAGGAGAGGGGAGATACTGTAACCCATATATTTTCAGAATGGTCAGGGCATCTTGCGCAGTAAGAGAAGCCACACTGAGCAATTTCTGCAGGATGTTTTCATCTGGGCAAGACACCAAACCAGGCCAGCAACAGATCCATCTTCCCTGAATAGTTACTTCTCAACAACGTCTCCGACAAGGAATAGAGAAGGGTAGATCGTGGGGAAAGCTGAAGATAGTTTTTCCCAGCTTGTTCCATGAATATTGCACCTTCTTCCAGGCTTAGATGAGCCGATGTCAGCAATTTCTGTAAGTGGGCCTCACTCACCTGGGCATTAAACAGGCTGAGAGGACTCTCACTTTCTCTGGATAACCTTTCGCCACCAGCCCATCGAACATGTCTAACACGAGTGATGCCAATGTAGAAGACCGAAGGAATCGCAAGCTATAACGTTCCAGGATTAAGGCAAACTGGCCGCGACTCAAATTTGCAGTCTTGATGACTTCTCTAGCATGCGCCTCACCTTGCGGTGAGTCGAGAAGGAGCAAGAGTCTTTCCATCTTCCCAGGAGGTCACTCTCTACTAATCTAGCGAACAGACCCGACATAACACGAAACTGCTCAGGAGTGTTCAAATAGCGATAACTATATTCACAAAGAACTCGGCACGCTCTTGATCCGTCTGCAAGATGGTATCCAGGATTTCACCCAGATTTTTCTCGCTCGTCCTGGAATCAAGCACAATCGGAACCAGCCGAATCACATTGAATTTACCACTCTGCCTCAGTCGAGTATAGAGGTTCATGGCCTCTTTCCACGATGTCTCATTGGTAAGTAAATGTTGCAGAAGGGTCTCGACAGAGCGACTATAGCCCTCTGATTGCTGCATAGCCACTTTCTGCTAACCTGATAACCAACCTTGCAGCCAGAGGCCACAATTGTGCATCCGAGAGGAGAGATTGCAGTAGTGTTTCAACCTGACGATAATACCCCTGGCTGCCGACAGAGCGACTTTCTGCCAGCTTGATGACCAGATCCTACCGCCAGCGATGTAGTCCGTGTATCCTTCACCAGACGTTGCAAAAAGCTTCAATTATCTGACATATTTCTGCTCCAGGTTGTTGACCGTCTGCTGATCCAGCACTTTTGATGTGTCACTCAGAAGCAGACGCCGTCGCCAGAGCATACCAATCATCTGCAAGCGCAGAGTGAGAAATTCACTAAAGCGGGGCCATGTCACAAGTGAGAGCACGGGACGAATCAGTTCTTCATGCTCTGGAGTTGGCAACAAGACGAGTGCCCAATAGCCTAGCAATTGGATAGCTATTTCCCAACGGGACAGCCAGGAAGCTGAGTGCCCACGGTTGTTGCCACCAATCTTTTCCAGAAAGGCAATCCATACTTCTGGAGTTGAGAGACAGGAGGCTCAACACAATACATCACATCAAGCATTGTGATGAAGATAGACTCATCGTCTCTGGTGACAATGCCTGCCAGCGCATTGCCGGGGGTATCGTCCGCATAGGAGCAGGATTGCCCTTCATTGCCGCCAAAGCCACCGGAACAGCCTTCTTCTGCAAGTTTCTTCAGTTGCTCAGCCAGCTCAGGGTTTTGCCTACTCTGCTGCTGCAAATCAAGCATGATAGGTTTGAGGCGTCGATTCCACCAATCTCCATCCTTCACAACAAAAATCGATAATACGTCCCTTAAAGCCTGGGGTCTTTAGCATTCTCAATGTATAATAAGGAGTAGTCAGATAGAATTCTATATTTTCTTTGGAGAGATCTTTGACATTCACAACTGTGTTTTTATAGATTTCTAAGAATTTCTCTCCAGTTAAATTGGGTATTTCCTGTGCATCTGCTCGCAGTTGTTCAAGCTGATACCATCTCATTGAAGACCAAACACTCTGTCGCATATTTGGCAAATTTAGTGCATCTTCAGCAAACTTAGCCGCCAGAGGAGAACCCATCAGCGATGGCTTCCCAGCAGTGGGACGACAATCGAGGACGAGCCTTCTCTCCTGCAAAAGTCCAGCGCCACCTGTTCAGCACGTCGGTCTCTGTCAGTGTCAGCAACCCAGCATGTGCCAACAATGTCGGTTGTTGCTTTGGTCACATCTGACTCGTAGGTACTGAAGGTCAGCTTATCCACGAGATTACGAGGGAGACAGAAGGCCAGCCCACTAATCAAAGAGGCAACTTTATCAGCAGATTCGGCAATAATGTAGAGCCGTTGGCCTGCCTTACGTGTGAGGTAAGCCTGGATGATGAAAGGAAGATGCTCTTCCACTTCGGCAAATTTGATCCTCTCTACCTTATCCCACCGAGCAAGCCGCACAAGACCCAGTTCGAGATTGCGATTGTCGGTATCTGCAGTTTGCCAGGAGGGGGAACGCCACAGTGAGATAGCATCCTTGAGGGAAAAGCCCTGTGGTAAATGGGCGAGCACGTGAACAAAGAAGGCACTACGCCGGCCGACCCCATCCTTGCCCGTATACTTTTTATGGATAAGGATGTACTCTTTCTCAGTCTTGACCTCATTCTCAGTCTTGACCTTTTTCTCAATATACAGCAAGGTAAGACAGAGAGGAGCGGTCTCTGGGGTCATTGAGTAGCCATCGGTACCAGGCGGCAACGAATACCGCAAGTACCGATCCATGCTTTTCACCCGGTCACTATTGATATCCATCAGGTTCTTCGAGGCTGCACGAATACGATACCCTGCGGTACTCCCAAACCCAAGAGTAGACCATGTATACCAGAGTTGTTCGGGCTGGCTGCTCTCAATATCTCATTCTCGTTACTCATCTTATTCACTGTCTTTCCTCTTACTGTCTACCGACGTAGTAGCACATAACCAACCATTGTACCATCTAGGGTGTTTTACTGGCTTTAATGTAATTAAGTTTATGTAATATCCACAGTACGGGATCGAGACAACGGCAAGGAATAACATTGGGATAAATATCATTGACATCCGGCGAGTAGCCAGTTGCCGACACTGCAAAAAAATTGACCTTTGAGAAAGATCTGGTTGCCTGTAAAAGACTGGGATCACCGTACTCCTGTACGAGTTCCTTTACCTCCTTATCAACAGCATCCAGATCACGCAAATTCACGCTACCATCGTAGGCGGGATTGGTCAGGAATTCGTAGGGTTGACTGCTGGGTCTGAGTTGTTTGAGTACATCAGATTTGGAAAGAGTGATAGCAACAGGGACAGAGACTAAGCGAGATCCAGGTTCTAACCTGTTATTACGCTCATAGATGCGAATAACTGTATTGAGAACGGAGGCAACTCTACGGCCAGTCACAGCATTTGTTTGCAGGTAAGGAGGCAACTCTGCGAATATTTTCGGCATGGCGACAGGATCAGCTAGAAAAATGATGGCGTTGGCGCTGAGAACGTACTGACTGTACTCTGACTACACGTGTCTGATTGGCATAATCCTCTCCAGAGGCATCATAAATACTTAAGTTCATCTTGCGTGCGGGATGGTCAGGGTGATTCCCGGATCACCAACTCATAGATGAGTGGTTCTCGAATGGAATTTATAGCTGGTTGTGTGCCCTCTATCTTTTGTTTCTTCACAAACAATGGCTCATAATAATCTCGGATGTACTGATCTTCTACTTGCTGATTTAAACACTCAAAGCGCACATATCTATTGATGCCTTGACTCAGTAACCCTTCGCGGATTTGATGAATAAAAGCAGCAATATAATGACTCTTACCCGAAAAAGTATCACCCACCACCGCAATACTAATATTATCGACTCTTTCAATATTGTAGGGCAGGAGCTGGCCACAATCAGGGTTAGGGCACTTGCGGCATGCCAATTCTCTAACGTATTTAGGGCCATCGAGCCGTTCTGGGGACAACCGCGCAAAATGTAACTGGGGTCCCCCTTTTGGAGCCTGCTTTAGCACTTTCCCGGAGGTTACCGTCGAGACAATATCACAGTCACCAAGAAAAAATTCCTGAATACAATATGGGCAGAGACGCTTCACATACAGGTTCATAAGCCTCCAAATTTCCTGAAAATATTTTGATCATCTTTGCTCTCACTTACAGTGTTGTTAGTATTATCCAGGGGTTCGCCGCTTCACCTGCGGGCTGATAACTTCAGCCCGCGATGTGGGATCATTGCCGTCAGCAAAACGCCATTTTCCTGCTGAATCCCAGCGATCTGGTAGAGCCGCATATGCCCGCACATAGATATGTGTAGTATTGCGACCAATGGGAAATTCACATGTACCCTCTGCCTGATAACTTCTACGCCAGGCGCGAACATGTTTCCATGCAGGATCTTGCACATTCTTTTCCTGGGGACGTTGCGGCCAGGCGTCGGTTTGCCATACCAGAAAAGCATCCTGCACAAGGTCGTCTACAGGCCATGTCCAGCGCGCTACAGCATAATTGCCATCGGCACGTCCAATAATGTGTACAGCCAGCTGCGTCAGATCATGGTTTCTAATAAAGCGCATGGTGGCTCTTCTCATCTGAAATTTTAAACTATCACTTAGCTCTTTTCCTGTTGTCATCTGAATTTTTTGTGCCATCCTGATGGCCTGCCCATATTCTCTATTATGCAATACTTCTTCCAGCAATAGGAACATTTTGACCTTATCGATATATTTCTGCTCATCAGGTGAGAAGTCCGCAAACTGCTGAGCCAGAGCGCTATCGTAAGTTCTACGGATCAGGTCATCATTATTTTCGCGTATCCCCGTCTGAATTGCTTCACGCATGGCCAGGTAACGACGCGCTGCATCAACAATATCTTGTTCCGTCTTCGTTACTTGTATAGACGTATTAAGGGTCGCTTCGTCATAAGCAATGACAATCTGCTGCGCTTTTCTGTTGTCCGAGGCTAAAGTATACCGTAGATTTGCCAATGTCGCATGACGTTGTCGGGCCAGGGTCAGGCGTTGCTGCTCCTGAGCAGTGAAAGTGAAAAGATTGCGAGCATCAACGGCCATGAGCGCTTCATCATCATCAGCATCATAACCTTGTACAAAGTTACGTGCCTGGGTGAGTTCTTCACGTTCCTCCGGCGTCACATCTCTGCTCCTGTCCAGTAATGAATCGTAAGCGACAACAATTTGTCGCGGACTCCGACTGATCAGTGCAAATTTGAATTTGACCAGGGCTGCTTTTCGTTGCTGAGCCAGTGTGACTCGCTGTTGTTCCTGAGTAGTAAAGACGAATGCATCTTTCTGGGGAGATTGCTGGATAGCTGTATAGGCTGTGACAAGCGTATTATCACCATCATTGTCGTATGCCTGCACAAATTCACGTACTAGAAGGAGCTGTTCGCGTTCTTCCTGCGTCACACTCTTACTCTGATCCAGCACCGTACTATAGCTGGCAGCAACGTGCCGCAGGTTTTTACTTGCCAGGGCAGCACGGAACTTTGCCAGCGCAATACTGCGTTCCCGGACAAGTATCGCCCGTTGCTGCTGCTGGGATGTCAAAGTTAAGAGATGACGATTTTTTACGTTCTGGAGAGCAGTATATCCCGTCAAAATGGTCTCATCATTATCGCTCTGGTATGCTTGCATAAAGCGATGCGCAGCCTCCGCTAGCTGCCTCTCATTTTCTGCCAGACCGCTGTATATTTGCTGTCCAGGTTGGTAAGCTGCCGCAATTAGTTCTATGCTCTTACTTTTCAAGGCATCACGGAGCAGTTGTAAGGCCTCCTTGCGTTGGCGAATGAGGACCAGACGCTGCTGTTCTTGCGCAGTAAAAGTAATATTTTTCAACAAGTTCATGTGCTGCATCGTCTCGCTGACCGTCAAAAGCGCCTCATCGTTATTGTCCTGATAAGCCTGAGCGAAACTGCGCACAAACGAGAGTAGTTGCCGTTCATCATTCGTGACATTCTTACAGTTATCTAATACAGGATCATAGCGAGCAACAATGTGTTGGATATTCTGCTGCCGTAGCGCATCACGCAAAAGCATGAGAGCCTGCACGCGCCGTTCTGCAAGTTGCACACGAGGGCGGTGATGTTGTGCCTCATCATACAGTTGCAGGATCGGAACCCAACAGCGGACAATCTGTTCATCATCATCCGCCTTGATGGCTTTCGCTAATCGTGCCAGCGCCTGCTTCTTATCATAATGGGGATCTACTTTTTGGAAGGGAAAGCGCACCTCATCGACAGGTTGCAGGCAGGCCTGCTTTAGTTCTTGCACAAAAAGCTTGACCCGTTGATCATTGAGCGACTCTAGCTCTCGTATCAACTCCGACTGGTGAGGCTCCTTAAAATCTTGCTGTGTAAACAAGATGTTGACATCTAAAAGTTTCCCCTGGGGACCACGTTTCGCATATTTATCCCACAATTGCGGTTGTACTTGCAGAGCGAGCAGGGAGGTATAGATCATCAGTGCTGAGAAAGCGTCCATCCACTCGTTGAAGGATCGCTGAGCCATCTGAGGATGTTGATAGTCCATCTGACCAAGCAGAACTTGAGTTAAGCCTGCAAATTCAGGAATATAGACACCATCATAGTCAATCAAGACAAGCTGCCCATTCTCTCGCACCATCACATTGACTCCGGCCAGATCTCCATGAGCAATATTCGCCTGACGCATCGTCCTTAAAATCCCAACCCACTGCTCACTCAAGCTTTTCAGGGCCGCACAATCACGCTTGAGGCATAACTCGTCAATCTTATCAAGCAGCGTTACCCCATCAATCCAATCCATCTCAATGACTGGATAGGTCTGATTTGGAGGCTTTCCCTGCTCTTTCACCACAATCCCTGCATCATGGTACTTGAAACCAGCCGTAATATCATGCGCATGGTCAGCAAAATAAGGTTCAATTCGCTCATAACGAAACTGGGTATCTTCGCTCATCGGTACCCTGAAGCAACGTAAGGCCCGAAACATCCCACTTTTGGTACGGAACTTATATACGACCGCAAAGCCACCCTCAATGCCCCAGGGACGCTCGACCGCCCCAACAACAGTCTTGACGGTTACCTTCTCAACATTGCCCTGTTTTAATTCAGGATCTTGAATTTTTAAACGTACGGAAGAGAACAACATGGCTTCATCATATGGGAGACGCTCTGGCATGTTACGACCCCTTATGCCATTCTACTGTGGGTGCAAGTACGCCTAGGCGCGTCAGCGTACGACGCAGATTTTCAGCACAAGGCTCATCATTGAGGAGTTCAGCATGCTTCTGCCAGACGATTGTCATCTTGTCGACCACATCAGGAGCATTTAACTCCTGTCGTAGCACCGCAAGAACTTCTCGCAAAGCATCAGCTACGGCACGAGCCTGCTGGATCTGCATATCGGATAGCTGGACCTGCTCCAGATCCAGATCGACTCCATCGCCAAAATAGATAGCGACAAGTTCCTTATTCTGAGCATCTAGAGCTTGTGCGAAGTTCTGCTTACGTTGCTCCCGTACGCTCTTGCTATGCTCAGTCGTTGCACCAGGCGATAGACCATCTTTGAGCGTGTCATCTGTCAACGTGATAATCAGAGCCATGCTATCATCGTCAACCATCTCTTTCCTGGTACGGCACTCTGTAATAAATATTGGCCAGCTATCCGGTGTCTGGGCCACAACCGCCTGGAAAGCACTCCTCTGATCTTGATAGCACCCACCACCGGCACTGATGATCCATTTAGCAACAGCATCAGTCGCCAGGATGACACTATCTCCAGGCTCAAGATCGACTTGCGCTGCCAGACATCGATGAAAATAGCGATTAAACATACTCAGCTTAGAAGGAACACAAATTGGTGCACGGTCAAAATCGGAGGGTTTCCCTAAAGGGAAAGACCATACCTGCTCTGTACGCGATTTGCTTATAATGACACAGCTATCACCAAAAACCAATAATTCCGCCTGCGCCCTGGCAGTTTCCACGTTTGTGACACGTAAAGTTGCAAGTGTGGCATGGCTCCCCTGATTCTGCGCTTTTTGCAGCGCATTCCACGCCATATTTTCCAGGCCTGGAGCCTCTTGCTTAAACTGCTCTTGTGCCAGACGTACCCACCATTCAATCTCAAACGGGTTATTGCTCATCAAGGGAGTCGATAAAAAGTGTTCTATGAGAACCCTGGCCCAGATATTTGAGAACAGCGTTGTACCTGCCCCATCTGCCACGGCAAAGAGACCGTTTGCAGTATCCTCTCCATAGGCATCTTCACACGTTTGTTCATCGTGTTCAGACTTCCAATAACGTAATTTGGTGACCTGTGCAAGCATCAGTTATAGCACTCTCTAACAGCGCTCTTATCGGTTGGGGTCCAGCGGTTGTGTGGCGGGAACGCTCGCAAAGACAAACATCTGTCGAACCGATGCCGCGTCACCATTAAAGATCAAGCCGCGCGCTCCTGGGCGCACGAACCGACCAGTCAGGGACTCAAGCAGATTACAGCTTGTATCAGGAATCATGCTCGACATCGCAAATAACTTGCGGCCATAAGTATCGTTGGGAAGTTCGCTCTCACTGGCAGGATACATGACAGGCGCACTGTTGATATCGGTAATATGTACATTGAACAACAACGTCTGACCATCAGCGGTGCTGATCTGACATAGTTCCCTTGCAGCTTCCATAGGGTCCCCATCATTGGCCATACCATCTGTGACGTTGATCACAACAGGAGGATAGTTATCAGGATGGCTCATTGCCCACTGCCGCGCCAGATCACGCGCCTGCCTGAGCGCAGCACACATAGGTGTACCGCCATCCGCTTTTGCCTTCACCCAGATAGGAAATGGCACAGGTATCTCAATTTCCATGCCCGTTTCATCGATCTCTTTGCGATAACGCCTCTCAATCTCAATGGGATTTATTTGCAATTCTGGGAGGCTCACAAAATGCTGTCCATATAACTCACCATCCAGGATAGAACCTACAAAATTTCCCTCATAGCCTATAACACTAACTTCAGCTCGTGGTCGAACCTCAGTCGTGCCATCTTTCTGCGCAATAGTATTTGTGACAATGAGTTCATTCAGAAAGCCATTTAAGACGGTCGCCACCATATCGCATTTTCGTCTTCCGGCCCCGGCCTGTGCAATCCCAAATGGATCAGACATTGACCCCGATTGATCTAGCAAAAGGATCAGACAACCGGGACGTATGCCTCCCCAGGCTTGTGTATAGGTAGTAGCCATGTAATGTTTCTCCCCTTAAAAACGCACACTCACTCTTTTAAGAGTATAGCTGTGCCCTTTTTCATTGTCAAGCATTCTTAATTGTGTCAAATTATAATGGCATCAGTTTCGAACAAGATAAAACATCATTATCCACAGTGAGCCAAACAGAAGAAAAAAAGGGAACATTTAAAAGCAATATCTATTACAAAATTTTTGATGAATGAACCAGATTTTTCTATCCCAAATATTAGACAATCAAGTACATATATAGAGATGAAATACATCCTTGCATTTTCTGATATGAGCAGTACCTATAGATGATTTTATTCTGAGAATGTGATAATATAGACACGGTAGTACATATCTTTGGAGTGTGCTCCTGGCGGCATGAAAAATACCTTACTCCTCGGATCTCTTCGCCACCTGCGGTGGCTCGCCCTGGTTTTGTGTGAGTTTTGCTGTCTGTGGCGGAGGTTGCGATCGCAACCTCCGCCACAGACAGCAAAACTCACACAAAACGACCAGCGAAGCGCCCTGGGCGCTGAGGAATCCAGAAAAAGGGGCATGAGGAGTTACACGAAAAGAAATAACTTTTTGATCTTTCACCTTTAATACATTGCAATTCATCTATGTACAAGTGAATGGGGGACTCCCAAGGAGGATGAGATGGCACCGACACAGGATCGCGTTGGACAGCAACTAGGGAATTATGAGCTAACCAGACTCATCGGAAAAGGAGGTTATGCTGAAGTCTACCTGGCAAAACATGTATTCCTCGAAACAGAGGCGGCAGTCAAAGTCCTCAAATCGCGTGATTTGCGAGACGACGAACGAGATTTTTTTCGCTCTGGAGGCCCGTCTGGTGGCAAGACTCAGACCATGTCATCACATTATCAAAGTCCAGGAATTTGGCATTGAAGTGAACAAATATGGCGTAGATGGTAGCACTCCTTTCCTTGTGATGGAACATGCTTCCCTGGGAACGCTGCGTACCCTTCACCCTCACGGAACAAAAGTTCCGCTCAAAAAAATCGCCTTATATGTTAAGCAGGTTGCCGATGCCCTTCAATATGCACACGATTTCGACCCTGTGGTTGTACATCGGGATGTCAAACCTGAGAATATGCTGATCAGGAAACCTGATGAGGTCGTGTTGAGTGACTTTGGAATTGCCGTAGCAGGTCTCAACACGGGTAATCTCGGGCAACAAATACAACAAATACAACAAATCGCAATGCAACAGGGCGATCTGACCGTAGCAGGTACAGCAGCCTATATCGCACCAGAGAGGCTGCAAGGACATACGCAGCGAGCCAGCGACCAGTATTCTCTTGCGGATCGTCGTCTACGAGTGGCTTACCGGGTATCGTCCCTTTAATGGGACGAATGATGTTGAGGTTTGTTTGAAGCATATCCAGGAAGCCGTTCCTCCTCTGAGCGCTCCACCTCACAATATCGCCCCAGAGATCGAAAATGTGGTCATGAAAGCGCTCGCAAAAAGCCCTCAGTACCGCTACTCATCAGTAAAAGAATTTGCCAATGCGCTTGAAGCAGTTATTCTGAAAGTTTCTGGACAACAACCATCCAATTCTGATGCTATCAAACAACAACCGTCCAATTCCGATGCTATCAAACAACAACCATCCAATTCTGATGCTATTAAACAGCAACCGTCCAATTCCGATGCTATCAAACAACAACCGTCCAATTCCGACGCTATCAAGCAACAACAACCAGCCAATTCCGACTCTACCGAACAACAGCAAAAGAATCCAATTTATGAAGCAACTGATCAAATACACCAGGGACCATGGGACAATCAAGGCTACATTCCCATCAATACAGGTAGTCATACCATTGGTGTTCAACTACCAAAAACAGAACCAGAAGAGAACGATTTCATAGCACTTTTCAAGGAGCTATGGGAATCCATCTGCAACCCATTCCAGGTCTTTAATACTTGACTCTCAGAGTTCCTCAGAATATCTAAACTAAGATGGTTCCGCCGACTAGGCATCATCCTGAATATCCTCTCTGCAATTGCAGTGGGCATAGCAGTACATAGCTGGTGGCTCTGGTTTCTGGGAACAGTGTACTCCCTACTGTTCTTCTTCTTCTGTATTGTGCTCGTAAAAAAGCCTCTTGCCGTGATTGCGGGGATACTTACAGCAATCTGGTGGTATTATGTTGGCTCTACCATTGATGTGAGCTTACTACCAAATTTAAACCTTCCAGGGGAGATACCGGGTATAGTCTTTTTTGGTGTGAGCGTCGCGCTCCATATCTGGTATGCATTCGAGAAGAGCAATTAAGAGTTTTGCTTATGTTTGAGAGACTATCGACAAGAGATGATTGCGGTTTGGTGGTCTCTCAAATATTACCAACTAAGAATGAGACGATATTTCACTGTTCAGATAGATGTCATTTAGCCTCTGCAGTGCTCCTGTAATGTGCGTTCCTCCAGCAATGCGTCCGCAATCATGCCAAGAGGATCTACAGTTCCCAGAGAGCAGACCATACTCAGGATCCGTCCAGCTAATAGGGTTGTCCCAAGCAGAAAGAGGAGAGCAGCAGCATACATTGGATGACGCACATAGTGATATTGCCCGTGACACCACTGTTTGTCCTCATCTTGCTGGACACGAACATTCGACTGACAGACACAGTTTTCCCGAAATGTCAGGACGAAGAGAAAGAACGAGCCTGCCAGGACATCACCCCTGCTATCTGAAGCCAAACCGGCACCTGTGACCAGTGAAATCGAATAGTGAGTGCGCATCAGGAACAGCCAGCCCATGAAGGCAACGTTCGATCAGAAGGAAAAACACCTTGTCCCAGCACTTTCTTTGATCGGGTCGTAGACGGTCAGCGCTCCCCTAGAAGCCAGGGTTGTGTCTGAACAACCAGAACGTGAGATTGTTCTTGAATTTAACAAAGTTCTAAAGAACAGCATCCAGGAAGACCCACCCAGTAAGCCAGGAATGGTCCCGCGAGTAACAGAGCCAGAGCGAAGACTACAAACATACCGACGATTTCTGCGCTACCAACTTGAGATTGACTGTCATAGGGCACCTTTCCCAGTTCTTCTTTCATTACCTCTCTCTTCCCACCTCCATAATCAACGCCTGCACCAGCTCTGCATCTTGCTCCTCCAGGATCGTACGAGGATCAAACAAAAGCATATCATGATGAATGCGTGCCACAATGGGCACATCACGCATTCTTAACCGTTTCGCCAGATCTTCCAGGGAAAACGGCAGGCGGTTCGCTTCGAGAGCTAACAGTGTTGTGGGAAGTGTCTCACCTGGCAATGAGCCACCGCCAATCGTTGATTCTCCGCGTTGTGTGCGTGCTACAATTCCCTGTGCAGAGAGCTGGGAGACCCAACTTGTGGCGCGATCGCTGATTTTTGCAGGGGAAGCGGAGATCATACGCCATATAGGAATATGCGTTTGTGCCTGCCCACGTTGATAGTGACGTAACGTAGCTTCCAGCGCTGCCAATGTCATCTTATCAATACGTACTGCACGCATCAAAGGATGTCTGGCCAGACGAGCAATCACCTGTGCCTTGCCAACAATAATGCCTGCTTGCGGCCCTCCCAGCAACTTATCACCAGAGAAACAGACAATATCCGCTCCCGCTGCAATACTCTCCTGCGGTGTAGGCTCATGCGCTAAACCATAGCGTTCGCTCTGAAGCAAGCAGCCACTACCAAGATCTTCCATCACCAGCAACCCATGCTGACGTGCCAACTCAGTCAGAGCATTCACAGAAGTGGACTCCGTAAAACCCGTGATGCGAAAATTGCTGGGATGTACAACGAGCAATAGGGCTGTTCGCTCCGTGAGCGCAGCTTCATAGTCACTGAGACGGGTTCGATTTGTCGTACCAACTTCTACTAAGTGGCATCCACTCTGACGCATAACGTCGGGAATACGAAAACCACCGCCGATCTCTACCAGTTGGCCACGAGAAATCACAACCTCACGTCCCAAAGCCAGCGCACTCAAACTTAACAGGACTGCTGCCGCATTATTATTGGTCACAAGCGCTGCCTCTGCCCCTGTCAAATCACGTAAAAGCGTGGCAACATGTGTATGGCGCGAACCGCGTTCTCCGCTCTCCAGCTCATATTCGAGATTTGCATAAGCGGTCGAGACCTGCTGAACTGCCTGTACAGCTTCCAGACTGAGGGGTGCGCGCCCCAAATTAGTATTGAGAATCACACCGGTAGCATTGATAAGAGGACGTAAGTGAGGTTGTAATTTTTGTTGCAGGTGTTGTTCCACAGTCAATAATAAAGCATCCGGCGAGGGAGAAAGTATCCCATCCCGAATGCTTGCACGAGCTTGGGCCAGACAAGTGCGAAGAGTTTGCAGAACCAGATCATAGGAATAGCACGCAATCAGATCTTGCCCCATCTTCGATTGCAACAGTGTGTCAACAGAAGGTAAGGCACTAAATGGGTTGCGACGATCCAGAGTCATAAGCTCCGCTCCAGCAATATTAATGTAATGAATAGAACATTGTAATTGCCAGACTATTCGCCACCTTTCCTATAATTGCACGTAGGTCAGCTTCGTTCAGCCTGCAAATGGTATATTGATCGGCAAGCAAAGAGCGCAACACCGGATACATTAACTCCGTCTTCACCAGACTATCAGTATCCAGCAAAGGATAATCACGTTTTAATAGTAAATGATGGTACGGGCGCAGTTTCCCACGATAGGACGTGAGAGCAACTACGTTTACCGCACCAGCATGGCGGCAAAAAGGCTCTCCCGAAACAACGAGAGCCGGATGCCAATCCAGAATGCGCTTTTCCTCAATGCCCGGAGGCAATGATGGGTAACCGAAGTTCACCCAGTACACCATACCAAATTGCACTGGCGTTTGATAGGTCAGAGCTTCCGGTGCAAGTTCTGGTGGATGAGGCATGGTTATTCACGTTTATACATTTATGCTATAACTACGGTCGAGCCAACGCTACAGGAGCGTAGGCTGGCGTCTCACTAGAATCAAGTTGCGCGTGAAAACAGGCACTCGTAAGTGGCCAAGAACGTGCAACGAGACTGAGACGCTCTTCACGTTCATCCTGACTCTCTTCTTGAAGTGCAACAGCTATGAGTTCCATATCACGCTGATACTGCTCGTCGAGCAAGGAGGAACGGCTGAAGTCACAATTCGTTGCCATAAAAGCTACCTCTTATTCCAAATCCAAATTGCCATACATATCATCTCGGGTAGCGGAAAAACCGCAAGGGCGTGAGGGTTTATTTAATTCTCCAACGTTGGAGATTATACCAGCTATTTGCGCAAGACGCAATGCTTTTTTGTTGAGTTTGCAACTTTATAGCTATGTTTATGCGTATCTATACAGTTTTATATTTTTTTTATATTTTTAGAACAGGCAGATCTTATCCAAAACAGCTACCCAGATATTTTTTTTCTCTGATATTGCACAGTTTCGTCATCAAAAAAGGCTTGACATGCGAAAGCGAGTCGGCTATAATGTGGGCGTTGATCACTCAAAACAACACTGGTGTGTTTCCTAGATCTGGGCAGTTACCAAAGTGGACAAATGGGACTGACTGTAAATCAGTTGCGCGAGCTTCGGAGGTTCGAATTCTCCACCGCCCACCTTACACATCTGGATGGTTTTAGTCAGGTTTGCCGGTGTGGCGCAACGGTAGCGCACAGTCTTGCTAGACTGGGGTCATGGGTTCGATTCCCATTACGGGCTCCCGTGGTTTCTGAATGATGTCTGGACTCGTTGAGACATTTCAACACTAGACTATCTTCACGGAAATCCGCGTAGGATGTATCAAAGCTTTTGCTGCCGTCTTCTGAAACGATCGTCGCTTCCTTCGATTTAGGATTGAAAAGAAGATTATCCCACTTTAGACGATCAGACCTTCAGGAGACGGCTGCTGCATGTCTATACCCATTGCCATCTGATCGCAAGTAGAATTGCAAAAGGAGCCACAGTAGGAAATGGCGAAGAAAAAGT
>CAWFFV010000076.1:0-13712 GCA_963814985.1 uncultured Chloroflexia bacterium | reverse complement strand
GTTTACCTGGAGAACACGGAGTTACAACAGCGCTGGCGGCAGCAGCAGCCGGCTGTGCTGCGGAGATGCCTCTTGATGAGATTAGCGAAGCATTAGAGGCATTAGTACCAGCAAAGGGACGCTGCGAAATTAAGGCAGGTCCCAACGGCAGTACGCTCATTGACGATACGTATAATGCCAATCGCCAGTCGATTATCTCCATCACCAGAGCAATGAAAGAGACGACACTGGCCTCCCATAGCAAGCGCTGGGCAATCCTGGGCGATATCTTCGAGCTAGGGTCCTTTGCACAAGCTGAACATTATGCCAGTGGCGCAGCGTTAGCCAGAGTAGTAGACTATCTTGTAGCCCTCGGCGATCAGGCACGCTTCTATGTTGATGGCGCAATTGAGGCAGGAATGCCTGCTCAAAACACCTACTATTACAGCGCTGATGTGGAGAACAATGCTGAACTAGAAGCCGCTAAACGGGCCATTGCTGATTTGCTCAAACATGCAGTACATAGTGGTGACCTTGTACTCCTTAAAGGCTCGCGGGGAATGCGCATGGAAACGATACAAGAAATTATCATGAACGCTGAGAGTTAACCATGCCAGACTCTTACGGCAACAATGAATGGACAAAGAAAAGAAAGGATCTGGAAGTGACACAAAAGAAACTGCGGATCGGCCTTATTTTTGGCGGTCGCTCCGGCGAACACGAAGTTTCTCTCGCTTCGGCAAACTCAGTGATGGCGAACCTGGATAGCCAGAAATATGAGGTTGTCCCCATCGGTATCACAAAAGCAGGAACATGGCTTCTGGGGGCTGAACCAGCACAGTTGCAGGCAAATCAACAGGGAGCAGAAGACACCACTACAGTGACCCTGACGGTTGATCCCAGTTTGCGCCGCCTCATTCCACTTCAAGGCAACAAGCCATTACGCGAGAATGGTGCCCTCGATGTCATCTTTCCGGTCCTTCATGGCACATATGGTGAAGATGGTACACTCCAGGGATTGTTGGAGATGGCGAATGTTCCCTACGTTGGTTGTGGCGTTCTGGGTTCGTCATTAGGCATGGACAAAGAAAAGATGAAGATCATTTTCCAGGCCAGTGGTTTTCCCACTGTTGATTATCTTGTCTATCGAGCGTAATGAGTGGAACCGTTCACCAGATGCCATCCTGGATACCATTGAGCAGCGTTTGAGCTATCCTTGCTTTGTCAAACCTGTCAACCTGGGATCAAGCGTAGGTATTAACAAGGCGCATAATCGCAAAGAACTGGAACAAGCCATACATGTAGCAGCGGAATATGATCGCAAGATTATCATCGAGCGTGGTGTCAACTGTCGTGAACTGGAATGTGCCGTTCTGGGCAATGACGAACCAATCGCTTCGGTCGTTGGTGAGGTCATTGCCAGTAACGAGTTCTACGATTACAACGCTAAATATCTCGACAATAAATCACAGGTCATTATTCCTGCCCATCTTCCACAGGTATCGCCGAAGAGGTGCGTCGCCAGGCGGTTCAGGCCTTCCTGGCTCTGGATCTGAGTGGTCTTGCCCGTGTAGACTTCTTCCTGGAGAAAGAAACAGGCCAGGTCTATCTTAATGAGGTTAACACGCTTCCTGGTTTCACTCAGATTAGCATGTATCCCAAACTCTGGGAGGCAAGTGGTCTCCCCTACCCAGAACTACTGGATCGGCTCATCGAACTGGCGATCGAGCGTCACAGCGATCGCCAGCGCAACCGCACAAGTTTCTGAAAGCCTCAGAAAGAGAAATCCCTTCGCGCAGCGGTGAGAAAGAGCACGCCTATGGCAGAATTGGGTATCTCCATGCTTCCGCAACTATGACTACCGAGACCAAATATGCCTGTTCACCACTACCAGAGGTGTGTATAATCTCTCAGGGAGTAGAACGCGGCCCGGGCATCGAGAGAAAGTAGCCTCATGACCAGACTCTGCAACAACCACCCAAATGAAATGAAGAAAAACACAATACCCATGCTGGCCATAGTTAAGCTACGGCGCTTTCTCTCTTGTGGGGATTGTAGGAAACGTATCCAAAAGACAATATCCACCGGGACCCAGAGCACAGTGACAACAAGAAAAACGATAGTAACAAGTCTCATGAAAATTTTCTTTCCTTTTTACCATTAATTATTTGCCACATATAAATTTTATAATATAAATACAACATTCTATCAAATAAATACCAAATAGAGGACCCTTTTCCTATACCTATCGCTCTAAAATATGGCTTCACTCCTTACGGGAGCGAAAGCTAAGTATCTTACCAGTTCGCGCCTGGATGCGATCAGACAATATGTCATTCTCGTCTTCCTCTGGATCTAGTTCTGTCCAGGCAACAACGACGGCTGGCAAGTTTATCACGAGAATCAAACACACCAGATCAACCATACCCAGGGTAACACTCTCAATTTTGGAGGGGGTAATAATTGTGCACCAAAAACAATGATGAGAAGGCCCATTATTGTCGAGAGCAAGATCATGGTAATCTTATAAGCGTCTGATAGGATCGGTCGCGTATAGCCTGCTGGCGCTCATCAAGTTTGGTGTGTTTTCTCGATAAAAATGGTACTCTGTTAACCCGCCCGATAATGGGCTGCAGAGAGAGGCGAAGCAGTATCATAATACTAAAAAGCAATCCAGTAAGGAAGAAAGGCAATAGCAAACTGCGCCAGTCGCCGAACACTGTGGTATCTAGTAAAGGAAGATTGAGCCACCATTCCCAATAGATAGTAATACCAAAACAAAGCAGGATGAGCATCACAACAAGACAACGGCGCCATGTTTGACTTATCATCCAAATACGCCCCTTGCTCCTCATCCTACTTCCTCTTGATAAGGAGGTCTTGAGCGTGCATAAAGTTCCTCACTCAAAGGTTTGAAGGGTTTTCTAGAAAAGATCGCTTCTATCGGCAAATTGAAAACTTGCTGATGCGAAAGGTTAGCTCTAAGCCAGGATGGTATTCTCCGCGTCAATATAGCCTATCGTTTGATAGTTAACACCTAAAACGTCAGCAATCTCCTGACGAGAGATTCCGCGCTTAGCGCGTAGCACAGCGAGCCGATTATAGATGGTCACCTCAGTACTATTTTTTGTCTGTTCGTGGTCAGATTTTTTCTTTCTCATAGCAGAGAATACAACACATAGACAATGAAATGTCAAGAATTTTAAAGGTCACCGTTCGGACGAGATAAAGAACCATCAGTATTATATTTAAATTAACCAATATATTATCGCTCTGCTAAACTGTGAGAAAGTTGTGGAAATTATGGAGGAAGGTGAGAAGGTGGAAACTCTTCAATTGGTGTGTTGGCAATGGCTCATCCCATGAACGCTGAGAAGTACATTTGGGAGGATCTTTATGAGCATTCGTGGGATGAGATTATAGGACGTGTGTATCTGCTCAAGGCACATGATACAGTTGAAAATAATCGTTATGACGGATGCTCTCGCGGATTTTGAACAGGCACTTGTATTGTTTGCGAAAGATGGTGTCAGGCAGGGCTACTACGCTTACGCTCTGGCTGATACAATGCACTGGCGACAATGTTTCTTAGCAGTATGAAACCGCGCTTGCGACAATTGATCAGGCTCTTTCAGTAGCTGATCAATTTGTCGCAAGCGCGGAAGTGCCATCTTTGAGAAATGAAGGGCTAGTAGCGGCTCGTCTGGGACGGCAGCCCGATTGGGCCAACCTCACCGTATGAGCATTTTTCGAGACTCAATAGTAAATATGTAATACAAGAAGGTTCTCTAAAGAGTGAATATACTTGCAAGCAAAAGGCCATCAAGCATGATATAATCAAATCAAGGTAGAAACAATGCCACCAAAGATCAGACAACTCAAGGCAAATCTATCAAAAGCAAGCTTCCACTCAAAATCAGCAAAAGGAAGTCGATACAAAGTGGAAACATTCACAATTCCCAGGAGTCTATGTTACTCTATCAGGTCAAGACGGAGAAGATGCCCAACACTACCAAATTGAAGATGTTCAAGAAGCTTTGAGAAAGGTAGGAAAACAGTGATAATAAAACCAGAATATTACACGTTAGTCATCAAATGGGACCCAAGAGATAATATATATGTTGTCTCCGTTCCCGAACTTCCAGGATGCAGAACACATGGAAAAACCTATGAGGAAACCATCAAGAATGCCCTGGAAGTTATCGAACTCTGGATAGAGGATGCACAAAAAGCTGGAGAACCCATTCCTCCACCAATGATTGCAGCATAAAACCAGACACCCATTGTAACATCCTGGAATTTCAACTTCTTTAGACTCAGCTAAACACAAACTAACAAGAAAACACTCAGGACCTCTACTCAGCAAAAAGTCTACCTTTGCAAGCTCGACGAGATAGCCAGCAAAGGTAGACATACCTCTCACTAAACGATGTTATCATCCAATGTTTCACTTCCTCTCCACCAGCCAGGATGATACCCAGAATCGCGTGCCTGTTAGCGATATGCCTCCGCCTGAAGATTGAACAATTCGGCATAGCGACCATCCAGCTTCATCAGCTCCTCGTGCGATCCACTTTCCAGGATACTGCCATGTTCCAGTACGAAGATGCGATCCGCCAGGCGTACCGTACTGAAGCGGTGACTGATAAAGATGGCCGTCTTCCCCTCAGTCAAGGTACGGAAATGTGTAAACACCTCGTACTCAGCCTGGGCATCCAGTGAACTGGTCGGCTCGTCCAGCACGAGAATCCGAGCATCACGCATAAAGGCACGCGCCAGAGCTACTTTTTGCCACTCACCGCCACTCAACTGGGTACCCTCATCAAACCAGCGTCCCAGCATTGTATCATAACCTTTGGGGAGTTGCTCAATCACAGCATTGGCCCCACTCTTGCGAGCGGCACTCGTAACAAGATTACCATTCTCGATCTCATCTATACGCCCCACGCCAATATTCTCACGGGCACTCATATAGTAGTTGACATAATCCTGGAAGATCACGCCTACCTGATGACGTAAATCCTTCAGATCATACTCCTTGATATTGCGCCCACCCATCAAAATTTCGCCTTCATCCGGATCATACAGGCGAGTTAGCAACTTGACCAGGGTCGTTTTTCCGGCACCATTGCGACCAACCAGCGCAATAGCTTCCCCTGCACGTATGGTGAAACTCACATTTTTCAGGGTCGCTTGCGTCTCCGGGTCCTTACCGGAATAAGTAAAGCTTACATTGCGGAACTCTATATCCAGTCCTTTGCTCTCGGACTCAGGCACAATAGACTGCGGCTCCTCGGGTGAGACAATCTGGGGCTTGTACTCAAGGAACTCAAACAACGTATTCACAAAGAGATTATTTTCGTATGTGTTGGAGACTCCATCAAGCACACCTTGAAAACTCTGACCAGCCTGGATTGCCGATTGCGTATACAGCGTCAAGCCACCCAGCGAGATACGACCCGCGACTGCTTGCAATGCCACATACAGGTAAATGCCAGAATTTGCCGCTACCGTCAGACCTGTCCAGACAAAACTTGTCAGGTAGCGTCGCACCAGGATACCCTTATTCTCATCATAAAATTTGTCCGCCAGTTTATGGTAACGACGAATAAAGAAGTCACCAAGATTGAATAACTTGACTTCCTTATTGAATTGATCAACACTCATGACCGTGCCAAAATAAGCCATCTGGCGACGTTCCGGTGACTTGCGACGCATACGCTGGTATCCTATCCAGCCATAACGAGTACTGGCAATGAAAGAGGGAATAGGCACGATAAACGCAACGACCGCCAGCCACCATGCCAGTTGTAGTAGAAGAAAGATCATAGATGCCAGGGTTATGATTGTACGCCCTAGATCAAAGGTTTGCGAGATCATCGTCACAGGCTTATAATTTGCCTCGTCTGCCGCACGACGTAACTTATCGTAGAATTCTGGATTCTCGAAAAATGCAAGATCCAGGCTATTTGCCTTCTCCAAAATCATCACTTGCACACGATTGGCTACCCGCTCTTGCAAGAGCTGCTGCACAATATTGCTAATAGTGGTGAGCAAGCGGTCCAGCAAACCGACAGCCAATTGCAAACCTACCGGTAACCAGACAGGGTTTACACTGCCAATCCGAATAGCACGCACCACACTATCGATCACCAATTTGGTAATGACCACTGTAATCGCTGGAGTAGTACCGCGCAACAGACTGATGAAACCCAGGCCGGCTGTAAGTGGTGCATCGGTAGACCAGACTAAACGTAAAACGCGTGGTAAGCTAGCAAATGCAACAAAAACCTGAGAAATTTTGAACTCATCATCTGACTGTTTTTTCCTGCCACGACGAAAATGCATAGGGTACATCATGCAGCATCTTGCCCCTCTACCTCTACCTCTCTAGAGGTATAAAATTCTCCTCAGGCCTCCTTTTTTGATTCCTCAGCGCCTAAGGCGCTTCGCAGGCTGTTGTGTCGCTCGTGGCGAAGGTTGCGGGGCAACCTTCGCCACGAGCGACACAACGAGAATGAGCCACCGCCGATGGTGAACAGACCTGAGCAGTTACAGATTTCCAGTTAAATAGCGGTATCCTATCTGATAGCTGATAAATTATCATGTTAACCATAGTATAACCTGAAAAATGGCATAATACACCATTATTTTAGCCAGTTTTTCAGGTAAAACCAGTAGGATGCCCCCTGTCAACTTCTACAGCCCCATTGCGGAACAATTACACAGTGGTTTTAATATACTGACTTGCCCTATGGGCAAGACCCATGATTGAGAGCATAGGATTGACTCCTGTGGCTGCCGGGAATACACTCCCGTCACACACAAACAGGCCCTTGATACCATGTACCTCGCAGTTACCATCTGTCACCGACTGCTTAGGGTCGGCTCCCATACGACAGGTTCCCATCTGGTGAGCAGTAAACATCATCAAGCGATTCACACCCATGCCATACCGCTCTAACCTGGCATCGAACTCGCGCCACTGACGCTCATCAACCATTCCCTCCGCATCTCGTTCCAACCGTGTCCGTTTATTGTGCAATGACATGACCGCTCTGGCACCAGCAGCAAAATGTACACGTGCTGCCTGCCGCATACCATGCAAAAGATGGCGACGATCAAATACAGAGGTAACATAGTCCGCCACAGGCTCGCCATCACGATCCACGGTAATAGTTCCTTCACCCTTATCACGGGTGAGAATAATAAAGGTCCCCAGGTGAGCAGCCTGCGCCATATGCTCTCGATAGTCGCAAGCAGAGTACCAGGGAGTTGACAGGCCCATCAAGCCAGGATGTACAGGAGCTACCTCCAATTTATAGCCATAGTTGCCAGTCAGATGCCCAAACTCATTGCTATAGGCCGATTGCATGACGCCTTTCCAGGGATAGACCTTTTCGGGATACATACCTGTGATAGTTGTAGTAGGATGCAGGTGCAAGTGACGACCAATATGTGTATTCTCCAATCCCGAACGCAGCAGAACCGCCGGAGAATGGATCGCCCCAGCTGCCACAACAACAGCCTTTGCGTGAATCGTAACCAGAGAGGTTTTACCAGTCGCATGATCAATCACACTGGCTTCTACTCCAACCGCCTTCCCATTCTCTACAATCACTTTGTCGGCACTACAGCGCACAATCAGGCGTCCCCCATGATCATAAACGTCCTGCAAATAGGTCTTTGTTGTGGAGAGCTTGCACCCATAGCGACAACCAAAACCGCAGGCCCCACAACGTTGCTCACAGCCAACCGCATTGCGCCGTAGAGCATCTGCATGATACCCAAGTGCCGTAGCTCCATCGAAGAGCAACTGATTCTGCTTATTATGAGCACTATTCTCCGTATTGACACTAATACGTTGCTCTACCGCTGCAAAACTGTCCTGTAAGGCAGAGCCAGTGAAATCGCTCAAACCAGACAGTTGTGCCCATTCTTCCAGCACATCCTGGGGCGTACGGAACGAAGTATTCCAGTTGACAACCGTACCACCACCCAGGGTACTACCAGCCAGGATAATCACACCCAGATCTTTTGTTGCGAGAGTGCCACGTTTGAGATATAGTTCGGGCATGGCCTGCGCTTCTTGCAATGTAAAATCGGCCTCGCTATTGTACCCACCCTTCTCCAGGACAATCACACTCTTACCTGCCAGTGCCAGCTCGCCCGCAACGACGCCTCCACCAGCACCAGAACCGATCATAACCACATCACAGTCGAGAGTTGTATTTTCTGTAATGGTCAGTGGCTTGAGAGTGCGAGGAATATCATTGGGTGCAGGTGCCGGTAGCTCATAGTCGATTACTTCCCAGTTTGGATTGCTTCCCTGAGGATCAGGAACAGCAAAGAAGAGAAAACCTGTCAATCGCTTCAGAGCCTGATAGCCCTGGCGTAGTTGCGCCAGTGGACTATTAGCCATCGCCAACAAATATTTTTCACGCTTTTCCAATGACAGTGCGAGAAAGGGTTGTGGGCTGGTAAAGAGTAACAATCCTCCGATAGGACTTGCCATCAGACGCAATAACTGACGAAACTCATTCTGAGCCGCTGTGTTCTCCTGCGCCAGTGTTTCTGCCATGAGCAGGGCCACTTGCAAATCACTTGCCTTACGCCGATAATAGGCAGCCACAGTTTCAGAACTTCCGATGGGAGGTACCAATGAGGGCAAGAACGTATCACATACAGCTTCTAAAATACGAAATTCATCAGGAGAGAGCCAATTCGCAGCCGTATTATTGGCTGTATCCGCATTTGGGGAGGAAGTAATGTTGGTCATGAATGATACCTCTTTTCGGTGATGTGGAAGGAATACAGAACATGGCACGAAAATAGTATAGCACATCTATCGAATACGAGGTATATGTATATGGAGAAGGTTTTTCATCCTTTCAGGAAAAAGCCATTGAGAGAGGGAAGGCTGGCTGTTCGACACTTCGATACCCCAGATGTTATACTGCCAGCGTACCCACCAGCGTACGTAAACCTATCGGACGGAGATGCAGCATATGACGACAAGTGAACGCAGCTCACAAGATACCTCAAATTTTCAAGGGACGCAAGGGAAAATTGTAGAGCTGCACGATTTAAAGGCAGCCACTAAACTTGGCGGAGGGACTCAACGTATTGAGGCTCAACACAAAAAAGGCAAGCTCACAGCTCGTGAACGCCTCGATCTCTTATTAGATCCCGATACATTTAACGAACTGGATATGTTTGTCACTCATCGCTCGACCGATTTTGGGTTGGACGAGCAAAGAATTCCGGGCGATGGAGTTGTGACAGGATACGGTCAGATCGAAGGACGCCTGGTCTACGTTTTCTCACAGGACTTCACCGTCTTTGGCGGCTCTCTCTCTGAAGCACATGCCGAAAAAATTTGCAAGATCATGGATCATGCAATGAAGAATGGTGCTCCTGTGATTGGGCTCAATGACTCTGGTGGGGCACGCATTCAAGAAGGAGTTGTGAGCCTGGGAGCATATGCTGATATTTTCCTACGCAATACACTTGCCTCCGGCGTCGTCCCGCAGATTTCAGCGATCATGGGACCATGTGCAGGAGGAGCCGTCTACTCTCCGGCTATTACCGACTTTATCTTCATGGTCGAGGAAACAAGCTATATGTTCGTCACTGGCCCTAGCGTGCTTAAGGCAGTTACACACGAAGATGTAACATTTGAGGGTTTAGGTGGCGCAATGGTCCATAACAGCACCAGTGGTGTTGCTCACTTTGCCTGCCCCAGCGAGCCAGATTGTATCCGCATGATTCGCCAGTTGATGAGCTACATACCATCAAATAACCTTGAAGATCCTCCACGCATTATACCCACCGACTCACCCAATCGTGCTGAAGAAGCATTGGATAGCGTCATTCCCGACAACCCCAGCAAGCCTTACGAAATGAGGACCATCATCCACCATATTGTTGATGATGGTGACTTCCTTGAAGTACAAGAACATTTTGCAAAAAATATTCTCGTTGGCTTTGCACGACTCAATGGTCGTCCTGTAGGCATTGTTGCGCAACAGCCACGCTCTCTGGCTGGTGTGCTCGATATTAATGCATCGAACAAGGCCGCCCGTTTTGTCCGCTTCTGTGATTGCTTCAACATACCCATCATCACCTTTGTGGATGTACCAGGTTTCTTACCAGGAGTTGGTCAGGAGCATAATGGAATCATCCGCCATGGAGCCAAGTTGCTCTATGCCTACTGTGAAGCCACGGTCCCGAAGATCACAGTGATTACACGTAAAGCCTATGGTGGTGCCTATGATGTGATGAGCAGTAAACATATACGTGGTGACATCAACTACGCCTGGCCTACAGCAGAGATCGCTGTGATGGGTGCAGAGGGTGCGGTCAACATTCTCTTTAAAGATGAGATTGAGAGAGCACCTGACCAGGAGCAAGCACGAAAGGAGTTGATTGCAGAATATACCGCAAAGTTTGCTAATCCTTATATAGCAGCCAGTCGCGGTTACATTGATGAGGTAATCGAGCCGCGCCACACACGCATAAAGCTTATTAATGCGTTGGAAATGCTCAAGAACAAGCGAGATACTAATCCTCCGAAGAAGCATGGGAATATCCCGCTCTAAGTAAAAAACAGGGGACACACATAGATCATTCACATGTCCCCTGTACCTCTTTGCTCACCACCTGCGGTGGCTCGTTCTAGTTTTTCCTGGTTGTGTCGCCCATAGCAGAGTTTGTATCGCGTACAACCTCTGCTATGGGCAACACAACCCAGACAAAACTACTCAGTGTTTTTCTCGATCAACTCCAGTAATACGCCATTAGTTCCCTTAGGATGGAGGAAGACGGCGCGTCCCTCAGCAGCCAGACGCGGGTGCTTATCTAAAACGGGAGCATTTTTCTCTTGCATCTCTTGCAGTGCGGCATCAATATCGTCAACTTCGAGGCAGATATGATGCAATCCTTCCCCTCGCTTCTCCAAAACCTGGCCAGGCTGGAATCAGAGGTGATTGGCTCGATCAACTCAATCTCACTTCCCCCTGGACCGCCAAGAGGAAGGAAAGCAATACGAACCTGTTCGGTTGGCACCTCTTTGATCTCGCTTGGGATAATGCCCAACGTGTCCCGGTAAAAGGCAAGTGCCTGCTCGATATTACGCACAATAATTGCAACATGGTCTATACGTTTGGGCATGGAAGTCTCCTCAATTCCTGGCTCTCGATACTGGTTGGTTGATTAGTGCTTATTCTCACAACGCACCAGATGAAACTCCGTCTGATGGAGTTCATGCGGCACGCTCGCAAAAATACCAACGCTGCGTTGCATAGAACTTGTCAACGTACGCAAAGCCATCAATGCACTAATACGTGTCTCTTCAGTATAGTGTAACAGATTTGCCATCTGCTCAAACTCTGCCTGAGTAAGTACCTCATAGGTAAGATCTGGTTTCACCAGAACACACAGGTCCAGATCAATATAGCTGAGACGATCAATCTCAATCCTGGCAGGCTGAATAATGGTCGCATAGGTATGAATCAGTGTACGCCCATTGTAAAAGGCTGTCAGCATATACCAGCGCTCAGGCCAGAAAAACTGGAGGCAATTGTAACGCAGTGGGCGCGTTCCTGTTGCCCAACGCATCAAGGTACCAGCCGGTAGCCACAGATGCAAGCTATCGTTTGTCGAAGTAGTTGCCTGCTCATCACCAAGCTGTATTTCTTTACTTAATGCATACGCCTTCCACGACCCGCGTAGTACCTGATCATAGCTACGACTCTCTACCTGAAAGTCTTGTTGCATAATAACACTCCCTTTCGCTGACATGTATAGTACTTAAATATGACGAAATCGTCAAGCAGAAAAGGTAAATGGTCCCGCTTACCATAACAATAGATATGTATCTAGTATTTCATCTCCCACAAAGATGGCATGCGCCAGAGTTGTGTAGAGTTCCACTCCATACCCATATCGGAAGGTAAAACGGAAATATGTAGCAGGGCAAGGTTAACTTTGGTGGCTTGCAGGCACATACGTACACTTTTGAGAGCTAGCGAGGGGGTATTATTGGTGCGACTCAGATGTGAGAGCCAGAGCCAGCGCACACCATCAGCACGCCATATACGCAAGAGAGCATCGGCGGCCTGATCGTTAGAGAGGTGGCCAGTAGAGCCAAGGATGCGCTGTTTAAGATATTGGGGATAGGGACCACGTAAAAGTCGCTCACGGTCATGATTTGCTTCCAGAACAAGCAGATCAGCATGTTGCATAGCTTCAAGCATAGCAGGCGTTACTTCACCAGTATCAGTCACCACACCCACTCGACAACCACCGGCTTTCAATAGATATCCACAAGGGGCAACTGCATCATGCGAGATGGGAAAGGACGTCACTTCAATATCACCAATGACACAGGACGAGCCAACAGGTAGAGCTATATTACGCGCTTCTAGCATGGTGCGGTCCTGTGAAACACCTCGTAACTTCCGAAGTTCCTTGCGAAATAGTATCAATAGAGGTTTTAGCGGAGATAAGCGTACCGGAATCTGTGTGCCAAAAACCAGACAGCAGGCTATTGTGTACAGCTTGATAAGTACGCGGATCGGCAACAATAGGAAAAGAGTAGCGTTTCATCAACAGAGGCAGACCCTGTACATGATCACTATGCTCATGAGTCAGCAAAACGCCCTGGAGTTGAGAGGGGTGAACACCGATGATTCGGAGGCGCTCAGTAATGAGACGACAACTCAGACCTGCATCGACCAGTATCCTGGTACGGCCTTGCGGGCCAGCCTCTACGAACAAGGCATTGCCGCTACTACCGTTTCCCAATGAGACGACTCGCATAACAGTGATATTCCTAGAGTCCTAATAGATTTTGTGCATTTTTCCCCAAAATCATCTCTACCTGCTCCGTATCTAGATGCGATTGTTTAATATGATCAATCACACGCCGCTGACGCAACAAAGCATAATCGCTGGCAAAGAGAATGCGATCTGCGCCAACCAGTTGTGACACCACAGGGAAAATACTCTCACGGTAAAGATAAATGGTTGCAGCAGTATCATACCACACATGGGCAGCAACGCGTTGAACTTCTGGCATGAGGCAATAAAAAGGTAATCCACCTCCCCAATGTGCGGCAATAAAGCGTACCTCCGGAAAGGCTGTAAGAAAGGTTACGATATCTTGCAGCGAGACATCGCCTTTGCCTGGATAGAGATGACCTACCGGTTCACTACAATGTGAGAGGATAAGCAACTGATAGTGACGCACGATCTCCATGAGTGGCGAGAGGAGGCGAATATCACTCAGCCTATAGCCTTGCCCATGAGGCATCAACTCGCCCAATCCAACCATACCAGCCTGAGCACAACGTTCCAATTCTCGCAGAGCACGTACACCTGTAGTTGGCTGAAGAACCGCCATACCATAGAGACGTTTTGGATAGCGACGCATTGCATCAATAACATAGCTATTGGTTTCTTCAATCAGACCTGGATCCGTCCAGCCAAAGGAAAAGGTAACGGAGGCATCCACGCCAGAAGCTTCCATTTCGGCGATCAGATCATCAGCAGTTGCCATGCGTACACGAGGATTGCTATATAAGGCATTGAACCAGGGATCACGCGCACAATATAATTCACGATGCTCACAGATGTGAGGAGGGAAAATATGGGTATGAAAGTCGATGAGCATGATCGGGCACTCCAAACAAAAAAGGCTCACTCTTTACTTTAGAGTGAACCCTTCTTCT
>CAWFFV010000075.1:0-8907 GCA_963814985.1 uncultured Chloroflexia bacterium | reverse complement strand
GTGTTCGTCTTTTTTGCATTGAGGGAGAAAGTCAACATGTAGGGGCACGGTTTACAAGCCCGTGATACCGTTAATGACATAACGGGCTTGTAAACCGTGCCCCTACTAGATTAATTCAAGCAAAGGGAAAGAGCGGTGAGCACGTGGAGGCATTAAGAAATTCTGGCGACGGGTTGCCGTCAGGAAGCGCTCCAACCCATTATCCTCGTCTGCGACTCCATACTGTTTTACCAGATCCACCGCCGCTTGATTGCGACGCATAGTGGTGAAAAAGTCTGCGGTAGGGACAAAGACTGAGAATTGTAACTTGGGCTGGAAGGAGCCATCAGGGATATCCATATTATCAAAACCAGGGCCGTCGTTGCGGATATGTATAGGCGTCCCATCAGCCGCACGTGAAGAACGTTGAAGTGCCGAGAGATGGCCCATACGATGCTCGCCATTAAAGGTATTGATGGCCTGTGCGTTCTTCAAGGCATCATCAGTTCCCTGAAAGATGTTATCAAAGACCGCAGGTCCGCCACCATTGGTAAACTGGTCTGTGTTGCCCTGTGATGGAATAGGATTGGAGCGGAACATATACTGCACACGCTCAGTATACGGCTCGTCCGGGTTAGCATAGAACTGTTGCAAGTCCTGAATCACATGTGAAAGATGCTGAACCGACCCATTGAAGAAATAATCTCCAGAGGTCGTAGTCGTTAAGCTGGCCGAACTATTTCCCTGGAACGTGGTAATATCAGCTGGTCCACCCCCACTCACTTGCTGGTCAACAAAGCCCATCCACATTGATGACTGTGGATTTACCGAACCAGCAAAGGATAAACCAGCCGTATGAGCAACTTTGCGCGGCAATCCAGGCTGAACAAACATCACACGCGTGGAAGTGATCGAGAACAACTTCCTGAACGCAGGCGAAGGGACAGAAGAACCATTCAGGATGTTGCTTCCCTTTAGCCAGGTCAGCACTTGCAGAATATTGGACGGCGAATCACTGCGAATGGTAAAGAGTAGATCGTTCGATTCGATCGCTACAGGCACATTGTAGGTTTTTTGGTCACGCCAGGGTTCTGAGGAGATACATCCGTTGGACTCGGGATGGCTTCTTCCAGGGCAAAGCGTGAATTGTCCACCAGCAGACGTGGCATATGATTGGCTACCAGATCACTGGGTAGTCGATTAAAGTAAGGGAGGCCATAAGAGACAAAAGTGAAAACTCCATTCGGACTGAAGGCATAGTGGGCCTCAATCGTGTTCAGGGCATCAGCAAGTATCTGCTGATCATCTCTGGTTGGTGTACGCCTCAGCTTAGCAGTTGCGAACAACGTAAACACAGGCCCAAAGCGCACCAGCACGCCATCAATCGTCTGGGCAGGAGCAATAAAGTCACCAATGTTGAACTGGATATCTGGCAAGGAGGAGGGAGCTGCTTGTACTATACGCTGGGGCTTCCATACCACCGCACCCAGCATACCCAGGGTGGTCGCTGATGCCAGGCCAAAAGCACCCAGTTTGAGCAAGTGACGTCGGTTCACTTGCACTGTATTGGCCTGAGCTACTGGTTCGGGAAACTGAGGATGGGAAGGATTCCTCGTTCATACTGTGCCGTCTCCTTTGTCACTAGTCAGAGCTTCGTTGATGGATTGAAAGTATCTCCAGAGAAGGATTGTTGGAAAAAAAGACAGAGACAACGAAGCACACACACGTCCATTTTCCAGGGCCTTCACCTTCTCTACCAGCGAGAGATTCTGTCGCAAGAACAGCGTAGAGCAATCTACGAGCATTCTGTCATCAGTGAAGAAAGATGGTAAATGAGTCTCCGATACATATCGGGGAAGCACCACGACGGCATGGTATTAAGCACTCTTACACTATCAATTGGCAATTTGATATTATGTACGAGTTAGCGCTATAAATGACATTATCAATAGCAGCGTATATACAACTATAAGATAATTTTTATGGCTTGTCAAGCATGAGCAGTATAATTTTTACAAAAACAGCGTACGAAGGTAAAAAGGAGAGGGAAGAGGCATGTTGCTTCTCCCCTCTCTTTCAGAGAAACCCGTGATTACCAGTCAGAAGATTGCAAAGCGATGTCTGTGTCTTTTAGAGAGTGAGGGGCACTGGTCCAGGAGAAATACGAGACAGGTGGGTACCACAGAAGTCACAATATTGCTCCGAGGCATCCCAGGTATTTGACGTGTCACCCATATAGCCTCCATGATCGTAACAGGGAGAACTGAAGAGGACTTTATGGCCCGACGTCATCCACTCAGTATCGTTGCCGACCAGAGTATTGGCAATATCACATGTACTACCAAGCATAGTCCAGTCCGTCCCCGCGCTGCCCTGGGGATTTTGCCCACTGTTGATTAACTCTTGCATGAAAGGCATAGCAGTTTCGATCTGACTTCCCTGAAGGCAGCTACCACAATAGAAAAAGGCATAGGCGGGAGGTGCACCATAGTGGGGCGTACCCATAGTGACCACATCCTGGATCAGGAGATACGGTGGCAGAGCTGGCTCGAAAGGGGTCGCATAGAGTGCCCAACGTGTGATCAGTCCTCCCATACTATGGGCCACTACCTGGACGTTCTGCCCATATTGCGTATAGTTATCCCAAATGTACCAGGAAAACTCACAAGCAACATGCCTGACGTCCTCGTTATTGGTCCCATCGCTACTACCACTATCATGATAGCCAGTACAGTGAGATGCTTCTCCAGTGATAGAAACATCACAGTGGGTGTCGTTGGTATAGTACTTGATCGAGGCTAAATGTCCGCTCCATCCCTGACCCGGTAGATAGCTTTTTGCGGGATTCCACTCACTACAATCTGCAGAGCTTGAATTGCTGATCCCATGGATAAAAAGCACGGGATAGTTTGTCGCAGAGACATAGTTCGGACGAATGATGGCCGCTGGCCGCTGTTTCAGGTTTGCCAGCTTTGTCTGTCGAATTGTTAGTAGCCCGGCAGCATCATAAGAAGGATGTTGATATGTCCGAGGATCCAAAGCCGGCGGTAAAGGTTTACTAGTCTTCTGTGTCGCTGAAGGTGCTGAAGGTTGGCTGGCTGCTAAGGCTGTGCCAGATGGAACCCATGTGAGCAGAACTGCAACAATGCAGAAAGAAACTGCTACTACGAATGTCCGTCGCAAGTGTTTCTCCTATCTTGCTACGTCTTGTAGCAAAATACAGTTACAGCACAAATGCACGGAGGTATTAACAGTTTTCGCCTATGCGGTTGCTTCAACTTATGAGAACTACTGGAGAATCATGGCATTGCAGAGGACATACCATGCTTCTTAACACAGGGCACAACCTATTCACTTATTCTCCAGATACATTGAGATTTTGAAAAAACCGAAATGACTCTGAAGAATAAACTTGTTGAAAACAACAAACAGGTCCAAAGTGTTAAGTGTCGCGACTTACCCCTTGTGGATAAGTTTACATAATCTCCACCATATATGTCAAGGTGAAAGATGATAATAGGGACTATAGTAATAATATATGCTATTACCTTGCATTCTATCTTTTAACATGCATATAATAAATTGTTAGTCTCTTTAACTTATCATTTCTTAGGGATCATCAATAGTTAGCCGGTGCCAAATATGCAAAGGTCTCGTCAACCACTGTCAGGAATGACTGGCTTCCCCTATCGACAAAAAGTCTGGTCGTACCTATCGACCAGGCCATGTACGGTAGTCAGATCTTGCCCATCTGGCGGCAAAAAGGAAAAGAAGACATATGTTCACTTCACGTCATCGTTTTTTCCTCTTGTGTCTCACCATCGCTATTGTTTTTGTTCTTAGTCTACTTATTCTTGCTCAGCATGGACCTCTCGCCCATGCAACAACTGGCTACAATGTGCTCTTTGACAATGCTCATGCTGAAACTGCGGGCAATGCCGACTGGATTATCAGCACCAGCCAGCCAGACCCACTGGCTCAGAATGCGAATCCGCAAGTTGAAACAGATTGGACTGGTGGCCTCAGTTCCTGGGGTGTGGCTCTACAACGTACGGGACGCTATAGCCTCAAGACGAATACCAGTACCCTCACCTATGGCAATACAGCAAATGCTCTCGATCTGAGTCACTTTAACGCACTTATTCTACCTGAACCAAACACGCTCTTTACCAGTAGCGAAAAGACCGCCATCCTCAACTTCGTTAGTAATGGTGGAGGTCTCTTTATGATTGCCGATCACAATGGCAGTGACCGCAATAATGATGGCAATGACCATTGCACATTTTCAACGACCTGATGAACAACAACGGTGTAGGCAACGATGTCTTCGGTATTCAGTTTGATGTTTTAAACATTGCTAATGAGAATCCTAACAATGACACACCCAACGCTGATCCCATCCTGAATGGTCCCTTTGGTACCGCTACCGGGAGCATCATTCGCAATGGCACAACCGAGACCCTCAACCCTTCCGACAACCCAAATGTACATGGCGTCATTTACCGTAGTGGTTTTTCCAACACTGGGACGACAGGTGCCTTTGTCTCCCGTAGCACATATGGCAGTGGTCGTGTCGTCGCTGCTGGTGATAGTTCGGCAATTGACGATGGCACCTGCCAATCCGGCAATAAATGTTTTAATGGTTGGAATGATCCAGGGGGACAGAATAATATCCTTTTCCCCAACGGTACCGAGTGGCTCGCCAGTGGCAATAGTAGTACAGGGACCCCAACTCCCACGCCTAATCCTTCCCCCACACCTACGCCTAATCCTTCCCCCACACCTACACCTAATCCTTCCCCCACACCTACACCTAATCCTTCCCCCCACCTACACCTAATCCTTCCCCCACACCTACACCTAATCCTTCCCCCACACCTACACCTAATCCTTCCCCCACACCTACACCTAATCCTTCCCCCACACCTACACCTAATCCTTCCCCCACACCTACACCTAATCCTTCCCCCACACCTAATCCGAGCAATCTTATCGCCAATGGTGGATTCGAGAATGGTACTTCACCATGGGTTGAAAGCTCTGGCCGTGGTTCTGAAATTATTAGCACCTCAAACCCACATACAGGCTCTGCCAGTGCCTACCTCTGTGGCTATAACAATTGTGCCGATAGTATCTATCAGCAGGTCAGCATTCCTTCGGGGATTTCGTCCGCAAGGCTGACCTACTTCTGGTACATGTCAACACAGGAGACTTCACACTCTCATGACAAACTGAATGTTCAGGTACGCACGAGCAGTGGCACCGTCTTAACGACGTTACAGACGATTACCGATGGTAGTACCGCCAACGGTTGGCAAGCCGCCAGTTACGATGTCAGCGCCTACCAGGGGCAAACGATACAGATTGTCTTCGTATCCGCTGCTGGCATCAAACTCGTTACGAACTTTTACATAGATGATGTAGCGCTCAACGTTGCCTGATCTTTGTTAGTGGAGGCGTTCAAGACTGGCTACTGGATGGCAGGATGGCAATTGGCCCCACATTCTCACAGCTATATGCCACTCCTGCCAACCTGGAGAGAGCTGCTAACATAGCTTCGACAATTTCCATGCGGCCCACTGCTACCAGATCGAGCAGTTGGGCTGCATCCACACTGATAGGTACCCCTGCTCTTTCTGCTTCTTCTGACACTTGTTTTTTTCTTGCTATTACGACAGAGAGCCTTGAAAGTCGCCCTGGGAGTCAGCAAAAGGGGTGAACTTCTTATCACTATTGACTCCCAGAGTATTCGACAAAAAAGTGATCTGAGTGATTCGACGGCTTCCTGGAAGATAATTTCAGGCGATCCAACAGGATAAGCACAATTTGTACTTTCTTCTTGATAACCCAGGTTCGTGGGTCATTATGGCTTTTCTGATTCCCAAACATGCTTTTCCGAGTCTGGAAGAGGCTGAAGGCTTTTTCGAGCGGGCACGTAGATATTGGCGTGATCAAGTAGAGCAAATCATTCCAGTTCATTGATTGAGGCAGTTCTCCTCCTGTGATGATGAGTTGTCCATCTGCAACGTTACCCAACAGTTGTCGCCTTGGTGGGAAGTGCTGAATATGCCCCAAAAGTGATTTTGAGTGGGTAGAGAGTTTCTGACAATTTCATTATCGATGCCGGTAGTGAAGATTGGCTTACGGTTCCTCGTGAGAAGGCTCACCATGATGTTCCAGCGCGAGTAACCTGCGCTTGCGTTCCAAACCCCAACGATAGCCTCCAAGTTGTCCGTTTTCTCGTACCACCCGATGACAGGGAATAAACACGGCAACGGAGTTGGCCACACATGCTCGGGCAACAGCGCGGGCAGCAGTTGGCTGTCCGATTGCTTGAGCAATATCACGATACGAACGGGTCTGACCACGAGGGATAGCGCGAAGGACGTTCCACACTTTCCATTGAAATGCTGTTGCTTGCACATCCAGTGGCATATCAAACGTCGTTTGCTGACCATGCAAAAAGTTTATGAGGAGTGTTATCCAGGGCTGAAGACCTTCCTCATCATGCTCATATGTGGCTTCTGGATACTCACGGAGAAGGTCGGCATATAATGTCGTTTCAGAGTCACCGAAGCGAACTGCTGCTACACCTCGTTCTGTTGCAGCAATCAGCACATACCCCAGATCCGTTTTTGTAATGGTATAGCCAATCCGCATTCCTTTGCCTCCTTGTCGATACACAGTTGGCATCATGCCAAGCTGTGTCGAAGCCCGCTCATAGACGCTGCTGCTGGACTGATAGCCAGCATCATAGAGTGCACTCGTGACGGCGGCTCCATCGTGAAGTCGGGCTTTGAAGGAAACCAGACGACATGATTCTGCATACTGGCGTGGTGTGACCCCTTTGATACGCTTAAACGTGCGCTGCAAATGATAGGGACTCAGATGCACCTGTTCGCCTAAAAGAGTGAGAGGTAATGGTGTATCAAGATGAGTTTCAATATAGCGGCAGACCTGCTCAATCAAATCTCCTTGCGGGTCGGTAATGATGGTATGCCGAGGATGGCAACGGAGACATGCACGAAAGCCAGTCGCTTCGGCGATCTCTGGGAGTCGAAAGAAGGTGACATTCTCACGGTGTGGTCGCCGAGCAGGACATGAGGGACGGCAATAAATACCGGTAGAACGCACAGCATAAACGAATGTTCCATTTGCCTGGATATCTCTCGCAAGGACACTACTCCAGCAGTGTTCTTCGTTCAAATGCTCATCAGGAAGTGTATCTGATATGTACTCAGTCTGCATGGGGTCTGGCTCCTTTCGTCTCGCTTTCTCGACGAGTTAGTATACAGCAGAAGAAGATGGATAACCATCTGATTTTTGCGCTTGAACCTGGAAAGGACACACCACCAGAATATCAAAGCGGCCATGCAAAAGTGATGCTCTGTAGATATCAACGAACCTGAGCACGCAAGCCTGTGATGAGTTTTTCTAGAACTGGCCTGCTGATATAGTGCTCTGGCGAACGGACCAGACCCACAGGAAGCGTCAGTTCGATTCCCGCAAGTGAGCGTAGAACCGTTCCCCGTGGGGCAGGGTTACCGCTCCTGCTGGCACAACCGCGATACCGATCCCGGCCTGGACTCATGCTTGAGCGTCTCGAAACTACTGATTTCCATGCAGGGACTGGCGTTGATACCACGCTGGGAAAAGAAATATTCGATAGTTTCCCGGTATGCACAATACTGGCCGGTCAGGAGCAGACGTTGGTGTTGCAGATCGGTTGGTGTTATGTGATCCTGCGTAGCCAGCGGATGCGTGGCAGGGATGAGCAGCGCGATTGGTTCAAAAAAGAGCGGCTCAAAGGTTAACCCCAGGTCTGCGGACGGTGGAGAACAGATGCCGATTTCCAGTTGGCCCGCTGCCAGGCGCTGACAGATGAAGCGTGTGCCCGTCACTTCCAGCGTGATATGCATTTTGGATGCTCCTGGCAACCTGGCCAACAAGGGCACCAGGCATGCGCTCGCCGCTGGCTCAATTACTCCGATGCGCAGGCTACCGGTCTCGCCGGCGACAATCTCCTTCACGGTCTGCTCAAGCGTACGACATAATGGAGCAAGGCGTCTACCTGCTCGTACAGCGCCTGTCCGGCGGTCGAAAGCTTAATTTGTTTACCCTGGCGCACAAAAAGCCTGAAACCCAGTTCAGTCTCCAGGTGTTGCACATGCAGAGTAATGGTTGATGGCGCGTACAAGAGTTTATCGGCAGCCTTTGTAAAACTGCCCTCGCCACCACCGTCTGAAAGGTCGTGAGATAGCGGAGTTCCATCCAACCTCCTTTGTTCAGCGAAAATGAAAGTAACCTTAAAAAGTTCATATTGACACTATAACACACTTACCCTATGCTTAGAAGCAGTTTCGTTGTCGGAAATACTAATTGTAAAGGGGAAATCATCATGCAGGACATTGAGCTTTATGCAGATCTTGTCACGTCACTGGTCAAATGGGCTCACCGTGAGGTGGGAGGACTTTCAGCCGAGGAACTGGCCGGCAACCGGATGCGGAAGGGAACAATATTGCCGTCACAGTCTGGCCTATTAGTCGCTGGATCGATATCGTCGCACGCATGCTGCCAGGGAGGTCGAACAAAGAGGAGAGCTGGCTGACACGCGGTTGGGCTGAACGCACAGGCTACAATCCACCCGGGGTTGGAGAGCAGGGGCTAGGAGCAGTCACAGGCTATACCCTGCAAGAGGTCGCCGAAATCCCGCTTTTGAGCGCTCAGGAACTACTTGAGTATCAGACCAGGTATGTGAAGCACTTGGCATCTTCCTCCATTCTCTGCCCTCCTCCGAACCCTTGCAGCAGCCGCTCTATCCCGGGATCCTCGCGGACAAAAACAACAATTGGGGAAGAACAATCTTTATAGCAAGCTGCGGACATATGGGACAACTCGAGGCACTGAAGGCGATGATGAAAAGGAACA
>CAWFFV010000074.1:0-12189 GCA_963814985.1 uncultured Chloroflexia bacterium | reverse complement strand
AACGCGCCACATCCACGTGGTGTAGCGCATGAGTTAGTCCATAATCCCCAGCAGCAAGAAAATAGCCAGTATGCGCGAAACTTTCAACAAGAAGGTGCCCATTTGCACTTGACGGCAGAAAGATTGAGCGAATGGGTAACCGATCCAGGCGAAAGAGAGCATTATCTGGAAGCTTTGCGGCGCTCAAACTTTGAGGCTATGTTGCATTACTACAAGCAGAATTATCCGCGTCCGCCCTACGCAGAAAATCCTGCAACTCCGCCCAAAGTGCAGGCTCCTGTGCTGCTGATTCATGGCCTGGCTGATACATTTCTCCTCGCGGGCGGACTCAATAACACCTGGGAATGGATTGAGCAAGACCTGACGCTGGTAACTATTCCCAAGGCAGGTCACTTTGTGCAGCAGGATGCGGCAGACCTTGTGACACGAAGCATGAAGAGTTGGTTAGCACGCTAACCGTGTCGAAGCCAACTTTGTTTTGAGTTTTCCAAAACAAAGTTGGTGTCTATATCGATGGCTGATTTCCCTCTGATGCAATTATCCCATACACTTTTGACTGGTCAAAAATCTCAATCCCGACCCATTCTTATGTTCCATTTGATGCGATTGTTCTATTCTAATATCTATAACTATACATTAATCCACTTTTTATGTTATACTTCCTCAACGTTACAGGTACGAGATCCAATCTAACTATCTTTGTAACTACTCGGGTCTTCTCGCTACCTGTGGTGACTCCCTCCCGTTTTGTCTAGGTAGCGTCTTCGTGCTGAGGAATCAGGGAAAAGGGCCCTAATCCTGCGTTACCTAACTTTTTTTATTGAAGGAAGAACTTACAAAATGGCAGAGGATTCTAAGACCGAGCAAATATCTGACCTTCTTTCGGCAAATGATCTAATTCTTACCAACGCTGCTAAATCTCCAGTAATGAAGGAGCAGCCAATGGAAGATGTTACTCCCCATATGCCTGTTACCATGCTACAGGAGCAAGCTGAAAAAGCATATCCCTGAAATATACCGTATGCCTACACGACCGGTTAGTTGGCTCTTCCGTACCTTCTTTCGCCTGGCAGCTATCATTGTTGGTCTTTGTAATGTGACCATCAAGCAACTACTCCTCCCTGCTCAGGTTGCCTTGCTGGACCCCACGCACTACCTCACTACATTTGCTCTTATCGCGTCTGTGGGTGGCCTGGCAGGAGTGATTGGTTCTCCACTCACTGGCGCACTGAGTGACCGCACGGTCTTGCGTTGGGGGCGGCGGCGTCCATGGATAATCTTTGGCATCATCTTTCTGGTGACTGGACTCCTCATGATGGCTTTGAGTACCAGCATCTATTTGTTACTGCTTGGGGAGATCCTTGTGCAAATTTCAAGTGATACTATCTTTGCAGTTGTCACAGCAATTATCCCAGACCAGATACCAGCGCAGCAGCGAGGTACAGCATCAGCCTTAGCAGGCATGGCTCCTTTTGTAGGTGGACTCATCGGTGTCGTTCTCATAACTCTCGTAATTCGGATTGATGTCTTACATCATCCGCAGCAAGGGTATATTCTCCTTGCTGGCGTTTCAACACTCATTATCCTCCTCTTCCTTGCTGTGTTGCGTAGAATCTCCTTTGCCACGCGAGCTTGTGAAACCGTTCAGCCTCTCTGCATTTCTGAGAAGCTTCTGGGTCAACCCCAAAACGTACCCAGATTTGGCTTTGTCTGGCTATCGCGTTGCCTGGTATTCTTCGGTTATAGTATTCTCCTTGCATATCTGCTATTCTACTTGAAGGACGTCATCCATTTTCAGGCGGCTGATAAGGGAGTTACGATCTTCCAAATTGCCTCTACCCTCACCTTAGTCGCCGCTGCAATCGTTGGGGGTATCTGGGCAGAGAAACTACGGAGATTGAAGCCTTTCGTCTCCTGCGCGGCTATTGCAATGGCGATAGCCATGCTTATGATTGCCCTCATTCCACAATGGCCTGTCACTGTGGCGGCAGCTGTAGTCTTTGGTATGGGTTTTGGAGTCTACCTATCTGTTGACGTTGTGCTGTCTGTCAAGGTCTTGCCCGCCGTAAACGCCCGTGCTAAGGATCTCAGCATTATCAATACAGCAATCTTTATCCCCATAATTCTTGCTCCGCTCACGGGAGGTTTCGTACTTAGTATCTTCCACAGTTATATGATGCTCTTCACAATTGCTGCGGTCTTGTTCTTGTTTGCTGCTTTGCTCATCCTCCCCATTAAGAGTGTGCGCTAAGAGTCAGGAACCCCATTGCCTGGAAGGCTGATTCTTATCCAAATTGTACAAAAAGATCACAGTTTTGCCAGAGAACAGCACTGTTCTCTGGCAAAACTGTGATCTTGAGAAATCCCCTGAGAATAGGAAGCGCATGTAGCGCTCTGTTTGGAGTGCTAAAGCTTCCCAATAATCCGCGCAAGTTGTGCCTGTTCGCGTTCAGGATCGACCACCGGTAAATATGGCACACGTATGGATGATTAAGATGAATTTTGCAAGTATGCACGTAAATGTGGTATAGTAACAAAAAATATACCTATGAGAGGAAACGCAATGGGAAAAAGCCATTACCAATACAATTGCCCGGTAGAGGCGACCCTTGATGTCATTGGCGGGAAATGGAAGGCGATTATCCTCTTTCATTTATTACCAGGACCAAAGCGCTTTAGTGATCTCAGGCGACTCTTACCAACTGTTACGCAGCGGATGTTAACTCTCCAGTTGCGAGAATTAGAGGAAGACGGAATAGTCCATCGCGAGATCTATCAACAAATTCCTCCAAAGGTCGAGTATTCTCTGACCAAGTTTGGGAAGACGTTGGAGCCAATCCTGCTTCCCATGCTGAAATGGGGCGAGCAGTATACCAGCCAGATTGTTAAGAGAAAGGCGGCCATACAGGCAAAACCCACATAAGCGCGCCTCCTTAGTCACTCATTAAAAGAAGTTGCTTGCTTGCTTGCGAAGAAGGGGGGCGGGTGAGGTAGAATAAGAGGGAAGAGAGATTGGAGGGAGATCGTCTTTTATGGGAACGAAGCCTCTGCAATTTATGCAAGATCGACTGGAGACACTGCGTAGCCATCACCTCTATCGCCAACTGCGAACTGTCTCCGCAGGCGCTGAACCCTGGATGGAAGTGGAAGGGCACCGGGTTCTTAATCTAAGTTCAAATAATTATCTTGGTCTGGCCGGTCGCCCGGAATTGAAGATGGCGGCTATGGTTGCGGCAGAAGAAGATGGCTGCGGTACAGGATCATCCCGACTTATTGCTGGAACGGGCAAGCGACATAACGACCTGGAAACGCGTCTGGCGCAGTTCAAACAGAGCGAAAGTGTCCTCTTGTTTACCAGTGGATATGCTGCTAACGTCGGGGTTATCTCCTCGCTTGTCGGACCTGGTGACCTGATCTTCAGTGATGAGCTTAATCATGCCAGTCTGATTGACGGTTGTCGGTTAAGTAAAGCCGAATGCAAGATCTTTGCACATAGTGATGTCTCTGCTCTTGAAGAGCTATTTGTGGCATCACGGCGAGCAGGACACCGTGGAAGGACGTTAGTAGTCACAGACACTGTCTTTAGCATGGATGGGGACCTTGCACCACTCGCTGAAATTGTTCAACTCTGTACCCACTATGAGGCCATGCTGGTCGTTGACGAGGCACATGCTACTGGCTGTCTTGGCCCTGGCGGGCGTGGTCTGGTGGTTCAATCAGGTATTGCATATGAGGGACTGATATCCGTCAGTACCTTGAGCAAAGCATTGGGGAGCTTTGGAGCCTTTGTTGCAGGTCCCAGCCTGATGAAAGAATATCTCGTCAATGTTTCGCGCAACTTTATTTTTACCACTGCGCTCCCCTCTCCAGTCATCGCCGCATCGCTGGCTGCCCTGGACATCCTGGAACAGGAACCACACATTGTTGAACGCCTTCAGGAAAATGGCGCTTTTTTTCGGCGTGGCCTGCAACAGGTAGGTTTCAATACCCTCACTTCCGAGACGCATATTGTACCTATCCTTGTCTCTGATCCTGCTCTGGCATTGGAGATGGCAAAGAACCTGCAGCAAAACGGCATCTTCGTCGTTGCCATACGCCCACCAACGGTTCCGGCTGGTACCTCACGTCTTCGGACCAGTCTGATGGCAACACATACCCAGGCCGACCTCATGTATGCGTTGGATACGTTTGAACAAGTGGGCAAACGCCTGAGAGTGATCGGATAAGACAGGACTCTCTGAGTGGAGTGTGCCTGAATGTTAACAGGAGAGGAAGAAGATGGAATATACCTCTGAAGTCCTTGAACAAGCAGATAAACATTATCTCTGGCATCCCTTTACACAGCAGCAGGACTGGGAAGCTGAACCACAGATCATCATTGAGCGAGCTGAGGGCAGTTATGTGATTGATAGTGAAGGCAAGCGCTACCTGGATGGTGTCTCATCGCTATGGGTCAACGTCCATGGACACCAACGTCAGGAGATCAACCAGGCCATCAAGGACCAGCTTGAGCGCGTTGCCCACACAACCTTCCTCGGTTTAACCCGTCCATCGGCCATCGAACTTGGCAAGCGCCTGAGCGAAATTGCTCCCGGCAAGCTGAAAAGAGTTTTCTATTCGGATACAGGGGCCGCCGCGATAGAGATAGCTCTAAAAATGGCATTTCAGTATTGGCAACAATGCGATCCTGCCAGACCCAATAAAACAAAATTTTTCTCACTACGTAGTGCCTATCATGGTGACACGGTGGGTGCGATGAGCGTTGGTGGTATCAACTTGTATCAGCAGGTCTATCACCAACTCCTGTTCACAACCCTGCAAGCTCCGTGTGCATATTGCTACCGCTGCCATTTGCATACCTCATATCCGGCATGTCATATCGCCTGTCTGGAAGAGGTTGAACGCGTGATCGCGGAACATGCTAATGAGCTGGCAGCGGTGGTTATGGAGCCACTGGTACAAGGCGCGGCTGGCATCATTACCTATCCTCCTGGTTATACACGTGCCGTATGGGAGATTGCGAAGCGTCATAAGGTCCTCTTTATCGTAGATGAAGTGGCAACAGGGTTTGGAAAAACGGGCAAGATGTTTGCCAGTCAGCATGAGGGTATCGAACCGGATCTGATGGCCCTGGGGAAGGGTATTACTGGTGGTTATCTTCCGCTTGCTGCCACGCTGGCCACCGAGGAAATCTATCAGGCATTCCTTGGCTCGGTTGAGCAACAGCGAACTTTCTACCATGGTCACACGTATACTGGTAATCCTTTAGGATGTGCAGCCGCACTGGCAAGTCTCGATCTCTTTGAGCAAGATCAGACGCTTGAGAGGCTACAGCCCAAAATAGCTCTTCTCACACAGGAGTTAGAGCGCTTTCGAGCGCTGCCGCTGGTGGGAGATATCAGACAATGTGGCTTTATGGTTGGTATCGAACTTGTCGAAGACAAGCTCACTCATGTCCCCTTCTCACCGCAGCAGAATGTAGCAGTACGCGTGATCAAAGAGGCACGCCGTAGAGGGGTCATGCTTCGTCCTCTTGGTGATGTGCTTGTTCTGATGCCACCTCTTTCGATAACTGAGGAAGAGTTACAGACCCTCTTGAACGTCACATATGACTCGATAATCATAGTTGCGCAGGAGCTAGCGTGAGCAAAGGTTGTTTCATTACAGGAACAGATACAGGTGTTGGAAAAACCGTGGTCACTGCTGCACTTGCCAGCGTACTACGCAGTCGTGGTTTGCATGTGGGAGTGATGAAACCAGTCGAAACAGGCTGTCCGGTGGAAGATGGTCGCCTGCAACCGCAAGACTCCCTCTTCTTACGTCGGATTTCCGGTTGTGCTGCCTCACAGGAACTGGTGACGCCATACACCTTGCGAGAGCCACTTGCACCGGCCATAGCTGCCGAGTTGGAGGGCATTACCATTGATATGCACCACATTCACCAATGCTATAAGCGGCTTTGCGCGGAACATGATATTGTGCTGGTCGAGGGCGCTGGAGGATTGTTAGTGCCACTGACCCAACAACTTAGTATGCATGATATGGCTGTTACATTAGATTTGCCAATCCTGATTGTGGCACGCAACATCTTAGGCACCATTAATCACACCACGCTCACCGTGACGGTTGCTAGCACGCGTAGTCATGTGCTAGGAGTCGTATTAAATCACACACAGCCGTCTGATCAGCCTGCGGTGCAGACCAATGCGGATGCGCTTCGTCGATGGGGAAAAGCCCCCCTACTTGGTGAAATTTCTTATAGCCATAAAATCACTCTGGATGTACTGCGTTCCCTCGGTGAGCAACTCGATGTTGATGGGCTGCTGGAAGCTATTTATGCTCACTGAAGTGCATCATCTGGGATATCCATCAGAGCGTCTTTTTATCTAAAGGAGACAACAATTGAAATTCCAGGCTTTAGCCGACAAATCTATCGAGGGACAAACGCTCTCTCATGAAGAATGTCAGTGCATACTACGCTGTTCGGATCAGCGCATTTTAGAGCTATTGGACGCTGCCTATCAGGTCAGATATCACTTTTGTGGGAAAAGCGTTCACCTGCATATGCTCATCAACGCCAAAAGTGGTCTGTGTCCAGAGGATTGTCACTACTGCTCACAATCCAAAATCTCGACAGCCGATATCGAAAAATATCCCCTTGTGAGCCAGCAGAAACTCTTAGAGGGGGCCAGACGTGCCAAGGCTGCACGCAGTCTGCGCTACTGCATTGCCATTAGTACACGTGGAGCCACAGATCGCGAGATCGATCACATCGCGAACGCGGTACGCCATATTAAAGAAGAGGTTGACATTGCCGTCTGTTGTACTGTGGGTATGATTTCGGAAGAAAAAGCGCAGCGTCTCTACGATGCTGGAGTTGAGCAACTCAATCACAACCTTAATACCAGTGAACGCTACTACCCACAGGTTTGTACCACACATACCTATCAGGATCGAGTGGACACATTATTGGCAGCACGTCGTGTAGGTCTGCAACTGTGCACCGGGGCTATCTTTGGGCAAGGTGAGACGGAAGCAGATATTATCGATGTTGCGCTTGCTTTGCGTGAGTTACATCCCCAATCAATTCCTGTTAACTTCTTGCTGGCTATCCCTGGTACGCCTGATGAAGGTCTCAATTATTTGAAACCTTATGACTGTCTGAAAATCCTCTGCTTGATGCGCTTATTGAATCATCCCAGGAGATTCGTGTCTCTGCGGGACGTGAAGTACACCTGCGCTCACTGCAACCACTGGCTTTGTACCCGGCCAATTCGGTATTTGTTTCGGGATATTTGACCACCCAGGGGCAAGATTATCAAGGACCTGGCAGATGATAGAGGATCTGGGCTTTGAAATTCAGGAGCACGCAGAGGCAGTAGCACAACCAGCAGAAGCCTCAAGCTGAAACGCACTGCGTAGCGGACAAACACGTTCTTTTGCTCTTTTAATGTAACTATTCAGATTCCCTTTCCTGATTCCTCAGCGCCGTAGGCGCTTCGCAGGTTGTTTTATGTGGGTTTTGTCGCCCATGACAGAGGTTGCGTCGCAACCTCTGTCATGGGCGACAAAACCCACATAAAAACGAGAGCGAGACACCCGCAGGTGGTGAGCAAACCTGAGTAGCATTTATTCTACCAGAGTGGTTTGTTGCAATCACATGAAAAAGTTTCCAGCGATGTATTACTAATCAACTTAATTTATCGAAGCTCACAATAATATTTGACTACTAATTTTCTGTGTTCTGTGCGTTCTAATAATGTATGACTTTTTTAGAGAAGGGATATCTCTCTATGAGCACATCAGGGACACCAGATCCGAAACATGTAACGCGTAGCTGGCTTCTAATTGGTTTTTTCATTCTCCTTACACTCGTCCAGGTCATCCTTATCATCCTTTTTTCGAACCATGCTTCAATTCCACTCGACATTTTTAGTGGTATCGTTACCGTTGCAGGACTCTTCTTTGCTGTGCTTCAGGCATTCTCCTTCAGGCCGTCACTTGGGACAATCAAACTCCCACAAATGGTCAGTAGTAGAATGGCGGTTGCCCTCTGTGTACTGCTCTTGCTTTCACTCTCGGGAAATATCATCCTCCTCGTGAATAGCTCTCGTAGCCTTGTTGGAGAAACTCCAACGCCTACACCAAAAACAACGATCACCTCGACGGTTACTGCCATGCATTCCCCTGTGACCTCTCCGACTGTTCCAACTCCAACAGAGACATCTGCAACTGCTATTCCAACACTCTCTCTCCCCGGAGCACCGTTTCTGAATGATCCGATGACTGGTCCGAGCCCAAAAGACCGTGGGATGTTGTAAATCAGTCGTACATTACATGTAACTTTGTCAATGGGGTCTATGATGTCAAATCGCCAGCGCACTTAGGTGGAGGGTGCACTACAAACGCCAAGAGTACAATCTTCAGCGATTTTATCTATGAGATCAACATGACAATTGTACAGGGTGTGAATGGGGCAAGTCGTGGTGCTGGCATCATGTTCCGCTATGATGGCCAGGACCCCCCATCGGCATATGCTCTGAGTTTTCGTCAAGACGGGAGCTATTATCTTTATGCCAATGTCAAATCATACTCGCAAATTCCATTAGGAGCTGGACAATGTCTCAGCTTCCATCAGGGATTGAACCAATCGAACCGCATTGATGTTCAGGCGAAAGGGAACAAGATTGATGTCTTTGTCAACGGAGTCTATCTAGTTTCGGTGACGGATAGCAAACAGCAAAGAGGTCAAATCGGTGTCCAGATGGGTTCAGGGGATGCTGTGGCCGAGGTAACATACAGCGGTCTCAAGGTGTGGAAATTATAAAAGTGAGCAACATTGGGATGCGATTAGTACCCTTCATGCATCCCAATGTTTGATCTCAGTGGGCTTCAATCAGAATTCGCGTTGGATAACGATTTCGCAGCAGATTTCTTTTTCATATAGCCTAAAAGGAACTGTACAGCGAACCACAGCAGCCATGCACTCATTCCCCCAAGTGCATCGCCGGCGAAAAGCATTGAAATCAGTGAACGTTGGAAGCTCACCACGGAAAATATGCCCCCACCGCTTCTTGCACCAATGCTGCCAGGATCAGACCCAACACAGGACCAGTGAAGTCGACGACTCAATACTGGCACCATACTGAGAATAAGCATACCTATGATAAAGAAGAAGACTGTGTGCCCAATAAAATGATCATGAGCATTATGAAAAACCTGACGAAAAGGGATACCAAACGTCGGCCACACTTCACTCAACCAATCAAAACCAAACCAGAGAATACCTGAAAGAATGAGAACAGGCCAAGGATCTGGAAGAGGAAAGCGTAAAACGCAGCAACGGTCGTTCGTGATTAGCATTTTTGATCATGGCTATCTCCTCTCATTTTTGTAAATATCTTTTCCCTGAAAGCCCGTCGAATATATCATAAGCCGTAACCATTACCCGTTTTTGTGTGCTTGCTCTTGCGTACTCCAGTGTGTCCTGTTTTGTACTGCTTTTTTCTGCAACTTTCATATTTTTATGACGTAGTTATTTTTAAGGTTTATGAATGAACTTCATTCATAACAAAGAAAGGAACAACTTATGCAAGTATTCGTAACCGGCAGTACAGGACTGCTCGGCTATAATCTCGTTCATCTTTCATCGATCAGGGTGATGAAGGTCAGGCGCTGGCCTCTCGTCAGAAAGCTGAAACGTTATTTACGGGTCTGCCTGTGACAATCGTGACGGGTGATATGCAGAATGTTGAGGGCTTTGCAGCCCAGTTAGAGGGGGTGTGATATCCTCTTCCACGCAGCGGCCTCCTTCCGTGACTATTATCAGCCCGTACAATTATTGGAAGATGCTTGAGCAGGTCAACATCAAAGGAACAATAGAGTTGCTGGCAGAGGCCGAAAAGCAAGGTATCAAGAAAGTCATCTATGTTAGTTCGTCTGGTGTCATTAACAGCAAACCGGATCATGCTCCCGGAGATGAGTCGCATGTTCATGCTGACAAATGATAAACTTGAACTCCAAGAGTTTTTCTGCTGAAGAGGCTATCGCAACTTTTCTCAGGACGCATACGTTGCCAGTTGTGCTCATTTTGCCAACTGCGATGTTGGGGCCGGGAGATAGTGGACCAACCAGTACTGGTCGCCACTGCTGGGGTTTCTTCACGCAAAATACCAGGAATTATTGATGGCGGGCTAAGTACTGTAGATGCACGTGATGTCGCACAGGCTATGCTTGCTGCCGTAGACAAAGGTAAGAGCGGAGAGCGCTATATTGTAGGTGGGAACTATATCTTGATGCCGGATATCCTCAAGAGCCTGGAACGGACGTCGGGCGTTCCCGCACCCAGACTCCACATTCCTTATGCTCTTATTCTGGCTTATGCAGCAGGAGCCGAGTTTCTAGGACGAATTACCGGTCAGTGGCAGTTGTCTCACGCTGCTTGTATCCACTGTCTCTGCATCTCAAGCATACGGTCGCTTCTCAAATAAAGCCGTACGAGAACGGGCAGCTAGATTCCGCCCCTTTGAGGAGACCATGCGTGACGAGGTTGGACTCTACCGGAACAATCGCTATATCCCTGCCTGAAAACTATAAGGAGAAGTTGTTATGCTTTAAATTCGTCCTTACCAGAGGCTATTCCTGTTGTCACCTGGCCCGATGATTATCAAAGTGCCTTGGCCCACTGTTGACAGAGGCCTATAAACAGTATGGGCCAATTTTCAGAGCATCCTACTTAGACAATAATGAACTTGTTTATCTGGTCGGTCTGGAGCGCAATTGCTTTGTGCTGGTGAATGGTAGAGCTTCTTTATGACATTGGTTGGGGCAACGTTTTTGCAGTGGCGGGCTTTTTGGTCGAGGTCTGCTCACTATGGATGGTGCAGAGCACGCGCACACATCGCAAGATGATGAACCCGGCTTTCACTGTGGGCTATATGGATCGCTACTCGTTTTTTATGAATCATTTATTATTCGTCAACGTGTTGCTGCCTGCTCAGAGACCAGTGAAATTGATCTCTCTACTGAAGAGGCGCGCAAGATCACCTTCGATGTAGCCGCCGAGGCACTCACAGGTCTCAAGGCTGGACCAGAGGTACATTACTTCCGTGAACTCTTTCTACGCATTCTCATGCTACCACGTGTAGCTACATCAGAGGAAGACTTCGATCAGCAACTCACTCAACTCAAGGGTGAACTGCGCAGCCTGCTCCTACCCAAAATAGAGGAACGGCGTAGATATCCCACCGATGATATCTTTGGGATGCTGGTCGAGGCTCGCGACTAGCAAGGTCAGGCTATGAGTGATGAACAGCTGATTGCACATGTGAACATTCTGCTTGTCGCAGGTCATGAAACCTCAACCAGCTTAAGCGCATGGCTCCTCTACCTGTTGAATCAGCATCCTGACTATGCTGAGCGTGTCCTCGATGAACAGGCTACCATACTTGGTACGAAAGCTGATCCTGACCTGGAAGATATCAAGCACTTGAAGGTGCTCAACCCTGCACTCAGCGAAGCCGAACGGCTCTATCCAACCAGTTGCCAACGGGCCACGCGGCGTAGTCGAAGACTTTGTCTTCAACGACTATCACGTTCCGCAGGGAACGCTCGGCATTCTATTTTATCGTGGCCTCCCATATGCTACCAGACCTTTTTGCAAATCCAACGGCGTTTGATCCGGATCCGCTCCGCCCCACCGGCGTGAAGAGCACAAAAAGCATCCCTATGCGCTCGTCGGTTCTGGTGGAGGTCCCCGCATCTGCATTGGCATCAACTTTGCGCAGGTCGAGATCAAAGCGATGGTCTCACACATTTTGCGCAGGTCATTAATTGGTGCCAGATCAGGAAATCTATCAGTTCTATGGTGCAACTGGCATACCGATGGAAGGTCAAAATTTCGCATGCATGTCTCTGCTCGGTAAGTGGCAGGGCTGGTTTTGGGAATATCAGCGAAACTGCCGGAACGGACACGCTCTCATAGCCACGAGAGCGTGTCTATCTAGTGCAATCATGTCTCATAGTCTTCTTTGCTGACTACTGATGGGAATGAGGATCACGCTAAATTAGCGAATAGTATTGAGTGTGTTTCTCAGCGATATTGTCTGAACAGTTTCATGGACACCTTGACAAAACGCCGAGATCAAATCGGTTATACTTTATTTAAGACCAATCAGTCTTAAGTTTTTT
>CAWFFV010000073.1:0-5344 GCA_963814985.1 uncultured Chloroflexia bacterium | reverse complement strand
GATTTTCACAAGCATACAGGTCTTTGCCGAAGCGCTGGAGCCAGCCAGCCAGCAGAGGTAATATCATAACAGACGTAACCTACGCATCAAAGAGAGCCTTCTGTTGCTGATGAAATGGAGCAAGAGCCGTATTAGCGGTAACTACCGTTTGCAATCGTTCCACCAGATCTATAAAATTTTGGCCGGGGATGGTCAGGACCATTTCTGCAGGGGATAGCTGGATATAAGTGCGTGCACCCACACAGCCGAAACTCATCGAGTTTTCACCTTTGTGCAGAGTACGCGGTACGATTCCGCAGGTCGGTCGCCCAAAAGCAATCTGGCCTCCTTGCAGCCAGTTTACCTGTCCTGATGCCTCGGCAACGAGCATGGCCTGTTGTGCATTCAAAATACAGAGCACAACATCCGCTGCAACCGGAAACTGGTCGAGCTGTCCATAGATTATACTCTGATAGGGCTTCTGAACAACTGGAAGTGCACTTACTTCCGCAGGTGAAAAATACTGCACACTTGCCATCGTTTCCACTAACGCCTGTGCTCGCTGCTGTGCCGACTCAGGCATGGTAAAACCCATCGTCATCATGCCAATGGGACATTCCTGGTGATCTTCGGCTGTTGCATAGAAGACTCCCTGTTCAGCTAGACGCCAGAACGTACAGGCTGATGGCACACGGGTAGCTTTGTGCTGGATATCCTCTGGTATCCCCTCAACAAAAGCGAGTCCGATAGGGGTATGTTGTAGTTGTAGATATTCCTTGAAGCGATTTACGGTTTCCTGATACAAAATGATGCCTCTTTCTATCTATCAAATCTGCTGCTTAGATGTGAAGATGATAGTTATATTCTGCACAATTCTACCACATACACCCACCACAGCTAATAACAAGGCGGAGTAATAACTTTCCATCGTCCAGGTAAGCAACGCACTTTGAAGTGCGTACTTGCTCTCTGAAAGGCATTCTGGTACAGTTACACTCAACATATGAGATGCTTGTGCTCATACTTACGGTGAGTGAGCTAATGTGAGAAAAGAGGAAACACTTTCATGAAAATTCTTGCGCTGGATATAATCCAACCTGGCGTAGAGCCAAAACGAGACTTCTATCCGCACCTGCGTGAAGAGGTAGAGACCGCCTGGAAGCTCTATAAGAGCGGCGTTGTCCGTGAACTCTACTTTCGACAGCCTCCTGATCGAGCCGGAGCTGTCCTGGTATTGGAATGTGTCGATCTGGATGAGGCCCGGCATGTCCTTAGTACGTTACCTCTGGTGAAGCATGGCCTGATCGATTGGGAGCTCATCCCACTGGGACCATTCACATCATTCGAGACGCTCTCCTCACAGTGATGCTGTCTTCGGCTGTTTTTCCCTTTATGCCATAATTTGATGGCATTAATGCTGATGATCTCCTGTGTTCGTTGGATCTTTGGATTTTCCTACGGTGACGCAGGAGATCTTTTTGCTCATTCCCTAAAAATTATAGTAGTTGACGTTTTTGGCTGTATAGTGTTATTATTAGTGACGGAGTAATTTTGCTCTGGCATAATTTTACGACGATTGCTTGTGGGAAGTGAAATTTAAAACAACAATGACATTACTCTATTTTTAGAAATGAATTGTACAAATTTTTGTGCTTGCTGTGGCCATTATAATCACAAAAGTCTTTGGAAAATTGGCTGGTTTTCCATAAGGTACTATTTTGTAGTGAACCCAATGTGCAAGTTTTTGTAATCTTCCGATAAGGTGATTGGTACACTCTTCTCTACTGCTGGTAATTTGGCTTCTGAAGAGCACAGTTTCTCCTATCAACACATTAGTGGAAGATCACCCAACATCTTTCCAGTCATCTTCAACTTGCGTTACCTTCGTTACCATTGGCGAGACTCATTACTTCACAAAAAACTTGCGCATGGGGTTAGTTAGCTTTAATTTTGAGGGATGATGTGGATGAAGACAAGATAGACGCGAGCGTTAATTTGGCATTTAGTTTGGAGTTGTTCAAGTTGCACAACTTGAGCGGAACACTTCAAGCTGAGCTTCCTCGGGTTCCTGGTATTCCCAGGCATAGCATTGCTATATTGGAAATCGCTAATGGAATAATTGTCTCGTGCACTCTTATGGATAAGAAAGGACAACGTAATTCGATAGCGAAAGAAGTTCTCATCCAGCTAGATGAAGAGAGAGGGCCATTCGGATGGGGCTTTCAACAATCCAAACCCACACGATCGGGTACACATGACAGCCGATCGAAACAACCTGATGCTTCTGTACTGCCTACTTTTCAAAATCCGTCGTCATTTGCAGGCTCGGATACGTTCATACCAAAAATTATTACCCAAATAGATTGGCGTCGGCTATACAACCGGACTGATCAACAGCGTCAAACATTATACATGGTCTGGCAATTAATCGATGGGAGACGAACTACTCGTGATATTAAAGACGCTCTTGGGGCTTCTTATCCAGATGCCTTTGTCGATGAAATCTTGCGTGTGCTACTAGATATGAAAGTTATTATTATTGCAAAAAAGGAGTGAGCGGTTTTTATGAATAGAAACACTATTTCCTCTGTGGATAGCCCTGCGTCGGAACAACCCAGACGTTCTGTCGAAGAGATGGTTGAAGAGAAAAGAGATCGCCTGGATCGCTTGTTCGGCTGGTGGTATAAGTTTACGATGCCACCTCGATCGGTTGCCATTGCCAGTATGAGTGAACGCCAAGCATATCGTAGGGCACGAATGATCAGTACTGTCGGCATTATCTTACTCATCCCGCAAATTATAGATGTGTGGATGATATTCAGCGTTAACTCTATTGTCATAATTTTCGCTCATGTTCTTGCTTTCCCGATCATTGTAGCCATGATCGTTGCAAATCGATTCGGGCGGCCTACCCTGGCGGGCTGTATCACAGTCTTTGGCTGTGAGATACTCTTAATCATCACTATCATCTCTCATCTTCAGCTGAACATGGTGGGTATCGAATGCTATGGTCTGTTTGTCTTTGCTGAGTTGCTTTCGATTTCACTCCTGCCTATACGTTTCGTGTTTATCTTTGCTGTGCTTGATTCAGTTTTTATTATCCTTGATTATCTCTATCAGCCAAAGTCGCCATTTCTCATTATGGATGTGGGGTCCAATGGGCTGATCGTAGTTGCTATCGGTGTGTCATTGCAGGTTCTCGTCGCAGGTATATCGAGCATGTGGGTCTTTACGGCCAGTGCAGCTTCTAAGAGAGCTAATCGAGCTGAACTGATGGCAAAAGTTGAAAGTCTCGTTGCTGAACAGCATGCTACTGCAGATCAAGAAAAGCAAGAGTTGGAAGAAAGTATTCAGCAACTTGTACAGGCGCATGTTGATGCAAGTAATGGACAACTGGTTTCACGTATTCCCTATCCTCCGGCTAAGGTGCTCTGGCCAATCGTAGGCGTCTTGAACTCGCTTTGGATGCGTCGGTATGATGCTTTGCGAACTGAGAATGAATTGCAACGGCTCAAGCAGTCTATTTCTTCCTATAATGAACTACTCCTGAAGGCAATGCAGGTGCCCAATCAACCTTTACCATCAATACGAACGGGAACCGATATCGATCTTCTGATCATCTCGTTACAATCCATTCAGAAATCCTGGCAGCATTCGAGCGAGACCAATTAGGGGAGATATGTGCCAGATTGACATGAAGTGCAGATGAGCTAGATTTTGTATTTTGCCACCAGGCCCTTGACCCAATTACTCTGTTTCTCAGTGGGCGCAAAGTTATTCTTTTGGAGACGCTTTGCCATATCAGTAATAAATTTGCGCTCTTGATCACTGATTCGAGGGCTACTCGGAGTATCAAGCATTGCTTTGAGTTTCTGCACTTGCTGACGTAGAGCACTTAATTCGGCAATGGAAGGCGCATTATGTGCTTCGGGAGTCTGAGAAGCCTGCCATTTTTCATAGGCGGTATGGTCCCTGTTAAACGCCCCCAATCCAGCAAGTTCGTCAGCGCGCTCGTTATGTTCGTGGCCTGCATGTCCACGTACCCACACAAATGCAGGTGGCTGCTTACGGTAGCCGAGGAGTTTGCGATATACCGACCACAAGTCAGGGTTAGCTTTCATCTGATAGGTTCCCTGTGCGACTTTGATGGTATATTCGCTATCACTGTAGATTGTGAGAGGGAGAGTAGGTGGTGCCAGACTTAAGACGGCAAGTACTGCCGAAATTTCAGCCCGATTGTTGGTAGTCGTCTGCGCTCTGGGAATATGTCCGTAACATTCAAAGCAAGGAGCGCCTTCACGTACATGTCCGTCAACTGCATCTGCGGCGGCCCATAGCAATGCACTCCAGCCAGCCGGGCCACCGGGATTTTTGATACATGCACCATCCGTATAAGCAACAATACCAGACGAGCCTAACGTTGGGAGGGAGGCACGAACATCGGCATCTACAACTGCATTGAGAACAGAATGCCATTCTAAAGATTCTTGAATTTCGCTCACACTAACGACCTTTCAGCATACATCGAATAGAAAATGATAGATTCTCATGATGCAGTTTAACATACTCGTGTATCTTTAGGTAGTCTTATGCTTACCTGGGTGTTGCAGCAATTGCCTGGAGCACACCACCAGCAATAGCCCAGAGAATAATAAAGAAGATCCAGAGGCCACCATGTCGTTTGCGGGCATCGACACTCTTCACTGTTCTGAACCAGAGCGCTGTCTCAGGTTGACTCATACGCCACACAATTAATGGTGAAAAGATCAATAAAATAATGGTGGTTACAAGGAGCCAGTAGTCTCCATGCTTGCTCGCCTGCCAGAGAGCGAAGAGGGATGCAAAACCGCCCAGGATACCGAGAGCATTAAATCCTATCTGCCAGGGACGTGTCCACTTCCATCCACGGCGTATACCTTCACCGAAAACCGCAAATAAAATAGCAAAGGGTAAAGAGAGCAAGAACGAAATGAGCATTGTCATAGGAGAACTTGTTTTGGATTGCTGGAAGAGACCGAAATTCTCCAACAGGGGTACAATAAATGGCATTACTAGCAATTGTACCACCAGTCCCCAGTCAAAAGCCACCGCCATGCCGATTCCCTTTGGCCCCGAACGCTCAGGAGTTGTTGCTATATTGCTATCTTCTAATGATTTAACGGCTTCTTTCACGGTAACCTCCATTTTTAGCTTAATGAATGTAACTTACTATATGCTTCTATTTATCTATTGTCAATGGACAGACAAATAGCAGCACACGGAGAATAAGAAAGGTGGATAGAACTGACCAATAAATTCTCACTGTACAGATATGCCCCTTAGCCCCGCCTCAATATGCCGATTTTACCACATGTCATCTCATCTC
>CAWFFV010000072.1:0-8126 GCA_963814985.1 uncultured Chloroflexia bacterium | reverse complement strand
GTTCGGGATGACTCATTACGGCTTGCGAACTGCCGTAGGCAGTGAAAGAACACCTGAAGAGTTACCGGGATGACTCATGCAACTTGCAAACTGGCTGTTTGCGCAGCATTCATCAAAAGATAATGCCCTGATATCCTTTACTATTACTAATAAGAGATGTAATATATATACACAAAAAGGAAATATAACCTTTCAAGAGTAAAGTAGTATAGAAAATTATGAAACAAAGTAATGCTCTGGATTTGCTGGGAGCAAATGATCCCCGCAGTACAAGTATTGGTATTATATACGTCTCTCCCACTGACGATAGGAAATCTGTGCTGGCAGCAATCATCACGCAGGAAAAGCTGGGTCGTAAACAAGTGGCTGTTGTATTACCTGATCAGAATAAAGCTTTTCAACGCCCTGTCGATTTCGATGATCTGAAGAGTATGCGCCGCAAACTCCAAACTCAGATTATTTTTATCGCGCCGCCGGGGACCAGGTCCAGCTGAATGGGCGCGTCAGCGCCGCTTTCCAGTTTATTCGACATTAGAAAGTTATGCCAAAGCTCTTCGCGATGAAGAAGGGTCGAATACTGGTGGGAAGAAACCATGGATCTTTGGCGGTGGTAAGCCGAAAGGTGTCGAGAGTTCGCAGGCTAGCAGGAACGTACAACCTCCCTCAGCGCCAGCACCGCCCTTATTAGCAGTACACGATCAGCCTACCCTTAAGCCTCCCTCTCGTCAGGGTAAAGCATTGCCTGATGGTTCTACTAGTGGGGATAGACTTCCTCCCGTAGATCCTATTGCTAATCCTTTCAATATTGAGTTTGCTGATCCTGATCTAAATGAAACTGCCGAGGCAGATAGCGCCGGGGACCGAAGCCCATAGAACTTCCTGCTGCTCGTAGGAGAACGAACACAGTATCAAGTTCCGGCACTTTGCATACTCCTACTGATCACGTTGTTCCATCGTACACTTTTAGATCCGATGGGGCAATATACACCGCCTGACCCTGTTGTAGGCGTACAGGCTGTCAGTAGTATCCCAATTAATAGAGTGTCCAAACGACGGGGTAACAGTGGCAAGATGGCTGCTGCGGGAGCCAGTGCAGCTCTCGGAGCGGTTGGGCGCACAGCCACAAAGAGTATATGGGAGTACTGTTCCACCCATGCGAGCTGATTCTGGTGGGAGCGACGAACACACTCTCTATGTTAAACCAGAAGATGATTTGACGGCGGTACGGGTGTTTCTGGAACAGATTCCCCTGAGGAGGATCACACTTGTCATTCCGGTACAAACACAACTACGCAGCCATGTAGCCTGGAAGTTGCTTCATGCGCGTGCACGAGAATTGGGGAAAGAAGTTCTGATCATTAGCTCTGATCCGCAAATACGCTCAGTGGCTCAGGCTGTGAAATTTAAAGTAGCACATTCGGAATCTTCTGCTACGGATAAGCCTCTCCCAGGCAGTCGCCCCCCACTTCCGAGGAATGCGAGGAGGAGCACACATTTCAAGCAGGCACAGGAGATTCGTCAGGCGGCCTCAAACAGCAATAATGGTGACAAGCGTCCATCGTCACCACCATCATTATCTGCCCCTGAGAAAATGTCGAATGAGACATTTCCTATAAAGGAATCTCCGCAGCTCAGCTTCTCTAATGATCCTCTTGCCTATACAGATGATATCTTGCCTCAACCGCTAGCAGAAAAGCATGGTGCCGTATCCATCGATAAATTTAATGTCATGGAGGCCACCATCCTTCCGCCTCATCACGCTCCGCTGGCCAGGACACTTCCAGTACCTCCGCCAGGATCACATACAGATCCCGAACCTCCGTCCAGGTTCAGAACTAATCTATGTAGGACAACAATTTGGTAACTATCGTCTGCTTCGTCTCCTCGGGCAGGGTGGATTTGCGGATGTTTATCTGGGTGAACATGTTCATATAGGTACGCCAGCGGCCATTAAAGTATTGGAAGACAAGAATGACTCACGAGACCATCGAGCGGTTTCGGATCGAGGCACGTACTACTTCTCAGTTAGATCATCCTCATATTATCCGAGTGCTGGATTTTGGGATAGAGGGCACAACACCACCGACACTCGTGTATCCTTCAAATACAGCCGCGAAGGTATCCTCTGCTGGCATACCTGTTGTGCTGCCCACTCCAGGACAACGCTACTCCCGCCAACTCCATTGTGGGATTGATCAGACCGGCTGCCTCCCAATCGATGAGCATTGGGGTATCGGCTGCCTGCCATATGACATTTTTTTGATCAAGATCACGATGGCTAACAACGAGCGTACAGTTTAGTCTATGTCCTGCATTTTCATATAGCCTGCTCCAGGTGGAAAGTTTGGGAAGTGCTACACGAACTTGATAGGCCCATGGAATACCTCCATCTGCGGCATGAAACGTTAACATATCCCAATCATCATCGAGAAAATGTTTCCACTCTGGTAATGGTAAGGTAGAAAATTGGAGATGAAGTGCATGCATTTGTCCCACGATTGCCCCAATCTGGTGGGCACGACTGGACTCTACAGGTCCAGACGATAAAATCTCTCCCGCAATCCACTTATACACCATCACCGTGATATCATCAATCTGTTGCACCCGTCCGCCCTTACCTTCCAGTGCCGCGACAGCAGGGATTCCTGCTGTCGCCATCGCAGCGGCAATCTGCTCCGTCTCACGGTATCCCTCATGGATATGTGGCGTACACAAAATTGCCGGATTAAGCTGCTTCACCGCAAACTTACCCTCCGTGGTGGTCAAACACCAGATGCGGTGTAAAAGTCCTCCCAATACTGGCCCGTGGCTCCATTAAGGGTGTTCCTAGACCAAAGATGGTACAGAGACGGGCTATTTGAACTCTATTCATCACTGACTCTACCTACGCATCAAAGAGAGCCTTCTGTTGCTGATGAAATGGAGCAAGAGCCGTATTAGCGGTAACTACCGTTTGCAATCGATCCACCAGATCTATAAAATTTTGGCCGGGGATGGTCAGGACCATTTCAGCAGGGGATAGCTGGATATAAGTGCGTGCACCTACACAGCCGAAACTCATCGAATTTTCACCCTTGTGCAGAGTGCGCGGTATGATCCCACAGGTCGGTCGCCCAAAAGCAATCTGGCCTCCTTGCAGCCAGTTTACCTGTCCTGATGCCTCGGCAACGAGCATGGCCTGTTGTGCATTCAAAATACAGAGCACAACATCCGCTGCAACCGGAAACTGGTCGAGTTGCCCATAGATTATACTCTGATAGGGCTTCTGGACAACTGGAAGTGCACTTACTTCCGCAGGTGAAAAATATTGCACACTTGCCATCGTTTCCACTAACGCTTGTGCTCGCTGCTGTGCCGACTCAGGCATGGTAAAACCCATCGTCATCATGCCAATGGGACATTCCTGGTGATCTTCGGCTGTTGCATAGAAGACCCCTTGTTCGGCTAGACGCCAGAATGTACAGGCAGATGGCACACGGGTAGCTTTGTGCTGAATATCCTCTGGTATCCCCTCAACAAAAGCGAGTCCGATAGGGGTATGTTGCAGTTGTAGATATTCTTTGAAGCGATTTGCGGTTTTATGATACAAAATGCCACTTCTTTCTATTCACCAACTTTGCTGCTTACATGTGGAAATGATATTTAAATCCTGTACAATTTTACCACAAAATCCCCATACCCTATAACAAGGCAGAGTTTATGTCGTGGTTTCCTCCGGATAAGTAGCGCACTTTGAAGTGCGTACTTGCTCTCTGAGAAACATTCTGGTACAGTGGCACTCAAAGTACGAGAAGCTTGTGCTCGTACTCACAGTGAGTGAGCTAATGTGAGAAAAGAGGAAACACTTTCATGAAAATTCTTGCACTGGATATAATCCAACCTGGCGTCGAGCCAAAGCGAGATTTCTATCCGCACCTGCGTGAAGAGGTAGAGACCGCCTGGAAACTCTATAAGAGCGGCGTTGTCCGTGAACTCTACTTTCGACAGCCCCCTGATCGAGCCGGAGCTGTCCTGATATTGGAATGCGCCGATCTGGATGAGGCCCGGCATGTCCTCAGTGCGTTACCCCTGGTGAAACACGGCCTGATTGATTGGGAGCTGATCCCACTGGGACCATTTACTTCGTTCGAGACGCTCTCCTCGCAGTGATATTGTCTCCTGCTGTTTTTTCATTTGTGCCATAGTTTGATGGCAATTATGCCAAAGATCTCCTGCGTTCGTTGGATCTTTGGATTTTCCTACTGTGACGCAGGAGATCATTTTTGCCCATTTCCTAAAATTTGAGCACCACTTATAAACATTAGCTTGCGAAGCGCCGTTGATGCCGAGGAAGTGGAAGAGATAACCAGAAGAGCCACTATACACGATATTTTGTCACCAGACCCTTGACCCAATTACCTTGTTTCTCAGTGGGCGCAAAGTTATTCTTTTGGAGACGTTTTGCCATATCAGTAATAAATTTGCGCTCTTGATCACTGATCCGAGGGCTACTTGGAGTATCAAGCATTGCTTTGAGTTTCTGTACTTGCTGACGTAGTGCACTTAATTCGGTGGAGGAAGGCGCATTGTGTGCTTCGGGAGTCTGAGAAGCTTGCCATTTTTCATAGGCGGTATGATTCCTGTTGAAAGCGCCCAATCCAGCAAGCTCGTCAGCACGCTCGTTATGTTCATCAACCCGCATGCCCACGTACCCACACAAATGTAGGAGGCTGCTTACGGTAGCCAAGGAGTTTGCGATACACTGACCACAAGTCAGGGTTAGCTTTCATCTGATAGGTTCCCTGTGCGACTTTGATGGTAGATTCGCTATCACTGTAGATTGTGAGAGGGAGAGAAGGTGGCGCCAGACACGAGGATCAGGAAGTACTGCCGAAATCTCAGCTCGGTTGTTGGTAGTCGTCTGCGCTCTGGGAATATGTCCGTACATTCAAAGCAAGGAGCACCTTCACGTACATGTCCGTCAACTGCATCAGCGGCAGCCCACAGCAACGCACTCCAGCCAGCCGGGCCACCGGGATTTTTGATACATGCACCATCCGTATAAGCAACAATACCTCAGACGAGCCTAACGTTGGGAGGGAGGCACGAACATCGGCGTCTACAACTGCATTGAGAACAGAATGCCATTCTAATGATTTTCTGAATTTCGCTCACACTAACAACCTTTCAGCATACATCGAATAGAAAATGATAGATTTCTCATGATGCAGTTTAACATACTCTTGTGTATCTTTAGGTAGTCTTATGCTTACCTGGGTGTTGCAGCAATTGCCTGGAGCACGCCACCAGCAATAGCCCAGAGAATAATAAAGAAGATCCAGAGGCCACCATGTCGTTTGCGGGCATCTCTCCCCTCCACACTCTTCACCGTTCTGACCAGTGCCTGTCCTCAAGGTCCACTCAGACGCCATACAATTAATGGTGAAGAGATCAATAAAATAATGGTGGTCACAAGTAGCCAGTAGTCCCCGTGCTTGCTCGCCTGCCAGAGAGCGAAGAGGGATGCAAAACCACCCAGGGTACCGAGGGCATTAAATCCTATCTGCCAGGGGCGCGTCCACTTCCATCCACGGCGTATACCTTCACCTGAAAACAGCAAATAAAATAGCAACAGGTAAAGAGAGCAGGAACGAAATGAGCATTGTCATAGGAGAACTCGTTTCGGATTGCTGGAAGAGACCGAAATTTCCCTAACAGGGTCAGAAGAACTGGCATTACCAGCAATTGCACCACCAGTCCCCAATCGAAAGCCACTGCCATGCCGATTCCCTTTGGCCCCGAATGCTCAGGAACTGCTGCTATGTGCTTGTTTGAACGTTTTAACGGTTTCTTTCACGGTAACCTCCATTTTTTAGATCAATGAATGCAACTGATCTGCTTCTATCTATCAATGGATAGATAGATAAATAGAAGCACACGGAGAATAAGAAAGGTGGAGAGAACTGACCAATAAGCTCTCACTGTACAGATATGCCCCTTAGCCTCAGTATGCCGATTTTACCACATGTGACACTCCGCACGCCCTGAAGGGACGGCGGCTTCTTCCACTCCTCCGTAGTCGCTCATTGTGAGTATATGCCTCGTAGAAGCTACTCGGTGAATAGGCGTAGTTGGGTAGGAATCGGGGGAAAACTCGCTTCCATCCTGCGTTTTTCTCTCGTGGGCGGTACCATGCCCCAGATGATCTGCACGCCCAGTTAGAGAGATAGATGGTCTCTCATCCCTTTTGGCATCCTGACAGATGATCTCACCTGATGATTTCTCATCCTCTCTCGCCTTTTGAGCAGGAAGAGTGCGAGGCTTTTCTTGATGACGGGTGATGAGCCGTTGTCCGATCACGATGGCGGCATTGCGATCAGCATTGCCCCGCATCCCACAGGAGAACAGACCACGAGCGGAGTCCCTCCCGTGTAGCCTTCTTCGGGTAATCCTTGTGCATAGCGGATCACCAACGAATGGCAACGGGCACATTCACGGCTCGTGTTGCGAGGTTGCGCGGCTCGTGATGATGCCTTCATTCCAGGCTTTGTATTTGGCGTATTGGAAGATACGCCCCTTCATCCAGAAGGCACGTTTTGTATTGCCGCGTTTGCTATATTTCCCTCGCTCTGGCTTCAGATTGCCTAAGTGTTCAAAGACCAGGATGCTTGCACCGTGAGCCTTGGCAAATTGGACAATGCGGGCGCTGATCTGATGGGACTGGGTTTCATCATGGTGGCGGATCTGTTGCCAGAGTGCAGCATTATCCTGCTCCTCTTCGGCAATGATTCCGTCTTGCTGCAATTCCGTGCAATAATTCCGAGCTGTCTCTTCCTAAAGCCGTTTACCCGTTTGCCACCCTTGAGAAATTGGGTGGAAGAAAATCGTACCTTCGACAGTCTGAATAGTGCAGACGGCGAGGTTCTAGCCAAGATTGAGGTCGACTGAACAGAGTTTTGTCGCGGTATTGGCGATCTGCTCAGCGACTTTTGCTGGACTGGTGAATTTCTTCTCAACAGGAGTATGCAGCCACCACTGCTTGCCTTTGCAGACTAAAGAGGGGCTGCCCGGTTCAAAGCCGTTTTCTCCCTCTCTTCCCAGAGTTCGCACCTTCACCCAGGCCCAACACGAGCCGGCCCACGCCTTGAGCAGGAAGTAGAAGCCGTTCGGTTTTTCCACATGCCAGCATAGAATGAGGCAGATTTTCTCCAGGTGCGTGGGGGCACGGGGGGGCGGTCTCCGCATTTCTTGCCCCTGGCTTCTGCTTTTTTGTTCCTGGCTTTCCACTTCTTGAGGCTGCTGAAGAAAGCATGTGCGGAGCCGACGCGGCGTTAATAGCGGCACGCCGGAACATCGCGGGGATATGTTCCAGCAATTGAGGTCAAGGGCATGATCGGGTCGGGGTTGTCCGTTGTATGGTGAGTAAGTTTCTCTAGTGCAGGGGGCCTCTTTTTGGAAGGTCCTATCAGCTTTTCATGGGCATTGATCACGCCAAAGTAAAAGGCGACCACACGGTTAAACAGGTCCTGGTTGGCCGCAAACCATGCAGCATGGTCGGGCTGATAGTTCAAAGCCTGCTGGATCGTCCTGGTCACCTTTGCCATGTGCGTTATACGCCTTTCTGAGCGTCAATGTATTTCTGAATCGTTTCTGCACTCACCACGCCAGCAGTGCTAGAGAAATACGAACGGGTCCACGTTGAGGGCAACTTGGTGAGAATTTCAGGGAATTCACGCCTCAAATGAAATGAGGTCATTCCTTTGACTTCCTTGATGACATCAGCCGCACTATCAGAGGGAGTAGCACGTACAAAGAGATGGATGTGATCCGGCTGAATTGCCAACGTAAGAATATCCCACCCTTTTTCTTCACACTTCATGCTGATAAGTTGCTCACATCGTGTCTTGATGGCACCTATTAAAATGGGCTTTCGTCGACGTGGGCACCAAATGAGATGGTACACAATGAGATGGATTCTGTGTTCCTCTCGCTTGTAGCTTAGCCGATCTATTTTTCCATACGTCTACTATACGTGAAATTTAGACAAAATGCAGAAGCAAGGGCTCAAGCCGTAGGAAAACCCCGCCTGACCGCATGGGTTCAAACCGCAACGACTTGCGGCGGGTTCTTTTCTGTCATCTCATCCC
>CAWFFV010000071.1:0-7707 GCA_963814985.1 uncultured Chloroflexia bacterium | reverse complement strand
CAGGAAGAGGAAGTGGACCCCGAACGGGGTAGGGACCCCGTTCACGGCGTCTAGCAATTCATCGCGCATATCTCTTGAAAAAAAGCGGAGGACTCTCCACCTGATGGAAGCGTTTTCTTGAGCCTCGACAATTTTAGAGATCAGGGACGGTATATGCGCGATGAATCGCTAGACGCGCTGAAGCGGGTCCCTACCCCTTTCGGGGCCATGTTCCCATTGTAGTTTGACAGAGTAGTAGGGACACACTTCAGCGCGTCAGGCGATTCATCGCCTTATATCCCGTAGAGTTGCATCTGTTTCATTTACCGAAAAAATCATTTTATCAATAAAAGGCGATGAATCTGGTTAATACCATTTTATTATGCATTGCATCTTATACTTGTAATGTCGTTTCTGCCATTTGCCAGCAGGGTCCCTTGGAGGAAATTTGCCATAAGTAGCAAGGATATAGCAAATGCTTTGCGCAACGAAGGTAGAGCTTGCCTTACTATATCCGCCGCCAGGCGTCATCACCCAGGGAATGTTTGCTCTAGTGAGCGTATCAAACAGGCCTTACTAAACTTCTGTCCATCAAATGGATGCATTTTTTCCAGGCCATAGAAAGAAAAGTCATATTGTGGTGAATAGACAATTTTTGGGCGTATATCCTTCATTCCTTCTTCCTCTCCTTGACCTGATCTGATCGTTTTCCAGTTTTTGGGTAAGGCCTTATTGTGTTTTGGCTGCTTGAAGCAAAGCTTTGATCAGTGGGTGGACAATCTTGCGAAACGCAGAACGCTCCGGTTGAAAGAGTGTCCCGATGAAAAATGGGTGATGCTCGATCTCGACAATGCGTGCATCCCCATCAAAATCTACTCCAGTCACATGCATTCCGCCTTGCTCAAGGGCAGGCCAGAATTGCGCATTCGGGCCATAATTACAGGTGCCATATTGTTCTGTAACTTCACGTGTTCCGTAGATGGCTGCAACACGTGAACCTGGCGTCAAGAGACTGGTCGTGATAAGTGCCGTGTGTGAGCAGGCCAGCGGAATAATCAGTTGCATTGAAGCATCTGGATTCACTTCAGCATTATCTGCTTCGAGCATTCCCAGAACATTTCTGGCATACTCAATAATCATATACTGACATCCGCCGCACGTCCCCAATGTAGGAACATGATGCTCACGTGCATATTTGAGAGCTTGTAGCGCTCCATCCATACTCGCATAGGGAGTATTAGGCGTAAACCAGAGTGCTTGATATCCAGCCAACGTTTGCGAAGCCGCATGCTCCAATGGAGGAGTCTCAAGCCACGTCACCTCGAATTGATAGCCCAGATCTTTCGCTGCCAGTTCAAGCGCCTGGGGAATAGCTACATGAGCCACGATCCCTGGATCAAATTCACCAATCAGTCCAATATGTAACATAATCTTTTATCCTTTTTCGCATTTGACGAGAGAATGTCAAGGTGTAGGGGCGCGGTTTACAAGCCCGCGTCCAAATTAACGGCATAACAATATAAAACGCGCTCCTCCTACACCACCAGATCCACAGCAACAGGCAAAGCCGTACGAGACCAATCCTCAAGATTATCTTCGCTACGCGGTGCATACTTCTCGAAAACCAGCTTGCGAGCCATTGCATCCTCTTCTGGATTGCGGACAATGCGTGCCTTGACCTGTAAATGTGGTCTTCTTGATCCTCACATGGACATCCTTCCTCTTCTGGATATTCTTTACCCAATCGGCTTTGCCACCAGCGCCTGAGAGCATATAGAGTGTCTGCCCGTTGAGAGCAAACCAGATCTCAATGGTGTGAGGGCGTCTTGACATGCGCCCGGTAGTGGTCAGATAACAATAATCTTCGTCTGAGAATTGCTGTAGATTGGGCATTGTAGCAGTTTCCTCCTAATGACCTTTTTCGTTGCAGTAATGTAAAATAATATACACATATATCGATGTAAACATGCCACCATCTCTTCATCTACCACAAAAGCCTGTGTTATGTTCTCGTAAGGCTTACCGAACGTCAACCAGGGGAACCATATCATGCAAGAGTTCATACATGGTATTACGTACCTGCATAGGTAGCACATCCTGACAGGCCAGCTCATAAATGAACCTCTTATTTGCTATCAGAAGCATATCTTGAGAGAGTATACGCTCTAACGACGTCGTGAACGCGCCATCTGTTCAAGAGGCATTTGTTGCCATTGCTCCGCAAGGCATTTTTTTGGCAGTTTCATGTGGGATCAGGGTAAGTAAGAGACGTACTGTTTCTGTCCTTTCTTCAAAATTGTCACGGTAGACAGTACAGGGCAATATCTGCCATTTGTAATCGTTGCTCGAGAGGAATATTCTGATTATATGCCAACTGCCAAGCTGTTCGGAGAGCATTTCGTTGTTCATCTGACCCTTCTGGACTATAGCGATAGATGGCTCCTGCTACCTGCACCTGCTGCTCTACCGTCAGGTCTCCTCGTTGCTCACAAGCAATCAGCAATCGCAATCCCTCTCGCTGTTCATCTGACCTGGCAGGACTATAGCGATAAATAGCCTTTGCTACCTGCACCAGTTGCTCAACTGTCAAATCTCCTTGTTGTGCACGAGCAATTAGCAAGCGTGCTCCCCGCTTTCTATCTGATCCTACAGGAGGACCATTGCGATAGATGGCCCTTGCAACCTGTATCAGTTGCTCAACTGTCAGGTCTCCTCGTTGTCCCAGATGCCTCAAGCAAGCGGAAGCCCTCTCGCTTTTCGTCTGACCCGGCAGGACTATAGCGATAGATGGCATCTGTCACTTGTACTAGTTGCTCAACAGTCAGATCTTCTCGTTTCCTTGTCTTGAGTAGCGTAATCCTCTTGCTTTTCATCTGAACCCAGACTGTAGCAATAGATGCCTCTCTCGACTAGCTCAAATTGCTCGTGCCCGATCTCGTGGACCCAGCATCGACCCTAACTGTAGTATAGTGGCCTCTGCCACTCTGCACCAGTTGCTCAACAGTCAGATCTCCTCTGTTGTGCACGTGCAATCAGCAATTGCGCGCTCCCTCTCGCTTTTCATCAGATCCAACAGGGCTATAGAGATAAATAGTCTCTGCCACCTTCACCAGTTGCTCAACCGTCAGGCCCCCTCGTTGCGCACGAGCAATTAGCAAGCGTGCTCCCTCTGCGCCCGCTTCCATATAGATACCTCTAGGACTGCTAGAAGTAATAAGATGACCCTCTGCCACCTGCATCAGTTGCTCGACAAGTCAGATCTTCTTGTTGCCCCAACATCTTGAGCAAACGGAAGCCCTCTCGCTTTTCATCTGACCCGATAGGACTGTTGTGATACAGTACACCGGCTGCTTCTATCTTCAGCTCAATGTCGGGAGAAGCATCATCATTGATGAGTGCCTTCAGCGCTTTTCGTCCCATCTCCGCATATTGTCGCGTCCGCAGTAATCTTCCAAGTGTAGAAAGCGCCTCTTCGGTCTGCGAAGGGAATGGTGATGTCTTTGCCAGGGTGCTTATCTCTGAAACAATTTGCTGAGCAAAATCTCTCTCGACAGTGATGCCATCGGCTAAACAGTTACCGATAAAGAATAGATCCTGTTTCACCAGATCGTTGTACTGGCTCAAGCGGTTCTCTCCCTTGAGCACACGACGCAACTGAGTGGTAGCGACCTTGCGTGGCAGTTTTCCAAGGAGTAACAGGATTACCTCGTGCCAGTGGGGATCGTGTACATGCTCCACCAGGAAATCACTGAGAATTGTCTGGTCACTCTCCTGCTGATAACGCTCCCAGACATCCATCGCCGCAAAGTATTCTTGAAAAGTTCGATGTACAAAACCATAGAGCGGCTCTCCGGTCTCACCTGTGCCTCTGGAAACCAGCAGACCAGCTTCCGTCCTGACCAGCGCAAGAAAGCGTTCTGCCTCGGCATTTTGCTCTGCCCCTGCCAACAAATTCTGATTCCGCAGAAAGTTCTTGATTTCTTTGTGAATGATCCCATCTGGCACATCAACTGCTGTATCCTGATTGGATTGCTGTTTTTCGGTGCTATCAGATGTCACCTCTTGTGAACGCCGATGCAAGAAAATCCTAGATGGGCAAGACAGGCGATCTGATCCCTCTTGCCCATTTTCATATCCTTCCAGCGTGTACCCTCATATTTCAGCTTGGCCCATGTGTCCAGCAACAGATCAGCACATTTTTCATAGATGAGCACACGCTCGTCTGGCAGGCGTTCATAGCGGTGCAGAGCAGTCATGACGGTTAGGAGTAGCGGGTTGGTTGCCAGTTTATGGAGACGCTCATTCTGCAATAATGTGCTATAGAACATCTCCAACTCAAGCTCGATATCGGGAGGTAGTGACGTATATTTCAATACATGCATATACCAGCTAACCAGAAAGTGATGAATTTGTTTATCGTCAAAATCCTGTAGCTGGCAATGCTGAAATAAGGGATCAGTGAAGCCCGCGATCTCATAGCCGACCGGACGTGAGGTGATCAGGATGCGATTGCCAGGGTAGCGTTGTGCAAAACTCTCTATCTCTTCCACCAGTTGTCGCCGCTCATTCAAGGTGGGTACCTCGTCCAGCCCATCGAAGAGCAGAAGCATGGCTCGACGCTCTAACAATTCTGTGAACATATTGGAGGATACAGAGACATCTTCGCGTTTGAGCAATACTTCGATTGTGTATGCTAAGAAGCTACAGCCCGGCAGTTGGCGACGCGCTTCGCTCAAGAGGCGCAATTCGATGCGCAATGGCACAGGTTGCCTTGACAAACCTCCTGCCTGATGTGACGGATCAACAACGGTTGTCGATGCAAAGGATGTCGCATTGGCTCTGGCGTGGCACCAGGCAAGATAGCGCGTCGTCGTCAATTTGCCTGCTCCGGGTATGCCCAGCATCACAAGATATGGATGCTCTTCGAGGAGCGCAAACAAATCTTCAGTATTCTTGTCTGTCGATGCGCTATCTTGCAACGAGATACGTAATGGTACAAAGATACTTTCCAGCTCTGGCGCTTTATCTTCGCCTCCACGAAACATAATTCCGGCAAATTTATGGTGGCGTAGCTTGCTCTCGACATAGTTCACATAGGTATGAACATCGTTCTGGAACTGCTCGGCAGAATAGCTCTGAGCCAGCGTATCTCTGATCGTGCGCAAAGTGGCTACGATCTCATCCAGCGATTGCACACTTCTGGTGGCCGCACGTACTTTGATGACATCGCTCATCTGCTCACGAAACAAAGGATCGTTGTAGAACTCAGCGAGAAGCGCCTGGAAAAAGCTATGTAGATATGGCGTTGCATCAATCTGATGTGCTACCTGATGCGTTGCCAGCGCTGTGATCCGCTGCGAAAGCTGATATTTCTCACTGAGCTTTGTGAGATCAGGATCATCGGAGTATGTGAGGAAATTTAACGCCTCCCCACGTAAAGCCTCACTCTGTGCTTCAGATAAGATCTGTAAGACACTGCGATAGGCATCACGTTCTTCCAGAGTGTCATATTGTCTCAACCCTCGTTCAGCAGCGTTCTGTAAGGCCAACTCTACATGCCGACGATGCTTCTTCTCATCAAGGAATGCCTGGAACTGCTCTTTGCCTTTGCCAACGAACAGATCTTTCCCTTTACCAATCAGTGTGCTCTCTAGCGTGTTAAACCAGCCAGGAGCACTTTTGACGAGTATCCCTATCGTGACACCTATAGAAATGGGGTCGACCATAGCTCTCCTCTCACCAGCAGCAGGTGACCTTGCTGCTCTGTCAAACTTCAATGGGACCCCGAAGGGGTAGGGACCCGATTTATCGCGTCTCGCGATTCATCGCGCATATAACCGTTTATACCATCCAATATTGTACATACCCATGAAAACTCTGCTACTCGTCGTACACTTTACAGAAAACGGCCCAGAAAGCCCCGATCTTTTTAAGGCGGGGATGAATGGGCGTTCCTTGTTTGGGGTCTGGGATGTGGGGTATATGTTGGGTCATCCCAGGCCAAAAACGCATCAACAGCACCCAGCCCCTCCTTCTCAGCTTGTTGGTGCAAGCGTTCCACTTGCTTTTCGGTAAGATACAGGTTGGTTCTTCTCATGGTTTTCTCCTCTTGACATGGGGCTTCTATTGCTGTACACTCTACCACATCAAGCGAGAAAGGACAAGAGGGAGTGCTCATCTACGAGGACAAGTTGGACGGCAACCAGCAGCAATATGCCGCCATTGATGAAGCGATACGCATTGTGCAATTCATCCGCAACAAATGCTTGCGCAAATGGATGGATGGACGCGGCGTCTCGCAGAACGATTTGCAGTGCTATTGTGCTCAACTTGCCAAAGAGTACTCGTTTGCCACTTTGCTCAATTCTCAAGCTCGTCAAGCCAGCGCAGACCGAGCATGGTTTGCGATCTCCCGTTTCTACGAGAACTGCCGGACAAAGAAACCAGGCAAGAAAGGCTACCCCAAATATCAGCACAACAATCGAAGCGTGGAGTACAAACAAACGGGCTGGAAACTTGACCCAGACGGAAAGCACATCACCTTCACCGATGGGTGTGGGATTGGACGTCTTCGCCTGATTGGGACTCGTGACATCGAAATGTTTCCCGTCAAACAAATCAAGCGTGTACGAATTGTGCGACGCGCTGATGGCTACTACTGCCAGGTTGGAGTCCAGGCAGATCGCCTCGTCTCACACACTCCCACTGGCAGGCAGGTGGGCATTGATGTGGGCTTAAAAGCCTACTACACGGACTCCGATGGCAACACGGTGAAGAACCCACGCCACCACCGCAAAGCGGAGAAGCGTCTCAAGAGATTGCACCATCAACTTTCTCGGAAACAAAAGAAGAGTCACAACCGCAAGAAATCCCGAAACGTCTTAGCCAAAGCGTATCTCAAAGTACAAAGGCAGCGCGAAGATTTTGCCAGAAAGACGGCAAACGCGCTTGTCACGTCTAGCGACCTGGTTGCCTTTGAAGATTTGAAGATATGCAATCTGGTGAAAAATCACCACCTCGCCAAAAGCATTCATGATGCAGGATGGGGAACGTTCCTGCAATGGGTGAAAGCGTATGGAGCGATGCACAACATTCCTGTAGTTGCAGTGGCTCCTCAGTTCACGAGTCAGAACTGCTCGGCCTGTGGCACGCTCGTCAAGAAAAGCTTGAGCGTGCGAACTCATATCTGTCAGGAATGCGGTGTGGTGTTGGATCGCGATCACAATGCCGCTCTCAACATTTTGCAGAAAGCATTGCAACGTACCGTGGGGCACACGGGAACCGATGGGCGTCGCTCATCAAACGCTTCTGGAGATCGGACCTCTACTGCTTCCTCCACGCGGAGAAGTGGCAAGTCGGGTCGCTGAAGGAAAAATCCCCCGCGCTTTAGCCGGGGGAGTGTCAATTATTTGGTCTTTTTAGAAATATATGCGCGATTCATCGCGGCTATAATAGGCAAACACGTATACGTCGTGTAATACTCTCAACCCAACTTCAGATCATTCTTGATAATCAACCATTTTTGAGATCATGAACTAGATATGTGCGATGAATTGCGAGACGCCGTAAACGTGGTCCCTACCCCTTTCGGGATCCACTTCCCCTTCCTGCGGACTCAATGACGTTTGACAGAGTACTACCCCTTCGGGGTTCACTTCCTCTTCTGCGAACTCGATGACGTTTGACAAGCATTACGCACGCCGTTCGTCATGTACAGCCTCACTCTCT
>CAWFFV010000070.1:0-5412 GCA_963814985.1 uncultured Chloroflexia bacterium | reverse complement strand
CAAGATCGTAACGGGAGAGAAATCTGGCAGTGGATCATCTTCTGAGTGAGAGGGGAAATTCTCTCCTTGACCTGATCGTTTTCCAGTTTTCGGGTAAGGTCTTATTGTGCTTTGGCTGCTTGAAGCAACGCTTTGATCAGTGGGTGGACAATCTTGCAAAATGCAGAACGCTCTGGTTGAAAGAGTGTCCCGATGAAAAATGGGTGATGATCGATCTCGACAATGCGTGCATCCCCATCAGAAGCCACTCCAGTCATATGCATTCCGCCTTGCTCAAGGGCAGGCCAGAATTGCGCATTCGGGCCATAATTACAGGTGCCATATTGTTCTGTAACTTCATGTGTTCCGTAGATGGCTGCAACACGTGAACCTGGCGTCAAGAGACTGGTCGTGATAAGTGCCGTGTGTGAGCAGATCAGCGGGATAATCAGTTGCATTGAGGCATCTGGATTTACTTCAGCATTATCTGCTTCAAGCATTCCCAGGACATTTCTGGCATACTCAATGATCATATACTGGCATCCGCCGCACGTCCCCAATGTAGGAACATGCTGCTCACGTGCATATCTGAGAGCCTGTAGCGCTCCCTCCATACTCTGCATAGGGAGTATTGGGAGTAAACCAGAGTGCTTGATATCCAGCCAACGTTTGCGAAGCCGCATGCTCCAATGGAGGCGTTGCGAGCCACGTCGCCTCGAATTGATAGCCCAGATCTTTCGCGGCCAGTTCAAGCGCCTGGGGAATAGCTACATGAGCTACGATCCCAGGATCAAATTCACCAATCAGTCCAATACGTAACATAATCTTTTATCCTTTTGCATTGAGAGAGAGAATGTCAAGGCGTAGGGGCGCGGTTTACAAGCCCGCGTTTACATTAACGACATCACGGGCTTGTAAAACCGCGCCCCTACACCACCAGATCCACAGCAACAGGCAACGCCGTACGAGACCAATCCTCAAGATCATCTTCGCTACGCGGTGCATATTTCTCGAAAACCAGCTTGCGAGCTATTGCATCTTCTTCTAGATTGCGGACGATGCGTGCCTTGCCCGCAAATGTGGTCTTTTTGATTCTCCACATGGATATCCTTCCTCTCCTGGATATTCTTTACCCAATCGGCTTTGCCACCAGCGCCTGAGAGCATATAGAGCGTCTGTCCGTTGAGAGCAAACCAGATCTCAATGGTGTGAGGGCGTCTTGACATGCGTCCGGTAGTGGTCAGATAACAATAATCTTCGTCTGAGAATTGCTGTAGATTGGGCATCGTAGCAGTTTCCTCCTAATGACCTTTTTCGTTGCAGTAATGTAAAATAATATACACATATATCGATGTAAACATGCCACCATCTCTTCATCTACCACAAAAGCTTGTGTTATGTTCTCTGTAAAGCTTACCGAACGTCAACCAGGGGAACCATATCATGCAAGAGTTCATACATGGTATTACGTACCTTCGTGGGTAGCACATCCTGTCCGACAAGCTCGTAGATGAATTTCTTATTTACTACCAGAAATGTACCTTGAGACAATACATGTTCACGACGATCGGAGCGTACCATCTGTTCAAGAGGCATCCATTGCCATCGCTCCGCAAGATATTCTTTTACCGTTTCATATGGGAGCAGGGTAAGTAAGAAACGTAGCGCTTCTACTCTTTCTTCAAAATTGTCACGGTAGACAGTACAAGGCAATACCGCCATATGTAATCGTTGTTCCAGAGAAATATTCTGATTACATGCCAACTGCCAAACTGTTCGGAGAACATTTCGCTGTTCATCTAACCCTGGACTGTAGCGATAGATGGCTCCTATCACCTGCACCTTTTGTTCTACTGTCAGATCTCCTCGTTGTCCCTAGCATCTTGAGCAAGCGAAAGCCCTCTCGTTGTTCATCTGACCCAGCGGGACTATAGCGATAGATAGCCTTTGCCACCTGTATCTGTTGCTCAAGAGTCAGATCTCCTCGTTGCGTACGAGCAATGAGCAAGCGTGCTCCCCGCTTTCTATCTGATCCTACAGGAGGACCGTTGCGATAGATGGCCCTTGCTACCTGTATCTGTTGCTCTACCGCCATATTCTCCCGTTGCCCCAGATCCTCAAGCAAGCGAAATCCCTCTTGCTTTTCATCTGACCTCGAATAGGACACGAAGTGACAGATGGCAGATGTCATTTGTACCTGTTGTTCTACTGTTAGATCTTCCTGTTGCCCTTGTACCTTGAGTAGGCGCGTTCCCTCTCGACGTTCATCTGACCCCTCTAGACTGTAGAGATAAATAGCCTCTATCACTTGTACCAATTGCTCAAGAGTCAGATCGCCTCGTTGTGCACGAGCAATGAGCAAGCGTGCTCCTTCTCGCCACTCATCTGGCCCTTCTGGGCTCCAAATATAGATGTCTCTTGCAACCTTTATCAGTTGCTCAAGAGTCAAATCTTTCCGTTGTCCATGAGTCACCAGCAAGCGAAATATCTCTCGCTTTTCATCTATTCCTTTGATTGATCTGTAGAGATAGATGGCATCTGCCACCTGTATCAGTTGCTCAGTGGTCAGATCGCCTCGTTGCGCACGGACAATGAGCAAGCGTGCTCCCTCTAGCTGTTCATCTGACCCTTCTGGACTGTAGCGATAGGTGGCATCTGCCACCTCTATTAGTTGTTTAAACAGTCAGCTCTCCTCGTTGCTCTAGCATGTTGAGCAAGTGTGTTCCTTCTCGCCTTTCATCTATTCGGCACGGCCAGTTTCTCTTGCGATAGATAGCCTTTACTACCAGCGCCAGTTGCTCAAGAGTTAGATCTCCTCGTTGCTTCAACGCCCTGAGCAAGCGTGCTCCCTCTCGCTTTTCATCTATCTGACTGAACTGGCATAATAAACGCATACTTGCTGCTCTTATCTTCAGCTCGAAGTCTAGAGAAGCATTATTGGTTATGAGTGCCTTCAGCGCTTGTTGTCTGATCTCTCCATATTGTCGTGTTCGCAGTAATCTTCCAAGTGTAGAAAGCGCCTCTTTCGGTCTGCGAAGGGAATGGTGATGTCTTTGCCAGGGTGCTTATCTCGAAACAATTTGTTCAGCGAAATCTCGCTTTACTCGGCTAGCTCCCATCGGCTAAACAGTTACCGATGAAGAATAGATCCTGTTTCACCATATCGTTGTACTGGCTCAAGCGGTTCTCTCCCTTGAGCACACGACGCAACTGAGTGGTAGCGACCTTGCGTGGCAGTTTTCCAAGGAGTACAGGATTACCTCGTGCCAGTGGGGATCGTGTACATGCTCCACCAGGAAATCACTGAGAATTGTCTGGTCACTCCCTGCTGATAACGCTCCCAGACATCCATCGCCGCAAAGTATTCTTGAAAAGTTCGATGTACGAAACCATAGAGCGGCTCTCCGGTCTCACCTGCTGCCTCTGGAAACCAGCAGACCAGCTTCCGTCCTGACCAGCGCAAGAAAGCGTTCTGCCTCGGATTTTGGTGCCCCCCTGCCAACAGATTTTGATTTCGCAGAAAGTTCTTGATTTCTTTGTGAATGATCCCATCTGGCACATCAACTGCTGTATCCTGATTGGATTGCTGTTTTTCGGTGCTATCAGATGTCACCTCTCTGTGAACGCCGATGCAAGAAGGTTCCCTAGATGGGCAAGACAGGCGATCTGATCCCTCTTGCCCATTTTCATATCCTTCCAGCGTGCACCCTCATATTTCAGCTTGGCCCATGTGTCCAGCAACAGATCAGCACATTTTTCATAGATGAGCACACGCTCGTCTGGCAGGCGTTCATAGCGGTGCAGAGCAGTCATGACGGTTAGGAGTAGCGGGTTGGTTGCCAGTTTATGGAGACGCTCATTCTGCAATAATGTGCTATAGAACATCTCCAACTCAAGCTCGATATCGGGAGGTAGTGACGTATATTTCAATAATACATGCATATACCAGCTAACCAGAAAGTGATGAATTTGTTTATCGTCAAAATCCTGTAGCTGGCAATGCTGAAAATAAAGGTATCAGTGAAGCCCGCGATCTCATAGCCGACCGGACGTGAGGTGATCAGGATGCGATTGCCAGGGTAGCGTTGTGCAAAACTCTCTATCTTCTCTCCACTAGATGTTGTGTTTCATTCCGAAGGTGGGTACCTCGTCCAGCCCATCGAAGAGCAGAGACATATGGCTCGACGCTCTAACAATTCTGTGAAGATTTTGGAGGATACAGAGACATCTTCGCGTTTGAGCAATACTTCGATTGTGTATGCTTAAGAAGCTACAGCCCGGCAGTTGGCGACGCGCTTCGCTCAAGAGGCGCAATTCGATGCGCAATGGCACAGGTTGCCGCCACAAACCTCCTGCCTGATGTGACGGATCAACAACGGTTGTCGATGCAAAGGATGTCGCATTGGCTCTGGCGTGGCACCAGGCAAGATAGCGCGTCGTCGTCGATTTGCCGTCCTCGGTATGCCCAGCATCACAACAGATGGATGCTCTTTCCAGGAGCGCAAACAAATCTTCAGTATTCTTGTCTGTCGATGCGCTATCTTGCAACGAGATACGTAATGGTACAAAGATACTTTCCAGCTTGGCGCTTTATCTTCGCCTCCACGAAAACATAATTCCGGCAAATTTATGGTGGCGTAGCTTGCTCTCGACATAGTTCACATAGGTATGAACATCGTTCTGGAACCTGCTCGGCAGAATAGCTCTGAGCCAGCGTATCTCTGATCGTGCGCAAAGTGGCTACGATCTCATCCAGCGATTGCACACTTCTGGTGGCCGCACGTACTTTGATGACATCGCTCATCTGCTCACGAAACAAAGGATCGTTGTAGAACTCAGCGAGAAGCGCCTGGAAAAAGCTATGTAGATATGGTGTTGCGCACATCAATCTGATGTGCTACCTGATGCGTTGCCAGCGCTGTGATCCGCTGCGAAAGCTGATATTTCTCACTGAGCTTTGTGAGATCAGGATCATCGGAGTATGTGAGGAGATTTAACGCCTCCCCACGTAAAGCCTCACTCTGTGCTTCAGATAAGATCTGCAAGACACTGCGATAGGCATCCCGCTCTTCCAGCGTGTCATATTGCCTCAACCCTCGTTCAGCAGCATTTTGTAAGGCCAGTTCTACATGCCGACGATGCTTCTTCTCATCAAGAAATGTCTGGAACCGCTCTTTGCCTTTGCCAACGAACAGATCTTTCCCTTTGCCAATCAGTGTGCTCTCTAGCGTGTTAAACCAGCCAGGAGCACTCTTGACGAGCATCCCTATCGTGACACCTATAGAAATGGGGTCAACCATAGCCTCACCTCTCACCAGCCGCAGGTGACCTTACTGCTCTGTCAAACTTCAATGGGCACATTTGCCCAGAACGAAGGTCTCCCCGAAGGGGTAGGGGGTCCATTTCCTCTTTCTGCATATGCAGCCTCACCCT
>CAWFFV010000069.1:0-9746 GCA_963814985.1 uncultured Chloroflexia bacterium | reverse complement strand
TACAGAAAACGGCCCAGAAAGCCCCGCTCTTTTTAAGGTGGGGATGAATGGGCGTTCCTTGTTTGGGGTCTGGGATGTGGGGTATATGTTGGGTCATCCCAGGCCAAAAACGCATCAACAGCACGTCTGACGAGTTCCGCAACAGCAAGCCCCTCCTTCTCAGCTTGTTGGTGCAAGCGTTCCACTTGCTTTTCGGTAAGATACAGGTTGGTTCTTCTCATGGTTTTCTCCTCTTGACATGGGGCTTCTATTGCTGTACACTCTACCACATCAAGCGAGAAAGGACAAGAGGGAGTGCTCATCTACGAGGACAAGTTGGACGGCAACCAGCAGCAATATGCCGCCATTGATGAAGCGATACGCATTGTGCAATTCATCCGCAACAAATGCTTGCGCAAATGGATGGATGGACGCGGCGTCTCGCAGAACGATTTGCAGTGCTATTGTGCTCAACTTGCCAAAGAGTACTCGTTTGCCACATTGCTCAATTCTCAAGCTCGTCAAGCCAGCGCAGACCGGGCATGGTTTGCGATCTCCCGTTTCTACGAGAACTGCCGGACAAAGAAACCAGGCAAGAAAGGCTACCCCAAATATCAGCACAACAATCGAAGCGTGGAGTACAAACAAACGGGCTGGAAACTCGACCCAGACGGAAAGCACATCACCTTCACCGATGGGTGTGGGATTGGACGTCTTCGCCTGATTGGGACTCGTGACATCGAAATGTTTCCCGTCAAACAAATCAAGCGTGTACGAATTGTGCGACGCGCTGATGGCTACTACTGCCAGGTTGGAGTCCAGGCAGATCGCCTCGTCTCACACACTCCCACTGGCAGGCAGGTGGGCATTGATGTGGGCTTAAAAGCCTACTACACGGACTCCGATGGCAACACGGTGAAGAACCCACGCCACCACCGCAAAGCGGAGAAGCGTCTCAAGAGATTGCACCATCAACTTTCTCGGAAACAAAAGAAGAGTCACAACCGCAAGAAATCCCGAAACGTCTTAGCCAAAGCGTATCTCAAAGTACAAAGGCAGCGCGAAGATTTTGCCAGAAAGACGGCAAACGCGCTTGTCACGTCTAGCGACCTGATTGCTTTTGAAGATTTGAAGATATGCAATCTGGTGAAAAATCACCACCTCGCCAAAAGCATTCATGATGCAGGATGGGGAAAGTTTCTGCAATGGGTGAAAGCGTATGGAGCGATGCACAACATTCCTGTAGTTGCAGTGGCTCCTCAGTTCACGAGTCAGAACTGCTCGGCCTGTGGCACGCTCGTCAAGAAAAGCTTGAGCGTGCGAACTCATATCTGTCAGGAATGCGGTGTGGTGTTGGATCGCGATCACAATGCCGCTCTCAACATTTTGCAGAAAGCATTGCAACGTACCGTGGGGCACACGGGAACCGATGGGCGTCGCTCATCAAACGCTTCTGGAGATCGGACCTCTACTGCTTCCTCCACACGGAGAAGTGGCAAGTCGGGTCGCTGAAGGAGAAAATCTCCCGCACTTTAGCCGGAGGAGTGTCAAACACTCTCTACAGTTGACCTACTCCAGATTGGATATTCTTATCAATAACGCAGCTCAGACCGTGCGCAGGCCACCAGCATTTTATGCTCATCTGATGCCCTTTGAAGCATTGCCAATTGCGGAGTTACCACAATAGCTTCAACCTCTGCTGGGTATTGAACAGCGAAAAGCGCTTCCTGTTGGAAATGCATCTGTGCTTGCTCTAGCACCTACAATGGGAGTACAGAAGTCGCAAGATATGCGAACTGAGGAGGTACCTGCTTTGTCGGCGCAACTCTCCCAGGTTCCAGTTCTTGCAGACGACGAGCAACATGACCTCGATCTTTTCCCTACTGGCGAGTTTGATCTGGATGGTCAACAGATAGACAAACGTACACATAACACCTGGGTGATGAGGTTAGAAGAGGTTGCTATCCCGGAGATTGTAGAAGTGCAATTGATCAATGCAATAGCACCTACCATCCTGATTAGCCAGCTCAAGCCGCTCATGCTCCGTCAAAGAGAGACAGGTGGCTATATCATCAATGTCTCTGCAATTGAGGGGCAATTTGCTAGCTCAAAGCGTGGTCACCACCCCCATACGAATATGGCGAAAGCAGCATTAAATATGCTCACTTATACATCAGCAGCAGAGTTTGCCAGGGATAACATCTTTATGAATAGCGTCAACCCTGGCTGGATTTCTCAGCAAGTCCCTGTTGATCATAAAATGCCTGAAGATCGTGTTCCGCTGGATGAAGTGGATGCCGCGGCTCGTATTTGTGATCCCATCTTTGTTGGTGAGACGACCGGACTGCACGAGTATGGAAAGTTTTTGAAAGATTACGTTGCGGCTCCCTGGTAATCTGCTAGTTCACATCCACCCAGATACCACCTTTTTGTGAGCTTTCAACGGCCTTGACCACAAATTGGATACCCCGCAAACCATCATAGACCGTAGGGTAGCCTCCCTCTGGTTTCTGACCGGTTTCTACCCGGCGAATATCAGCGATAGCGGCTTTATAAAGATTAGCAAAGGCCTCATAGAAACCCTCTGGATGACCTGCTGGTAGGCGTGAGGCATCCTTTGCATCATCACTCATATAGCCAAGACCAGTGCGTAAAATCTGGCGTGGTTGTCCATGTGGCTTAAAGATAAGCGTGTTCGGTTCCATCTGATGCCATTCCAGACCTGCTTTGCTGCCATAGAGACGAATACTCAGGTTGTTCTCTTCACCAGCAGCTATCTGTGAGCAGGTAAGTATCCCTTTACCACCGTTTTCCAGCCTGAGCAGCATATTGGCATCATCATCAAGGTGTCTGCCCTCAATAAAGGTCGTCAAATCCGCATTCAGTGAAGCGATCTTCAAGCCTGTAATAAATTCGAGCAGATTTTCGGCATGTGTCCCAATATCGCCTACGCAGCCTGCAGATTCCCGATTTTGTGGGATCGGTACGCCATGATGCCTGCTTATTGCCACTTTGCTCCAGTGGTTCCATGAGCCAATCCTGGATATATTCCACCAAAACTTTTCTAATATCCCCGATTTCCCCCTGGCGTACCATATGGCGAGCCTGACGTACGGCAGGGTAGCCAGTATAGTTATGAGTGAGAGCAAAGACGAGATGGCTCTGTTCGACGAGCGTAACCAGTGCTTGTGCCTCTTGCAGATCAAAGGTCATGGGCTTGTCGCAGACAACATGGATGCCTTGCTCCAGAAAAGCCCGTGCTACGCTGTAGTGCATGTGGTTAGGGGTTGTCACCATGACAAAATCGATACCATCTGATAATTTGGCTTCTGTCTGGGCCATCTCCTGGAAACTATTGTATGAGCGCTTTAAATACCATGCCTCAGCAGAAGCAAGGGCACGTTGTGGGTGAGTGGACATTGCTCCTGCTACGACCTCCGCCTGATCATCCAGTTCGGCAGCGATGCGATGGACTGCACCGATAAAGGAACCCTGGCCTCCACCAACGATACCAGCGCGTAATTTCCTCTTTGCTACATCCCGACCCATGGTTTGTTCACTCCTCTCTAACTTTAGACGATTAGCAATGTTTGACCCGTTTACAAGCCAAGGATGCGGCAATTCGTCTCTTCGTCTTGTTCACCTGCGGCAAAATCATCAAATGCTCTGGCTGGTGTATCAATGAGCATGCTCTTGATAAAAGTTGCACCCTCGCGTGCACCTTGCACTAAATCTTTAATACAACATTCCCATTCGAGTACGGCCCAACTTGCGTAACCGTTCTGTGTAAGTTTGGAGAAGACCTTCTTAAAGTCAACCTGCCCATCGCCGAGGCTACGGAAGCGGCCTGGACGTTCCTTCCAGTCCTGATAGCCCCCATAGACTCCCGATCTTGGTGAAGGATTATATTCAGCATCTTTTACATGGAATGCTTTGATATGGTTTTTATAGCAATCCAGGTACCCAATGTAATCCATACATTGTAATATAAAATGAGAGGGATCATACAAAATATGTACTCTGGGATGATTACCCGTTGCAGCCAGGAAACGCTCGAAAGTGATCCCATCATGGAGATCTTCGCCAGGATAAATCTCATAGGCAAGATCAATGCCATACTCTTCTGCCACATTTAGGATCGGTTCCCAATGCTTTGCCAATTCTTTGAAGCCCAGTTCCACCAGACCCTGGGGACGCTGTGGCCAGGGATACATCGTATGCCATAAGAGTGCTCCCGAAAATGTGGGCATAGCGCTCAATCCCAGGTTTCTTGAGGCCTTGATAGCTTTGATTACCTCGCCGACAGCCCACTCCTGTCTGGCTTTTGGAGTACCATGTAATTCTTTGGGGGCAAAGGCATTGAACTGAATGTCGTATGCCGGATGTACAGCTACAAGTTGGCCCTGGAGATGTGTAGATATTTCAGTTACCGCCAGCCCATTGCAACGTCCCTTCAGGTCGTCGCAATACTGTTTTTGATTCTGCCGCCTGATTTAGATCAATCAGACGACTATCCCAGGAGGGGATTTGTACACCGAGAAACCCCAGATCTTTGGCCCATCGAGTAATACTTTCCAGTGTATTGTAGGGGGGAGTATCCTGAACAAACTGTGCCAGAAACAGCGCTGGTCCCTTAATTTGCGACATCTTTTCCTCCTTTGGAGTAGATCTCTTAACCATTATCACCTGATGGGATTGTGAGAGCATGTATTTCCTATAGCCATATGGTAAGTGATGTATATAATTACGAATTGGGTAGCTCGTATTCAGTGTACAATATTTACGATTTGTTGCTCAAACTTCAGTGTAGATGCGTCTGTGATCAGATAATACACTTGATAAAGCCCATAAATTGGGCTATAATGGTGCTCTATAGAGGAGGTGACGTCTCGTGGATAGTAAGCAATCCCAACAACATCGACAACATTTTAATCTGAGCGAAAGCGCCAAACAGATGCTAGAAGTACTGACGGCGCAACGCTATCCGGGGAGACAGCGACGACAGAGTCAGCTAGTCGAAGACTTGATCACTGAAGCCTTCACAAAGGAGCGTAGCATGAGCATAGTGACGACAGCGATGCATGAACCGGAGCCTGAGGACAATAGTGAGGATATATTTTGGCAGGAAGTGAGGCACTTGTTGTTAAAAATCGAAGAGAATCTCTCGCAATTAGCGCTGTCACCCACTGATAGCGAGCTGCTTGAGGAGCTATATCGTTGGTTTCATACCATTGCGGGTTCGGCCTCTATGATGAACTTTCCTTTGATAGCGCAGGTGGCCTATGAATGGGAAGAATGCCTGGGAGATATGTTAGATGGAACGGTAAAATTGACCGAGTCGACCTTGAAATTTTTGCAACGTGCGCTTCGGCGATTATGGCAACTCGTGGACAATGGTGGTAAAGATGTGAACAATGCTGTTCTTACCAGGGAGGAGAATGAGAGTTCTTCTTCAGGCTTACCAAGTACCTCTCTCCCACAGGTGTCACGTTGTCCCTCGTGTACACAAAAAACGCAAGCGAATTGGAAGCATTGTGTGTATTGCGGCACATCGCTCGTGTGCCTGTGTTCGCAGTGTGGAACATTGCAACCTGAACTCGAAGGAAGCCGCTTCTGTTATGAGTGTGGAAATCAATTAGCATAAATGGGGACATGCTATGCTGCCGCCCGGGTGGGCACGCATTTTGCATGCCCACTTTACAATATCTGGTTAGCGGTATGGTCATCTTATCTTCAAAAGAACGCATCAAGTCTGGTGAGATCAGGCGAAGGTGGCCTGGCACATGTTATTCCCGAATGGTATGTGCCAGAGCGGTGCGCCATTGCTGGCCTTGAAGGCATTTATCTCACTCCTGGTGCCGTCGTTAAATTGGGTATAGAGAACACCATCTTGTAAGCCCAGTGGAGAATCTCCCGTCTGCCAGGCCATGCTTTCCTGCCAGAGAGGTGTCCCATCAGTGGCTTTCAGCGCAGCAATTCCTGTTGCACCTTCTTCATTTTTGGTCAGGTATACAATATACAGTGTATCTGAGTTGATCAGAATATTGCCGGCCAGGTTGATCTTCTGTTGCCAGAGGAGCTTGCCGCTATGGGCATTGAAGGCATCAAGAGTCCCGTTGGGCGAGTCAACATAGATGGTAGTATCAGTGATTGTTGGCGTTCTCACTCCTCTGGGTATGATAGGAGATTCCCAGAGTTTTGCTCCAGTTCTGGCATCGAATGCTATGATGCGCCCACTACCACCTATGATCAGGATCTGGGTGTATACGATGCCGTTTTTCACCTGGAGACCCTCCAGTAACTGATTGGAGGCAACCGGCTGATGCCAGACGAGCATCTTGTTGGAGAGCCTTACCGCAGAGATGCCAGCCGTTGTTGCGTAGTAAAGGTTGCCATTGGCTACTACTGGCGAGAACCATCCTCCTGTGGGTGCCTGATAGGTGGCCTTGATAGTCCCATCAGAGGGATTGAGTGCAAAGAGGGCAGTAGCATTGATCACACCATTTTCTGCATAGAGCAAACCATCGGCCAGAAATGGCCAGCTCATGTCTGCATGGGACCAGCGTATGTGACCATTTTTTGTATCTAACGCAAAGAGCCGATCTGAGACGACATAGACTGTATCGCCTATGACAGTGGGTGTACCAGCATCGGACCGAGGGTCTGTTGATGGGATGGATGTGTGCCAGATGGATTTGCACGTCTGGGGGTCGATCTTTTCAACTCCTGCCACTTTGCTAAGGTAGAGGCCATGAGATGATACAGCATTCTTCAATTGGGAACCGTCCTGACCACTATAATATTGAGCACAAGTCGGGCTGGCAGGAGGTTGGGAACCGGTCTGACTGGAGTGTCCGGCTTGCAGGAGTAGAAGCAAACTGCCGACGATTAGCGATGTGAATAAAACAGCTGCGATCATTCCGAGCTGAAGCGGGCGTTTCCGTTTGACGGAGGGTACTTCTAGTTGCATAGGTTGAATTCTTTCCTTATGGGTTCCGTTCAATGGCCCTCGTGATCTTTCGTCTGATTGCATCATAATGTTATGTTCAGTCACATGCTGTGTCAGCCGTTCCCACATGCGCTCTGTAGAGCGTTTATCTGCCTCGTAGTGTGCATGTAACTGCTGGATCACCTGGACACCGGGAGACAATGGCTCCTCGCGCGGAGAGTAGGTGAGCTGGTCGATTTGCTCCTCAACGCTCTCAGGCATAAAGGCATCATCCTGGTTCATTACTCTCCTCCTCTGGTTGTCTACTATAGATGTCGCGCAGGCGATTGAGAGCGCGGGAAAGCAAGACGCGAATGGCCCCCTCACTCTTGTTGAGGAGGCGACTGATCTCAGTGCAGCGAAGACCGTTGGCGAAACGAAGCTGTACGATGGTTTGATAGTGTTCGGGCAGTTGGCTCAGTCGTGCAGTGAGCAATGCATCTTCCTCGTGACGGAGCGTAACCTGGTCTGGACTCAGGTGCTCATCCACGAAGAGCGTTTCCGCAACCGCTTCCACTGCAACAGTGGGCCGACGGACCAAACGACGATATTGGTCAATACATTTGTGATAGGCGACGCGCCGCAACCAGGCCAGTTGCTCCTGCTCATTGGATGCAAAGAGCGAGCTGTTCCCCTGTTCCAGCGCTGCAATGAAAACCTCGACCACGATATCTTCAGCATCTTCTCGTGATGGCACATGTTGTCGTACATAGGCCAGAAGAGACATTGCATGCAGTTGATACACGCGTGCAATAGGGGTGTCGTCAGCGAGAGAAGCAGATCGACACGAACTCTGTCGCATAAAAGCATCCTTTACAATGGCAGTTTTAGAGATCTCATTACAAAATCGTTACAACCAGAAAAACGTTACATGCTCTCCTGTCTTGCCGGCAAGGAGTACTAACATGCCCCGCTGTTTCTCTTCCATTAACAAATTTGCTGCTAATCCTGTTGCGTTTTATCAAGATAGCTTCAAGGTTATCCTTCCAACATCTCTCGACATGAAGGGGAAAAATCATGTAGACTAAATTCTGAACATGTGAGCATGGAGAGCGGCTGTAGCTCTTCTCTAGCGAGAAAGATAGACTGTTGATGTCTGATATACGTGTCACTGTATGGAATGAAAATCGCCATGAGCAAAGAAATGAAAGAGTGGCTGCTATTTACCCTGAAGGAATTCACGGAGCATTAGCAGCGCCATTACGCAGAGCAGGATTTCAGGTGCGTACTGCAACACTTGATGAACCTGAACATGGACTCTCTGCCGAGGTTCTCGATACAACCGATGTACTCACCTGGTGGGGACATCTTGCTCACAACGAAGTAAGCGATGAGATAGTAGCACAGAGTGCAACAGCAAGTATTGGATGGCATGGGGCTGATCATGCTCCATTCTGGTCACTTCTCGAAGCTATTCAAGCGTTTAATGGGAACGAGTTGTAATCTCAAGTGGCGTGAAGCAAATGACCATGAGCGTCTCTGGGTTGTTGCGCCAGGGCATCCTATCACAGAGGGACTGGGTGAGTACTTTGAGATAGAACATGAAGAAATGTATGGTGAACATTTTGATGTACCACCACCGGAAACTCTAGTCTTCGTAAGTTGGTTTAGTGGGGGTGAAATATTTCGCAGTGGCTGCTGCTATACGCGAGGGCGTGGCAAGATCTTCTACTTCCGCCCTGGTCATGAGACGCTGCCGACCTATCACCATTCTGAGGTACAGCAAGTGATTACCAACGCTGTACGTTGGGCGGCACCAACATCGGGTGTAGTACGTATTTTCGGAAATACACCTGCGTTGGAGTAGTCTATCGAGATAATTGCACCGATGTGTTTGTGATGAACGCTAAAGTTGTACTTCCCCTTCTGCCTTTTTCTGCTTGTAACTATTCAGGTCTCTTTTCTGAATTCCTCAGCGCCTCAGGTGCTTCGCAAGGCATTTTGTGTGGGTTGTGTTGCCTGTAGAGAAAGTTGCGGTGCAACCTTCTCTACAGGCAACACAACCCACACAAAACGAGAGTGAGCCACCGCAGATGGCGAGCAAACCTGAGTGGTTACCTCTGTTTATTATTGCATTTACATATAATGTGATAGAATGAAACGGATTCTTCCAAAACGAAGCCCCTTATACTTCGTTAGTCTCTTTTAGAAGTGATTGCTTACGAAGAAGGACAGAACCCATGGAATTTTCACTTGCGCTCCTCATTATTCGCGTGGTTGTTGGTTTACTGATGATTGGGCATGGCTCGCAGAAGATGTTTGGCTGGTTTGGTGGTGCCGGTTTTGTTAAAACCATTGGTTTTCTGAAGGCCGTTGGCTTTAAACCTGCCGCATTCTGGGCACTTATTGGCACGTTAGGGGAATTGGGCGGAGGTGTACTCTTCCTGCTAGGTCTGCTGACGCCGCTGGGTGCAGTTGCCATCTTTGCCAGCATGCTCATGGCGGTTCTGAAATTTCACTGGAAGGCTGGTCTGTGGTCGCAGAAAGGTGGCTATGAGTATCCGCTCGTTCTGGCTTTTGTTGCCCTGGCCGCTGGTATCGTTGGTGGTGGCAGCTACTCTCTTGACGCCTTGATTGGTTTTTCGCTGCCGGCAATGTTCTACTGGATTCTGGTGGCGCTGGCTATTATTGTTGATCTCGTCGGTATTGTAATCAGTCGCCAACCGGCCCCGTCATCTCCGCAGCAAACTGTATAGGTTTTCTTACACTCCCTTAATAGTTGGCAAGGTTCAAACGGATGAGTACGCATTTGAACCTTGCTTTTTTAGAATATCTCTTT
>CAWFFV010000068.1:0-7351 GCA_963814985.1 uncultured Chloroflexia bacterium | reverse complement strand
TACTCTGTACAAGAGCGTAGACAGAGAAAAATTATCTCAAGATAAACATTTTCTCGTAATGGCTCATTAGGGGATGTGGTGTCCAGGCTTGCACGGGCACGTCAGCAAGGTGCCAGCTGCCCGGTTCGAATTCCCGGCCATCTCCACATACATGTTTTCTTGGGGATGTGGTGTAGCGTTAACACGTCTTATCGTCAATAAGAAGAGCATTTGTAAAGGGCGTTTTTTCCGGAGACACTTCTTTTATGAAAGTCTTTGTCCGGATTGTGGGGATAGAAACTATGCCGAACGCATACAAACGGCTGATCTGCGAGGTCGAGTTGCTCTGGTTACGGGTGCTCGCGTGGAGAGAATAGGCTATGCGGTTGCGCTCAAATTACCAACGTGCCGGCGCTTCGGTGATTGCGACGACGCGCTTTCCCTATGATGCCGCTTTGCGCTACTCAAAAGAGCCTGATTTCTCGACATGGAGTGATCGCCTACACATCTATGGGTCAAGATCCCACGCCATATTCCCAGCATCGAGAGCTTTACACATTCTCTACAGTTGACCTACTCCAGATTGGATATTCTTATCAACAACCAGCAGCTCCTCAGACAGTGCGCAGGCCACCAGCATTTTATGCTCATCTGATGCCCTTTGAAGCACTGCCAATTGCGAAGTTACCACAACAGCTTCAACCACTGCTCGGGTATTGAACAGCGAAAAGCGCTTCCTGTTGGAAATGCATCTGTGCTTTGCTCTAGCACCTACAATGGAAGTACAGAGGTCACAAGATATGCGAACTGAGGGGGTACCTGCTTTATCGGCAGAGCTCTCCCAGGTTCCAGTTCTAGCAGGCGATGAGCAACATGACCTCGATCAATTTCCTCCTGGCAAGTTTGATCTGCATGGTCAGCAGATAGATAAACGTACACATAACACCTGGGCGATGAGGTTATGAAAGAGGTTGCTATCCCGGAAATCTGTAGAACCTGCAACTGATCAATGCAATAGCACCTACCATCCTGATTTAGCCAGCTCGAAGCCGCTCACTGCTCCGTCAAAGAGAGACACAGTGGCTGACATCATCCATGTCGCTGCGTATTGAGGGACAATCTGCTATGCTCGAAACGTTGCGTCGCCACCCTCAGGCTCCGAACATGGCGAATAGCAGCCTCGAATATGCTCGCTGATGACATCAGAAGCAGCTCAGTTTGCCAGAGATAACATCTTTATGAACAGCGTCGATCCTGGCTGGATTTCTCAGCAAGTCCCTATTGATCATAAAATGCCTGAAGATCGTGTTCCGCTGGATGAAGTGGATGCCGCAGCCCGTATTTGCGATCCCATCTTTGTTGGCGAGACGACAGAACTCCACGAGTATGGAAAGTTTTTGAAAGATTACGTTACAGCTCCCTGGTAATCTGCTAGTTCACATCTACCCAGACACCACCTTTTTGTGAACTTTCGACGGCTTTGACCACAAATTGGATACCCCGCAAACCGTCATAGACCGTGGGATAGCCTCCCTCGGGTTTCTGACCGGTTTCTACCCGGCCAATATCGGCGATGGCGGCTTTATAAAGATTAGCAAAAGCTTCATAGAAACCCTCTGGATGACCTGCTGGTAGGCGTGAGGCATCCTTTGCATCATCACTCATATAGCCAAGACCTGTACGTAGAATCTGGCGTGGTTGTCCGTGTGGCTTAAAGATAAGCGTGTTGGGTTCCATCTGATGCCATTCCAGGCCAGCCTTGCTGCCATAGAGACGAATACTCAGGTTGTTCTCTTCGCCAGCAGCTATCTGTGAGCAGGTAAGTATCCCTTTACCACCGTTTTCCAGCCTGAGCAACATATTGGCATCATCATCAAGGCGTCTGCCCTCAATAAAGGTCGTCAGATCTGCGTTCAGTGAAGCTATCTTCAAGCCTGTAATAAATTCGAGCAGGTTTTCAGCATGTGTCCCGATATAGCCCACGCGACCTCAAATCCCAGCAATTTCGCGGGATAAATTCCTCATGATGCCTGCTTATTGCCACTTTGCTGCCGATCATTATCTTCATAAGCCAATCCTGGATATATTCCACCAAATTTTTCTAATATCCCCGATTTCTCCCTGACGTACCATATAACCAGCCTGGCGTACGGCAGGGTAGCCAGTATAGTTATAGGTCAAAGCGGAAGAACGAGATGGCTCTGTTCGACGAGCGTAACCAGTGCTCGTGCCTCTTGCAGATCAAAGGTCATAGGCTTGTCGCTGACAACATGAATACCCTGCTCCAGAAAAGCCCGTGCTACACTATAGTGCAAGTGGTAGAATAATGTGACCATGACAAAATCGATGCATGTGATAATTTTTCTTCTGCCTGAGCCATCTCCTGGAAACTTATCTGCACAGCGCTGGGAATACCCATGCCTCAGCAGAAGCAAGGGCACGTTGTCGGTCCGTCGACTCGCTCCTGCTACGACCTCCGCCTGATCATCCAGTTCGGCAGCGATGCGATCAACTGTACACGATAAAGGAACCCTGGCCTCCGCCAACGATACCTGCCGCGTAATTTCCTCTTTGCTACATCCCGATACCATCAGTTTGTTCGCTCCTCTCTAACTTTAGACAATTGGCAATATTTTCGCATTTTTCCAGCCAAGATACGGCAATTCGTCTCTTCGTCTTGTTCACCTGCGGCAAAATCATCAAATGCCCTGAGCAGGCGTATCAATGAGCATGCTCTTCATAAAGATTACTCGCCTGCGCGTGCACCTTGCACTAAATCTTTAATACAACATTCCCATAGAAGAATACGGCCCAACTTGAGTAACCGTTCTGTGTAAGTTTGGAGAGGATCTTCTTGAAGTCAACCTGCCCATCACCAAGGCTACGGAAGCGGCCTGGACGCTCCTTCCAGTCCTGATAGCCTCCATAGACCCCTGATCTTGGTGAAGGATTGTATTCCGCATCGATGGAATGCTTTGATATGGTTTTTGTAGCAATCAAGGTAACCGATGTAATCCATCCCATTGTAATATAAAATGAGAGGGATCATATAAAATATGTACCCTGGGATCGAGTACCCGTTGCAGCCAGGAAACGCTCGAAGGTGATCCCATAGTCGAGATGTTCCGCCAGGATAAATCTCATAGGCAAGTCAATACCATACTCTTCACATTTCAGGATCGGTTCCCAATGCTTTGCCAATTCTTTGAAGCCCAGTTCCACCAGACCTTGGGGACGCTGCGGCCAGGAATACATGCGTATGCCGTCAGTGTGCTGCAGAAAATGTGGGCATAGCGCTCAATCGAGGTTTGCTTGAGGCCTTGATAGCTTTGATTACCTCGCTGACAGCCCACTCCTGTCTGGCTTTTGGATTATCGTGCAATTCTTTGGGGGCAAAAGCGTTGAACTGAATGTCGTATGCCGGATGTACAGCTACAAGTTGGCCCTGGAGATGTGTAAAGATTTCAATTACCGCCAGCCCATTGCAACGTCCCTTCAGGTCGTCGCAGTACTGTTTTAATTGTGCCGCCTGATTTAGATCAATCAGACGACTATCCCAGGAGGGGATTTGTACCCGAGAAATCCCAGATCTTTGGCCCATTGAGTAATACTTTCCAGTGTGTTGTAGGGGGGAATATCCTGAACAAACTGTGCTAGAAACAGCGCTGGTCCCTTAATTTGTGACATCTTTTCCTCCTTTGGAGTAGATCTCTTAACCATTATCACCTGATGGAATTGTGATGATGTATATTTCCTATAGCCATAAAGCGGGTGATGTGTATAATTACGAATTGGGTAGCTCGTGTTTAGTGTACAATATTTACGGTTTGTCACTCAAACTTCAGTGTAGATACGTCTGTGATCAGATAATACATATATTGGTGCCACATTGTCCCTCTTGTACGCAAAAAAACGCAAGCGAATTGGAAGCATTGTGTGTATTGTGGCACATCGCTTGTACGCATATGTTCGCAGTGTGGAACGTTGCAACCCGAACTCGAAGGGAGCCGTTTCTGTTATGAGTGTGGGAGCCAATTGGCGTGAATGGGAACATGCTCTGCTATCTCCTCTCGCCAGAGTGAGCACGCGCTTTGCGTGCCCACTCCACAGGTATGGTTATCTCATCATTACTACAAAGAACACATCAAGTCTGGTGAGATCAGGCGAAGGTGGCCTGGCACATGTTATTCCCGAATGGCATGTGCCAGAGCTGTGCGCCATTGCTGGCCTTGAAGGCATTTATCTCACTCCTGGTGCCGTTGTTAAATTGGGTATAGAGAACACCATCTTGTAAGCCCAGTGGAAAATCTCCCTGTCTGCCAGGCTACACTTTCCTGCCAGAGAGGTGTCCCATCAGCGGCTTTCAGCGCAGCAATTCCTGTTGAACCTTCTTCATTTTTGGTCTGGTATACAATATACAATGTATCTGAGTTGATCAGAATATTGCCACCCAGGTTGATCTTCTGATGCCAGAGGAGCTTGCCGTTATGAGCATTGAAAGCATCGAGAGTCCCGTTGGGCGAGTCAACATAAATGGTAGTATCAGTGATCGTTGGCACTCTTACTCCATCAGGTATGATGGGTGACTCCCAGAGTTTTTCACCTGCCCTGGCATCGAATGCTATCTGATTGCGCCCACTGACCACCTATGATCAGGACCTGGGTGTATACGATGCCATTTTTCACCTGGAGACCCTCCAGTAACTGATTGGAGGCAATCGGCTGATGCCAGACGGGCACCTTGTCGGAGAGTCTCATTGCAGAGATGCCAGTTGTTGTTGTGTAGTAAAGGATACCATTGGCTACTACTGGCAAGTTCCATCCTCCTGCGGGTGCCTGATAGGTGGCCTTGATAGTTCCATCAGAGGGGTTGAGTGCAAGGAGGGCAGTAGGAGTGATCACACCATTTTCTGCGTAGAGCAAACCATCGGCCCGAAATGGCCAGCTCATGTCTGCATGGGACCAGCGTATGTGACCATTTCTTGTATCTAACGCAAAGAGCCGATCCGAGACGACATAGACTGTATCGCCTATGACGGTGGGTGTGCCGACATCGGACCGAGGGTCTGTTGATGGGATGGATGTGTGCCAGACGGATTTGCACGTCTGAGGGTCGATCTTTTCAACTCCCCCCACTTTGCTAAGGTAGAGGCCATGAGATGATACAGTATTCTTCAATTGGGAACCGTCCTGACCACTATAGTATTGAGAGCAAGCTGGGCTGGCAGGAGGTTGGGAACTAGTCTGACTGGAGTGCCCAGCTTGCAGGAGTAGAAGCAAACTGCCGACGATCAGAGACGTGAAGAAAACGGCTGCGATCATTCCGAGCCGAAGCGAGCTTTTCCGTTTGACGGAGGGTACTTCTAGTTGCATCGGTTGAATTCTTTCCTTATGGGTTCCGTTCAATGGTCCTCGTGATCTTTCATCTGATTGCATCGTGATAGTATGTTCAGTCACATGCTGTGTCAGCCGTTCCCACATTTGCTCTGTAGAGCGTTTATCCGCCTCGTAGTGTGCATGTAACTGCTGGATCACCTGAGCGTTGGGAGACCATGGCTCCTCGTGCGAGAGTAGGTGAGCTGGTCGATTTGCTCCTCGACACTCTCAGGCATAAAGGCATCATCCTGGTTCATTACTCTCCTCCTCCGGTTGTCTACTATAGATGTCGCGCAGGCGATTGAGGGCGCGGGAAAGCAAGACGCGAATAGCCCCCTCACTCTTGTTGAGGAGACGACTGATCTCAGTGCAGCGAAGACCGTTGGCGAAACGAAGCTGTACGATAGTTTGATAGTGTTCGGGCAGTTGGCTCAGTCGTGCAGTGAGCAATGCATCTTCTTCGTGACGGAGCGCAACCTGGTCTGGACTCAGGTGCTCATCCACGAAGAGCGTTTCCGCAACAGCTTCTACTGCAACAGTGGGCCGACGGACCGAACGACGATGTTGGTCAATACATTTGTGATAGGCGACGCGCCGCAACCAGGCCAGTTGCTCCTGCTCATTGGATGCAAAGAGCGAGGTGTTCCCCTGTTCCAGCGCTGCAATGAAAACCTCAACCACGATATCTTCAGCATCTTCTCGCGATGGCACATGTTGTCGTACATAGGCCAGAAGAGACATTGCATGCCAGTTGATACACGCGCGCAATAGGAGTGTCATCGGCAAGAGAAGCAGATCGACACAAACTATGTTGCATAAAAGCATCCTTTACAATGGCAGTTTTAGAGATCTCACTACAGGATCGTTACAACCAGAAAAACGTTACATGTTCTCCTGTCCTGCCAGCAGGGAGTACTAACATGCCCCGCTGTTTCTCTTCCATTAACAAATTTGCTGCCAATCCTCTTGCGTTTTATCAAGATAGCTTTAAGGTTATTCTTCCGATAGCTCTCGACATAAGAGGGAAATATCGTGTAGACTTTCGAACATTAGAAGCCTGGAGAGCAGCATAAGCTCTCGTCTAGTGAGAAGGATGGACTGTTGATGTCTGATATACGTGTCACCGTATGGAATGAAAATCGCCATGAGCAAAGAAATGAAAGAGTAGCTGCTATTTATCCTGAAGGAATTCATGGGGCGTTGGCAGTACCCTTACGTAAAGCCGGATTTCAGGTACGTACGGCAACGCTTGATGAGCCTGAGCATGGACTCTCTGCTGAGATCCTTAATACCACAGATGTTCTTACCTGGTGGGGGCATCTTGCTCATAGTGAGGTAAGCGATGAGGTAATAAGCACGAGTGCAACAACGTGTATTAGATGGTATGGGGCTGATCGTGCTCCATTCGGGTCACTTCTCGAAGCTATTCAAGCGTTTAATGGGAACAAGTTGTAATCTCAAGTGGCGTGAAGCAGATGATCATGAGCGTCTTTGGGTTGTTGCGCCAGGGCATCCTATCACAGAGGGACTGGGTGAGTACTTTGAGATAGAGCATGAAGAAATGTATGGTGAACATTTTGATGTACCACCGCCGGAAACTCTGGTCTTCGTGAGTTGGTTTAGTGGGGGGTGAAATATTTCGCAGTGGTTGCTGTTATACGCGAGGGCGTGGCAAGATCTTCTACTTCCGTCCTGGCCATGAGACATTGCCGACCTATCATCATCCGGAGGTACAGCGAGTGATTACTAATGCTGTCCGTTGGGCTGCGCCAACATTGGGTGCAGCACGTATTTTCGGAAATACGCCTGCACTAGAGTGAGTCATCCCGGTAACTATTCAGGTCCCTTTTTCTGATTCCTCAGCGCCTACGGCGCTTCGCAGGTTGTTTTATGTGGGTTGCGTGTTTGCGGCGCAAACACGCAACCCGCATAAAACAAGAGCGAGCCACCGCAGGTGGCGAGGGTACCTGAATAGTTACCGAGATGACTCATGTTT
>CAWFFV010000067.1:0-9408 GCA_963814985.1 uncultured Chloroflexia bacterium | reverse complement strand
ATCGCGTAGGCCATTTGTCTATTCCGCTTATCTGACTGTTGTGTCCATTTAGCGTAAGTAGTGGGGGTAAGGCAAAAGTCAGAGAGTGATCTTGTCGAATTGGGGAACCACTTGGCGTAGTGCTCCGTACGCATCATCACAAATCCTACTTGGTAACTTGTCATTTTGGGCAAGCTTCATAATGGAGGTTATTTCTGATATCTCTGAATTGGTAGAGAGAGCGGTTTGCTCCCAATATTTTTCGAGATATTGGCAGGCCGCTTTTCCTTCAAGTATATCGAATAGTACTTGTACAGCCTCTGCCTTTTCTGTGTAGCTAACTTGTACTTTACTAATAATTTCCTTGATAGCTTGCTTCCTTTGTTCATTGATGAGACTTTTATTTTGTGTCAGTCGTAAGAGTAACTGGATAGAGAGCTGTCGTTCGGATTTTCCAGACCTAGATTCATAGAGAGCCTGAGCTACCTGAATGGTTTGATCAATGGAGAGATCCGAACGACGCGCAAGCTGAAGTAGTATTCGGGTAGCACCGTGTCGTTCATCAGAGTTTTCAGGACTCGACTCATAGAGAGCTTGAGCTACTTGAATGGTTTGCTCAATGGAGAGATCCGAACGACGCGCAAGCTGAAGCAGCATTTGGGTGGCATGGCACTCTTCATCAGAGTTTTCAGGACTCGACTCATAGAGAGCTTGGGCTACCCGAATAGCTTGCTCAATAGAGAGATCCGAATGGTGCGCAAGCTGAAGTAGTGTTTGGGTAGCATCGTGTTGTTCAGCAGAGTTTTTAGGACTCGACTCATAGAGAGCCTGGGTAGCTAAGATGACTTGCTCAAAGGGAAGATCTGGGTTTTGTACAATCTGGAGAAGCATCTGGATGGCTAATCGCTCTTCCTCGGAGTTTTCAAAACTGGACAAATAGAGATTCCGAGCTAATTGGATAGTTTGCTCTGTGGAGAGATCAGGACGTCGGATGAGTTGTAAAAGCATTTGAGTGGCAAAGAGTCGGTCGTTATGTCCCTCAGGTGCTGCAAAAATGAGGCCCCCAGTGATCTCAATGGCTTGTCTGATGGGGAGGTCGGGGCTTTGCATAAGTTGGAACAATTTCCGGGTGGCAAAGTCTCGTTCTTCGGAGCCTTCAGAACTAAACAAATAGAGAATTTCAGCTATTTGGAAGGCTTGCTGTGTGGAGAGATCAGGACGGTGCGCAAGTTGGAGGAACATCTGGAGAGCCAAGCACTGTTGGTCAGAACCAGGGGACATAGAGAGATCTTCAGTAGTTTGAATAACTTGCTCTACAGAGAAGTTAATGCACTGCACCAAATCCGAGAGTATCTGGATAGCGTGTTGCTGTTCTTGCACTCCTTTCCGGCTTTTGAGGTACAAAATTTGAACCACATATATCCTGGTAGATATATCTAAAATGTTATCTTTAGCAGCCAAAACTAGCAGTTCTTTTCGTCCCAACGATGCATATTGGCGTGTCTGCATCAATTCGCCAAGGTAATATAAGGCCTCTTTGCGTTGTGATGGAAAAGGAGAGGTTTTTACTACTTTGCTTAAGCGTGAAACAACAAGTTCAGCCAGGACATTTTCAACGGCTATTTCCTCTGCCAGGCAATTACAAACAAAGAATAGATCTTGCTGTACGATCTCAGTATACTGACTGAGACGACTCTTAATCTTGCCTTCCAAAATCTGGCGTAACTGGGTTGTTACAGGTACACGCTTAAGTTTCCCTAACAGGAGCAGTATTACTTCACGCCAGTGTGGGTCATGCAGGTGCTCTTTCAGAAATTGGCTGATGATTTTAGGATTTTCTTTTTGTTGGTAACGCTCATGGACATCAGTTGCAGCAAAGTACTCCTGGAAAGTTCGATGTACAAAACCATATAGTGCCTCATTCTCCTCACCTGTTCCACGTTCAACAATCAATCCAGCTTCTACTTGCATAAGTTCAAAAAAGCGTTTTGCCTCTGCACGTTGTTCTGCCACTCCCGTAATCAATTTTTGACTACGAAGAAATGCTTCAATTTCCCGCAACATAAATCTGGCAGATACATCGCTAGCAATATCCTCTGTCGATGTATCCTGATCTTCCTGATATTCTTCCGTGTCACTGTCTTTCTTCTCTTGTGAACGCTCATGCAAAACGAAACCAAGATGTGCGATACATGCATACTGATCCTCTTTGACCATCTTCATATCTTTCCAGCGGACATCCGTTCCTTTGAGTTTAGCCCAGGTTTCTAGTAAAAGGTCCGCACAGCGGTCATAAACAAGCACTCTTCTATCGGGAAGGCGTTCGTAGCGGTGCAATGCCGTAATTACGCTAAGAAGTAAGGGATTCTCAGCTAGCTTATGTAGTCTGCCATTCCCCTTCAACGTCATGAGTAGTGTCTCTAGCTCTTGCTGGTCATCGTATGGAATAGGAGATAATTTCAACACATGGGTGTACCATCGCTCTAAAAACTGCTGAATTTGTGTATCGTCAAATTCCTGCACCTGGGCATGGGCAAACCATTGGTTAGAGAAGCGCGCAAGTTCATAGCCAACCGGGCGTGAGGTGACGATGATACGATTGCCTGGATAGCATAGCGCAAAATGCTCTATCTCCTCAATGAGCCTGCGGCGCTCATCCAGAGTCGCCACTTCGTCGAGGCCGTCAAAGAGCAAGAGCATGGTTCTGCGTTCAAGCAACTCCTGGAACATCTGAGAGTTAATTTTAACGCCTTCTCGCCCTAACAGAACCTCAGTAGTGTAAGATAAAAAATTATAGTCAGGGTGCTGTCTGCGATCTTCGGTAAGGCGACGCAGTTCGATGCGCAGTGGTAGAGGATTCCCTGAAAGAAGAGGGAGGTCTGGTATTGAAAAGTCTGACTGATTGGCTACGGCATGACTCCAGGCCAGGTGACGTGTCACTGTTGATTTGCCGGAACCAGGACCACCAAGCAGAACAATGTAGGGATACAGCCCAAGTAAGGCCAGAATTGAGTCCTGCTTCTCTGCTAGTGAGAATGTTCGGTCCTGTAGAGCTATGCGTAATGGCACAAAGATACCGTTGAGTTCGGGATCTGTATTCTTCTCGCCGCGATCTTTGGGTACAACGCCAACAAGCTTGAGATAGTGCAATGTTCGCTCGATGTGGGCGGTGTATACTTCCACATCTCGTGCAAACTGCTCTGGTGTGTAATGATCTACCAGATTCTCGTTAATCTGACGAAGCGTAGTGACAACTTCTCCCAGGGAACGTTGTATACCCATATCGGCACGTAACTTGATTGCATCGCTCATCTGTTGCTTGAAGAAGGGGTCAACATACAATTCCGCTATGAGCGCGTCAAAAAAGCTACTCAGATAAGGTGCAGCATCTACCTCAGCAGGCGGTGTCGGCTGTGAGAGGCTACGTGTACGTAGTGAGCGGTTGTATGCTTCGTTCAGTTCTATTAAATTGGGAGTATCAGAGATGGTGATAAGGCGCAGTGCTTCACGGCGAAGTCTGTCACTCTGGGGGCCTGGTTCGGAAAGCACAGTAAGAATGTTGCGATATTGATCTCGTTCTTCAAGCGTCTGAAATGTCTTCAACCCTCTTTCAACTGCATTTTTCAGGACCAGTTCCAGGTGGCGCTGCTGTTCTTTTTCGTCCAGGTGCAGACGGTTACGCCCATAGCCGGTACCTTTTTCGACAATGAATTCTTTCCCTTTATCAAAAAGAGCACCAGAATGCTCTCTAACCAGGAGGGGGCATTTTTAGTGAGGTATGTAACGACGACACCCGTTGTAACTGCAAGAGAGATAGGTTCTACCATTTTTCACACCGCTTTCTCACGTAATCTTTGGCCTTTAGTATATAGACGCAAATACATTTGAAATTTACAAGGAAATAGATGAGATGTCAATATTGTAAGATGAGAAGGGTAATGGGGGACGTTTGGGTAGCTTAAAATGATGAAATGAAGTTTTCTCAGGTAGAATAGCTTCTACTGGAGACAAGGATGTTTTGATAGATCGGAGTAAATATGGTGAGTGCCAATCCAAGTAGGCAACCTGCTTTATCTCAAAATCAATCTTATGATCAAGAACTTAAACGCTTAATCAACTCACTACGTGCCTGGGGGATCGACTATCTGATGGGTGAGCCACACCCGACAAGTCCGTTGCCTGCTACTGAGTTGGTAATACGCCTGGCTCAATGCGAGTATGCACCGGTGCATAATGCAAGCATCGCTCTCTTTTTGTTGCATCCTGAGTTAGCTGATGCAGTACTCGAAGCTTACAATACATGTGATCCCGCTTTTGCCGAGCAAATCGCGGTTTTGACACTGGCAACTATCTATCTGCAACGGCAGTGGTCATTTCGCTTGACGATGGCCCTTGGGCGTGTACCGGCCTTTCCTGAGCAGCAATTTGCTTACCTATGGGAAGGTCGCCTGTTACCTCCACCTGCCACCCAGTATGGGGAAGTGGGTTTGCAGGCATTGCAGGAAATAGAACAACGACGGCATGGCTGGCCCCTGGACCTTATCGCTGATTGGCAAAAGCATGTCGATCATCTTTTGCTTCAGGAAGAGCCAAAGCATCGTCAGGCAGAAACTCCTATTGCGGCCCTGGATCTCTGGAAAGGAGACAGCACGGGCGAGCAAGGACGTGGGATATCCATGCCACAAGGCATAGGAAAAGCTGAGATTGACAAATTCCTCACGTCTGTTGGTCAAGCCATGCGCAAACCCGCACGCCTGTATCTTTCAGGAGAGACAGCTTTGATCCACATGGGAACTCGTCCTGGTGGAGCTATGAATGGGACGATGAATGGAACTATAAATATAGAGGTTGTGCTGGACACGACAGACCAGGATGAAATGCTGAACGCAATTCAACGTGTTTTGGATCAAATGCAGATCGGTGTTGAGCTTGCCTCACCTGCTGATCTCATTCCTCTTCCCACACAATGGACGACACAATCCAGGTACGTTGGACGCTCCGGGTCAGTCGATATCTTCTATTTTGACTTTTATAGTCTCGCTCTCAGCAAAGTGGCACGAGGGGCGGATCGTGACCTGATGGATATCAAGCTCTTGCTTCAGCAGAAAGTGATTACACTGGATGGATTGGATACTGCCTGTCGAGAGATATTGCCGCGCATAGGTCATCCTCCCTATCTCAACCTCAATCTCAAGCGCTTTGCTGAACGCTATGGCCTTATGCGTCAGCAATTCCAACGCTTCCTTTAGGGTAACTATTCAGATTCCCTTTCCCTGATTCCTCAGCGCCTACGGCGCTTCGCAGGTTGTTTTATGTGGATTGCGGTGTTTGCGGCGCAAACACCGCAATCCACATAAAACAAGAGCCCCGTAGTGGCAGGGAACCTGAATAGTCATCTTTTAGAATGGCATATGAGGAATAGCCCTACTGATTGTAGGATGAGAATAAGCATTACTCTACAATCAGCAGGGTTGTTCTTGTAGCTAGTGCGCCATGGGTTGAGAAGTCAGTATTAAGCGTACAGTGGCTTCATCAGGAGCAACGGCCAGAAGTGAGGTAATCTCATATAATGCATCTACCTGCTTTGTGCATTCTACTCGCTTTTGCGCTAATTCTTTCAAAGTAGGGAAACGCTTACTCACAATATTTACAAGCATTTTTTGTAATGCTAGTATTTCTCCTTCTGTTTCTCCCTTCTTCGTGGCCCAATGCTCTCTGCTTCTGGACATACTCATCCTGTTCTAACAGGTGCTCAAATGTATTCAAACGATCCTCCACTTTCTGCTTATCCTGTGGCGTCACCGTCTCTGCTCGTCGCAAGAAGGTACTGAGCCACAAGAGTTGCCGTGCTAACTTCGCTTCGCTATCCTGATAATGCTCAACTAACTCGTCTATCGCTTGCAGTAGGACTTCAGCGTGCGCATTTTTCATCGCGTGGCAACAACGTATACATGCTAATGGCATGCTCTTGTACATACTGTCGTGCATCTAATGTCCACAACGCCAATACAAGAAAATGAAAGGTCAGTATTTCCCCATGTTCACCGATCTCCCGTAATGGCAAATCTACTATGCTTGATCGAAAGAGGTAAACAATCATCGAAATTACTGGCTGCCTGTAATCTCGCCATAATCCTGCGTGATAGGCCAGTAAACGGTATGCCATCTCTTCGTCAGAGCTGGCTTGAAATTCCAGATGGAAGATATGAGGTTTCCCCCGGTACTGGATACGATAAACGCGATCTACACGTATGGTTAACCGAAGATACTTCGATATAGAGTACGTCAGATCAAAGTGGCTCCCGGTAACAGATTGCGGCAAGATATTAGCCCGCATCCTCTTTAAAAAATAGCTTTCATTGAACTATCGTAAGGTTGTTAATTCATTCTTCCCCACTCATCCCTCTCTACATTACCTCTCTATATCATACTCTGTCTATTATCTGCACACAAGCGAGACATATCTATATTTGGATGAGCACCACATCCCTAAGACGTGATATCCTATACTAGAGCTTCCCATTCGTGTGTGTAAGAAAGAGAGCAATGAGTAAGATGCAAATTCCTCAATTTACAGATGTTTTACTGGCTCAACGATGCATTCGTCCCTACCTGGCACGTACGCCTTTGCACCGCTATCCTGCCATTGATGCGTTAATTGGCACTAAGGTGTATATCAAACATGAAAACTATCAGCCTGTAGGGGCTTTCAAGGTACGTGGAGGGATCAACCTGATCTCTCAACTCACTCCAAATGAGTGGGAACGGGGTGTAGTAGCAGCCTCGACGGGCAATCATGGGCAGTCCGTGGCTTACGCTGCTCGTTTATTTGGCATTCAAGCACGGATTGTGGTGCCGGAGGGAGCAAATCCTGGGAAGGTTGCCGCTATACAGGGGATGGGAGCCGAGGTGATTTTGCATGGGGCAAACTACGATGAGGCCAAACTGTTTTGTGAGTCTCTGGCACACCAGTATGGTTACCGCTACATTCATTCCGGCGATGAATCTCTACTGATCGCCGGTGTCGCCACGTGCACGCTAGAAATGTTGGAGGATGAGCCAGAGCTAGCTGTGATAATTGTTCCTGTGGGTGGTGGAACGGGTGTAGCTGGCGCTTGCATTGTTGCAAATGCTGTTAACCCATCTATTCGTGTAATCGGAGTGCAGTCCGAGGCATCACCGCCGCCTATGACTCCTGGCAGGAACGGTCTTTAGTGACTGCGCCCAATCGAACGTTTGCCGAAGGGTTGGCAACTGGGATAGCCTTTGAACTTCCGCAAAGCATCATGTGGGAAGGATTACACGATTTTGTACTTGTCAGTGAGGAGGATATTATGCGGGCAATGGTCTGGATGATCGAGCGTGCCCATACACTGGCAGAGGCCGCTGGAGCTGCATCGCTTGCCGCTGCTTATCATTTACGCGAAGAACTGGCTAATAAGAAAGTCGGGATTGTTTTTTCTGGCGGCAATACATCTTTAGAGCATTTGAAGAGAGCACTCATGCAGGTAGAATGAAGCATGTGCGTCCTGGCGTATCTCGACGAAATAGTCTAAAGCGCTGTTTCCTGGCACAATCGGCAAACTCAAATACTACACAGAATATAGTCCAAAATCAGGCAACCTTTACAATTTGTTACCAAATATGGCATGATATTGATCAATAGTTCTCTATATAGAAATTTGGCTATTTTCCACAGTCAAATTACTTATGTTCACTAAAAATGTACAAATTTGATCTCAGAAGGAGACACATCCATGTCCGAAAAATATGATGTTGCGATTATTGGAGCCGGCCCTGCAGGCTCTACCACAGCTGGATTACTGGCGAAACGAGGATATCGGGTGCTGGTGGTAGAACGAGAGAAGTTTCCGCGCTACCACATTGGGGAATCGTTGGTGCCAGGAACACAGCCAACGCTTAAGGAACTGGGTATATTTGACGAAGTCGCACGCTTTGGCTTTACCGAAAAAGTTCGGAAATTCGTTGCGGTGGGGGCGGGGACACGAATCTATGGTCGTTCTCCTTCAGTGAAGGAGGACCATTTGAGACATTCGTTCCAGGTGGTACGTTCTGAGTTTGACTACCTGTTGCTGAAGAATGCACGCCGCTCTGGGAGCTACCGTTCTGGAAGATACGCAAGTCGTGGACGCTGTCTTTGAAGGTGAGCGCTGTGTCGGCTTTACATATACAAAGGCAGGTGGGGGTCCCGCGACCACAGTGCGGGCCAGCTTAGTGGTGGACGCCAGCGGCCAATCGACACTTCTGGCTCGTAAGCATAAGTGGATTAAGTGGGACGAACAACTCAAGAACATCGCAGTCTGGGCATACTATCAGGGTGGTCTCTACTTTAGACGGCGAGAAAAAAGGGAACATCCTGACCGAGAACGTTTTGGATGGTTGGATCTGGGTTATTCCCTCTGCATGATGGCACACATAGCGTCGGATGGGTTACTCCCGTGTCCAATGTGGAGCGGTCGCGAGAACCTGGAACAAACATTCTTGCGGATAATTGATAAATCGGTGGACACCAGGCGTCTTCTGGCTTCGGCCACACGTGTGAGCGGGTTCCGCACCGCTCGTGACTGGTCCTATCAAAGTAAGCAGTTCTACGGCCCAGGTTTTCTCCTCGTTGGTGACGCCGCAACTTTCGTTGATCCACTGTTTTCTGCGGGCATCTTCCTGGCTATGAACAGTGCGAATATGGCTGCCAGGATCATCGACAGTGTCTTGAAGCAGCCAGAGCGAGAACAAGAGCTATTTGAACTATTACGATAAGAACATATAAGGATTTCCTCGATCCTATTCTTTCATTTGTGCACTATTTCTACGATGAAGAGAGAGAAAGAACAGTACTGGCAGCGAGCCAAGGAAATCGTTAACCCTTATGCAGAAATGGCTGCTCGCCGTGATTTTGTCTATCTGGTCTCAGGTGTGCATGGGGTACGCAATCTGGAAGGTCTGGACGAGTATATACTGGCTAAATTGGGATTGCCGACTAAGGAGAAACCAAGACGCCACGCGATATTTTTAACGGGCTTGGCTATTGGCTGGCACACGAGCCACAGAGGACTGCAGGCATCACAGCACTCTATCAGTTCGAGATTACTGGAGACCAGGGTGGTAATTGGTACGTCAATATTGTTGATGGGAAGGTAGAAGTCAGTGAGGGGATAGCTGCTAATCCCGGCTGTACGATTATATGAAGGGATGTTGACTACGTTGCTATGGTAACAGGAAGACTCAAGCCATATTGCGGCTATCTTGAGCGACAAGCTCAGAAGCTCAGGCGACACAACCCTGGCTTTGAAAGCTGGCCAAATTTTCGGATGAAAGCCGCGGTGCAGGGGTGGGTAGCCACTCCTGCCAGAGTGCGAGGCGGGAAATTTGGGGAATTTCCTGGGATCGCAAAAACTCTTTTCCAAAAAC
>CAWFFV010000066.1:0-9352 GCA_963814985.1 uncultured Chloroflexia bacterium | reverse complement strand
TAGAGCAAGTGAGGCTTTTCCAAGATAGGGTCGAATGTCCGGCACATGACCTGTAACAATAATGCGCTGATCTGCATTCAGGCCACGCACCGCCTGTGGCGGATTATTGCCAACAATAGTGAGGCGTACTTGCGGTCGGCGCTCCCAAACCCGTGGTAGTACCTCACGACAAAAATGCAGGATAGCCTGCGAATTAGGGTAGTAGTCCATTTTAGCACAGAAAACAAGTGAATCACAGTCTCTTGGCATTATTGGAGGATAAAAATATTCCATATCTACGCCATTTGGTACAACTTGAATATGCTCTGGTTGTTCGCCTGACTCTATCAAGCAATTGCGATCATGGGCAGAAGTAATGATGGCCTGATCAAATACCGCCATGGAACGCTGTTCATAGCGCCTCATCTTTTTCAGTTCGGTATAGACAAAAGCTTTGTGCAACGGATTGCAAGACGAACTCCACTGCTGCTGTAAATACGAGGAGATGCAGTCAACAAAATCATAGAGGATCGGAATATTTTCCTGTGTCAAGATTGTGTAATGCAGGGACAACCTTGATTAACTCGCCATGTACGACTTCAATCTTCTGCTTCTGAATTACCTCCTGGATACGTTGTACAAAGGCTAAGGATTGATAATAAGCTACACGCAAGGGCAGCAACGAGGAAAGTGCTCTCAGACAATTCGCATATGCTTGCCACCTGGGAAGAGGTACGAGGTCAACAGAAGTACAATATTCTGACACCTCATGCACCCACTCTTCTTCATGTTTGTCACATAGTAGTGAGACAAGTGAGATTTCATGCGAAGTCGCAAGTGCTTGTATCAAATGAAAAGGTCTTATCCGGATACGAGAAGGCACATAGGGAGTCACAAATAAAATACGCACAGCGAGTCACCTCATGTACTAAAGAGTACTTTTCGCAACAAGGGCTTCCTCATATCGATGCAGATCAAAGAGCACATTACTCTAGATCCAGGCGATTGATCAGCGATGCTTGTTCGTAGGCAGCCAGGGCTTCCTCGTACCGATGCAGATCGGCAAGTACTTCACCCTTGCTCATGTAGATCTTGGCATTGTCGGGATCGATGCGCAATATGTATTCATAGGCTGCCAGAGCTTCCTCATATCTCTCCAGATCATAGAGTACCTGGCCTTTGCTGGTGTAGACCTCGACATTGTTGGGATCAATGCGCAATGCATGTTCATAGGCAGCCAGGGCTTCCTCGTACCTTTTCAGACCGTAGAGCACAAGGCCCTTACCATAGGAAGCCATGGCGTGGATGGGGTTGACATGTAGTGCGTGCTCATAAGCTGCCAATGCGTGTTCATATTTCTTGCGCTTCCTCAACCCATCCCCCCGCCTGTAATAGGCTTCAGCTCTTTTCATTGTGGCTAAACGCATCGGTTCTATCGGTATAGCTGATGGTGTAGCTGGCATCATAGTTGGCGGCGTAGGCAGAACTATATTCGTCATAGGTGCAGCACTCAGAGCTTCCAAAACGCACTGACATCGCGATGCCGCTCATTCCGATCCTTTGCCATAGCTGTAGAATCGCCTGTTCGACTGCATAAGGTAGTTCCGGGTTGAACTGTCGAAGCGGTATAGGGGCAACTTTCGTATGTTGGTACCACATCGCCTCAATGCTCGGATGAGACGTATGGAATGGTCTCCTACCCGTAAGAATTTCCGTAGGCAATACAGCCTAAGGCATATTGATCACTCTTGGTACTTAACTTCCCTTCAAATTGCTCTGGGGCCATATAGGATGGTGTGCCGCGAGCTCCAACATTCCCTGTCCTCGCCGTTACTAATATGACCGAGAGACCAAAGTCCGCCAGACGCACTTCCTCCCGCTCGGTAAACAGAACATTACCAGGCTTGAGATCGCGGCGCACTATATTCTGCTGGTGTGCGTAGTGCAACGCTGCCCCTAATTGTGAGAGAATAATCAACGCCTCCTTGAGCGCAAAAGGACGCCCTGCCCGCTGGCGGATCTTCTCTTGCAGCGAGCCGCCAGCCATATATTCCATCACCAGATAGGGTATGTCCTCAGCGATGCCTGCATCAATAATGGGTAGAATATGCGGATGCTTGAGCTTATGCAGGATACGCGCCTCTTGAACAAATTCTCTTTGTTGCTCAGGTGAATTGATATCGGCATATAACAGCTTGAGTGCCACCACAGGACCACCTTCAAATATGTAATGTCGTCCCTGGTACACCGAGCTATATGCGCCACTGCCGATCTTCGCAATTAGCTGATAGTTACCGATCTGTTGTCCAATAGCATAGCCTCTATCGTGCATATAACTATCCTGAACCCTGGCGATTGACCAGCAATGCTTGTTGGTAGACCGCCAGAGCTTCCCCATATCTCTTTAGATCATAGAGTACCTGGCCTTTGCTGGTGTAGACCTCAACATTGTTGGGATCAATGCGCAATGCATGTTCATAGGCTTCCAGGGCTTCCTCGTACCTTTTCAGACCGTAGAGCACAAGGCCCTTACCATAGGAAGCCATGGCGTGGATGGGGTTCACATGTAGTGCGTGCTCATAAGCTGCCAATGCGTGTTCATATTTCTTGCGCTTCCTCAACCCATCCCCCCGCCTGTAATAGGCTTCAGCTCTTTTCATTGTGGCTAAACGCATCGGTTCTATCGGTATAGCTGATGGTGTAGCTGGCATCATAGTTGGCGGCGTAGGCAGAACTATATTCGTCACAGGTGCAGCACTCAGAGCTTCCAAAAACGCACTGACATCGCGATGCCGCTCATTCCGATCCTTTGCCATAGCTGTAAGAATCGCCTGTTCGACTGCATAAGGTAGTTCCGGGTTGAACTGTCGAGGCGGTATAGGGGCAACTTTCGTATGTTGGTACCACATCGCCTTGATGTCGGATGAGACGTATGGAATGGTCTCCTACCCGTAAGAATTTCATAGGCAATACAGCCTAAGGCATATTGATCGCTCTTGGTACTTAACTTCCCTTCAAATTGCTCTGGGGCCATATAGGATGGTGTGCCGCGAGCTCCAACATTCCCTGTCCTCGCCGTTACTAATATGACCGAGAGACCAAAGTCCGCCAGACGCACTTCCTCCCGCTCGGTAAACAGAACATTACCAGGCTTGAGATCGCGGTGCACTATATTCTGCTGGTGTGCGTAGTGCAACGCTGCCCCTAATTGTGAGAGAATAATCAACGCCTCCTTGAGCGCAAAAGGACGCCCCGCCCGCTGGCGGATCTTCTCTTGCAGCGAGCCGCCAGCCATATATTCCATCACCAGATAGGGTATGTCCTCAGCGATGCCTGCATCAATAATGGGTAGAATATGCAGATGCTTGAGCTTATGCAGGATACGCGCCTCTTGAACAAATTCTCTTTGTTGCTCAGGTGAATTGATATCGGCATATAACAGCTTGAGTGCCACCACAGGACCACCTTCAAATATGTAATGTCGTCCCTGGTACACCGAGCTATATGCGCCACTGCCGATCTTCGCAATTAGCTGATAGTTACCGATCTGTTGTCCAATAGCATAGCCTCTATCGTGCATATAACGTTCCTGAAGAAAATACTTCTTACCTATGATATAACGTCAGTAAAAAGTTTTTTTAATATACACATCTATTGCTGATAGACAATAGCTGGTAGATCCATCTGTTTCATCTTCCAAATACCCTGCTCAGCAACAAATTTGAGTTTCCCGGTTGCCATGAAGAATTTTGCATGATTGCAGACCACCAGGACCTCCCTGTATCTCTTCAGATCAGTGAGTACATTATCCTGAACCCTGGCGATTGACCAGCAATGCTTGTTGGTAGACCGCCAGAGCTTCCCCATATCTCTTTAGATCATAGAGTACCTGGCCTTTGCTGGTGTAGGCCTCGGCATTGTTGGGATCAACACGCGATGCATGTTCATAGGCATCCAAAGCTTCCTTGTACCTTTTTAGCTCATAGAGCACAAGACCCTTACCGTAGGAAGCCATGGCGTGGATGGGGTTGACATGTAGTGCGTGCTCATAAGCTGCCAATGCGTGTTCATACCGCTTATGCTTCCTCAACCCGTCCCCCTGCTTGCGATAGGCATCAGCACTTTTCATTGTAGTTGAAGAATGCATCAGTTCTGTTGACGTGGCTGATGGTATGCGATAGGCTGTAGCTGAAGAACGCATTGGCTCTGTTGACGTGGCTGATGGTATGCGATAGGCTGTAGCTGAAGAACGCATTGGCTCTGTTGACGTGGCTGATGGTATGCAATAGGCTGTAGCTAAAGAACGCATTGGTTCTATTGGCATGGCTGGTGGTGTAGGCAGAACTGCATTCACCATAGATGCAGCACCTAGAGCGCTCAAAAATGCACTGACATCGCGATACCGTCCATTTCGATCCTTCGCCATAGCCGTAAGAATCGCCTGTTCTACAGCAGGAGGTAGTGTCGGGTTAAACTGCCGAGGCGGCGTAGGAGTAACTTTCGTATGCTGGTACCACATCGCTTCGAGACTTGGATTAGGTACCTGAAACGGCTTCCGGCCCGTAAGCAGCTCATAGCAGATGCATCCTAAGGCATATTGATCACTCTTGGCACTTAACTTCCCTTCAAATTGTTCTGGAGCCATATAGGATGGTGTGCCGCGAGGCCCAATATTTCCTGTCTTCGCCGTTGTCAACACAACCGAGAGACCAAAGTCTGCCAGACACACTTTCCCCTGTCCGGTAAACAGAATATTGCCAGGCTTGAGATCACGATGCACCACATTATGCTGATGTGCATAGTGTAGCGCTGCCCCTAATTGTGAAAGGATGATCAGGGCTTCCTTGAGTGCAAAAGGACGCCCTCCCCGCTGGTGGAACTTCTCCTGTAGCGAGCCACCCGCCATATATTCCATTACTAGATAAGGTACGCTTTCAGCGATGCCTGCATCAATAATAGTTAAAATATGCGGATGTTTAAGCTTATGCAGGATACGCGCCTCTTGAACAAATTCTTTTTGTTGCTCGGGAGAATTGATATCGACATATAACCGCTTGAGTGCCACCACAGGACCACCTTCAAATATGTAATGTCGTCCCTGGTACACCGAACCATATGCGCCGCTGTTGATCTTCGCAATTAGCTGATAGTTGCCGATCTGTCGCCCAATAGCATAGCGTCCATCGTGCATATAACGTTCCTTGAAAAAGTTTTTTTGCTCATCCCATCCTATATTCCGCCCTTCGGAAAGTGGTCTTTATGCATTATTACATCTTTTACCTGTTTTTTGGCATCTAAAAAGTGTGGAGGAAGGCTGTTATCGAAATCTATCTTCATAAAAACTCGCCATCCAATTTTAGTAGGCCTCTCGAGCATAAACTGTTGCTCTCTGGGCACTTTGTAATATCTTCGAAAAGTGTTCTCCGAGACTACGAAATGCGGATTACATAGCATTAACAAAAAGTTTGTTCTTATTATATACATATCTATTGCTGATAATCAATGCCTGGTAGACCACTTTACCTATTTCATCTTCGAAAGATCCTGCCCGGCAACGAATTTCAGTTTCTCTGGCTCTGTTCATTCACTCAAACTATAACTATTTCAGGTCTCTTTTCCAGATTCCTCAGCGCCACAGGCGCTTCGTAGGTTTTGTTGGCAGTGGCAGATATCTCCTGATGAGATATACTACTCAGAGTAAGGAAATATTCACGAGAGAAGGTTTTAAACATGTTTAGACAATTGATCTCGTCTGGCTCTCCGTGGGAACCACTTGTAGGCTACTCACGAGCAGTACGTGCAGGCAATTTCATTTTTGTTTCTGGCACTACTGCCACTGGACCAGATGGAACAGCTTTGAGTCCGGGTGATGCCTATGGTCAGACAAAAGAGATTTTGGAGCGCATCAGGCTTGCACTCCAGAGAGTTGGAGCAACACTGCAGGATGTAGTTCAGACGCGTATCTATGTTGTAGATATTTCTCGTTGGGAGGAGGTGGGACGTGCTCATGGTGAGGTCTTTCAGGGAATTCGTCCCGCCACCTCTATGGTAGAAGTAAGCAAGTTAATTGATCCCAGTATTCTGGTGGAAGTAGAGGCAATGGCGCCTCTCCCTTCCTGATCTCAGATGAGGTTTTGCGTTATGGTTTGTATTATCTGCTGTTGAGTACCACGCAAGAAGAAATGATCACCAGGAAGCATATGGAGGGCAAAGCTATTCCGTGTATGGTTAGCCCATGCGGCAATCTTATCGCGTGTTGTGCTTTTATCCTGCAACCCTCCAAATGCGGTAATCGGACAGCCAAAGGGCTCTTCAGCTTGATAGACATAGGTTCCGACAAGTGTAAAGTCCGCTCGCAAAATAGGAAGCAAAAGTTCCAGAAATTCAGGGGTTTTCAGTATTTCAAGCGGAATACATTATAGCGGCGATGGACCTGACGAATAAGCTCGTCATTGGGTAGGCGGTAAAGATTTGCATCTTAATCCATCTGCTGTGGCTCAGAGCAACTAGACAAAAATAAATGAGAAGGACAGAGGTTATATTCTTTTCTCAGGAAGCGGGCAAACTCAAAACTGATGAGTCCCCCCAGACTATGTCCAAAAGGGCAAACCTTTTATCCAAAAAGGTTGAAGGACATCTGACAGCGTCTGGATAAGTTCTGGAAGGGATGAAAAAGGTGTTTCCTTGATGAGGTTTTCCCGTCCTGGGAGTTGAATGGGGCACACTTCGATATCAGAGGGAAAATCCCTCTGCCATTTCCGAAAAATCGATGCGCTTCCTCCGGCATAGGAAAAACAGAAGAGACGAAGAGAACTCTCCCCCTGCCGCTGCTGACGAAAAGGCATCCAAGGACTGGGTGGAAGTGGAGTTAACATATGTAACAGCTTCTCTTTATAAGATATGGTTGTTGTGCTACACGATAAATGACGAGAAGATCATCTCCCATAAGAGGCCTGACTATGAATTACGCGCAGACTCTTCCATCTTTTTGCGTAAACTGAGAGGTCTCATATCTGTCCACACCTCTTTAATATAAGCAAGACATTCGGCTTTCAATCCACTTTTGCCTGCATCTTGCCAGCCAGGAGGATTCTCTCGATCAGCGGGCCATATCGAGCCTATTGCTCCTCGTGATTGAGGACGACCTTGTAAATAGTCGTATCTTCTTGTTCGTCTCTGCTCACTGTACTATTTTCCTCATTTAAGAATTTTGCTAGAGCGCAGGTGAAATAAATGTAAATAGAACATGCCATGTGCTCCACCTGACAACTCCTGAACAAAGTATACAGTAATCATCGAAGAGAGTCAAATAGCTAGAGGAGAGGAAAACAAGGTTGTTTCACGTATTGAGATTAAATATCACCACCTTGGTCTCTGCCATCTCCTCCATTGCATATTTTACACCCTCACGACCAATACCGCTCTGTTTGACTCCCCCATATGGCATATGATCAGCGCGATAACGGCAGGTATCATTGATGATCACACCACCAACGTTAATTTCTTTGGCTGCCTTGAATGCACACCCGATGTCTTTGGTGAAAACCCCTGCCTGGAGACCGAATTTGCTCTCATTTACCAGAGTAATAGCCTCATCGAAAGTATCATAGGCTGTTATGGAGACGATGGGAGCAAAAACCTCTTCACAAACAACACGCATGGTTGGAGAAACATTTGTAAGAATTGTTGGTGTCAAGAATGTTCCACGACGTGTCCCGCCAGAGATGATCTGTGCGCCTTGTGCCACCGCTTCGTGTATCCAGTTCTCAGCACGCTTAGCCTCATTCTCTGTGAGCATGGGACCAACGTCCGTGTGTGGCTCAAAGGGATCACCCACACGCAGTGCCTGTACTAGAGGAACAAACTTGCTCAGAAAGGCATCGAGTATCTCCCGATGAGCGTAGATACGTTGCAGTGAGATGCACACTTGACCTGCGAAGGCGTAGCCAGCCTTAGAACAAGCGACAGCTGCGGCTTGTATGTCAGCATCACTGTGAACAATGGTCGCTGAATTGGAGCCAAGTTCCAGGGTAACACGTTTGAGGCCAGCAAGTGCCCGAATGCGTCTCAACAGGTGCACTCCCAGTAAAACTTACCATTGCTACACGGCTATCCGTAATGAGTTGTTCGGCAGTAGCGCCTCCAGCGGTCACCACGTTCAATACACCTGGCGGCAAACCTGCTTCCAGAAATAGCTGTGCAAAGCGTAGAGATGTCAGCGGTGTGGCACTCGCAGGCTTCAAGACCACAGTATTCCCAACACCAATAGCGGGAGCAATTTTGTGAGCAACGAGTTCCAAAGGGAAATTAAAGGGCGTAATGGCGGCAATAACGCCTATTGGCTCACGTAGTGTAAACCCAAAGCGTCCGACACCATTCGTGAGAGCTTCCAGTGGATAGTTTCTCCCGTAATACGTTTGGCTTCTTCAGCCGCATATTGCAATAATTCAACGACACGAGCAACTTCACCCGGCTCTCAGTGATAGGCTTGCCAAATTCAGTGGTCATGGTATGCCAAAATCTCGGCATCAGCCGATAAGCGATCAGCGACTGTAGTGAGGATACGCGCACGGGCATAGGCTGGCTGCTGTGACCAGGACTTGAATGTACGGCTTGCTACGGCCAACGCCATGTCAATCTCAGAAGAGGTACCTTTAGCAACGTGTGCTACGACATGCGCATCTGAGGGATGATACACGGTAAATGTTTCGCTGGTAGTCACTGGTCTACCATCAATTAGCATTGCAACAACATTCTCCTGGTGTGGAACTTGTATAGCCATAAAACTGCTTCTCCTTTTGCGCAAAAATACTTGAAGTATTGTAGACCTCTGCCCAAAGGGTTTCTCTCCGGCCACCAGGAAAGCTTTCATCCTCCAGAATTTTGTTCTGGTGCTACACAGACGGCACGAAAAGAGATGCGTTTCAGTTACACACCATGCCCTAAAAATTTTGTGGGTATCACCTGAATGACCTCTGAATACATTCTGGTCAGGCTATTAGGAGTTTGTCCTAAACGGGCTATCAATTTTGCATATTTCTCGGCAAACACAGGCATCTTCATGCCAAACGTTGTGCCTTCAAGCAAGGTTGCCTCCCCTTCGATCATGACAATATCGCCTCCCTGTTTTGCTGTATCTAAGGCAAGCATTACATGGCCGCTGTGTCGCAGATTACGAAGTTTTCTGGGTGTAGGGTCGACTAAAAATGAGGATGGTCTCACCATCCCAGAGAAACCATACAGGTACAGTGTGTGGATGCCCATTAGATCGCACTGTACTGAACCATATCATAGCTTCAGTGCGTAGTCGCTCATCAATATGAGCATCTCTTGGTTTGGTTAAGTCCAAACATTAATATTCTCCTTAAATATA
>CAWFFV010000065.1:0-22598 GCA_963814985.1 uncultured Chloroflexia bacterium | reverse complement strand
GGGTTATGAGCAGAACGTGATGGGAAAACTACCTGGAAGGAAACCTGAAAAGTCATTGGTAAATAGATTAATTACAAGTATTATAAACTATAAGGTGCAAATAGCCTTTACAACCAGTATTGTGAACCATCGCGTTTACGGTTCAAGAAGCGGTACTCGCATAAGGCACGCCGTAAAGCCGCTGCATCTTAAAAGTGCTATGAAGCAGCACAGGGCAATCGCATCTAATTAACCCCATCCAGAACGCGCTGGAGATAGTTGTTGTCCCAACCAGCCTTGAGACGCTTGGCATGGATGCCAACCCGAGACGATTGTTCCTGACGCAACAGATTGAGGCTAATGTGGCGTAACACCGCGAGATTTTCGTCTGCATGGCCAAGTCTCACGCGTGATTCATCTTCGCGAAAAGCGACATCAAGCACCCAATGCAGACTGTTTTCAATCCCCCAGTGGCTTCGAACGGCGTAGGCAAACGTTTTCACCGAGGAGAAACTGAGGAGGAAGTAGCGAGTTTCCTTGGTGACCTCTTGATCAATGCGCCGTTCGGCTCGCACCATCCCAATCCCTTGCAAGCCTTTCCACCGCGTTCTGGGATCCAAGATACGCCAAGATCGCCGGATCACTGATGGTCCAATACTCCCTGATTTCCAGCCGACCATGACCCTTCTCTACGGTGCGCTCGACTCACCTGGACGCTCGCAAATGCCTCTTTCTCGGCCAGCGCAAACGTCGCTTTGACCTCTTCGTACAGGTTCCCTTGGTTCTCTTTGAGCGCCAGGGCATACTCGCCTTCTTGCTCGATAATCTGCTCCGCAATCTTGGTTTGGGTCCCCATCGCATCAATGGTGACAATACAGCCTGCCAGACGCTAACTGCTGCAAAAGAACGGGAATCGCGGTGATCTCGTTCGATTTTTCTTCTGTTGCCAACTGAGCCAACACCAGGCGATTTTCCACCGCCCAAGCACTCACCATATGCAGCGCTTTTTTGCCTGCCGCATGATCATGCGAGCGGCGAAGCGTCTTGCCATCTATCGCGATCACCCCCTTGAACCGTTTTGCTGATCCCCTGCACCCACTGGAAAAAACTCGCTTCAAATTGTTTGGGATCAAGGAGGGCAAAGACACGTCCAAAGGTATCATGGGAGGGAATCCCGTTGGGCAAATTCAGCAATTCGGTGAACCAGGCTTCCTTCGCTTTCCCAAATTCTTCGATCTCTACCCATCCTTCCGCCCCACAGATCACTCCACAAATCGCCAGAATGATGATATCTCGCAATCGATGCCGTTTGGTTCGTTCCACACGCGGATCTTCCACCTGCGCAAAGATGGTTTCCAGGTCTCGCAGTTCTCTTTCTTCCATCTCACCGTCTCCCGCTTTTTAGATTGATTGTATCACCTCCTCAAATTTAGATGCGATTGCCCTGTGAAGCAGCACTAACTCATTGACTTCTTTTTCGCTATAGAGACGCCCAGGCTCAAAAAAGCTCGTGAGATACTCCAGAAGAAGCAATTTATCTCGCTGTCTGGCTGGAGGCCACATGGTCAGTCTCCCACTCTTATCCAGAAAACGGCTCAGATCTCGTGACAGCGTTTCATGGTAGCCTTCAGTTGAAGCCTGGGTTTGTACATCTTGTACATCTTCGCCTGAGAGAAACTGTTCGAGAGCACGAATTGTTTTCGCAAAATAGAAAGAACTGAGACGATACGTTTTATTGGCTCCCTCGCCTCTGCGTTCATACAGGTATCCGAGAGAGGCAAGGTGCTTGAGATGTCGGGTAGACACTTGACTGACTGAGTTCCAGAGCTTCAATAATTTCCTGGGCGCGCATTTCGTTCTGTTGGACAAGCAGCCCAAGAATACGCAGACGTGTCTCATCGCTGAGGGCATTCGCCTCGCCCGCAATTCACCACCTCCCATAGGGGCGGAATGCTGAGCCGCAATGTCATAATTGGGAGGTTCACTAAAAAACCGTTTGATGCTCGTTGCGTTCTTCTTTCTCCCCTTGATATGACATGCTGTCCTGTATGCCACGACGGAACGAAGATCACCTCTTTGACTTCGCTCATGTTATCAGATTGGTAACGATATGGGTCCTCGCGCCCTGTAAGGGTACGAAAGGCTTTTTCTAGAAACTTTACTTTAGCAGTCTAGGATTGTATGAATGAGTTTAGCCTCAGCTTTCGTCGGATTTTCAGGGATTTCATACCGGGAATAATCGTCATACGATTGATTTCAGGGCCATCCCAACAGTCATCGTCTTCTCTTGGAGACCAGCGTGAACATCTCAACCTGCCAGATCAAGGAGCGCTGTACATGTGCCCATTCAGCGGCGAGCTTTGTCTTCCATAGCTCTTCAAGATGTGAAACGATCAGATACTGCATAGCCGGTGCATCGTTGAGCAAAGCATCAAACTCTGCCTGGAGCTCAGGGTCAATATAATAGTTCCAATGTCGATAATCATCTATCTCTCTCTGTAGCACTGCTGCTATCTGGTAGGGATCCTGTTCTGCCAGTTGTTTCAAGTAAGACGGAAAGTCGGACACATTTTCTGCAGGAGTCAGTGCATCGCGCAGCCACCGAAAGATGAGTCGATTCGTCTGAAGTTGTTTCTGTGTAAGCGAAGCGGCAGTTTGTATAACCCATACATTGAGGCCAGTCAGGTGTTCGGTTTCATTCAGCAGGGAAAGACTATTCAAAATATTGTCTATCGGCTCAAGGGCAAACCGAAGGGAGATGATAACTTCATCGCGTGAGAGTGGGAAATCCATCAAGACACCTCTTTTCCTCATTGCAATCATGCCTATATACGCATAATTGCATAATCAAAGAGTAACAGGGAAAACAGAGCATGTCAAGAGGGAAAAGAAGGTAAAACCACATAAAGAAACGTCATGCGCTACTCCCATCGAAGTGTTCCTTAGACCTTTGTCATTTCCAAATCCATCTTTTCTGGATTCCTCCAGGATGTTTTCAGATCGCATCCAGCCCAGGAACAGTTTTCATTTGTTACAGTTTTCTTGTGTTCTTGATGATTCATGAACGCTGCTCTCAGAGATGGCAATAACATCACACTGTATCAGAAGAACACTTCTCTCTGAATGGAATGGGCAGAACACACAAGGCTGGAAGGAGGAAACACATTGGAACAGCACAATGAAACGGCACCACAACTACAGCTCTGGACAATTGGTCAGGTTGGAAAGGCACTGAATCTAGGAAGAACAAAAATCTACGATCTCATAGAGAAAGAGAACCTTCCGGTCCAAAAGTTTGGACGTGCCGTAAGGATCTCGCCTCTAGAGCTTCAACGCTGGTTAGAAGAGCGGCAGCGTCAATGACCATCTCGTCGCCCCCCTATTATATAGAGGAGTTTCAAGCCTACAAAGGCTTTTGTCGTCGTTTTGATATCATTCTGATGACATTCTGCCCTGTTTTTCGGAGAGAATTCCCAAAAACAGGCTCTTTCGGTGACGGTTGTATTCATTTGAAGTCATTTCTCATCGTTTTGACGACAACATATTCAGGAGGAGCTATGCTCACAAACCCAATCATTCATCCCTCTTCGTTCCTGGCTCATCTTTGCCGCCAGGATCCCTTACGACATCTGACCGGAAAGGAACTTTTGCGCCAGATACCATTTCTCAGGTGGGATGAACAGGCAGGAAAAACTGTTCCGACGACTGCGATCATCGCATCAGTGGATAATGGCAACGATGCATTGAAGGGAGCAATGCTGCATGCCCACACTTCCTCTTTAAAGACAAAGCGGATTGTCACGGCTTATGCGCCCGCTGGAATCCTACGGGCTGGTGAAGGGATCACGACCTGGCAGGTGGATGACTCTGAACCATTCTGGCTCGGAGAGGATGCACTCCTCTCGACAAAGGCAGAGAGTCTCCCCATTGGTACGACTGAGGAACGGCTACCGGATGAACGCTATCAGCACTTTCTCTTTGCTTGCCTGGTCGAACTCCTGCGAGAGGCTGGCTATGAGATACCTGTCAGTGGCTGGCAAGGCGAATATGATCTCTACCTGAGCTTTGGTATACCGAACGAAGAGATTACCAGAAGTGGTGTCAATGGCGCAGTGAATCGTGCGCTCCAGCAAATCTTCAATGTGCCACATATCGTACGTCGAACCAATGAGCAAGGCTTGATGACTACGTGGAAACTTCGTCTGGTGGAACTCAATCCTTACCCTCAAACGTTTGGGTCGTTTCTGACCTGGTACTACACGCTCGATGGCGCAGCTATTGAAACTGATATCGTCAAGCATATCACGATGGATATCGGAGGAGGCCAATTCCATACTTGCACAGTGAATATCGAACATCAGAATGGAGGAGGCAGACCCAAGCTGCGATGGAGGCTGCATTGCTTGATGAGGGAACCATTGCTCTTGCGAGAGCCGTACGAGAGGAGCTTCGTGCCCAACACCCTGGCATGCGACTCTCAGATGCCGAAGCACAGCATGTGCTGATGAGCGAATATGTAACCATCGGGGGCCGACGCACGAACATCCATGACCTTGTGTCAAATATCGTACGCACCCGTTCACAAAAGTTGCTGACACACATGCGGCACCTCTTGCAGGAGGATCAAACCTTCCTGATGTTTACAGGAGGCGGTTCTATCCTGCTCGAAAAGAGCCTTCATGCGCTGGTAAGTGCAAAACGGAGCAACCAGAGTTTTCTTTTTGTGCCGAAAGATCTCTCTTCTGTGCTCAATGCGATTGGAGGATATGTGCTGGCACAGGTGACGGCTCAGAAACGCTTGCAAGCAGCATGGAATCCCGAGGTAAGAATATGACGGGTCCGGTTTCTCTCCGCAATATTCCGCCTCATGCGCTTCAACTCGCACATCACCTATGTGAGCAAACGGGCCTTCGATTGCCGATGTGCTTCGTCAGGCCATTGTTAGTGGACCGCTCGTTGAGACCACGAAGTTTGCACCAGACCAGGATGGAACGCTTGGAGGGCTTGAAGCGGTGTATCTTGCTAGGGCTTTGCGGAGACATCTGAGTTCTGCAATTGATTTACTTCTCGAGTATGACCAGCATCCCTACCAGATACACATAGACAGAGACAAAGGTAAACAGGTTCTCGCATCGCCTGAGAAGCAGGAGCCATCACAGACAATACCTGAACAGGAGGCCATTTTGAGGGGGCAATCGGAGATGATTTAGACATGTTAGGTATCGGGACCTGGTCTTTCAGAAACCCAGGCAAACAATCAATTGTCTCATAACGATAAAAGCGACTCTCCACATTGAGGTAGTAAGGGAAAGAAGCAGACTTAATATAAGACGAGATAAGGAAAGCATCACTAAAGAATATGATAGGCAAAATCGTCGAGATGGAAAGTGTTATTGGGGAGGAGATGCTGCCATGATTAGAGCACACATATCGGTGCAAACAGGCGACCAGTGCTTAACACACCTGTAAATCTAGATCATCTGCTTTAGTCTTATAAGGAGCAATAATTATGGGTAAGCGTGCAAACAGAAGGGTTCCATTTACCATCGCAAATCGGATGGTAAATGGGTAGCCAGTATCACATTGGAGAACGGAAAGCGGAAAGTCTTTTATGGAAAAACACAGAAGGAAGTAAAGGAGAAGCTGTCAAAGGCGAGAAGTGAGCAACAACAAGGTACTCTCAGAATTGCGCCACAACAGATTTGGCACAGTTTCTCAACGATTGGTTGGAGAATACACACAAAGAGAGCATACGGCCAAGAACATACGAGCGATATGAAGAGATCATACGGCTTCATGTCGTGCCTCTGCTTGGGCGTCATCAATTGCAAAAATTGACGGCGCAGCATCTACAGGCATTTTATACGAAGAAGAGAAAGGAGGGATTTTCGTCTACGACTGTTGCCAGTTTTCACAATCTCTTGCACAAAGCCTTAGATTGTGCAGTAAAATGGAGTCTGATTCCACGCAATGTGTGCGAATTGGTCACTCCACCACGTCGGGAACGTTTTGAAGTGCAACCACTTACGGCAGAGCAAGCTCACCGACTGCTAGAGGCTGCTCGTGGTCACCATATGGAAGCCCTTTTTAAGCTTGCTCTTGCAACTGGAATGAGGCGCGGTGAGTTAATGGGTCTTAAATGGCAAGACATCGATTTTTCAACGAACACGCTGCAAATACGCCGTACGCTTTCACGTATTCCAAGTAAAATGTCTGATGAGAAGGGCAAGGGATATGAGGAGTCTGAGCCAAAGACAAAAAAGAGTCCACGTAGTATAGTCATTGCCCCCTTTGCAATTGAAGCATTAAAGCAACACCGTGTCCGACAATTAGAGGCAAAACTGAAAGCTGGTCCGGCATGGCAGGACCACAATTACGTGTTTTGTACTTCTGTTGGCACTCATCTTAATCCAACACGTGTATTCTGGACCAACTAAAGGGGTTACTGCAAAAAGCGAAGTTGTCTGATATCCGTTTTCACGATTTGCGCCATAGTTCTGCTACACTACTGTTAAGCGCTGGTATTCATCCGAAGGTAGTTCAGGAGATACTAGGACACAGCCAGATCAGTATGACGATGGATATCTATTCGCATGTGCTGCCAACCATGCAACAGGAAGCTATGAAGAAATTAAATGATCTGATAGAGGATCAAAGAAATGGTGAAGTAGCAAGTACCCGATAGAATGGTTCATCCGCACTTTCCTGCATACCACACAATGCCTGAACAAGGACTTATGAACAAGAACCTAGGGCGGCCGCCGCAGCGCACTCGGCCGGCGCATCCTTAACAGGATTGCAAGTAATTCATTGCCAAACGACTTATGGTCTTCCAGCGAAACACCCCACTTTCCTGGCAGAAGAAACGTTTTGCTCTCCTCTTCTGCCTTCCTGAACCAATCTGTACACAATCCGTTGCTTAGCCTTGATCTCCATGTTTAGTGCTCTCGCGCTTTTTCGTGCGAATGCGATCTTTTCTAGAAGACAAGCCAGCAAAATCTATTATAAAGGAATCTCGACAAATGAATTACTTGCACCCCTCCAACCAGGTTCCCCTCACCATTTAGCCGAAAGAAAGGAACGACATTGGCAAGTAACAACGAAAGTTTCAATCCTCAACAGGTTCCCCTCACCATTTTGCCCCTGGTTTCTACTTTTTAAGGCCGTTTGACGAAAACGCAGTTTCAATCCTCAACAGGTTCCCCTCACCATTTTGCCCTTGCAGTATGCTTGTTAAAGACCACCCCTGTATATGTAGTTTCAATCCTCAACAGGTTCCCCTCACCATTTAGCCACAGTGCGCAAGCTGTGGGCATAAAGGGAAGTTTGTGTTTAAATCCTCAACAGGTTCCCCTCACCATTTAGCCGAGGTGTAGCAGCTTGCAAACATAAATGGCTGTGCTCGTTTCAATCCTCAACAGGTTCCCCTCACCATTTAGCCGGCAAGCGCCACCACATATCGCCTGCGCGATCTTGTGTTTCAATCCTCAACAGGTTCCCTCACCATTTAGCCCAGGTTGCAGAGCAAGCGCCGCCGCCCCGTGTCTATCAAGTTTCAATCCTCAACAGGTTCCCCTCACCATTTAGCCGATCCGATTTTGGTGGTGTTGGTTTTGGTGGTTCTGGGTTTCAATCCTCAACAGGTTCCCCTCACCATTTAGCCCCGTTAATGGGGCAACCTTGACATGGAGCCCGGATGGTTTCAATCCTCAACAGGTTCCCCTCACCATTTAGCCACTTGGTTTTGGGGCTTGGATGGTGTGGTTCATTGCACGTTTCAATCCTCAACAGGTTCCCCTCACCATTTAGCCAGGCAAAAAACCATGCCTGGAATTCATTAACTATTGCGTTTCAATCCTCAACAGGTTCCCCTCACCATTTAGCCGATGCAGGGGTGCTTACCAGTGCAGTGCCAAACAAAAGTTTCAATCCTCAACAGGTTCCCCTCACCATTTAGCCCCAAAATTAGTCAACTTTGCAGTTGCTGTGGGAAACAGTTTCAATCCTCAACAGGTTCCCCTCACCATTTAGCCCAACAAAAGAGCCGGTTCAATATGCTTGTCGGTTTGTTTCAATCCTCAACAGGTTCCCCTCACCATTTAGCCATTGCATTCTCATATCACGCATACTCTGTCTTCAGTGTTTCAATCCTCAACAGGTTCCCCTCACCATTTAGCCTCTCAGATTATAATAAACTACTAAGTGCATTAAATCCGTTTCAATCCTCAACAGGTTCCCCTCACCATTTAGCCTGTTTTGATGGATATGGGCTAGTTAAGATAGTTCACTTGTTTCAATCCTCAACAGGTTCCCCTCACCATTTAGCCTGAAGTTGATGATGAACTGTCATCTGCAAGCGTTCCTTGTTTCAATCCTCAACAGGTTCCCCTCACCATTTAGCCACCAGAAGATGACGGATAGTAAAGTTTGGAGCAAACAGTTTCAATCCTCAACAGGTTCCCCTCACCATTTAGCCTCGCTCAGTATCATATAATCCTAAAGTTGGGAACGGGTTTCAATCCTCAACAGGAGGGTCGAAAGTAATTCATTTGTAGATGGCTCTATTATCTCGCAGTCGAAATATTTTGATCGCATTTGAGCAAAAGAGCATTTTTAGACACAAAGGCCATTTTTACTCTCTCATCCTCGCCTCTCACATTGGGAGCAATAGCTCATCTGTAACAAAGAGCATCTTGTTTCCTTCTGTTTTCAGGCTCCTCACGGCATAAAATTCGACCATATCTCCGAGTTTTCTCTCTAAGGAAAGCATTCCATTTTAGAGCGATTTTGACAAATGAATTACTTTCGACCCTCCAACAGGTTCCCCTCACCATTTAGCCTGAGGAAACCACAACCACTTACGCCGCCGCGCAAGATGTTTCAATCCTCAACAGGTTTCCCCCACCATTTAGCCGAAAAAAACTACTAGTTATTTAGAGCGTATACCTGGTTTCAATCCTCAACAGGTTCCCCTCACCATTTAGCCGCGAAATGGACTGCATACGCTGCGGTTCTACTAGGGTTTCAATCCTCAACAGGTTCCCCTCACCATTTAGCCACCTTAGTACAAGATGTCGAATGGGAAGGCGAAGTAACGTTTCAATCCTCAACAGGTTCCCCTCACCATTTAGCCGCCAACTCACGTTTCACCCAAGCCTCACCCTACTCTTGGTTTCAATCCTCAACAGGTTCCCCTCACCATTTAGCCGAGGTGCATCATGCCCACTTGGAGACGTTGGTCTACCGTTTCAATCCTCAACAGGTTCCCCTCACCATTTAGCCCTTGGTCGTCGGTTCGGTTCGCCTTAATGCGGTAAGTTTCAATCCTCAACAGGTTCCCCTACCATTTAGCCAAGGATCCTGCTACGTTGGCCTATAATAGGTTCTTGTTTCAATCCTTAACAGGTTCCCCTCACCATTTAGCCCTAAATAGTAGAGATCCCCGAGCTCGGAAGGCAAGGTTGTTTCAATCCTTAACAGGTTCCCCTCACCATTTAGCCTTGTACACTCGACAGAGGAATCCACGCTTTCTTGGAGTTTCAATCCTTAACAGGTTCCCCTACCATTTAGCCTAGGTGAACTATACGGGTGCTATGACTAACTAGAGTTTCAATCCTTAACAGGTCCCCTACCATTTAGCCACTCATACCAGCCTTTGTTGTTTTGATCTTGATGGGGTTTCAATCCTCAACAGGCTCCCTCACCATTTAGCCTGCCGATATGTGCTGATCGCACTCTTACCATAAGTGTTTCAATCCTCAACAGGTTCCCCTCACCATTTAGCCACCGATAGGTGCATCTAGTGATGATGGTTCTTCGTTTGTTTCAATCCTCAACAGGTTCCCCTCACCATTTAGCCTTGACCCTAATACTCGTTAGTAGCGTTAATCATTCTGGTGTTTCAATCCTTAACAGGTTCCCCTCACCATTTAGCCGATGGAGACGATCTTGCTGCTGCAATGCACAAGCAATAAGTTTCAATCCTTAACAGGTTCCCCAACCATTTAGCCCCGTAAGCTACAAGATCTAAACAGTGGATGCAGTTTCAATCCTCAACAGGTTCCCCTCACCATTTAGCCTACTACGATGTCTTGCCTCATGTCCTGACTTCTTAGTTTCAATCCTCAACAGGTTCCCCTCACCATTTAGCCAGCAAATACCCCGCAATGATCGCTTTTGTGAACTGTGTTTCAATCCTCAACAGGTTCCCCTCACCATTTAGCCCTGGCACCAACCGCGATTCGGCTGAGCAATGGTCAGTTTCAATCCTCAACAGGCTCCCCTCACCATTTAGCCTTGAACAATCCCTTGCTAACACACGCATTTATGACAGGTTTCAATCCTTAACAGGTTCCCCTCACCATTTAGCCTTGATTACGGTCTTGGCTGCCAAGCATCGGTATCTTGCTGTTTCAATCCTCAACAGGTTCCCCTCACCATTTAGCCTCCTACCCTCATAGTATAGCATGGGGAGCCGTTCCAGGCAAGTGTTTCCGCGAGGCTCCACAAAAAAGAACCTGTGTTTGAGTAAATACATAAGAGCTTTCTTATCACCTTTGCCTTCCATCCGCTTGTAGAGCCGAGCGCGAGGCTACGCTCAACGATCTCATCGCTGCGCCTCGCGCCAAATGTATCATTGTATATCATTTTATATGATATAGAGCTGATCATCGCTGGGCAATGGGCCACCTACCGTCTCTACTTTACTCACACAATTGGCACACAGGGGATAGAAGCGTACACTGTCCTCCCTTGCCACCAGATGTTCGGCGAGCTTGGTTTGTAACAGGATGAGGTCCTTCCGACTTAGGAAGCATTCAAAAAGTGAGTATTGCGTCCACTTGCCATGTCCCAGCAGCACTTTGTGGATTTTTTGCGCCTCTTGTCATTGGGAATATCATAGGCAATCACATAACATGTGATCGCTTTATTCTTGATCCTGGCTTGAGTTTTCATTGCTTCCTTACCTGGACGAGCAACGGCGGATACTCGTCAATTTCTCCTGTCAACACTTTTCCCAGCAGTCGCGCTTGCAATTCGAGACAGCGCCGATAGGTCGTTTTATAGCCAAAAATCGGATGCTCACCTCTTCGTTCAACCGCTCTTCAAATTTCGTGAAAAACATGTTGCGCCGTTCTCCTTAAGCCGATATGCTCCCAGTTCGACGACGAAATCAGCGGGAGTCTAGCATATGATTATTCAGCATGTCCACCACGACCAAATCCACAATGATGGGTCGAAATTCTTCCATAATATCAATGCTAAAGCCGGCCTACCATAAAAGGTACTGTGCAATAGCCAACAAAGTGATCGAAACCAACGAGCTGCACCGCGCTGGCAATTTTGTTCGTGAGCAGTGAATAGCCAAAGCTGAGCAAGGAATTCACCGGGTCAGTCGGTGGCCGCTTGACACGTCCTGGAAAAGGCCACTGTTTCTGGTCAGATAGTAGCTTCCCAAAACAACGAAAGTAGGCTGCACTGCCTGCCCCTTCCATACCAAGGATGATTTCCAGCGCAGTGCCTTCAATGCGATGATCTCCGCTGGCTAACAACTTCATCCCAGGTGGTTGATGCACTGGGAGAGTTGCCAGACCTGTGGTCAGATCAGTAAGTTGCTTGATCGCCCGATTACGTACCTCAGGTATCCTGGCGCGTACGATTATAACGCTGTAACCGCTGGCGTTGATTGGAGAGTTTGCCAATCACGAAGCGGCGGGCCAGTTCGCAGCGTCTGGTCATATCTTGATGTGCCTGGTATTGTGCCATGCGCAAGATGGCATTCTTCGAAAATGAGGGTGAGAGGCGGCCTTTAAACTGGCCGTAATGTCCTAAAAAGGTGATCTCGATGTCGCGTTCCAGTAGCAAATGCAGAGCCGAGGCCGTCAGGGTCACCTCACCCAGCACCACCACTTCATCGATTTTGATCAGTGGAACGCGCTCCTTGCGAGCAGGTACAGGCGTCGCACCATCCTTTCCTCGCCTTTCAGGAATTTGTACCAGCAGGCAGTCTTCGCTATCACGACGCACAATAGCATACTCTTCGGTCAGGTAAAGCGTTGGCATAGCAATGCTCCTTTGTAGTGGCGCGGTTTACAAGCCCGCAAATTCAGATCATTTTCTTTTTTGAGATTGCAGCAACCGCACTTCATCTGGCAGGCAGAGGGGTAACAGGCTACAATTGGGACATCGCGCCACCATCTTGCCTGAGAGCGGCGGTGGAGGGGTTTCAAGGACTGCTACTTGTAATGCCTGCGCGATGGCTGCTCGCGTTCTGGCCCGCAACTGCTGCGTAAAGTGGACTGGGACTCGCCGTTGCGAACCAATGTAGAAGATATAGCCAGAAGGAATGGGCGGTTTACCTGGCTGCCTTTCTTCCAGGCACAGCGCCTGTGCACAGAGCTGGATATGATCGTTGAGCCACTGGCCCTGTTGTCCATGCTTGTATTCTACCGGAACAAGTACACCCGACCGCTCTTCCACAACATCAGCAAAACCAGAAAGGTGTAAGGTTTCACTGGCGAGGTATAATTGCGTGATCTGCATCTCCCCTTCTGCCGTTGTGTGTGTCCCTGGTTGATGCACCTGCTGATGGGCAAGCGTTCCTTCCAACACAAATTCGTTGATCAGCGTTTCCCCCTGCACAAACTGATAGTAAAACTTCCGTGGACAATATTCCAGCGCATTGAGCGAGGAGATCGGAATCATCCCCACATGAGATGTATCAATCATGACTCACCTTCCTGGTCCTACCTTTTGTACATTTATCCTCTCAAGATACTCGTTTGCTGGTATGTGCGCAGTTGAACCCCATCCGAGGTAGCAAAGACCCTTCTCTGCTCTCCTCCGACGCGATGCCAGTAGCGGGTGAGGAGCCAGTCACGTGCTTTGCCAGGATGACACTTGCCAGCCCAGTTTATGAGCCGCTGCTCCATCAGATCATCGTACTGGCTCATCGTTGCAGCCGGGATGACTCCGTTGTAGTAGGCCGCCCATCCCACAATCAGCGCATTGAGTTCCGCAATGACCTGCGCTTGTGGGGCTGCCTGCAACTGCTGTAATCTTTGCTCAATAGCAGCTATATGACGTTTGCTCGCTTCCTGGCTGGGGCTAACAACTGTCTTCACCCCTGATGGGTGCATCTGCGGGGCAAGCCAGCGCAGACCTGAAGTGTTGACGGTCTTGCTCTCTGATGAGTGCTCCGGTTCACTCTTCCCTCTGGAATTTTGCTCTCTTAGCTCCTGGTGAATACTGAGCAGTTCTTTCGAGATGCCTGTGACAATGAAGTCGTCGGCAAATCTCACAAAATTGACTCTTCGCATTGTAACCGGTTTTCGGCTTCGGGTAGCGCTCCGAGAGTTGCCGTTCTAAGCCGTCAAGTGTTAAATTCGCAATGACAGGGGAGCATATACCCCCTTGCGGGGTTCCCTCTTGTATTGGATACAAGACGTGTTTGTCGATGAATCCCGCTTTGAGCCACTTTCTCAAGATACTCTTTTCCATAGGAATATGGGCTAAGAGCCATGAATGCGAAATTTGATCGAAGCACGCTTTTATGTCCCCTTCAAGTATCCATTGGGGAGATCGCGTTTTCCCCTAGCGCTTTGAAGCATTGTTCTATTGCATCTGCTGGTGATCGTTCTTTCCTAAATCCGTAAGAATTCGGATCCGCTGTCGTTTCAGCGACAGGGTCGAGAGCGAGCAGATAAAGAGCCTGCATGGCTCTACACTTAGTATGCAGGAATCGAGAGTGGGCGCTTTTTGCCATTGCTTTTGGGTATATAGATGCGACGAAGCGGTTTGGGTTGATACCCTCTCTGCCGTAGCATCTGGATGGCCGCTGCTTTCTCTTCCGCGGGTCTTCCAGGTTTTCCCATCTACCCCAGGGGTCCGTTTCCCTTGATTTTCCGTCACCCGCTTCACGGCAAGAACCTTCCCGCTGTACGGTGGGTTAACAAGCGTTGCAAGGCTTTGACCTTGCCCCACTTCTTTTCCTGTGTCGCCTTCACGATACGGGCTTGGAGCCGAAGCACGTTGCAGTGAGCTGACTGCCAGTTAATGGAATGCCAGTTTTCTGCTTCGTGAGAAGCTGCACCAACAGAGGAGTCCCGAAGCGATAGCCTCAGGTATTTCTGTCGTCATCTGCTTTGCCTCCTTAATCGTTTTGCCAAGTTTTCTCGTGATGAAAGACCTCGATGGAAGTCTGCCCGCTTTCGCGTGAGGGGAATTTCCTCCTCTCTCCGTCCCATTACAGGGCGGCATATTGCTTAAAACTCAAGAAATCAAAACCGACCTGTCCTTGATAGGGCATCAGCGTATGCGTGAAGCGTGTTTTGTCATCATGGAGACGTAATCCCATCTGCGCTAACCAGTCGTTGACGCGCCTGACTGCCCGTTGCAGTGTCTTGAGATCAGGATGCACAATTGCAAAATCATCCGCAAAGCGCACCAGAAGCGGCTGTTCCCTGGTACGACCCCCGTCAGTGTCTTCTGTGACTACTGCTTCCATTCCATGCAACGCAATATTCATAAGCAGAGGCGAGAGTACACTGCCCTGAGCTATCCCTCTTTCGCTGGAGAAGTGGTCGTTGCCATCCATCACGCCCGCTTTAAGCCATGCATCGATGGCCTGTCTGAGCGCAGGAAAGGTTTGCAGCTTCTCCAGGATCACGGTCTGGTCGATCTCATCGAACGCTTTTTCAATATCGGCATCGAACACAAAGCTGGGATGGCGCTCAATCGCCACCAGAATAGCCGCTATCGCATCATGTGTGCTACGACCGGGACGAAAGCCATAACTATGCGGTTCAAATCGCACCTCCCATTCCGGTTCGAGTGCCAGTTTCACCAGTGCCTGCTTACAACGGTCGATCATCGGCAGGATAGCAAGCGGGCGTCGTTCTGTTGTCCCTGCCTTGGGAACCCACACGCGCCGAACCGGCATGGGAGGCTGGTGTTTCCAGTTCCTGGGGTGAATGGTGGAAGCCATGGCAAGCCGCTCTTTGGACGTCAGAGATTTCACCCCATCAACTCCTGCGGTATTCTTACCCTGGCTCTCCTCGGTCACCCGGCGAACTGCCAGCAGTCGGGCCGCTTCCAATTCCATCAGACGCTGCTGTACGTCATGAACGACCTGTTTGTTCCCACGCTGAGAGGCTTGAGAGATTTGCTTTTGCATACGCACCACCTGCTGCTCCAATGAGCGCCAGGGCAAACTGTCCTGACGCCGGTTCGCAGGATCGGGTGCCTGTGGCTGACGCTGGTTTCCGGGTGTTTTCCTATCCTTCATCTGATGTGCCTGACTCACTTTCAATGCAGATGAGATGATACAAGGTATCTCTCAGACATTACAGAGAAAACAGTTTTTGTTCCTGAGCTGCACACTCTCTCTATCCTCGTAAATACTCATAGACGTGTTGTTTTCATAGACCAGGATAGGCATATGCCTTCTCATATCGGTATACTGATTGACCAGCACCTCCACTGCCATCGTTGCTAAGGACGTGTTCAGCGTCTTGACCGCAGGCTCTTTGATATCCTTCCCTGTAACATACCCCCTCTTCACCAATTCTTCCCTAATTGTCGTATCTGGATGCCTCTCACTTGCCACCTTAATAGGGTTGATCCGATTGAGGCAGTTTAAACACAGGTAGTCTCCCACTCTGGCCGTAATAACCTCTCCACTCATGTCTTCAACGTTGTTGTCTTTTACAGTGATATTTACCCCGACAGACAGCAATGGAACAAAATACTGTACTGATAGCTCCTGGGCTTTTCGCCTGCTGGAATGATTATCGGTTGCGACGATCATCCAATCAGAGAGCGCCAGAACGCCCTCCATCTCTCTGTCATGAACATCCCTTGTATACGCCATGACCGTCGCTTTGGGATTGATGTTTGTGACATGTCTCTTGATCACGTCAACTTTAAAGCGCTTCTGTTGAGCATCTTCGTAGTATGCTCCAACAACACGGTTCAAGTTCGACATTTCCAGAGTATCAGGGTCTATGAGATTGATCTCGTGAAACCCCATATGGATGAGATGCTCTGCGACAATTGATCCCAATCCGCCAACACCAATGATCGAGATGACCTGATCATGCATCATCTTTCGCAGAACATCCAATCCAATGACGGATGCGCTCCGCTTGAAAATGCTGTCACTTTCTGCGTTTTTTTTAGAGTGCTCATCTGTATATTCACGGAAGTCAGAGCTGACGATATTCTCTCGACTCGTTTGCGTTTTGAGCAGAGCACGCCTTGCAACGGGAGAGCCGCTCCTGAACGTCCATACTCTTGCCGAGTACTGTCTTTGAGAGAAAACAATACTTGCATAGTTGATATGTTCAAATGTTTCGCTCAAAAAGAGTGAGAACGTTTTTTCATCTCCGTTATCGGTTGCCGAGAACGAGACACTCGCCTGAGTAAACGGATGGGTATGGACATCGATCATGGTGTCAACATCATACCTGCTGGTAAGTTCAACTAATGCCTGATGGATGAAATCTTTTTTGATCCGTAAAAAGGCAACACTCTGCTGATTGTAGTCGGATTGCTCCAGGAAAAGGAGATCGATGACCGTGATAATCGTGTACCCATCGATCTTCTGTGTTTTCCCAAGGAGAACCGCAAAGTGTTCTCTTGAAAGGTCTTCGAGAAGCCTTGCCCTCAAGCATTCAAGATCACCATGTTTAAACTTGATGAGACATCGAGAATGTGTGCTCACTGGTAGTTCCTTTCGTAGCCAGTCACTCCCTGTAAACGTGATGAGGTATCTCAGTGGGTCAAGCTCCCATTAGCTTGACCCACTGAGGTGTGCTCACTCATCTGCTCCTGACAACACTTCACTGATCAGCGTAAAGTACGTCCAGAGGCTATCACCTCTCCTCCAATCCCCAGGACGCTGTATCGGAGCCGGTTGCCAGCTTCCAGCGTTAATGTAGACGCAATACCACTTCCATCCCTGTGTTAACGGATCACTACATGCGTCATGATAGGCTGACTGATACAGGTGTCCATTGACAGAAAGTGGGATATCTTCCTTGAGATAGAAGCCGACAGGTGGCAACTCTGGATACTCAGTGGGAAAGATAATCAACAGATCGGTTGTTTGGGCAATATTGTGCCAGAGCGGTGGTAAAACATATTGATTGGCAATCATCCAATCGGCATGCTCTTCGTCAAACGATACGCCTCTCCTGAACAACTTCTCCGCTATATCGTAGACCTGCTCAGTGATAACCTGTCTTGAAAGGGCCGTTCGATCTCCCCCATAGGTGACCATCCCCTTGGTCCTGTCAGGGATAGTCGTAATCTTTACTGGCTTGCCCTGTTTATCAAACAACTCCGCCGGTGTATAGGTATAGCCTGACTGAATAGGTCTGAAAGCCGCTCCTTGTTGAATGACTGGTCGCCGACCGGGACCAGATTCATCTGTTGGATCAGATTCTGACCAGTAATGCCGGTGGGTGGAACTTGAATTCTTCTGCCGTTTATAATTGCCATGAGTCAATCCTCCTTCTACTCAGATACTGGTAAGCTCACAACTCCAGTTCATCGATGATGTCAGGCGCAGGCACACGTATCTGCCCGTCCATCTGATCTACAGGTAGTTTCACATCATCCTCATTCAGATCGCTATCGCGTACCTGGAGCAGATCCTCGTCTTGTTCTGCTCTCCCATCCTCACTCTGCTCACTATTTTGTAATTGGATGAGGTCCCTGTACTGTTCTGCTATGCTCTTCTCTTTCTCTTCTTGCTCACCGTATTGAGCTGCCAGATAGTCTTCATAGTACACAGCCAGATCTATAAAACCTGAACATTTGTTCATAATATCTGTCCCGGCTGTCTCGACAAAAGCTGCCACCTCAACACGAATACCGGATTTCCTGACATCCTGGATGAGTGAGACAAAATCAGAGTCACCAGTCGCTAACACAATGATGTCGGGTTTCACCTGGTACGCGACCTTTAAGATATCCATGGTGATTTCAACGTCAAAATTGCATTTGTACGTTCCACCCGCAATGGTTCCCCTCTTGGTATTGACGATATAGCCAGAACGCCATAGCTCCTCTATTTCTCTGTCCAATCGATGCTCATTCCGTGGATTGATTGGCACATAGCAATGAGCATCGATAAGAAACCGATTCTCACCAACATATTGGAGCAAGTCGTGGTAGTTCAAGCGATATCTTTTCTCCCTGGTAGCTCTGTTGATATTCGCATAGTCCAGGAAGAAGACAACTTTTTCTTTTTCCATAATGATCTCTCCTGTTCAGGATATGATTCCCCTGCCTCTTCAGGAAGGGAACCCTGAGCATAACTCCTTCTGCACTCCAAAGACCGTCTCAAAGCATCATACGCTGGATTTGCTAGCGCGAACGATGGCACCTCCTTCTGTTCCTGTGCTTGCAGCAAGCGTTCTCTTTGCCGTTTGTGCATGCTTCAGCAAGTGATTTAGAACTCGTCAACTTGCTGGGTCATCAGTTTGATCTCCTGAGAGAGTTGTCGGGTCTCTTTCAAGCTCCGTTGAGCACGCTTCTGGGTGAAAATGGACAAAGCCGCCTCGATACAGTGTTGAGCCTCGGTAAGAGCAGTTCTGGCTGCCAGACCCTCTAAGACGGTTGCGCGCTTGCGATAGAACTTCGCGAGCACCAATTGTATCCGTGCCCAATCGAGTGATTGAGGTGGGCATCGCTTCAGCAAGGCCTGGCTGCCAGTAATGACAGAAATTTCCAGGGCATCGCCGATTTCCCGGCCAAGCTGCGTCGCTTCTTGAAAGCTCAGTGGTGTTGTGTCCACTGTGAATACGAGGAGGGCACACTCGATGCAGTGTTGAGCTTCGATGAGTGCCGTATATTTTGCGACCATCGTGTGTGATGCTGCCGCACGCTCATGATACAGTCTTGCGAGCAGCATCTGAAGTCGTGCCCAATCAAACGACTGCTCCGCGCACTCGTTGAGCAAGGCTTTCCCACCAATGATCGCCTCATCCAGGTCATGCGTTGGCGCTTGCCCATATGCCTCTGGCATGCGACGGAGGAGTAGATCGGCGCTTTGCAATTGGAGTACGGCTGCAATACGCTCCAGGCGTTCCTCGCCCAGATGGCGAATCTGACTATGCTCAATTCTGGAAATATACCCTCGGCCATTTTGACCAAAGCCGGCCTGAACGGCCAGATCGGTGACGGTCAGACCACGAAAACGGCGCCATGCACGGATGGCAGTTCCCAACCCGTTTTCGGCTGGTGAATGGGAGGCGAGTTCTGCCTCTCTCCGGCCTCTCATCTGTTCCTTCCTTCCTCATCATGATAGAGTGTTTAGACACAAACAGCGCCGATCCCAATCACGCTTTGAGTGATCGAGAGCCAGCGACATGGGGAGAAACTACAACGATGCTCAATAATTGAAGTTGCTTTACGAAAGGGGACGCACGAGAGAGAGCCGACCCTAAAAATGCTGTCTAATCTTCAAATTTCATCAGAAATGGAGATTGTTTCCTCAACCATTCTAAGCATACATTTGGAAGCGGCACTTGTCAAGAGCATTTGAAGCATGTATACTCATAATTGGAGTTTGTTGATTAACAAAGGATGATGAAGATCCTTCATAAAGGAAAAGAAATACGTGAGAGGTCGTAGAGAACGAGAATTTGAACCACCTGTTTCCTCAGAAGACCGCCTGGGAGCCACAATTCGTGCCTGGCGTCACTTTCGCGGCTTGACCGTCACTGACCTGGCGGTTCGGGCTGGCTTCGGCACAAATGGTCGTGGCTACATCTCCAAAATTGAGCATAATCTGATCAAACGTCTGGGCGAGGCATCATTGGCCTCAATTGCACAAGCGCTCGACCTTTCGCAGGCCGATCTTCAACAGGGTCGCATACCAGAAGCGCGGGAAAGCCAGATCCCGGACAAAGAAGCCTTAGACGACGCCATTGCTGGCTGTAAAGTCTGGTTGAGGGTCTATTGTCAGGATGACAGACCCTTAGATTGCGCGAGAACCTACTTTAAGCTTGCTGAGTTGTGTTGGGAGCGGATGAAGCTTGCAGAAAAGAGAGAAGAGCGCGGCACATTCCTGGCGGATGCCCTCCAAAGTATTGATCAGGCGCTTCGGCTCTTCAGCACAGAAGCTCCAGGTTCCTACGAGGAAGCGCAACGGCTGCGCTCAATGATCGAGAGAGAGATTCATCTCAAAGATCTGGATGATGCCATTGCTGGCTGCAAGGCCCTGTTAAAAATCTCTCGTCAGGAGGAGCGACCATTAGATTTAGCGAGAACGCACGCGAAGCTTGCTCAACTGTATTGGGATCGCGCCACGCAAGCAGAAAAGGCTGAAGAACAACATGACTGGTTGGAAAAAGCCCTCCAAAGCCTTGACCTGGCACTCCCGCTCTTCTGTGGGCGTGCTCCCGTTTCTTATACAGACGTTCAAAGAATGCGTGTAGACGTGGAAGCGGCAAGAGAAGGAGCCTCGCGTTTCCTCTCCTGATCCTCATAACTGTTGAGTTTTCCAAGAGTCGCAGTGACGGCATGTCTGAGCCGAAACGCTAAATCTTGACACTCCCCCGGCTAAAGCGCGGGGAATTCTCCCTTCAGCGACCCGACTTGCCACTTCTCCGTGTGGAGGAAGCAGTAGAGGTCCGATCTCCAGAAGCGTTTGATGAGCGACGCCCATCGGTTCCCGTGTGCCCCAGGGTACCTTGCAATGCTTTTGCCAGATGTTGAGTGCTGCATTATGATCTCTATCCAACACCAAACCACATTGTGACAGATATGTGTTCGTACGCTCAATGTTTTCTTGACCAGTGTTCTACATGCCTACATTTCTGACTCGTGAAGTGTGGGGCTACTGCAACCACCTGAATGCGGTGCATCGCTCCATAGGCTTTCACCCATTGGAGGAACGTTCACCATCCTGCATCATGAATAGTTTTGGCAAGGTGATGATTTTTCACCATATTGCATATCTTTAAATCTTCATAGGCAACCAGGTCGTGAGATGTGACGAGCGTGCTTGCCGTTTTTCGGGCAAAATCTTCGCGCTGCCGTGGACTTTTAGATACGCTTTGGCCAGGTCTTTTCTGGCTTTCTTGCGGTTGGTGACTTTCTTTTGTTTGCGTGAAAGGTGACGCTGCAAGCTTTTGAACTTCTCCGCTTTGCGGTGGTGGCGCGGATTCTTTACCGTGTTGCCATCGGAATCCATATAGTAGGCTTTTAACCCCACATCGATACCAACCTGCTTGCCGGTGGGTGTGTGTGAGACGAGCGTTCTGCCTGGATTGCGAACTGGCAGTAGTAGCCATCAGCGCGGCGCACAATCCGGACACGCTTGATTTGTTTGTCGGGAAATCATTTTGATGTCGGGATTCCCGATCAGCCGAAGCGTCGAATCCCGCACCCATCTGTGAAGGTGACGTGCTTTCCGTCTGGTTCCAGTTTCCAGCCCGTTTGTTTGTACTCCACGCTCCGATTATTGTGTTGATATCTGGGGTAGCCTTTCTTGCCTGGTTTCTTTGTCCGGCTTTGTCGTAGAAACGGGAGATCGCAAACCATGCGCGGTCTGCGCTGGCTTGACGGGCTTGTGAATTGAGGAAAGCGGCAAACAAATACTCTTTCGCGAGTACAGCACAATAGCACTGCATGTCATTCCTCGAGATGCCTCGCCCGTCCATCCATTTGCGCAAGCACTTGTTGCGGATGAATTGCACAATGCGTATCGCTTCATCAATGGCGGCATATTGCTGCTGGTTGCCGTCCAACTTGTCCTCGTAGATGAGCACTCCCTCTTGTCCTTTCTCGCTTGATGTGGTAGAGTGTACAGCAATAGAAGCCCCATGTCAAGAGGAGAAAACCATGAGAAGAACCAACCTGTATCTTACCGAAAAGCAAGTGGAACGCTTGCACCAACAAGCTGAGAAGGAGGGGCTTGCTGTTGCGGAACTCGTCAGACGTGCTGTTGATGCGTTTTTGGCCTGGGATGACCCAACATATACCCCACATCCCAGACCCCAAACAAGGAACGCCCATTCATCCCCACCTTAAAAGTAGTGGGGCTTGGGCTGTTTTCTGTAACTGTTCAGACTTGACCTTTCTGATAAAACTGAAACGATGACAGCCGAAGAGAAGAAAGCGAGTTTAGAAGCCCGCAGCGGAAAGAAGCTTTGGAACAACTCAAGGAGCCCAATAACGTTGCTACACCGTTGCTACAGATGGCCTTGTGGCTGAGAAAAATACACTGCCTGAAGCAAGGTGGGAAGCGCCTTGAGTCACTCTATGGTCGGCTGGAGGGTTCGAATCTGCTCCATCGGCATTCCATGAAGCATATGAATCGTCTCAAGTCAGTTCACAAGCCGCTTGAGACGTTTTTCTTTTCCTCTAAAACACTACCTTTGTAGTAACACTACAGCAACCCACCTCAGCAAAACAATGTTCTTAATCAGGCTCTTCTTCACTACTACTCAACTTGAAAAATCTCATCCTTTATCCAATCAGGATTGTGAAGTACTCCCTATGTTAAACCACATCGCCTATATATGGCGGCATTCGCGTTTCGAAGAGACGGCAGCAAACAAAAAATTCTTTTTTGAGCTTAAGAAGGAGTGAGTCCCAAATACGCT
>CAWFFV010000064.1:0-9859 GCA_963814985.1 uncultured Chloroflexia bacterium | reverse complement strand
CATGCCTCCTAGCGTACTTTGCGTGGTTACTTGAGTATTATACTAAGCCCATTGTCTTAGTAGCGCCTATATTGTTCAATTAGTGAATCGTAATATGATTATTATGGGGCAGATAGCACAGGTGGGTGAGTTATTTATTGCTCCATTGTAGGCGTATATCCAGAAGTTGTGTCTTCCTGCGGCAAGTCAGTCTTTGCGTGTGGTCCAGGGGAGCCTGAGTTTAAAAGTGAGTAGAGTGGAAGCAATCACATTGGCGCTACAGGATTTAATAAGTGCGTAATCTTGAGGGAGCTATGGCGGAAATAGGCCAGGTTATTCACAGGCGCTATCTACTGCAACGTTTGATCAAACAAGGGCAGGCCTGTGCTGTTTATCAGGGCTTCGATCAGGTACTGCAGCGTGCCGTTACTATCAAGGTTGCATCAGTCGAACATGTTGGGGAATATCGTGCGGCTATTCGTGCAACTGCTCAGTTTTCTCACCCAAATATCATTGGTATCTATGACCTGATTATTGAAACCGAGACTCTCTCTATTGTGCAAGAGTATGTCGATGGAGACGACTTTGCTACGTTACTGCAAACTCAACTCTCTCCCTACCAGGTAGCGGACCTGGGAGTGCAAATTTGCCAGTCATTGATCTATGCTGGTAGCCCTACACGTAAAATCTGCCATGGTGATCTGACGCCCTCGTCGATCATACGCGACCGCCGGGGGTTGATTCGTATCAATAACTTTGCTTTGCCGACCGATCTATACTATTTTGCCGGTTGGAGCCTTGTGGGAGGCGACGGTTTGGCAGTCTCTGATAGGGAGTTACCATGGGGGCAACTGACCGAAGGGAGACGTACAGATGATATACGTGCCATTGGCCTGTTGCTCTACCAGTTGTTGGCCGGGCGTTCTTCGGGAGCGACTGTGGTTGATCCTCCCACAGATGGACGATTGCGCTTCCAACGCAATATTCCGCCGGAACTCTGTGAAGTTGTCGCACGTACTGTGGTGCGCCAACATCCAAAACACATCAATACCGTTGAGACGCTTATTACAGAGTTAAAGTCTCTTGCGGAAAATTTTGAGCCACCGCCCCTTCCCATTGCGGTTACCGCTTCCGGTTCCCAGCAGACGGATGATATCGCTTCATTCCGGCAGTTTTCGCCAGCAGGCACCGGCAGGCTAGTCAGCGCCAGACCAACGCGGGATACCGGTTGGGACTCTCTGCTTTTCGATCAGAGTCGAGTTCATCGGCGGAACCTATGCGTCTCGCAGATCCGACCGTGGCTGATATATCGCCCCTGAATGTCATGTCGGGACGCCAGGCTATGTATTCGTCTATGGGGCAGGATGTACAACCTCGTCGCTTAAATCTGCCATTGATGTTATTGCTGGGTTTGGTGCTCTTTGGACTCTTCTTTGTAGTTGGTTATTTTCTCGCAACTACTGTCTTTGTGCGCTGATATGGATAATTAACAATGTACTGTTAGTGGCCGAAATACGGAGCTTCACTTAATGTCGTTGTCGATTCGGACAAAGGAGTAATTCCTCTGTTCCACATAACTTCTCCCCAATCATCGCTCTTGTTATATCATTTCCTATGATGTCGCTTAACTGACTGCTGAGTAGCACTAAGTGCTCTATGTGTGTGAGGTTCACTGTGTCCTCTGCCTGCTGTTCACTGATCTGTGAAAGCAGTCGTGTGACTTCGTCTCGCTGTGCTTCCGCTGATAGCATTGTTCTCCTCTCTCTCTAGCCCCGAGCAGACTTGAATAGTTATGATTATTGTAACTTTTATACATGCATTACATATTTCTCTTTTCTTGAATATTTATCTAAATTCAGCACGTTTGCTTGTAAAGAGAGAGGCCTCCTGCTACTCTATGGGTACTTCCTTACAGCTAGATAAGCCGACGGCCAGACGCAGGAGCGTCGTTTCTAGCCAGGTAAGCAGGTACTTTGTGGTGTGGAATGATGTAATGAAGAAAACTATTCCCTGGTGGAGCAAGTATGGCTCGTTCTCACCGACTGGTGAAAGTGAATGGCCCCATAGCGGCCAAGTCGTGCGATACTACCGCTATTTGAAACAATGGAGTCAGGCGGATCTTGCGAAGCTGCTTGTTTGTCGCTCATCTACTGTCTGTCACGTTGAGTGTCGTGTCTTGATCGACTCATTTGCGTTGTGTCGTCAACTAGTTACTGTTCTAGAGATCCCACCCACTCTTCTTGGCCTCGATACGCCGTCTCGCCCGTCTGCATGGTGGCATCTGGAATATCCATCTCTCGATGCAGGTTCTGACGATCTTCCTCATCCTGGTCAAGTTGTGCAGTTTTTTCGTGAGCGTCGGATGAAGACCCTTCCTGATGGAACACAGGAGCATTGGTCGCAGTCGGATCTTGGTCAGGCGCTCGATCCACAATTGACTAGAGAGGCAATCTGCCAAATGGAAAATCGAAATGCGAGCCTGGATTCCATAACGCGTCGTCGTGCGCTGTCTTTTCTACTAAACATTCCTCCATCTCTGTTGGGTCTGGACACGCTGACTCATATTTCATCTATTGCTGTACCAGCGATCCATATACCCAGGACCAGTCTGGATGATGTTACCCTGGTCAAATACCAGTCGGCACAAGCTCACTTCTGGACCGATTACTTTACCAACCATGGTCAGAGTGCTGTGGGCAAAGCTTCACAGTGGATTGCGTGTCTCAATGATACCATTTCTCTTGCCAATGAGATGCAGAAACACAAGCTTGTTGCTATGCAATCGCGTTACTATGGTTTTATTGCCAATGTCCTGCTTGAACAACGCAATTATAGCATTGCGCTGCCTCATGCAGATATGAGTGTCTTGCTATCAGAGCAGACGGATGATTGTGACTTGATCGGAGCAGCGCTGCTGCGTCGATCCCTGGTATATTTTAAGGAAGGAAACTTCACACAGGCCAGGGAAGATATTGATAAGGCACTCTCTATATCCAAACATGCAGGTCAACATGTGCGTGGTCATGTATTACTCGATGCGGGATTGATCCATGCTTATGCTGCGCAAGATCGTGACGATATGCTCAAAGCCATGTCCTACCTGAAGCAGTCTGAGCGCCTTGCTCGTTCTGGTATAAATGATGAGGATGACAATTTTATTAACTTTAATCTCGGTATGGTACATCTTGAGTATGCCCATGCTCTCCTCGCTCCAGGAGGTTCTCGCGTTGTGAGCGGGCATCTCGAAGAGGCCCGGCGTCTCACCAGTCCTACGTTAAAACGTCGCCATGTGATCCTTGATATTCTTGAAGTACAAACATTGATCAACAACAAAGAGTATAGTATGGCAACTGAGCAGGCGTTGTCAGTACTGGACAACTGTAAGCAGATCCAATCACGTCAGAGTATGCATGATATTGAAGTTCTTTATGGTCAGCTCTGCAAGACTCCGTACAAAAATGAGCCTGCTCTGGCACGCCTGGGCTTGAAGTTGCGAGCATGGTGAGATTGCAAGAGATTTACATCTCTTTGCTGCATATGTGGCCTACCTCATAGTAATCCCGTCTTTATGTGTGTAGGCTCTAAGTGAAGGTGACTACTCAGGCCCTTTCTGGATTCCTCTACGCCGAAGGCGCTTCGCAGGTTGTTTTATGTGTGGTTTTGTTGCCTGTGGAGGAGATTGCGACGCAATCTCCTCCACAGGCAACAAAACCACACATAAAATGGGAGCGAGCCACCGCAGGTGGTGAGCAGACCTGAGTCGTTACAAATAAACAGCTATGCCAGACATTCTTTCCCGTATTGAGAAGTAAAATGTGCCATAATCACGACCGATCAAAAGAAATGGGGAAAACACGACTTATGAAAATGAACAGACGCACTTTGCTCAAGCTTGGGCTTGGGACAGCAGGAGTGGGTGGTGGAGTGGGTCTCTATTCATGGCGGCATTGAACCAGGCTGGATTGAGGTCAGTATGCTACAACTGCGGTTGCCGCGCCTGAACCCGGCATTCCGTGGCTATCGCGTCGTACAACTTAGCGATCTGCACTGCGATAACCGTTGGATGACTGCCGAGCGGTTGGGACAGATAGTCAAGCTGGCGAATGAGCAGCAGCCTGACCTGATGGTGATTACGGGCGATTTTGTGACCGGGTACCAGGACAACACGCCGCAGACGCTTTCCGTCTTGCACGATCTCCAGGCCCGCGATGGGATCTTTGCTATCCTGGGTAACCACGACCATTGGAGCGGTGCTGAGAAGATCCGTCCCCTCATTCAGGCCAACGGTATCCACGAGTTGAATGACAATGTTCATACCATCCAGCGGGCCAATGGAGCAATGCTCCATCTAGCAGGGCTTGATGACCTCTGGCCTGTACCAGACTCTATCGTGCCTCTTCAGCAACATCTTGGTCGTGTGCAAAAGCTCGCAAAGTCAGCTCCCCGGCAGAGGGCGCAGCCATCCTACTTGTTCATGAGCCGGATTTTGCCGATGTTGCAGCTAGCGTCGGACGCTTCGACCTGCAACTCTCCGGGCACTCGCATGGGGGGCAGGTGCGTATCCCCTTCTACGGAGCCATCGTCGTTCCTCCGTTCTCGTACAAATATCCTGCTGGGCTTTATCAGACCAGCAACCTGTTGCATTATACCAGTCGCGGCCTTGGCGTGCTCCCTCCACTGTACGGCTCAACTGTCGGCCAGAGATGACTGTGTTTGAGCTTATGTGACCGTTAGCGTAACAGAGATGACCAGTCGATTTCCCTGCGTTTGCTGCGCAGTGCCACCGATAGCGGTAATAGAGACCTGTGTCTGATAGATGCCAGGTGCTAAATCAGCAATATTGGGAGCAAGGAACAATGTTGCTGATTGACCGCTGGTATTGAATGAGCCAGCAGCAGACGAGAGGTTCAGCCAGGGGGCTGTGCTGGTTATACTTGTACCCCAATGCAGCGGCCAGGAACAACTCCCATAGGCAGTGATGTTCACGGACTGTGGTGTTGGATTGGAGCTTCCTTGCACTGCATTGAAGGAGAGCGCACTTGCTGATGGTTGCGGCAGGGTACAGGGAGCTGATACTACCAGTGTGACGATAATCGTCAGGGGGCTTCCTCCGGCTGAGGTATTATTTTCATCTGCGCCGAAGAGTGTTACCTGCGCTGTATAGGTCCCAGGACTCAAATTACCCACGTTGATACGTGTATTGATCTGGGTCGTCTGTCCGGGAGCAATTTGCCCGCCTGATGGGCTGGTTGCAAACCAGGAAGAGGTTAGCATAACGTATGTGCCGTGCCAGTAGAGTGTACTCCCACCAGTGTTTGTGAGCGCGATGACCTGAGGTGGCGGATTGGCCTGTCCCTGGATTGCACTGAAGTTGAGGTTCAGTGGAGATGCACTCATAATCGGTGAGGCAGGAGTGGGAAGTGTCTGAAATCGTTAACTGAAATCAGAACTGATTGGGTACTCTGTCCTGTCGAAAAAAAGATTGGAGCGGTATATGTGCCGGGTTGGAGACCTGTCACATTAACGCCTACCAGCGTTGTCGTGCTCATGGCCGCGTTCCCCAGCTGACCTTGTGTGGAGGAGACGGTGATCCATTGTGCAGAAGAGTCAGCCTGCCAATTGATTGTGTTTGTGCAACTTGCAGATGCGTTGATGGTCACTGTCTGTTGATCCGGGTTGTCCTGGCCTGAGACTGTACTGAAAGACAGGCTTCCATTATTTAGCCGTAGCTCACATCGTGGCTGTACGGTGAGGGAGATACTTACGGCTTGTGAGGCCTGATCGGCATTAAGCACAAGCGTGTTTGTGTATGTTCCTGGTAACAAATTCTGACTCCGAGCTGTCACACGGATAAAGCTTGTGGTCTGAGGAGCAACTGTACCCGATATCTGATCTGTGCTTAACCAGTTGGCGCCGACCAATTCGCCAGTGGTCGGTGATGTGTCGTTTACTAGCGACCAGTGCAGCGGTTGTGAGCCGGGATTGTTTACGGTCAGAAGTTGTGTTTGTGGGTCTGGTCCTCCATCAAAGGCTGTGAAAGAGAGGAGCGCTGGTGCAACTGTTAATATAGTACCTGCGCTGGGGAGCACGCTCATACTCACTTGCACTGTTGTGGGTGCACCAGCGTTAGAAGAAAAAGTGATGGAGCCTTGATAGCTTCCTGGCGGGAGATCGGCTCATTCACCACCTATCGTGATGGTTTGACTGTCACTCAGGGTACCCTGTTGAGGACTTGTCATTAACCACGGTTGGTTGCTACTTGCTGCCCATGTTAATGCTTCCACTACCAGTGTTCTGAAGTTGTAAGGGCTGGATGGTATTAATTCCTTGCGTGGCCGTGCCTAAATCCAGCGTATTTGCATCAATGATCAGATGAGCTGGACGCGTTGGACCACTTGCAATGTGCAGTGTTGCATTGGCTGTATAATGCGTTGTAATGTCTTCGGCCTGGACAGTATGGAAACCTGAATTCCAGGTTTCGTCGAGAGGGAGGGAGAGATCGGCAGCTCCATTTGCTCCTACCGTGATATAAGGTTCAGTACTTGATACTTTTATTGTTTCTTGTGTGTCATGAGTGAGAAACACATGCGCAGAGGGAGAGAAGTGAGACATGTGCAAAAGTACATGTTGTCCAATATTGACATTGCTAGAGGAGAGGGTGAGTGTGGGTGTGTTAGATGATGCAATCCTACTTTGCGATACGGGATGAGCGTTTGCGGTAAGCAAATTGATGAGCGTGGGAGAGAGAAGTCCAACCAGAAGCAGGAGTATCAATCCAACAAAGAAGACAGCTTTCTTTTTGAAGAATGAGATTGGTTGCGTGGTTCGTTGATTTGATAGATTGGTAAGAGGTAATGCAGAGACCAACCTGGCGATTAGCGAAATCTGACCAGGTGGCGTAAAAGGAGGCGATGCAACGGCCTGGAGTGACTCAGCGATGGAAATGGATTGGTCTGTGGGAAGATGTAAGAGAAATTCAGATGACATGTGGTTAGATAAAACTTTAGAAGCCTCAGTGTATGTTCGGATGATATGTGATTAAATGAAACTATAGGCGACTTGAGTGTGGGTTGTGGTGGAGTACGCTCTAATGTGACCATCCTGGTTCGTCGTGGTGAGTATTGTTTCGGTATAGCAGGGAGCATAGGCTGTGTAGAATGGGAGATGGAGGTGAAGGTAGAGGGTTCCTTAGAGAGGAGGTAGGCTTGCTCCAATGCGTTCGCAAAGGCTTCTATACTCGCAAAACGCTGCTGTGGATCTTTGGAGAGCGCTTTCATGACTACCTGTTCCATCTCTGATGGAATGGTAGGAACTTTCTCATACAAAGAAGGGGGAGCAATCAAGAGATGCTGGCTGGCAATCTCATGAAAAGAGCCGTGGAATGGGCAGTGTCCACACAGCCACTCGTAGACCACAATCCCTAATGCATACTGATCGCTTGCTCGACGAGGTCTGCCTTGTAACTGCTCAGGAGCCATATATTGGATTGTTCCATCCGCTCGTTGAAGATTTTCTGCGTGTGAACTCTGTGCAATGAGTGCAATACCGAAGTCACTGAGCAAAATCTCGCCATGCTGTCCCAGGAGTATATTTTCAGGCTTCACGTCCCGGTGAATCAGTTTCTTCCCATGGGCATATTGCAATGCTGAGGCAATTTGTTTTACATACGAGACGATGGCTGCCAGCGATGGCAGAGTGTCCTGAGAATATAATTCACGTACAGTGCCACCTGGGGCATAATCCATAACCAAAAATGGTATGCCCCCCTCTATGCCATAGTCCAGTATGCGTACAATGTGAGGATGGACTAAATTTGCAATGGTCAGGGCCTCAGTGCGGAAACTGTCTTCACATTTGTATGAAAGGTGGGTGTGCAAAACCTTGACGGCGGCAGGGGTGTTCAGATGTATATGCTTACTCAAATAAACATCTGCAAAACCGCCTTGTCCCAGTAAATGCACCAGGCGATAGTTGCCCAACCGTTGTCCAACACGGTGTGTCATTGGTAAGGCCTCCTAAAAATAAAGTTTTTATGCCTCCCTGCCTCAAAAAATACTTTTTTTATTCCACCATACGCTATTGTAACTTTTTTTATTCCCCAAAGCAACCAGATGCAACATAACCCACACAAAACAAGTCAGAAATTCCATATCTTCAAATCAGTGAATATAACCTGGGTATTAGGTATATGTGGTGAATAAGCACCATCAACCAATAACGCAATACTTCCAGAACTATAGGCTGTGTCAGTGAAATGGTAGACTTCAGCATCATTGACGTAAACGTGAATAGCGGAACCATTCGCTTGCACGGCAATGCTGAGATTTTGCAGAGGACTCTTCTGCCCTGTGGCTTCTTTGATTGTCTGAGCAGAAGCATTAACGGCTTTGAGCACCTCATAATTCCCGAAACTATCTACTTCAAAAAGATACCCACTGTTAGTGGCAGTATTGCCACGAAAGAGGATGCCCCCAGAGCTACCGCTGCTGACCTGCATATTCACTCGCAGCACACCATTCGTAAAGTTGTCTATTTTGTCATTACATTGGGAGTAATAGTTCGTTGCATTAATCTGATACCCTTGGTTGGTAAACTGACATCGTCCTCCATTGATCCCATCGGTTATCTGCGTTGGTCAGGAGAGGATCTTCAATGTCTGGGGATTCAGACGGAGGAAACATTACCCGAGTAGGTGCAGGTGTAGGCGGGTAGCGGTAGATACAACGGGAGTAGGTGAAGGTATTTTTGTTACTGAAGCTGTTGGTGTTGGTGTTGGCGTTTGTTGTGCTGTAGGTGAAATGTCTACAGGTGAAGGTACTTCTGTTGGTGTTGGTATTGGCGTTTGTTGGGCTAGAGATTTCGGCGGAGAAGACAAAACAAAAGTTGCAACAGCCAGTCCACAAATAACCAATATTATTACGCTTGCTAGTACCACTTGTACAGTTCTTTGTGTTCTCTGGCTTGATTGCTTCTTGTTATGTGTGGGGAAAGTCGCTGGAAGGCTACTCGTGGAACCGTAATATACTGGTAGACAGTGGCGTGATCACCAATGACTTGTCCTTGCACGGGTCTCTGGTTTTCAATGTGGATCTTTCCCGGAAATGTGGGACGTTTCGCAATAGGAGGAAAAGTTGGCAGAAATGGAACAGACTGTGGTGTGATCCTCTCACGGCGTATTCCCGCCAGGAGCTCCTTGCGTGCAGTTCGCTCATCAATCCCAAAGAGATCGATGGGGATGATCATCCCTAAGAGTCCTTGAACCTCACAGTCAGCAATACGAATGGGGAGGAGAATTCGTTGTTTGCCCAATGGATCACGTTGGAAGACTGCCATCCATTCGGACTTGGCATATGTTGAGTTGAGATAGTCATGGGAGAGCACAGCAATAATTCGTTCTGTTTGCCTGAGAGCTTCATCCATCTCATGAAAAAAGTTATTTCCAGGTCGAAAGTCCCAGGCCTGGATGAGAACGGAGTAGCCTTCTTGCTCTAACTGCCAGGCAATCCACTTGGCCCAGGTCTGGTCGGTATTGGTATAGCTAATAAAGAAGTGCTTGTGCTTCTCCTGCATTCCGGAGTTCCCCCTCTCAAGTTCAGTTATTATTAAGTGTAGCATACTGAGAGTGATACTGACTACATACAATTATTAAACGCTGTAAGTGAACGTTTTTTGTTGAGCTGTAGTGAGTATATTTCTAATTCCAACTAAAGTTTAAAATTAGCATATTTTGCGGCAATGCGGCAGGCCTGAGTAAGGCACCAAAACCATAAAAGGCATGCAGATAGTTGAGGAGGAACGCGTTGCGTGGAAGGCTGGCAATATAAGAGTTCAGGCCAGCATAAGTGTGGCAACCCTCAGCCCCAAACAGAGAATAAGCAAT
>CAWFFV010000063.1:0-9814 GCA_963814985.1 uncultured Chloroflexia bacterium | reverse complement strand
ACCTTTGTTGAAGAGTATAAATTAGCTATGCGACATCTGATGTCGCATGAAAATGGGTAATGCGGACAGGAGCAAGTTACTGTACGAAACTACCTCTTATCAAAAAGATTTTATCGAGTCTCATACGGTGCACTCATGCGTGCCAGTTCCTGCTTCATTTGTTCACGCAAGTGGGGAGGCTCAAGCAGTTCGGCCTTATCACCATATTTAAGAAGCTGTGGTATGATACGCCACTCATTGTAAGTTGTGGCGCGAACCAGGGTGTGGCGGCGTTCGCGCCCATAGGCATCGATGTAAGCCTCTTCGCGCTCCTGGACCTGGGTTAGCCAGCGTTGACTTAAACCGGGACGGGCCAGGCTACTATCCAGCCAGAAACAAAACTCGATAGGTCGTCGTCGTCTCTCTCCATCGATGGAATCTGGCATCTTCTTTAGCGTATCGTGCTTGATGCGATCGATGCGATACTCTAAGAACTTATCTTTTTTGTGGCTGTAGGCGATAAGATAGAAATGCCCATCCTGGTACACAATATAGTATGGATCAACATGTTTGTGGAACACAGGTGATTGTCGCTGCTGGGCTGCTGTGTACTCAAACTCGATCTGCTGGTGACGGGTAATAGAGTCTGTGATCATGTCGATTGTATTGCGGCAAGGGAGATAATTGGCCACAGTTGAGAGTTGAAAATAGACAAAGGGCTGTTGAGTCCTGCTGTTAAAATGTATTTTTTGCTCTGGAGGTAACACAGACGCAAGCTTCTTGATGAGTTGTAAAACGTCCTGGGCGAACGGGTTATACGCGGCTGGTGGTGGGAGCGATTGATGCTGATCAGAACGCTTGTACTGTGTGGGATCAGCGAAGAGAGTGTACAACAGAGTAAGTATATTGATCTCCTCTATGGTAAAGAGAAAAGGCATACGCAGCCCGGGCCAGGGGTAAGATGATAGGATACTCGACGTCCGCTACCACGAACTCTCTAAATCTCATAGCCCGCTTCCTCAAGAAATTTGAGATCACGTTCAAGCATGCGACAGGCCGCACCAAGCTGTTGCCTATCTTCAGGGGCAAAGGAATCGATTTTGTACTGGAGTGCCAGATGCCGAAAGATCTCCTGACGTGTGCAAGTATTGGCCTGAAGGAGATGAGCAAGTTGCATCACACGGTCAGTCATTTCCATACTGAAACCGACGTTGATCTTCTCGTCATCATCGAAGTTATCATTGTTATTATCAAACATACCCACTCACAATAAAATAAATTTGTTACATAAGAAAATAAGTAACGGTAGATATTATAGTATCTAAAAACTACTTAAATTTCAAGTTTCCTGCCATAGAAATAATACTCGTATATTCAAATTTAATGGGTAGAGCAAGGAACAAATTTCTTATAGTCGTATTCTCAGGTATCAGAGGAAATTCTAGTATTCAGCACGCTTTGCTGTACACATGAATTCCTCATATGTCGCGATACGTGTGAATCCTAAATGTTCATAGCAGGAGATTGCGTTGATGTTATCAGTTTTAACGTTTAGCCCTGTATGATCAACTGTTTGCAATAACGATTGGCAGAGCTTTGCACAGGATGCTGTTGCCAGTTTCTGCCTTCTTGCTTCGGGATGCGTTGTGATATTGCCTAATGCCGCAACTTTATAATGCTTCGAGTACACATGAATCCCTGCTGCACTGACAAGCGTGGTACCATGCCTCACACCATAATAACAGCCAGTTTCCACCATACGCGGGTCAAACCAGTTACCTGGATAGCTGATATGATACAAAGCTTCTAAGTCGGGTATATCCTCTTCCGTTAACTGAATTACATGAGAAGTGTCAATTGTCTCCAAACGCTGGGGAGCAAGTAAGGCCATTTTGTAGTGAATTCCATGCGATTGAACCTCATAATCACTGGTAAGAACCTTCGCCATTTCACTATTCAGATGGGCATAAAATCTTCCTGGTAAGAGATGAATAAGAGATTGGAGAAATTCCTTCATCTCTTCGGAAGATTGCTCTGCAATGCACAGAAGAACAGGTAGTGATGTACCAGTATAGAGCAGCGCAAGATGACGTATCTCGTCAGCATCTGACCAGGCATACCATGTCGTGTACGGCCAGAAGAAATCATCTAAATCCCCGATTGAATAAAGATGTAGGAACGCATTCTTACGCAGGAATTTTTCTATTTCACGTTTGTCATGCAGACAAATTGTCCTCATTAAAATTCCTCAATAAAGTAAAACAGCATTTAACGGCTTGTCAGGCCTGATATCAAAAGAGGCCCAGAGCTATCCCAGGAGCTTTACGCGTCCATTGTATCATAACCAGGAATTTAGTAGCCAGATCTGCTTCCTGCTTGTACCATCCTGGCAATACCAGGGATTAGAGACTTCTTGACATTACATGACTTTTACGTTAAAATTATGACTGGTGAGTCAATATTTTAACCAGGGTGTCATAGAAATATGATTACTTACTAGGATTAGGAAGCAGGTCCAGATGTCTCTAGACACTCCCCATCGGATGTTGAAAGAGAAACAGCGCCAGGAACGAGCCACACTGATCCTGCAAGCGGCGGAAGCAATCTTTGCGGAAAAAGGTTATCACGAAACATCAATGGAAGAGATTGCTATGCGTGTAGGAGTGGCCAAAGGCACTGTCTATCAACACTTTACCAGCAAGGAAGAGCTGGTCTTCGCTCTCTTTGAGCGTGAATGGGAAGAAGCCCAACAGATGGTTGAGCAAGTTGTGACCATCGATGCATCTGCTCGTGCCAGGCTGGAGTCTATTCTTCACCATACCTATCAAGGATTGCTTGGTAAGCATATGCAGCTTATGCTGTCGCTCTATAGTAGTCTGGATATCCAGAAATGTGTTCTTGAGAAGCGGCTGCAAATGCGCAACCGTATGAACCGATTGTCCACTCCCATTCGAGCGATCCTGGAAGAGGGCAGGGCGACTGGTGAGTTTGATCCGGCTATCTCAACCTCAGTGATGCTTACCACATTTTTTAGTCTGCTTTTCTCACGGAAATATGAGTGGTTGGTTGCGTCTGAGCAACTATCGCCGGAAGAACTGGTCACACAAGTTGGACTCATCTACTTTCAAGGAATTGTGTCCAAACAGTAGAGAGAATCTGGAAGGATATCTGATGTCGACTATATCAAAATCATCAAATGTGAGCGATAACGCCAGTGAGCATCATCAAGCAGTACCAGATATGGATGCGCCACGCTTCACAAGGCGTGAGACGCTGTTGACCATGGCGGGCGTGCTCCTGGTGATGTTACTGGCTTCGCTGGATCAGACCATTGTCGCAACGGCGATGCCGCGTATTATTGCTGAATTCAATGGCCTGGACCGCTATACCTGGGTTACCACTGCTTATCTCTTGACATCAACTGTGATGGTCCCGATTTACGGGAAATTATCTGATATGTTTGGTCGAAAGCCAATTTTCTTGATTGGCGTAGTCCTCTTCCTGATCGGGTCAGCAGCCAGCGGACTATCACAGGATATGAACCAGTTGATCGCATTCCGAGCCTTCCAGGGTCTTGGTGCAGCTGCATTGCTGCCAATTGCAATAGCCGTAGTTGGTGACCTCTTCACACCTCGTGAGCGCGGAAAGTGGCAAGGAATTACGGGTGGCGTCTTTGGTCTCGCCTCCATCCTTGGTCCTGCGGCTGGTGGGTGGATTACTGACAATGCCAGTTGGCGCTGGGTATTCTATGTCAACCTGCCGATTGGGATTGTTGCCCTGCTGGTGCTGATTTTCTTGATGCCTTCCTTACATAGTCGGTCCGCGAAGGTACGTATTGACTATGTGGGTGCACTGCTACTTGTTGCTGGAACCGTGCCGATGATGCTTGGCTTTACATGGGCTGGCACACAGTATGACTGGATTTCGCCGCAAATTCTGGGACTTTTCGTTGGTTCACTAGTCTCCTTTGTGCTCTTCTTTGTATACGAGCGATATCTCGAACGCCGTAATGAACAGCCGATTATCGACCCAAGCCTCTTCAAGAGTGCAATCTTTGATGTTTCCGTGGTAATTACCATGATCACCAGTATGGCTATGTTCGGAGGACTCTTCTTTCTGCCCTTGTTTGCGCAAGGTATCCTGGGTATCTCTGCGGCGAATAGTGGTTTATTACTTTCCCCGCTGATGGTTGCCTTGATTCTGGGAAGTGTCATCTCTGGTCAGCTCGTCTCACGTTTTGGTAAGTATAAGTGGATCGCCATTGTTGGGGCGATTATAAGTATCGGCGGTGCGCTCCTCTTGCTACGGTTGAATGTGGACTCTAGTGCCAATGATCTATGGATTTCGATGGTCGTACTTGGTTTTGGAATCGGTTTGGGGTTGTCGCTCTACACAATCATCGTTCAGAATGCGTTGTCGAACAAGATTGGGCAGGCGACCGCAGCGCTGACTTTCTTCCGGCAGATTGGCAGCACGTTGGCTCTGGCCGCGCTTGGTTCGGTAATGACTTCGACATATGTGCCAGCATTTCGGGGCGCGGTCCCCGATCAGGTCAAACAGTTCGCGGCTATGGTACAGACTACGACGCATCAAGATGTGCTTGGCTTCTTCGATAATCCCAATATCTTACTCTCAGCAGACGCGAATGCGAAGGTGGCAGCGCGATTTAAACAAATGTCCAATGGTTTGCAGATCTACGACCAGTTGATGCATGCCGTTAAAGTGGGCCTGTCGCAGGGTATTCATAATACCTTCCTCATCAGTGCCTGGTTCCTGGTTGCCGCCTTTGTGGCAGTTCTCTTCCTGCGTGAGATCCCTCTCGGCGGACGTGTTTCACGAACCATGAGCAAGGACGCTGAGAAGGGCCTTGAAGAAACTGGAGAGGAAGAGGTTGTTAATCCGATGATGCTCCATTAGATTGCCCATGAGGGGGCGGTGAATTCTGCTCTAGAAAAGCGCGAAGGTTCTCTTGATACTCAACGCTGGCAAAGGCACGTTTGCTGAAGGTTTGTTGTATTGCCTGTAGTTCTGCTTGATCGGCTTCGCGCTCCAGCTCCATCAGCAGGCGTTTTGTAGCAGCGATGGCAACAGGTGCATTCTTTGCAATCTGTCTGGCTATTTGCATAACAGTATCTTCTAGCGCGACTGGTGATACAATCTGATTGACCAGGCCAACACGTAAGGCCTCAGTTGCGTCTAGTAGACGGCCAGTGAAGAGAAGATCCTTTGCTATGGCCGGACCGACAAGATGCAGCAGGTATCGTAACTCTTCGATACCCAGAACGATCCCTAGTTTGGTGGCAGGGATGCCAAAACGTGCCCGCTCATCAGCAATGCGCAGATCGCAGGCGGTTGCCAGTTCGCAACCGCCACCAATGCAATATCCATGGATCATCGCAATTACTGGCTGTTCGACCGAGGCGAGAGCATCCAGCGCCCCTGCGACTGCCACATGGTAGATCTGTGCTTGCTCTGGATTGCCACGGCGCGAGGGGAAATCTGTGATGTCAGCGCCAGCGGTAAAAGCTTTCTCGCCAGCGCCGCGCAAGATGATCACGCGTACGTCAGGCTGTGCGCCCAGTTCGTGTACCTTTGCCGCAAGATCCAGCCACATCTCATACAATAAGACATTGTGTTGATCCGAACGATTGAGCGTGATGATGCCAATCGTACCACGCTGCTCGCTTAGAATATCTTGTCTCTTCCTCAATGTTTACCTCACTGTTATTTCTTTATCCAATGAGTCATCCCGAACTTTTCCGGGACATGAAATGCCCTTTTTACCTATTTGGCAAGCGGGAGTGCAGAGGGCGGCAGCCTTCTGCCGGGGTTCGGGTGCCCCAGAAAACATCTTTTCCTTCTTTTGCTCGCCGCTTGCGGCGGAGAGGAGGAAAAAGAAGCTATTGGGGACACCCCAAGCCCCGGCAGGGAAACCCTGCACCCCCGGTTTTGGGAACTTTTTCAAAAGTTCGGGATGACTCATTGTTTGGCTCTGAACGCTATCATTATTCCTGGGTTACTGCAAATGCTCTTTCAAGAAATTGATTGCCAGGGGCCAGGCTTCGGCCGCAGCCTTTTCGTTACCGCTTCCATGTGTTGGGTTGATGAAAGCATGGCCTGCATCGTAGATCTTCACAGTAATGTCCTTACCGGCCTTTTTGTACATCTGCTCGATCTTCTCGATCTGTTCGAGGGGGACGCTGTGGTCTTGCCGACCGTAAAATGCCAGCACGGGAGCATTGATCTTTGCCACTTCCTCAGGAGTGGGATCGTAACCTGCACCATAGAAGGGGACCACAGCTCCAAGATCAGGATAACGAGACGCAGCCGTGTAGCTCAGAAAGCCGCCCATACAGAAACCCATCAAACCCAACTTCTTGGGTTCGACATTGGGTATGGCCTTCACTGTATCCAGCGCACCGATAATTTCCTGTGCAGCCTTATCAACATTGCTACGAATCATCATCATCATACGCATTGCGTCATCGGGTTCAGTAGCAACCTTGCCATGATAGAGATCAGGAACGGCCACAATAAATCCTTCCGCAGCAAGCTTCTGTGCGAGTTCTATAACATGGGGTTCGATTCCCCACCATTCCTGGATCAGCACTATCCCAGGATGTTTGGCATCATCGTCGGGCTGTGCTACATAGGCATAAGCGCCACTGCCCTTTATCTGTAAATCCACCTTCGATGTACGTACTATTGCCATAAACTGTAGCTCCTTGTAAATGTTGTCTGGAGTCGGTCGGTATACCGCTCCGTAAAAAATATTGGAAATATGGACATAAAGGATAAAACCAGTCTCCTGCATATCTCCATAACACGAATTATATCTCACAAGTGCGTTTTGATGTATGCGTCTTTGTTGCTGGCGGGCCTGACCTGTTGTATTTTCTCTCTTCAATGCTTTCTACTGACCCGCTAGAAGATACTCCCAAATACAAGCTGAAACTTGACAAATCACAAGCTATGCAGGTACATTTGTAAAAAGAAGAGTAGTTACAAAGAAGATTTCATCTGGTCTTGAAGAGCAAGACCGAGAAAGATAGTGACAACCTTGCATTGTAAGCAGAACATGTTCACATTGAAGATGCTTACCTCCCATTACTATCTGCCCATCGTTATGATGATGGTAGATAGCAAGGTGTCGCTGTCCTCTCAACGCGCACGCGTAATGCTTACCTGAGAAGGTGAGCAGTCAATGCAAGAGGGACACAGGCGACACACCTGTGTCCCTCTTTTTTTTGTGTGATTGATAGGATAAAGTTGTTCGATTCTTCAAACCAAGGAAGAGGTGAAAACAGATGCCAATTATTCAAGTCGAAGGATTAGCGAAAACATTTAGAAGTCGTGAGCGTGCAGCCGGCTTGAGGAATAGTCTGCGCTCCTTCGTAGCGCCACATTATCGTGAGCGAGAAGCCGTCAAGCCGATTAGTTTCTCACTCGAAGCAGGGGATGTACTGGCTTTTATTGGACCTAATGGGGCAGGAAAATCTACAACGATTAAGATGCTGACTGGTATTCTGTATCCATCCAGTGGGCAGGCGCAGGTTTTAGGGCTGGTACCATGGCAACAACGTCAGAAGCTGGCATATCACATCTCCAGTGTCTTTGGGCAGAAGTCGCAACTTTGGTATCATCTGCCCCCACAGGATACGTTTGATTTGTTGGCACACATCTACGAATTGGATATGGAGGAGTATCGGAAGCGACGGGATTTTCTGGTTGATGTCTTCGATATTCAAGAATACCTGCGTACACCTGCACGCAAACTCAGCCTGGGTGAGCGTATGCGCTGTGAGCTAGCGGCTGCTCTGCTGCATAAGCCAGCGGTCATCTTTCTGGATGAGCCAACAATCGGACTGGACATCATTGCCAAGCAGCGTATTCGTGATCTGATCGGTCTGCTCAATACGGAGGAGGGGGTTACTATCGTCCTGACGTCCCATGACGCGGGCGACATAGAACAGGTATGTCGCCGGGCTATTGTTATCAATCACGGAGAGGTCATTCTGGATACGTCTGTAACACAGATGAAGCGCGATTACCTGAAAACCAAGATGATTGATCTGTTGCTGGATGCACCTGTCGAGTCAGTGCTGAAAACAGATCCGGAGACCGGTCAGCATCACTTAAATCTGCAAATGTCTTCGTCTCTTCACGAGGAACCGCGTAATACTGCGGGTATCCAGATAGTCAATGCAAAGGGACGTGGGCTGAAACTGGAGATTGATACATCTCGTTGTCCGTTGGAGCCAGTTATTGCCGCAATTATGCAGCGTTGTCACATCGTCGATATGACCATCACTGATCCTCCTATGGAGGAAATTATTGCAGCAATCTATGGTGAGAAGGGAACATCAGAGGCGGAGCGGGAAACAACAGTCGTGGAAGGGAAAAGTATATGAGCACAATCATAGCCCATCCGAGACGAAGCATAGGACAACGCTGGAACAAGTCACTGAAGAAATACCTGGCTGTCATGCGTGTGAGTATGGCAAGCAACCTTGCGTATCTCATGGAAGTCTTCTTCCGTGCTTTACTGCTGGTTGTGTTTGTCTTTGTTCTCAGCCAGCTATGGAAAACGGTCTTTACCTTGCGAGGAGCAAGCGTCCTCGATGGGTTTAGTGTCAACGCTCTGATCTGGTATCTGGTGGCAGCAGAAACGATTGCAATATCGATGCCTGCATTGACGCAACGTATTGATCAGGAAGTGCGCTCTGGTCAACTGGCTTACCTGCTGGCACGACCATGTAATTATATCCTCTACAACTTTGCGCACTATCTGGGCGAGCGGCTGGTACGTCTGGTGATGAATAGTATTGTCGGGGCTACTCTGGCACTGGTGGTCGTGGGCTTACCACAACTTTCATGGGAAGGAGTGCTTGTCTGGCCTTTGATGGTGTTCCTGGCTATGAGTATTGATTTTGTAGCCTACTTTAGTATCGGGTTACTGGCCTTCTGGACGGAAGAGACACGGCCTTTTGCCTTTGTTTTCAGTCGTTTGACGCTGGTATTAGGAGGCGTAATATGGGCAGGGCAGGGCGCTCTTCGACGCGGTCGCAGCGCTGGCGGCGCGGGAGGAGTCGCGTCTGGACGCGTGGCTATCGGAGGACCGCGACGGCAATCGCGATCGGGACAATGCGCGTGACGGCCGCGGCGACGACGAGAGCGCGCGCCCACCCGCCGAGGACATCTCCGCGCAGGTCCTGGCGCTGCTCGAGGTCAAGCTCCTGCCCGCCGGCTGGCGCCTCGCTTCGGCGCGCGTCCAGGCGCGCAGGCTGGAGCTGGAGTGGGAGGCGCCCGGCGCCGCGCCGCTCGGCCTGAGCCTGCAACCCGCGACCCCGGGCGCTCCGTACTACAAGACTCTCGGAGCCCTCGGGCTCCGCTTCCGCCGGCAGACCGGGCCCACCGGGGAGCTCGACTCCGCGGGCCGGGCCTTCATCGAGGCCTTCGTGCGGGCCGCGTCGCGCGCGGCAGGGCCCCTGCAGACGCTCGCTTCGGGAGCGCAGGCGGACCCTGGCGCGACGATCCGCGTAGAGGGCGGAGCCGCGACGCCGCGACGCATCGCGCGCGTCGGCGTCGTGGGGGGTGGAACCGCGGGATACCTCGCGGCCCTCGCGCTGCGCAGGCGACACCCCTCCCTGCAGGTCACCCTCCTCGAGTCGTCCGCCATCCCCATCATCGGCGTCGGCGAGGCGACCCTGACCCGCAGCGGGGATTGGCGCAGGTCGAAAAGATGCCGGCGCCAAGCCCGCCGCCGGGCCGCTGCGGTGCAGCGTCCCAGTCGCCGCGCGATCGCCGGCAGTCACCGCCGCCCGAGCGAAGCTCA
>CAWFFV010000062.1:0-12393 GCA_963814985.1 uncultured Chloroflexia bacterium | reverse complement strand
GTTTAACAATTTTTTTCTTGGAAGCACTTAGTGGGTGCACCTACCGACTTAGCGAACATTAGCTGGAATAACGATCCCTCAAGACCGATGCAGGCGGAGACACCGCCTGCGTCCCCAAACGAAAGGATGACGATGAGCATTCCAATAAAATCTTTGGCATCTGACGCTTCGTTCTGCATGAGGGATATGTGGGAAACATCACTCCGTTCCTCTCGTTCATACTTGCCAGGGAAGCACCTCCCAGTGTCTGCGAAAGGCAAGAATTCCTATTTCATTGCTGCGTTGCATCACCATTTCTTTGGGAACAGGCAAATAGCGTTTGTAAATCTCATGCGGCGCAATCCCTAAGGATACCTTCCAGAAAGCCCTCTCATCCCCAGCCTCCTCTGCCATCAAAAGACCTCGGCCCGCCTCATCTTCTTCTACCCACATGCGGAAGACCAGTCGGGCTTCAAACGACTCCCCTTGCTCTTTGAGGTACAGGCGTGGCCATGCTGTCTCTATTGGCCCCTCGGGCACGGGCCATGGCAGACTGTGTCCCCACCTGAGTAAGGCTGGCTCTCCTATCTCTATGGAACCAACACCTGAAGATAGCGCTGAACAATATCGTGAAACGTTTCTTCGTCGCGACAGGGCACAATAGTATTGATTGATACATTCAGTCGACTTACAGGGCAATCACATCAGCAATCAGCGGGTCCGTTGCCACGGGGGCCTCGCTCCAGGTATAGCAAGCTAGCAGTGCTTGCTGGATGGCTGCAACTTCCGCTTGCTGCGCGATGAACCTCTACTAATGGTTCTCCTGCGTGGCGATAATCTCCCACTTTTGCCTGTAGGACCATCCTGTACGATGGTCAATGGGGTCACCCTTTTTAAAGCGTCCGGCTCCCAGATGCATGCTGACGAGACCAATCTGTTCAGCATCGATGTGTGCAAGATAGCCACTGCATGGGGTGGTCAGCAACGAACGAACAGGAGCGGTGGGCAATAACGCTGGCTGCTCGATCTGGCGAGGATCGCCACCCTGGGCAGCAATGACTTCTGCAAGCTTTGTCACAGCATTGCCTGAGCGTACTGCATGTGTTACCAGTTGTTCCGCAGTGGGCAGATCGGGAGCTTTCCCCGTCATGACTAATAGCTCTGCCGCTTCATGATAACAGAGGTAGGAGACATCCTGTGGCCCCTTACCATGCAGGATAGCAATTGCTTCCGCGACTTCCAGAGCATTGCCGACTGCACATCCCAATGGCTGTTCCATTGAAGTGATGGTGGCGACTGTGTGGATGCCTGCCAGTTGTCCAATCTCGACCATTGTTATCGCCAGATCACGGGCACGCTCTCTTGTCTTCATAAAGGCACCGGAGCCGAACTTAACATCAAGTAAAAGATGGGAGCTACCAATAGCCAGTTTTTTGCTCATAACACTGGCAGCGATAAGGGGAGTGCTTTCAACGGTACCTGTTACATCGCGTAGAGCATACGTTTTGCCGTCGGCTGGGGCGAGATCATTGGATCGACCAGCCAGCACAAGATTATGCTGTGTCAGGATGTGCATAAACTCTGCACGAGAAAGATCCGAGCGGAAGCCCTGAATGGACTCTAACTTATCAATCGTTCCACCAGTATGTCCCAGTCCACGCCCTGTCATCTTTCCTACAGCCACTCCACAGGCAGCCACAAGAGGCGCAACCGCCAGTGTAACTTTATCGCCAACACCACCTGTGCTATGTTTATCTACCACGGGCGAGATCGTATCGCGTACATGTAACTCAGTGCCTGAATGTACCATTGCCAGCGTCAGAGCGCTCGTTTCATGGGCATCCATGCCACGCCAATAGACAGCCATCAACCATGCAGACATCTGGTAGTCGGGAATGGCATCTTTCGTATATTGTTCTATTAACCATGTAATCTCTGCTGTACTCAGCGTACCCCCATCACGTTTTTTACGTATGAGTTCAACTATATACATAGACAACTCTAGCTATTCTGATAAAACGATGCGTAGAGAGTCAAATTCAAAGCCTGTGCCCGTCTCGATCTGGTAACGGTTCATGGTCTGGCTACCCAGGCGGACGTTCTGGTCAAACACAAGCTGACCATTAGTAAACGCATACACGTTGATGTCTTGCTCAAACACACCTTGTATGATGATCGTGTTAAATGTGTCTGATCGCTGCTCTTTAAAGGCTTTCAGTAGTGTTGCCACCTGTTGCCAGGCACTACTGCGCTGGTAGACGATGCGTACGATCTTTTTACGACCAGCAGCAACAGAGTCCTGTGCGATGGTATATGGGAGTGCTCCTGACTCAAGTGCCTGAAGCTGGGCTATCGTGCGTGGTGGAAATGGCCCAGGAGGTTCCGGACCTTGAGGTATATTTGGAGTAATTGGTGCAGGCGGAGCACTGGAACGCCCACTTCGTGCCCCTGACGGCGCATTTTGTGGTATTGGTCGTGCTGGTTGTACCGGGGGTCTGGGTGGTTGGTAGGGTTGTGGTGCGGTTGTTCCCTGAGTAGGGGGCATCTGGCGTGGTGGCTGTTGGTAGGGTGGTCGCTGGCTGGATGTCGTTTGAGCAGGGGCAGCCGATGGCAAAAGGGTTCTCCCACAACGAACACAAAATTGTGCTTGATCCAGGTTGAGACCTCCGCAATTGGGGCAACGCATAACGTACTCTCCCGTCGAGTATCTCTATTCTATAAACAACGCTATTTTCTGTATTATATCATAATTTGTATATTAGCCTTGCCTGACAATTGCCTCTATTAATTGTGCATTCGAGTGTGTTTTCTCAAATAGCCGTACCACCTGTTCCGTACTCTCGCGACGGGGCAAATCGGCCATTCTGCGTCGCACAATCGCCATCGCTCGTAGCTCATTGGGAGATAGGAGGCGCTCTTCCTGGCGGGTGCTGGAAACAGTGACGTCGATAGCAGGAAAGATGCGCCGATCAGCCAGTTCACGCGAGAGGCGAACCTCCAGGTTACCCGTCCCTTTGAACTCCTCGTAGACGACATCATCGAGGCGACTACCTGTTTCAATAAGACAACTGGCGACAATCGTCAGGCTACCCCCCTCTTCAAGTGCCCGTGCAGCTCCGAAGACGCGCCGACCAATTTCCAGCGCATGGATATCCAGCCCACCCGAAAGAGTACGGCTCCCAAAGCCTCCGCGTTGATTGCGAGGACCACTCCACATCTCGCTACTCAAGTTGTGAGCGCGTGCCAGACGTGTTAGTGAATCTAGCAGGATGACCACATCGCGTCCCTGGGCCACCTCACGTCTGGCATCATTCAATGCCTGTTCAACAACACGTCCATGTTTTGATATCTGTTGATCAAAACTGGATGCATACATTTTTACCATTGGTCCCTGCACCTCCATCCGCCATTCCGTCACCTCTTCAGGACGCTCATCTACCAGGCAAAGGAATAAGTAGGTTTGAGGGTAATTCTTGAGTACAGAGGCAGCCAATTGGCGCAGAATCGTGGTCTTTCCAGCCTTGGGCGGTGCGACAATAAGCGCACGCTGACCAAAGCCTAGAGGAACCAGGAGATCCATCAAGCGTGGAGCAATAGGTGTTGCTCCAGTCTCCAGGGTAATCCGACGATTAGGATGGATCGGGGTTAGTTTTTCAAAGGGAGTTTGTGTTGATGCCACTCGTCCTCTCTCCTGTCTACTATAGAGGGTCCACATCCCTCTTACTGTATCACATGAGGTCAACTACGTACAGGACAAATTGTGGGAAAAGTCATCCGTTCGTACTTCTCATCTGTGATACAATAAGAAAACGGCTTCGATCCAACGCAACCTTCAAAAGGATAGTATTAATGCCACAATTGCCATCTTCTGCGCCTTATGCTCAAACGTATGTCACGCTATTCCAGTCCTACCAGGATGAACTGCTTCAGCGTTTAGAAACCCTTGTGAATATAGATTCGGGAACAGGGCAGGTAGAGGGAGTCAACCAGATTATGATCTACCTGGAACAGTGGCTGCGTGAGTCTGGCTTTACTGTAACCTTGCATCCGACTGAATCCTTTGGCTGTAATCTACTTGCCAGACGTCAGGGCAAGGGGCAGGCTCGCATTCTGCTGGTTGGACACATTGATACTGTTTATGGTCCAGCTGCTATACAAACAAATCCCTTTGTTGTGCGTGATGGGATTGCCTATGGGCCGGGTGTGATTGATATGAAGTCTGGTATTCTTATGTGTATCTATACGCTTCGGGCACTGGCAGAGGCTGGCTTTGAGCACTATGGGGAGCTATGCGTTGTTTTCAATAATGATGAAGAGGTTGGTTCACCGGGGAGTGCGCCACTGCTACGCGAAATAGCACAACAGGTGGATGTCGGGCTGGTGTTAGAATCATCAAGAGCGGCAGAAATATTGACACAATCGCGCAAGGGGGCTGACAAATATGTGCTTAAGGTGTTGGGCGTTGCAGCGCACTCAGGAGCGGAACCTCACAAAGGGCGCTCAGCAGTGATTGAGTTGGCGCATAAGATGATTGCTATCCATCACCTCAATACCCTCTTCCCCGGCGTCACCTTTAATGTCACACGCATCAGCAGCAGTGAACCGCTCAATATTGTACCTGACGTGGCTCGTTGCCATATTTCAGTGCGCGCCTACAATCAGCGGGGACTTGATATGGCGGCAGAGGCCCTGGAAAAGATCGTTGCAGGCTGTAGTGTCCCTGATACAAGTGCTACGTTGACTCGTGCCTCTGGCCGTCGTCCCTATGAGTCAACTCCAGAGATCATCCAATTAGTGAAGATGGCCCGGGTAGAAGGTGAAGCGTTGGGGTTACATATTGTCTCTGAGGGGAAGGGGGGCGTTTCCGATGCCAATCTGCTGATGGAGATGGGGGTTCCTACCCTTGATAGTCTCGGTCCTATTGGAGGAGGAATGCACAACCTCAACAAGGAATATCTGTATACAGACTCTCTCATTCAGCGTGGAGCGTTGCTGGCTGGCTTAATTCAACGTATTAGCCTGTCAAAAATGACAGGGTAAGAACCGTCCTCCTGGTCAGTGCTCTTGTCAGAGATATTGACTATACTTGGTATTGTATCTTATCTATGTTGTCTGGTGAGTGCAAAGAGAATCGTGACTCTTCAGATTCCTTTTTCCTGATTCCTCAGCGCCGTAGGCGCTTCGCAAACTGTTTAGTGTGGGTTTTGTTGCTCGTGGCGGCGGTTGCGCCGCAACCGCCGCCACGAGCAACAAAACCCACACTAAACGAGAGCGAGCCACCGCAGGTGGAGAGGATACTTGAAGAGCTATAGGGAGGGAATTTTTGATAAATTGCCCAATGCTGACCATGATGTCAGTATAGAGAGTAGGAGCTACCACATATGGGATTTCATGGAATGGGCGGTGGGATGGCCGCTTATGCAGAAGAACAAAAGAAACGTGGGCGAAAGACGGATGTCCGCACTCTCGGACGGGTTGTAGAGGCCTTCAAGCCATACAAATTTCAAGTTGTATTAGTCTTGATTGCCATTATACTGACTACTGTGCTGGGTCTGGTCAATCCTCTTTTAATCCAACGTGTCTTCGATGATGCCATTGGAAAACGCAATACCAACCTTTTGATCATTTATGTCATTATTATGATCGTGACGCCTGTTGTCACTGGTATAATCGGTGTTGGACAATCCTACCTCAATAATCAAATCGGGCAACATGTCATGCGCGACTTCCGTAATAAGCTGTACTACCATCTGCAAAGCATGTCGCTCCGCTTCTTTACAGGAACACGTACAGGTGAGATTCAGTCACGACTCTCTAATGATGTAGGTGGTGTACAGGGTGTTGTGACGGATACAGCTACGAGTATCGTCTCCAATGTTTCAACGGCAGTAAGTACCATCGTGGCTATGGCAATCATTAGCCCTACTCTCACGTTGGTCTCACTGGGCTTGCTTCCCCTCTTCTTGTGGATCACTTATAAAATAGGCAATGTGCGCCGAGCTACCAGCAAAGATACACAGATAAGCCTGGCGGCCCTCACGGCGATGATGCAAGAGACGCTCTCAGTCAGTGGTATTCTCTTAATGAAAACCTTTGGGCGTCAGAAGTATGCCCAGGATCGCTTTGAGAAGAGAGTCAGAAGCTGACCGATCTACAGATACGCCAGCAGATGATTGGACGCTGGTTTTTCATGTTTATCGGTGCCTTTTTCTCAATCACACCGGCTATTGTCTACTTAATTGCAGGGTTACAGATTATCAATAGTCCTATCACGGGTCTGCATGGGTCTGTGATTACGCTTGGCGGCATTGTAGCTTTCACAACGCTTCAGAGTAGACTCTTCTTTCCCATTGGGCAGTTGCTCTCGATCCAGGTAGAAGTGCAGGGTGCTCTGGCTCTCTTTGATCGCATTTTTGAGTACCTGGACATGCCGATTGATATCAAAGATGCGCCCAATCCCTCTCATCTCAAGCCTGACGAGATACGTGGCGAAGTTGCCTTCAAGGACGTCTCATTCACCTACAAACGTGATGACGTTCCTGTCCTGAGTGGATTGTCTGAGAATGAGAACACTGATGGTCAGGGAAAAAAACGTCCTGTCTCGCCCTCGTCCTCGACGGAGCCTGTTGCTATCTCAGAAGAAACGGTGCCTCGCATCACGCTCAATAATATCTCTTTTGCAATTCATCCTGGACAATTAGCGGCACTTGTCGGACCAAGCGGCGCAGGTAAAACAACGATTACATACCTTGTGCCACGACTTTACGATGTAGATCGCGGCGAGATCGAGATTGATGGATACAATGTAAAAGATATTGCTTTGTCCTCTCTCGGTGAGTTGATAGGTGTGGTGACGCAGGAAACATACCTGTTCCATGCTTCTGTCAGAGAGAACCTGCTCTATGCACGAACCGATGCGACCGAGGAAGAGATGATCGCAGCTGCAAAGGCCGCAGCTATACATGATCGTATTATGGAACTGGATAATGGCTATGACACCGTGGTTGGTGAGCGAGGCTATAAGCTTTCTGGCGGTGAAAAGCAGCGTATTGCTATTGCGCGCGTCATCCTCAAAAATCCTCGCGTTCTGATCCTGGACGAGGCCACGAGCGCACTGGATACGCATTCTGAGCGCCTTATTCAAGCAGCCTTGGAGCCTCTTATGAAGGGTCGTACAACACTGGCCATTGCTCACCGTCTCTCCACTATCCTGGCAGCAGATGTGATTCTGGTAGTGGATAAAGGTGAGATTGTGGAGAGTGGGACGCACCAGGAATTGTTGGAGCGCGCAGGCTTGTATGCACAATTGTACAATGAGCAGTTCTCGCAACTGGTGCAAGAAGAAATGAGTGTTTAGCATGAACTGTAGTGTGTGATTGGCTGCCAGCGGCCAATCACACACTACAGTTCATGCTAAATCCCTGATACTGTACTACGAGGCTGGTGTTGGCGTACCTGTACAACTGGCAGAACTCGAGAATGTACTGAATTTGCCCAGAAAGTCGTACTGTCCCTGGAAACCTTGCGAGGAGGTCTCACGGGCAAACCAGGAGAAGAAGGCTTCATTCTGCACGTGGTAATTGTGAACCGTGAAGGGCTGGTTTGCGAGAGGATCACCAACCTCCAGGACAGCCTGGCACCCATACGCTGGTTGATCGGGAACCGACCAGACTGGTACAGCATTGTTGACAAATGGATCGTTTGCCCATTCTGCCATCTCATGGCTCAGCGAGATAACATCCGGGTCCACAGTTGCAGGTTTTCCCCCTTGATTATAGTCAGCAAAGGCATAGGTATAGACATTGGTAGCGTTATTGTTGTTGTTGACCACCAGACTGTGATAGCCACCAAGAGTTGCGAGTTGGCCATTAAACTGGGCGGTAGGGATGATGTTTAGGGCGGCAAAAATCGTCAGATGGGTCGGTGAGCTCTCTGTGGTTACCAGTTTCTCAAGCTGAGGTTGCAACCACCCATTGTCAACCAGGCCATATCCTGGTATGGTCTTGGTGCCCACTGCCGCTGGAAATGTGCCACTGCCAACCGGAACCGCCAGCGTGGCGGTTGGCTTCATCTTTGGCCGACCCAGCAATAAATGATTGTCGGGGCTGGTGGTGGAGATGCTGTTCCAGAATTCGGCACGCTGTATGGCATCAAGGTATTGCGTGAAGTCGCCTGTGGCATACTGGGATCTGCGGAAGATAGGTGAATCCACAATCTTGCGAGCAATACGTGCACCATTAAGGCTACTTCCATCCGAAAAGACGACGTTTAATGGTATAAGATCGACGGGAATCGTTGTGGTTACCGAGGTGTTGTGAGGGTCCGTCCCGACCATCCTATAGTCGTAGCTCTTGCCATCAACGCTAAAGGATGAGCTCCAGAATGGAATAGTGTTCACCGTCCCAGTATCCTGGGGTTGACTTGCAGAGAAAACATGCGAATTAAGTTGATGAGTGGGAGGGAGAGCCATATACCTGAGTGGTGGAAGATCGCCTGTAGAAGCCTGCTGTGCATGAGCCGGATTTACTCTGAGGCCCAGAAAAGCGATTGTAGAGGCTACTATAGTAAGCACTCCAATTGCAAAGAAGAGTTTTTTCCATTTGTTGAACATACGAACAAATCTCCTTATAGATGTTCCTGGATGAATGTGTAGAGATGCAGAGGTTCTGTTCTGGAGTAACGTGGCCTTCTGCACAGGGTCCAGATGCGTGAATTACGGGTTGGATACACGCTTTTGGCACTAAGCGAATTATGGTGGTATTCAGCATTGGACACAATATCCAGAGCGTATATCTCCCTTATACTCTCCTTATATTTTTCTTAAACACTGCGGCAATTTTCCCCCTCTGGGCGTAAATCCCTTTCTAACGGGCGCGACGCTAGAAGCTGTGAGTACTTTATATAGAAATTGTTGGGTTGTGGCTTTTGGCTGTGGGTGTGAAGTGGCTAAGATTGCCAGCGAGGTGTACATGAGGTTTGACATATGAGAGAGTGTTTGGGATGAGGAGGGTTTACTGGATAGGCCACCCCCCATGTTCTTCAATCACCTCGTCAATCTGTCCATCAAAGTGATAGTCTCTGTCAGGGCTGCAACGATGTGCTGATAGTGCCTGATATCGTCAAACGATAGAGTACGTCCCTTGCGATCTTTCAACCACTTCTGGCACACCTGATAGCCACCAACATGGAAATTCCAGACTTCCGGTGGTACACCCTCAAAGTATTGCGTTTTGTTTATCCAGACTCTGCTCTTTTGTAGATTGTCGACAGGTTGCGTATAGTCGATCTTCTCCACAACATTGTTCCCTGACTCAGGATATTTTGGCATGGCCTGTCCATATTGCTCCATCAAATGCAGCTGTACCAATCTCTCACCCAATCTGCATAACTCACGGAACAGGTCTGTATTCGTCGTAAGTGGTAGTAGCTTATCGGGAGCAAGAGAGCAAAATGAGAACGAATTGTTGGGTGTCAATGTGTGAGCGGGTCAATGAGCCAATATGCCCATGAGACTCGTATCCTGTCAGAAACCAGAACTGAAGCGCTCCGGAAGTATGAATATGAAGAGGAATTAACACACAGTAATCTTCATCTGAAGTACTCAAGATGCGATGAACGGCTTCATGTATATAGCAAAGAAACGTCGTACTTTTTCCAATGATAGCATAAATTTGAGTTCTTTTTCGTTCTGTGCATACTCCATCCACTCAATCTCATCAATGTATGTATGAGGCTCTGTGGTTCCTCAGCATCAAATAGACAGATGAAGAAGAAAATATTCACCAGTAGACGTTTGTGATGCAAAGTGTGCTAATGTCGTGAGGAGCTGTAGAAGCCAATCTCGATCGACTTCTACATACTCCTGTGTTCCGAGACAATGTATTTGCATCATATTAAAAACACGCTCTTTTTCCTCGAAAGGCCAATTCCAACGAAATAGCCCGCGTAATCTCAACTGAGCAGGCCCACAAGCAAACAATTGCTTCCAGGCAAGACATACCTGCTGCAATGCCAGGCCACCAGTCTCATTGACAATCGTCGGCCCAGACCAATCCTCTGTTTGTCTTACCACGTTTCTTCGTGTGATATCGAAGGTGGGTATCCATACCAACGTGTTTGCAAAGTAGTTGAAGAGATGCTCATCAAGGCGTATCGGTGCATCAGATCGAGTGAGAAGATCGTGGTAATCACTATATGCACGCTCTCCTTCTCGAAACAGCCAGAAATCATGATACATGTTCATCCTCTCTTTTGAAAAAGAAAAAGCAAAGTCTGGTTTTTCTGAACGTGTCAAACGGTCTGAGATATGTCTATGAAGTCTATGCTCACAACCCTTTAGCTTCTTCCATATATGCTTCGATTCATCGAGTCGCTCCATTCTCAGGATCAATACATCGTTCTCACAGCAGAAAACCAGTGTCAAATACCCAGGTGAAGGAGAAAGTACTCCCCAGTCGCTACCTGCGCTCCAAACTGTGCCAACGTGGCAAATGTCTCCACAAGCCAATCTCGCTCAACCTCCACGTACTCATATTCTCCAAGTTGGTCGAGCTGTGTCGGATCTAAAATATGTTCTTTTTCCTCGAAAGGCCACGTAAGGGTATAGCAAACACGCAACCTTAGCTGAGCAGGCCCACAGGCAAACAACTGCTTCCAGGCAAGACATACCTGCTGCAATGCCAGACCACCAGTCTCATTGACAATCGTCGGCCCAAACCAATTCAACCCATAGCCTGGGATATCACCTTGTGTTGGATTGAGGGTGGGTATCCATATCAAGGAATCTCCAAAGTAAGCGAGGAGATGATCATCAAGGCGTATTGGTGCATCACGGCGTGCAAGCAGATCTCGATAATCATCGTAGGTACGCTCTCCTTCTCGAAACAGCCAAAAATCGTGAGACATCCTCGTGCTCTCTTTCTAATACTACAGCGGTAATTAAGCACGATGGCTTATCTACTCCTTTATATTAGCAGAGGAGTGCAATGGCTTGAGAAGCCCATTGTCCCTTCTGTAAAAATGTGTAGTACTAAGACTAATGGTCATCCCCTTCTAAAAATGCCAATGGATCGACGCAGCTTTCATTGAGATCCTCTTTTCGGCTTCTCACCCTTTAGAAAGCTGCGTGGTTATACTCTTCGATCACAGACGTACTCAAACGACATTCCTTTTTTGAGTACGTCTGTATCTCATTGTATCTCTCGGCTCTAGCTTTTTAAAACCATCGGCTACCGAACGATACAATTCGACGTGTATCTTCCTCTATGTTAATGTAAAACTTCATGCCCGAGGCACTAGCTTTTTTCATAAAATACTGTGTGACGTTTTTGCTGAATCCGTCAATACTATCCCTTATACCTATATTCTTCCCATAGTTGGGTATGTTATCCATAAAACCCCTCGCCTTATTGAAATATTGTTCCATGGATGTTGCCCCTACGTCCGCAGCGTGTCTTGCGTAATGATCGAGAAATGACTCTACAGCAGAAGGGTATGATCCTGGATGCCAATATTTATTAATATTTTCAAGAAGTTGTCCACTCGGTTCACAATTATGGACCATCCACTGCCCATCACCCACCGTAAACGTGTGATCCTGAGCAACCTCCAAATTGTACATCGTCTTGACACCAGGCACAAGCTTCCATCCGGTAATCTGCCCGATGCGGCCATCAGCACGTAGCACATGCATTCCCACCTTGATCTGACCCACAGGCAGGAAGCCATGCTCAGTTGTCAAAAATGGATGCTTCTTGTTGGTATGTACGACTTCGCTGGTTGCGGTGTTGGCTTTGCCTTGTTGAGACTTCGTGGTGATGGTGAGATCTACCAGATCATCATCAGTGTGGACCCACACATGCACAATGGGTTGCAACTCCATCTTGTGCGTTTTGGGGTTATAGGCCCACACCTTCTCTCCCTCATGTAATGTGCCAATGGGTTGTTTGCCCTGGTCTGTGGCTACCAATGTTCTGGCGATGAAACTACAGGCTAACCCATGTTCGACGAAATCCTTCCCTGTTTGTATGACACCATCAAGTGCTCCATGTTCTACTACATCGACTCCCCCCTTGACCACCAACTCCCCACCACGGTACACTTCCCCCCCTCCATCGAGCAAGTTCACATCCATGAACACATTGAAGCCCAGGTCTCCTGCCGCCAACCATCTATTACCCGCACTCGCCTTCCCGTTGAAGATCGTCTTGATATCATTGCCCATTGAGGAAAAACCAAACACAAAGTCAGCAACAGTGGATTGCGCATGGTTGTACTGTCCAGGCCATTTTTCACAACATGGGCTACTGTCACCACTCCACCCCAGATTTGTTGCCACATATTCTGTTGGGGTATGGCTCCGCCACATTCTCCTCCAACGCACTCCACTTCCTGCTCTCCCGTCGGATCTGTCCT
>CAWFFV010000061.1:0-22022 GCA_963814985.1 uncultured Chloroflexia bacterium | reverse complement strand
GGAGGATTGCCCATTTTTTCTTGGAAGGACCAGCGGAGCAGCATATTGCTCTGCTGGTCCTTCCTTATTTGAGTTTGCACCAAGAGCAGGCGTGCCCATCTGAGCCATAGAAGGCGATCCTTATTGTACAATGACTCACCAGAAGTAGGTAGCCAACACTTGTTTGTTAAATGATCTCCTTATGAGCAGAAGAAGAAGGTACTGTCTAGCAAAAATAATACGCAGATTATACTTATTTATACGTCTATATTTGTAAGTGGGAATTTTGTAGTTTATGAGGAGCAGCTATATTAATGGGGCAGAATATTCCTAATCAGCCAGAACAGGGGTATGGTCGTAAAGCAATACTTGTGATTTTAGTAATAATTATTGTCTTTGTTGCAATCTCTACAGGAGTCGCTACTGCTACGAAAACTATTTCACCTTTTGTTTCGGGCATAATTGTAGCCGTAACATTTTTAATAAGCTCTTTCCTCGCATTACTCTCCGCTAATTTTCAACAAGAGCTTGATCAATTTTTTAGTATATTCGATCATCCAGCATATTGGGTATGGCACAGCGTTATCCCCGCGTTTATTGGTCTATTCACTTTTCTATGGAGAGAAGTTGGTCGTATTAGCTCCCGTTCTTGGAATGTAATTCAGAGTATTGTTATCGTAGCACTCCTTCTGGTGATGTTCTTTCTATTCTCCCATACGTCACTATCTCCATCTTCGTTATCTACACATTCATGCAATGCGCTTCCTTGTATCGTCACTATCGACAATCAGCCTATTGGTATTAGCGATGGTAATGGTAGCATTCACTTCTGGAATGACTCCAATACAGATAATGCTGAGACATTGATTGCTACTGAGAACAAAAACGTTTTAAAAGATACATTCGATCCGTATGTGACGCTGATTGTGCTGACCACGCTCTCGCCAGGGCCTCAAATCGGCCAGATTGGCTATGGGCACGATGATCTGCAAGGGATATATACCTTGCAACATGAAGCAAACGGTGGTTTTTATAATTGTCCTTTGATAAGGTTGAAAACGTGCCTCAGGGTACGGGTACTGATTGCTAATGCTGGTACTGACATGAAATATGCCAATGTTGTTGTACAGCAAATAGAGAGCCTTGCCAATCACGATAGAACTCTTCTCGGTGTGCTTGGCTGGCCTGTGAGTACGTCAGGTGCTATTCAGGCTATTCAACAGTTATCTCAGGCAAAGAAGCCGATACTCATGGTCTCAGCGACTGAATCAAGTGATGCTCTCACCGCAATCTCGCCCTATTATTTCCGTGTGGCTCCCGTTGATAGTGAGCAAGGAGCCATTGATGCTAATTTAGCTGAGGAAGATTTTCCTGCTGTAAAGAATGTGGTGATCTTTTATGATGATGACAAGACTCACCCATATGGCCGCACATTAGCCAGTGCCTTTATTAAACAATTCTCACAGAAGAGCGGGAATACGGTTCAGACGGAGTCGTACAGCTCAAGCGACAGTGTATCCCAACGCGCAGCCACCATTGGGAGTGAGGTACAAAAATTGCGAAGCATGACTGATCCCTACATTATCTACTTTGCAGGCTATACCGATACCTTTAGCTCGCTTCTTGGTGATCTCCATAATCCTCAAGTATCGCTTCCTGGTTTGGAAGGAGTATTGTCAGGGAATGCTGCATATGATCTTGCTGGTTACAATAGCTCTGACGACTATCAGAATTTCTCCTATACCGCTTTTGCATCTCCAGATGAATGGGGTTCTCCTCCTGATGGTGATCAATGCAAGATCCTCCCTTCTGTCGTAGGGCACTTCTTTTGTGAATATCAGCAGAATTTTGACCCATTGAAAAAGCACTTATCAAGCCCATATGGTTTTTCGCGTACTGATCGTAATGTTATGCAAGCTTATGATAGCGCGGATGTGCTTGTACAAGCGTACTTGAAAACAAATAGTCCATTGCCCGATGCAGATAGTATCAGAAATATATTATTGTTCGGCAATGGGACTTGCAGCACTTTTCAGGGAGTAAGCGGGCCGATTGAGTTTGGTCTTGATGGTAACCCGATTGATAAGCCCATTGTGTTACTCAAGGTGAAAGACGGGAGTGGGGCATCATTCGAGGGGTTTGTGCAAGGACAACCACAAACGACATGTAATTGGGGCAATTGAGCACAACATGGCAGAAGGAGCAATCTTCAGTTGCTGATACATTCAGTCCGCACTTACAGGGCGAATCACATCAGCAATCAGCGGTTCCGTTGCCACGGGGGCCTCGCTCCAGGTATAGCAAGCTAGCAGTGCTTGCTGGATGGCTGCAACTTCCGCTTCGCTGCGCGCATGAACCTCTACTAATGGTTCTCCTGCGTGGCGATAATCTCCCACTTTTGCCTGTAGGACCAGTCCTGTACGATGGTCAATGGGGTCACCCTTTTTAAAGCGTCCGGCTCCCAGATGCATGCTGACGAGACCAATCTGTTCAGCATCGATGTGTGCAAGATAGCCACTGCATGGGGTGGTCAGCAACGAACGAACAGGAGCGGTGGGCAATAACGCTGGCTGCTCGATCTGGCGAGGATCACCACCCTGGGCAGCAATGACTTCTGCAAGCTTTGTCACAGCATTGCCTGAGCGTACTGCATGTGTTACCAGTTGTTCCGCAGTGGGCAGATCGGGAGCTTTCCCCGTCATGACTAATAGCTCTGCCGCTTCATGATAACAGAGGTAGGAGACATCCTGTGGCCCCTTACCATGCAGGATAGCAATTGCTTCCGCGACTTCCAGAGCATTGCCGACTGCACATCCCAATGGCTGTTCCATTGAAGTGATGGTGGCGACTGTGTGGATGCCTGCCAGTTGTCCAATCTCGACCATTGTTATCGCCAGATCACGGGCACGCTCTCTTGTCTTCATAAAGGCACCGGAGCCGAACTTAACATCAAGTAAAAGATGGGAGCTACCAATAGCCAGTTTTTTGCTCATAACACTGGCAGCGATAAGGGGAGTGCTTTCAACGGTACCTGTTACATCGCGTAGAGCATACGTTTTGCCGTCGGCTGGGGCGAGATCATTGGATTGACCAGCCAGCACAAGATTATGCTGTGTCAGGATGTGCATAAACTCTGCACGAGAAAGATCCGAGCGGAAGCCCTGAATGGACTCTAACTTATCAATCGTTCCACCAGTATGTCCCAGTCCACGCCCTGTCATCTTTCCTACAGCCACTCCACAGGCAGCCACAAGAGGCGCAACCGCCAGTGTAACTTTATCGCCAACACCACCTGTGCTATGTTTATCTACCACGGGCGAGATCGTATCGCGTACATGTAACTCAGTGCCTGAATGTACCATTGCCAGCGTCAGAGCGCTCGTTTCATGGGCATCCATGCCACGCCAATAGACAGCCATCAACCATGCAGACATCTGGTAGTCGGGAATGGCATCTTTCGTATATTGTTCTATTAACCATGTAATCTCTGCTGTACTCAGCGTACCCCCATCACGTTTTTTACGTATGAGTTCAACTATATACATAGACAACTCTAGCTATTCTGATAAAACGATGCGTAGAGAGTCAAATTCAAAGCCTGTGCCCGTCTCGATCTGGTAACGGTTCATGGTCTGGCTACCCAGGCGGACGTTCTGGTCAAACACAAGCTGACCATTAGTAAACGCATACACGTTGATGTCTTGCTCAAACACACCTTGTATGATGATCGTGTTAAATGTGTCTGATCGCTGCTCTTTAAAGGCTTTCAGTAGTGTTGCCACCTGTTGCCAGGCACTACTGCGCTGGTAGACGATGCGTACGATCTTTTTACGACCAGCAGCAACAGAGTCCTGTGCGATGGTATATGGGAGTGCTCCTGACTCAAGTGCCTGAAGCTGGGCTATCGTGCGTGGTGGAAATGGCCCAGGAGGTTCCGGACCTTGAGGTATATTTGGAGTAATTGGTGCAGGCGGAGCACTGGAACGCCCACTTCGTGCCCCTGACGGCGCATTTTGTGGTATTGGTCGTGCTGGTTGTACCGGGGGTCTGGGTGGTTGGTAGGGTTGTGGTGCGGTTGTTCCCTGAGTAGGGGGCATCTGGCGTGGTGGCTGTTGGTAGGGTGGTCGCTGGCTGGATGTCGTTTGAGCAGGGGCAGCCGATGGCAAAAGGGTTCTCCCACAACGAACACAAAATTGTGCTTGATCCAGGTTGAGACCTCCGCAATTGGGGCAACGCATAACGTACTCTCCCGTCGAGTATCTCTATTCTATAAACAACGCTATTTTCTGTATTATATCATAATTTGTATATTAGCCTTGCCTGACAATTGCCTCTATTAATTGTGCATTCGAGTGTGTTTTCTCAAATAGCCGTACCACCTGTTCCGTACTCTCGCGACGGGGCAAATTGGCCGATCTGCGTCGCACAATCGCCATCGCTGAGCTCATTGGGGATAGGAGGCGCTCCTCCTGGCGGGTGCTGGAAACGGTGACGTCGATAGCAGGAAAAATCCGCCGATCTGCCAGTTCACGCGAGAGGCGAACCTCCAGATTACCTGTCCCTTTGAACTCCTCGTAGACGACATCATTGAGGCGACTACCTGTTTCAGTACCAGACAACTGGCGACAATCGTCAGGCTGCCACCCTCTTCGAGCGCCCGTGCAGAACCAAAAACGCGCCGGCCAATTTCCAGCGCATGGATATCCAGGCCGCCTGAAAGAGTACGGCTCCCAAAGCCTCCGCGTTGATTGCGAGGGCCATTCCACATCTCGCTACTCAAGTTGTGAGCGCGTGCCAGACGTGTCAGTGAATTGAGCAGGATGACCACATCGCGTCCCTGGGCCACCTCACGTCTGGCATCATTCAATGCCTGTTCAACAACACGTCCATGTTTTGATATCTGTTGATCAAAACTGGATGCATACATTTTTACCATCGGTCCCTGCACCTCGATCCGCCACCCGTTACCTCTTCGGGGCGCTCATCCACCAGGCAAAGGAATAAGTAGGTTTGAGGGTAGTTCTTGCGTACAGAGGCTGCCAGTTGGCGCAGATTCGTCGTCTTTCCAGCCTTGGGCGGTGCGACATAAGCGCACGCTCACCAAAGCCTAAAGGAACCAGGAGATCCATCAAGCGTGGAGCAATAGGTGTTGCTCCAGTCTCCAGGGTAATCCGACGATTAGGATGGATCGGGGTTAGTTTTTCAAAGGGAGTTTGTGTTGATGCCACTCGTCCTCTCTCCTGTCTACTATAGAGGGTCCACATCTCTCTTACTGTATCACATGAGGTCAACTACGTACAGGACAAATTGTGGGAAAAGTCATCCGTTCGTACTTCTCATCTGTGATACAATAAGAAAACGACTTCGATCCAACGCAACCTTCAAAAGGATAGTATCAATGCCACAATTGCCATCTTCTTCGCCTTATGCTCAAACGTATGTCACGCTATTCCAGTCCTATCAGGATGAACTGCTCCAGCGTTTAGAAACCCTTGTGAATATAGATTTGGGAACAGGGCAGGTAGAGGGAGTCAACCAGATTATGATCTACCTGGAACAGTGGCTGCGTGAGTCTGGCTTTACTGTAACCTTGCATCCCACTCTATCCTTTGGCTGTAATCGCTTGCCAGACGTCAGGGCAAGGGGCAGGCTCGCATTCTGCTGGTTGGACACATTGATATTGTTTATGGTCCAGGTGCTATACAAACAAATCCCTTTGTTGTGCGTGATGGGATTGCCTATGGGCCAGGCGTGATTGATATGAAGTCTGGTATTCTTATGTGTATCTATACGCTTCGGGCACTGGCAGAGGCTGGCTTTGAGCACTATGGGGAGCTATGCGTTGTTTTCAATAATGATGAAGAGGTTGGTTCACCGGGGAGTGCGCCATTGCTACGTGAAATAGCACAACAGGTGGATGTCGGGCTGGTGTTAGAATCATCAAGAGCGGCAAAAATATTGACGCAATCGCGCAAAGGGGCTGACAAATATGTGCTTGAGGTGTTGGGAGTCGCAGCGCACTCAGGAGCGGAACCTCACAAAGGGCGCTTTGCGTGATTGAGCTGGCGCATAAGATGATTGCTATCCATCACCTCAATACCCTCTTCCTTGGCGTCACCTTTAATGTCACACGCATCAGTAGTAGCGACCCGCTTAATATTGTGCCTGACATGGCCAGATGCCATATTTCAGTGCGTGCCTACAATCAGCAGGGACTTGATATAGCGGCAGGAGCTCTGGAAAAGATCGTTGCTGGCTGTAGTGTCCCTGATACAAGCGCTACGTTGACTTGTGCTTCTCGCCGTCCCCTATGAGTCAACTCCAGGGATCATCCAATTAGTGAAGATGGCTCGGGTAGAAGGCGAAGCATTAGGATTGCATGTCGTCTCTGAGGGGAAGGGGGGCGTTTCCGATGCCAATCTGCTGATGGAGATGGGGGTTCCTACCCTTGATAGTCTCGGTCCTATTGGAGGAGGAATGCATAACCTCAACAAGGAATATCTGTATACAGACTCTCTCATTCAGCGTGGAGCGTTGCTGGCTGGCTTAATTCAACTTATCAGCCTGTCAAAAATGACAGGGTAAGAACCGTCCTCCTGGTCAGTGCTCTTGTCAGAGATATTGACTATACTTGATATTGTGTCTTATCCATGTTGTCTGGTGGGTTTTGTTGCTCGCAAGCGGGGGTAGTGCAGAGGGCTGCCTCGCCCTCGCTCTGCCGGGGGGGTCGGGGTGTCCCGAAATCCTTCTATATATTTCTCTTTCTTGCCGCCGCAGGCGGCGAAAGAAAATAGGAGCTACTACATATGGGATTTCATGGAATGGGCGGTGGGATGGCCGCTTATGCAGAAGAACAAAAAAAACGTGGGCGAAAGACGGATGCCCGCACTCTCGGACGGGTTGTAGAGGCCTTCAAGCCATACAAATTTCAAGTTGTATTAGTCTTGATTGCCATTATACTGACTACTGTGCTGGGTCTGGTCAATCCTCTTTTAATCCAACGTGTCTTCGATGACGCCATTGGAAAACGCAATACCAACCTTTTGATCATTTATGTCATTATTATGATCGTAACGCCTGTTGTCACAGGTATAATCGGCGTTGGACAATCCTATCTCAATAATCAAATCGGACAACACGTCATGCGTGACTTCCGTAATAAGCTGTACTACCATCTGCAAAGCATGTCGCTCCGCTTCTTTACAGGAACACGTACAGGTGAAATTCAGTCACGACTCTCTAATGATGTCGGTGGTGTACAAGGCGTTGTGACGGATACCGCTACGAGTATCGTCGCCAATGTTTCAACGGCAATAAGTACCATCATTGCTATGGCAATCATTAGCCCTATCCTCACGCTGGTCTCACTGGGCTTGCTACCCCTCTTTCTGTGGATCACTTATAAAGTAGGCAATGTGCGCCGGGCTACCAGTAAAGAGACACAGATGAGCCTGGCGGCCCTCACGGCGATGATGCAAGAGACGCTCTCAGTCAGCGGCATTCTCTTAATGAAAACCTTTGGGCGTCAGAAGTATGCCCAGGATCGCTTTGAGAAAGAGAGTCAGAAGCTAACCGATCTACAAATACGCCAGCAGATGATTGGACGCTGGTTTTTCATGTTTATCGGTGCCTTTTTCTCAATCACACCTGCTATCGTCTACTTAATTGCGGGGTTACAGATTATCAATAGCCCGATCACAGGTCTGCATGGGTCTGTGATTACGCTTGGCGGCATTGTAGCTTTCACGACGCTTCAGAGTAGACTCTTCTTTCCCATTGGGCAGTTGCTCTCGATCCAGGTAGAAGTGCAGGGTGCTCTCGCTCTCTTTGATCGCATTTTTGAGTACCTGGACATGCCGATTGATATCAAAGATGCACCCAATCCCTCTCATCTCAAGCCTGACGAGATACGCGGCGAAGTTGCCTTCAAGAACGTCTCATTTACCTACAAACGTGATGATGTTCCTGTCCTGAGTGGATTGTCTGAGAATGAGAACACTGATGGTCAGGGAAAAAAACGTCCTGTCTCGTCCTCGCCGGAGCCTGTTGCTCTCTCAGAAGAAACGGTGCCTCGCATCACGCTCAATAATATCTCTTTTGCGATTCATCCTGGACAATTAGCGGCACTTGTTGGACCAAGTGGCGCAGGTAAAACAACGATTACGTACCTTGTGCCACGACTTTACGATGTAGATAGCGGTGCGATCGAGATTGATGGCTATAACGTAAAAGATATTGCTTTGTCCTCTCTCGGTGAGTTGATAGGTGTGGTGACGCAGGAAACATACCTGTTCCATGCTTCAGTCAGAGAGAACTTGCTCTATGCACGGACCGATGCGACCGAGGAAGAGATGATTGCCGCTGCAAAGGCCGCTGCTATCCATGATCGCATTATGGAGCTGGATAGTGGCTATGATACCGTGGTTGGTGAACGAGGCTACAAGCTTTCTGGTGGTGAAAAGCAGCGTATTGCTATTGCACGCGTCATCCTCAAGAATCCCCGCGTCCTGATCCTGGACGAGGCCACGAGCGCACTGGATACGCATTCTGAGCGTCTTATTCAAGCAGCTTTAGAGCCTCTTATGAAGGGTCGTACAACACTGGCCATTGCTCACCGCCTCTCCACCATCCTGGCGGCAGATGTGATTCTGGTTGTAGACAAAGGTGAGATTGTGGAGAGTGGGACGCATCAGGAATTATTGGAGCGCGCAGGCTTGTATGCACAATTGTACAATGAGCAGTTCTCGCAACTGGTGCAAGAAGAAATGAGTGTTTAGCATGAACGGTAGTGTGTGATTGGCCGCTGGCAGCCAATCACACACTACCGTTCATGCTAAATCCCTGATACTGTACTACGAGGCCGGTGTTGGCGTACCCGTACAACTGGCAGAACTCGAAAAGGCACTGAATTTACCCAGAAAGTCGTACTGTCCCTTAAAACCTTGCGAGGAGGTCTCACGGGCAAACCAGGAGAAGAAGGCTTCATTCTGCACGTGGTAATTGTGGACCGTGAAGGGCTGGTTTGCTAGAGGATCACCAACCTCCAGGATAGTCTGGCATCCATACGCTGGTTGATCGGGAACCGACCAGACTGGTACCGCATTGTTGAGAAATGGATCATTTGCCCATTCTGCCATCTCATGGCTCAGCGAGATAACATCCGGGTCCACAGTTGCAGGCTTTCCCCCTTGATTATAGTCAGCAAAGGCATAGGTATAGACATTAGTAGCGTTATTGTTGCTGTTGACCACCAGACTGTGATAGCCACCAAGAGTCGCGAGTTGGCCATTAAACTGGGCGGTAGGGATGATGTTTAGGGCGGCAAAAATCGTCAGATGGGTTGGTGAGCTATCCGTGGTTACCAGTTTCTCAAGCTGAGGTTGCAACCACCCATTGTCAACCAGGCCATATCCTGGTATGGTCTTGGTGCCCACTGCCGCTGGAAATGTGCCACTGCCAACCGGAACAGTCAGCGTGGCGGTTGGCTTCATTTTGGCCGACCTAGCAATAAATGATTGTTGGGGCTGGTGGTGGAGATGCTGTTCCAGAATTCGGCACGCTGTATGGCATCAAGGTATTGCGTGAAGTCGCCTGTGGCATACTGGGATCTGCGGAAGATAGGGGAATCCACAATCTTGCGGGCAATACGCGCACCATTAAGGCTACTTCCATCCGGGAAGACGACGTTTAATGGTATAAGATCGATGGGAATCGTCGTGGTTACCGAGGTGTTGTGAGGGTCCGTTCCGACCATCTCATAGTCGTAGTTCTTGCCATCAACGCTAAAGGATGAACTCCAGAATGGAATAGTGTTCACTGTCCCGGTATCCTGGGTTGATTCGCAGAGAAAACATGCGAATTAAGTGGATGAGTGGGAGGAAGAGCCATATACCTGAGTGGTGGAAGATCGCCTATAGAAGCCTGCTGTGCATGAGCCGGATTTCCTCTGAGGCCCAGAAAAGCGATTGTAGAGGCTACTATAGTAAGCACTCCAATTGCAAAGAAGAGTTTTTTCCATTTGTTGAACATACGAACATTTCTCCTTATAGATGTTCCTGGATAGATGTGTAGAGATGCAGAGGTTTTGTTCTGGAGTAACGTGGCCTTCTGCACAAGATCCAGATGCGTGAATTACGGGTTGGATACACGCTTCTGGTACTAAGCGAATTATGGTGGCATTCAGTATTTGACACAATATCCAGGGTATATATCTCCCTTATACTCTCCTTATATTTTTCTTAAACACTGCGGCAATTTTTCCCCTCTGAGCGTAAATCCCTTTCTAACGGGCGCGATGCTAGAAATTGTGAGTACTTTATATAGAAATTGTTAGGTTGTGGCTCCTGGCTGTGGGTGTGAAGTAGCTAAGATTGCCTGTGATGTGACATCCATTTTGACATATGAGAGTGTGTTTGAGATGAGGAGGGTTTACTGGACAGGCCACCCTCCATGCTCCTCAATCACCTCGTTAATCTGCTCCATTAAAGTAATCGTCTCTGCCAGGGCTGCTACGATGCGTTGGTAGTGCCTGATATCGTCAAATGACAGAGTACGTCCCTTGCGATCCTTCAGCCATTTCTGGCACACCTGATAGCCACCAACATGGAAATTCCAGACTTCCGGTGGCACACCCTCAAAGTATTGCGTTTTGTTTATCCAAACTCTGCTCTTTTGCGGATTGTCGGCAGGTTGCGTATAGTCGATCTTCTCCACGACATTGGTCCCTGACTCAGGATATTTTGGCATGGCCTGTCCAGATTGCTCCATCAAATGCAGTCTCACCAATCTCTCACCCAACTTACATAATTCACAGAACAGGTTTGCATTTGAGGTAAGCGGTAAGCGTGGGAAGTCGATCTTGAGGAATTCGGCATAGCGTGTCCGATAAGTAGAGGAATGGAAGACGGCATACATGTAGTGAAAGATGTCTTCGGGGCCGAAGGTACCTTGCAGGTCGCCCTTACCGTCAGGGATAAACTGCATCTTGAGTTTGTTCGAGATGTCTGTGATGAATGACAGGGCGAAGTTAGGGCGACGACCGCCTGGGGCATTGAAGGGTTCGTTGGTGTCGAAGAGAGCGTTTTTGTTTGGATCAGGGTAGAGGTAGAGGGGAAAAACACTTGATCCATCTTTGATCTCTGTATAAACAGCGGGTGTTGGAGTGTTTGCGACAAGCGCGTGCCGCCAGATGCCAGCTTTTGTTTGTCGTGTAACATTGAGGCTCAAATTAGGAAAGAGCATATGCTGTCGTAGTTCTGTACGAGGGTAGTCCATTGCCACTTCACTGAAGTAGCAGAAACGTTTATCAAATGGACGATATAAACATTGAATAAATCTACTTTTCCATTCAGCATCAGAACGAGCCATTTGACGTGCTTTACCTAACTGCCAATCGCGATTGTTAGCTAGATTATACTTTTCTGCATACTCCTGATCAGAAATATATTTATCTCTCATTTCCTCAACGCGTTTGAGTAAGCTAGCTTTATCAAAATCAATAGCAAAATGATCACGATGTGTCTGGAAACCAAGTACATTAACAGACATGATTTCCGTTAGTTTCTTACCCTGCTCATATTCTGTTCTTAAATCTCCATCTTGTGGAGTAAATAGATAAAATGGTGAATGTGGTATAAACTCGGTCCACTTCGTAGTGATTACGCTATTTTCAGTAAGCCAATGATATTTGCCCGCTACAAGTTGCTGAACCAGTCCAACCTTCTCGTATACTTCACGTGGTCCCCACAGATGTGCATGGTGAACTGTTGCCAGAGAGGATGAGCCACTATGCTCTTTGCGTTTGACAAAGATGCCAATCGCTATGCCCTGTTGAATATCAAAAATGTTCTCATCCTTTGACCCATCAGGCGACTGTTCCTTCTTCTTGCTATTGCCATGCAGGTCAAGGATATAAATCTCATCAAAGCTCTGCATAAGGCTCTGACGCATCCCTCTAAAGGTCGGATTATCCAGGTAGCCATGATTGGTGATAAAGGCCAGGATACCATAGCCCGTCTGCTCTATGCGCCACTGGGCGAAACGAATAAATTTGACATAGTCATCATTGAGCCATTTTGGATTACGTTCTCCCAGAGGTTGCCCATCAACTGCAAAATAATTCCCTGTGCTTTTGCCCGTTCGCGAGTCTTTGCCGTGCAACAGATCGATAATCCATTGCCCCTTGTTCACAGAGTTTCCAGAATACGGAGGATTGCCCAGTACCACCATCACTGGATAGTCCTTTTTGACTTTCGCCGCCTCATTAGCCTCGTCAGAAATATAGCGTCCAAACATCATCTCCGAACATTTAAGAGCTTCGTCCAGTGTGTTTGTGAGATAGACTCCCAGGCGTTCACCCGTACTAAAATCATAGGCCCAGGTCTTGCGTTCTTCTTCTGGCAGATCGATCGCTGCCAGTTGCATACCAAGCTTTAAATGAGCCATCGCATAGGGAGCGACCAGCAGTTCAAAGCCAAACAGGCGCGGGAGTAAATGATCTCGTACATAGCTTGACCACATTCCGGCATTGCCCATCTCTCGATAGCTCTCGCGAATATGGGCGATAACATGGTAAAGGAACGCAGCAGTACCGGTTGCAGGATCGAGTATCAGTACACGAGGAGCCTGTTCCGTCACAACAGAGCCAGCCTCATTTTTATGTGAGTATTTGACAAGAGAAGTGTCGGCTAATCCATCAGGACAATCAAAGTGGGTACGTAGCAGGTGATCTATGAGCGTACAATATAGGAGACAACTGGCTCAGGAGTATAGTACACACCCCGCAACTCACGGAACTTCGAGTCATACTGAACGAGAAATGTCTCGTAGAAGTGGACAATGGGATCTTCCTGTCTCGTCTTCTTCCCAAAGTCAGCCAGAACCGCATTCATATCTGTAGAGGCAAGAATCTGTGCCAGCTCATCTACAAACCCCACAAATGGCTCATCATCGAGGTCTGGTCCTGCAATAGTACCAAAGAGCTTACGCAGAAAAGGATTTGTTCGCGGAATATCTTTCGTAGCATCATTGCGGCTAAAGGGTTTGCTACTGGTATGGTTATAACGGGCCGCGAAGAGACCGTAAGCCATCGTTTGAGCAAACATATCGGCAAATTCTGCTGCGGTAAGATCTGGAAGGAGCACTTCCTGGAACGCAGCATAGAGGTCTCGGAGGTTATCAGATGTCTCTTTCTTCTCAAAGGCTTCGATGATGACATCACGAATCAGGTGAGCAAGGCGTGCCATACGCTTTGCTAAATCCTGCGGTTTACAGATAGCCTCAGCGCTATGGTCAAGGAAGGACAGTAATAATTCTTCGACCTGTCTGGCTCCCTCTTTATGCAGCGACAGGCTTCTCTCCTTGCGTGAAGCCAGGCTGGCAGACAGGCGTTTTTCCCCTCCCACATACCAGCGGAATTCCAGATAGTCAGTAAGAATGAGATTATCAAGAGCACGGCGATAACGGCCTAACTGCTCATCTTTCTCAACCTTGTCGAGAGAGACCCCAATATCTTTTGCCTCAACATAACCGATTGTCAGGTTGTTGCGCTCCACAACATAATCGGGTGCCCCGCATTTCACACGCTTTGGTTCATTGGTTGCAGAAATATGGTTGCCAAATGCCTCAAGAAGTTCTTTGAGTGTTCCTCGATAGGTATGTTTAGTTGCTATACCCCTTTTATAGTCCTGTTCGATCTTGCCAAAATAATTGCTCAATGGTGTTTTACTCATAAATTCCTCTCTGCCACATAGGGAGTTTACTGGTGAGGTAGGGATCACTTCTGGTTGAGTAGTGTAGCTTATCGGGAGCCAGAGAGCAAGATGAGAACGATTGTTGGGGTGTCAATGTGTGAGCGGGTCAATGAGCCAATATGCCCATGAGACTTGTATCTTGTCAGAAACCAGAACTGAAGCGCTTCGGAAGTATGAATATGAAGAGGAATCAACACACAATACTCTTCATATCCAAACTATTCTCCTCTTCCGACTCTACGAAACTGGGGCCATACTCATCGCCTTTGAGAAATTTCTCCAGAACAAGAAAGAGAGGAGAAATCTTCTCCTCCCGTTCCATGCCTCGAATCAGAAAGATGTCCTCTACTCAAAGATGGTTCCCTCAAGAATGGCCTCGCTCAGGTCTTGTCTGCATCTCTGAGGTCGGCCCCACTGAGATCGGCCCCAGTGAGTTCTGTGATCTCAGGTTCCCCTCCGCTTCCGATGGTCCAGCCAGGGTTATCTTTATTGAAATTGGCTCCTCTGAGGTTTGCGCCCTTGAGGTAAGTCCCAACCAGTTGTGTCTTACTCAGATTTAGCCCGCTGAGATCGGCTTTGACAAGATAGGCCATACTCAGGTTAGCCTCAAAGAAGTTAGCTCCGCTCAGGTTGGCATCTTCCAGGATTGCCCCACTGAGGTCTGCGCCTTTGAAGTTAGCATCTTTCAGATTCTGCATGCTGAAGACCTACGACGATTAGTTTTGCATCGCTGAGATCAGCCCCGCTGAGATCGGCGTTGCTCAGAGTCGTATGATAAAGATCCGTTCCTCTCAGAAGAGCCTGACGGAGATCCGCATCACTGAGATCTGCATCCCCAAGATCCGCCTCGCTCAGATCTGATTTTACCAGCTTTGCCCTTGTGAGATTTGCCCCGAGGAAGTTTGGCTCGTTTGTAGATCGGCTTGCTGAGATCTGTCTCACTCAGGTCCGCGAAGTAGAGATCCACACCTATCAGATCATACCCACTCAGGTTGGCCTCCCTGAGGTCTGCATCTTGCAGATCGAGTTCGACACCAGGATGTTGTTGTCTCCACTGTTTCCAGGCTTCTTTTCCTTGCTCGATATCATTGAGATGATGTAGATATGCCATCTTTTCCTCCTCTTCGCTCTAGTTCTGACGAAGGTCATCAACTTTGCGTCTGATACTCCTCTTATCTTCGCCATATTTAATACAGTCCGCATGACTCACCAGAGAGCGCTGACAACGCACCAATTTGGTCAATGTGGGCATTCGTGAGATCTATGATATTCATTCTTCCTTCTTAAAATTTCTCCCTGTTTCCTGTTTTTGTGTTCTGGACACTACTCACCGTCCACAATATTGTGAACTTAGCAACAATGAACAACCTATCAGGTTGAGTATGATGAAGAACAAACGTGTAGCAGAAAGACGTGGAGGAACTAACAAATGAAAACATGAGACAAGAATCACCAGACCCATGAGAATTAATCCGGCTTGCCGTAAGGGTGACCAGCAACTCACCATCCAAGAAGTAACCATTGCCAAAGCAGCAACGCCAAGAGCACACAGAAATAAGAAATACTCGAACCATAGCACAGGCTTATCTTTTGGCTCATAGGCAGTAAATTCTTCCGAGATAGGACCGACAGGGCGAAGCAACCATTTCATCAGAGGGGTGAACCACACCTTCCTTTTTTTCATCTGGAGGTTTTCTCACTTTCTAGATCTGTATTGAAGTTTAGGCTCAGGGAAACAAAAAGCCGTCTTGGCCTGCCAAAAGCTGCCAGAAAACGTGAAAGTTCTTTGCAACAAAAACTAAACAAAGAACTCTTAACGTTGTGGACTTTACCATATTGAAGCAAATTCGTCAGCCACTCTCCGCGAGTTTTGAACGATGGGCCGATGCCCTGTTCAATTTGGGAGATACCTTGTTGTATGAAAACCATCGGGAACCCTACTGAGCACCCAGGGGATGTGATACTTTGCGATACCACATCCCCAGAGCTTGTTGGTTCCTAAGGGATTTTGCCCAGTCAGTAGCTAAGGTAGTCCCATCCGATAGGAGTTGGTGAACACCTGTAATATCTGTAAACCCGAGGGATGCCAGTTGACCGAAGTTTCTTGTTCTAAGGGCCAGCAGCTTTTGTGCCATTTTTTATCATTTCGACTGCACTTGTACTCAAGCTACGTAGACCTTTAGCGACTGTACCTAACATGCTGATTTCCTTCACAAAGTTCACGGTAGCAATGATATTACCAACTAGTCCAACCACGTCCATAACGACCAGAGCGAGGTCTAAGAACACTTTGGCCACTGGATCGACTTGCTTAAAAGAGTTCATAATGTCCCTTATGCCATCCGTGACCATCGATACGACTCCAGCCAGTGCATTTTTGAGCATGAACCTCGCTAAGGCTTCGAGCAATGCCATGGAAGGTTTCGTAAAATTCAGAGAAGCAATCAGTAGAATTCCCATACCTCCGAGTACTTTAGCAGCGCCAGTACCTAGGAGTCCCCAATCTTTTACATTCCCCTTGTGGGTTTGAGTTAGAGGAGATTTCGCACTAGTCTGCCCATGCGAATTCGATCCATTATCGCTTCCCGCTGAAGAAGGATCGTTTGAGTGGTTGCAGCAACACAAATATCTAACGCTGAGTCACAGTTCATCCCGTTAGAACCCTGTTGTAGACCAGATTGTTTCCCTCCAAAGTCACATTCGAGCTGCCCTACACAGGCAACAAACCGCTTCCCCGTCGGATCCGTCCTCGTTTCCGGGTCCCCTCCCACATACGCATAAGGGTCCATCCCTTGCAGATTGCCCTGCACCGTATCAGCCGACAAGAAGCGTCCCACCACCGGATCATAGTAGCGTGCATTATAGTAATCGAGTCCAGTCAGGCCATCATTGTACTGACCCGTGTATCCCTTACTCGTGTCCAGCGTCCCTGAAGAGTAACGTGCATTGCCATAGGGACCAAAGACCTGATTGCCGACGATCGCAGCTCCGCCAGCGGTGTTGGTCATGCTGGAAACAACGCTACCCAGCGTATCGGTGAGGAAGAAGTGGGTTCCATTGCCATCCAGATTCCCCAGCAGGCTTCCTCCCAGGGAATAGTAATAATTGTTCCACAGGTTGGTTCCTGAGGTGTTGTAAACGTGCTCTTCCAGGCCAAAGGCGTAGACGGTGAAGGTGGTGCCACTGCTGTTGGTGGTGCGGCGGAGCACACGCTGACCCGAACCATCGTACATGTACCACTCTTCATTGGTGGAACTCACATTCCAGCGTACAAAATGATCAAGGCCATCAAAGGAGAGGGCGGAAGTGGTTCCGTAGGCTGAGCGACTGGTGACATTGCCCCAACTGTCGTAACTGCTGGTGTAGACTGATCCGGTCCTGCCAGAACAGGCGGTTCCCGTTGGGTAGAGTCCTGTCAACTGGTGAGGATGGCTACTATCACAGTAGAGATACTGATATTGGGTACTGCCTCCACTGAGTGGACCTTGCCAGAGTTGTCCCAGGTTGGTGTAGGCAAAACTGTTGGTATAACTGGCTCCGCTGATGCTATTGCTCAGTGTGCCACTCCCACACGTGCCGTTGCCTGCACCGGGCTGGGTTCCACTGTTGCCTGACCAGACGAGCCGATTCTGTTCGTCATAACAGAAGTTTTGTGTTTCGCTACCCCCTGACCCACTTTGTCCTGGCACCGCCGCTTGTGTGGTGGAGCGACTGATCACATTGCTTGCCGGATCGTAGCTCGCCGTATCACTGTAAATGGTTCCACTGTTACCACTGCCGCTCTGCCAGGTTGCCGTTGCTCCCGTTGGACGACGATTGCCATCGTAGGTGAAGGCATCACTTGCCAGAGCCGAGCCTGTGCTGGTGAGGTAATTGACGCTACTGAGTTCTGCCTGTGCATTGGTGCTCAGCGTTGCCAGATTTGCCGTTCCCGTGGTGTTGTTGCTCAAGCCTGTGAGTGTCCCTGTGGTGCTATCATACGCTTGAGAGAAGGTATAGCCTGCACTGCCTCCCACGGTGGTTTGGGTCGTCGTCGGCTGGTTGGCATCGTTGTAGGATTGCGTTTTCTGATACAGCGGGAAGGTGGGAAACGTCAGGCTTCCTCCTGTTGCTGCCACCTGCAAACGTTGGGTAATGGAGCGGCCCCGCTGGTCATATTGGAAGTTCTCGGTAACATTGCCCTGGGTATAATCGGGTGATGGATAGTAGGTGGTAGCAACACTCTGGGTCAGTTGTCCAACAGCATAGTTGGTACTGCCCCAACTGACACCAGTGGGATCGCTATCATAGGTGTTTTTGACAAAAGGATTGGCTCCGCTGGTACAGGCTCCCGCAGGATCTGGGGTGACGGTGGCATCCTGCACACAGCCCACACGTCCTAAGAGGTCCAGGCTATAGCCCAGCGTGCGTGAGCCAGAGACATCGGTCACCAGACGTCCATCGGCATCATAGGTGAAGGTATGGCTCCCGCGATCCGGGTCACTGATGCTGGTCAGGCGTCCCAAATCATCGTAACTGGCAGTGGTTGTGACCTGGGTAATGCTCTGTCCCGATTGGGGAGCCTGATCGGTGACAATGACGCTGGTTGGTTTGTTTAAGACGTTGTACTGTGTTTGTTGCTGCGTCGTGATGGTGGTTGCACCACTGCCGGTTCCGCTATATTGCTGACTGTAGCGTGAGCGTCCCAATGCATCAGTGAAACCGACGGCCTTATGGTTGTTGGGATCAAGAGCGGTGGTGGCGTACCGTTAGTTTGTTGACTGGGGATTTTTCCTTGCTTTATGATAGCCCCTATCTCTGTATCCCACTACCTACTGAAATTGTATGATTTGAAATCGTCTCTCTTGAGTGATCCCGACGACCAGGAGTGTCTCTTGATAGGCAACGGCACATGGCTCTCTATAACTCCCTGGTCCAGACAAGTGATCAGCCAATCGCAGCCCTGCAACCCAGGAACTTTGCACAATCTCAAAGGTTTTGGTTTCCCAGAGCGAGACCCGCATTCCCTGATCATACTCTTCTACACACCAAAAAGAGGATGCCGCCTCGTGCTGGTTACCCGCCATTGCCACCAGGGTTACTCGCTCAGCATCTGGTGCAAGCATCACACGGATTCTTCGTTGCATCGCTTCCACTGGAGACCAGGACCAGAGCCGTCGCTGGCTATCGAGCAGATCGGTTCCCACGATCATTTCCCCACAGAGACACATGCTGATCTGTTCTCCCAGGAGACTCGACTCATGACGCAGGATATGCCCCTCTTGATCCACCCAATACAATCCACCCTGGACTGGTGGCAATCCATGGTCAACCTTTGGCAAGCCGGCCTTTTTCCCACGCGGGCGATAGTTCAAGCTGCTCTTTGAACAACAATGCGGCCACACATGTTTGTTTTCCTTGCTGCATCGGAGCGTGGTCCCTGCGTGAGACGTATGGTTGGCCAGAGCCAATCCCATAAGTCATCGGCAAAGTAGTTGCCCTCGTGAAGGGCAGGAAACGAGACACGAGGCACTAGTTGGTGATGGATGCGGGTTCCATTTCTGGTATAAGCAGCAATTCTGAAGCGCCATTGACGACGACGGCGCTGATATTCACCAGTGAAGAGCAAAAAGGTCTCATCGAAGAGATAGGGCACCTCAAGGAAGCTCTTTCCCAGCAGACGAACACCTCCAGGCTCCACTAAATTTGACGTTCTCCACGACCTCCAATACAGACGTAAATCAGATAATCCACCTCCACAATATCCGGCGAAGATCAGCGGAAATAATTGCTCATGTTGCCAGAAAGTAACGAAACGTTTGTCTTCACCTTTGGCTTCTTCTAAGCGGAGCAGTCTGTGCCATGGGCCATGCGCTTCACGAGTGATTTCAGAGAGATCGAGAACATTTCGAAGAGGATATGAGGCTTCTTTTTCCTTAGCCTCCAAAGCCATAATCCACATGTTGTTGAATGCATCATAACCGATCTGCACACGATCCAGGTTCCTATAGGGGAAAACGGCTAACTGCTCAGTTATTCCTCCTGTGTGCAGATCAATTTCGAGAAAGAAACAGGGAATGGCATGATGATCTGGATCCTCCGATTCAAAGGTCGTACTCATACCCACTCCAAATATTCCATCAGCGCCTTGTTTCAGTGAAGAAATGGGAGGTTTGGATTGTGGGGAACTTGGGTAATATGGGAAAAAGAAAGAAGTGGTATATAAGATGTTTCTGTTCATAATTCTTCCTCTCTTGCTCCTGATTCAGCGCTTTTTTGCCTGATCAGAGCAACAAGCTCATCGAGAATTCTGATAACGAAGTAAGAAGCGCTACTCATCAGGAGGGAGGCGCAAATCAGAGAGGGGCAGGCCAGTCCGTCCCGCAACAACTTCCAAGAGGGCTTGACTTTGGTGTTGGTATAAGTCAAAGGGAATTGTGAGCCGAAAGAGTCCCGTTTGAGTCTTCGACATCAACTGTGTCCAAGACCACGCTTCCCTGTTCTCCTGAGAGCGTGTAAATGCGTGGCGCTTTGGGATCGTCCATGCCATCGACACTGAAGATGCGGGCATCTGTCCAGACAATCCGCATCCTGCGTCCATTAAATCGCGCCTCCATGCCAGTGTCTGTCACTTTTACCCAGGAGTACAAACGTGACCACATGAACCAGAGAAGCCCGCCGAAGTAAAGAGCGAGACCTGCACAGGCGGCGGCTGCAATTGGATCATTACCAGTGTAATAAGGATCATAAGGTGTGCTAAAGAAGAGAATGAGTGACCAGACGGCACCACCAACAAAAAGCAGAGCCAGGAGCACAAATGCACCATACAGCAGGCTCATTACCCCCAATTTTGGATGCAGGGCAATTTTCGTTGGGAGCGAAAGGGCATGTACATCTGGAGACGGCTGTTCGGATGCCAGTGGCTTCATATCACCACCCAGTAGGTTCTGACGTTGCTTTATGCGATGCTTCAATGCCTTTCTCTCTAAGAAAAACCAGCAGGTAGCAAGAACAAAGACGAGACCAATTACCACATTGCTAGAATTATTTCCCCTCAACACATTCAAGGCTGGGAGAAATAGGCTCAAAGTAGAAGCGAGCAAATAGATACCTGTTAGAACGGCGAGGAGAGCACGCAATGCCTGCCATTTGCGTTGCAGACGGATCCAGGGGTCATTCACGATCATAGAAGTGTCCTCCCAATAAAAGATTTCTCTAGCCCAATTGATTATAACACGCTACAACCACAGGAGTCGTTAGGAATGTGGAACGACGAAATATTTAGGATGCGCTTATAGACAATGAGAGGAAGTTGCGGAATAAAAAGAATTCTTCTGCACAGTGATGGGGTGAAAGCGTTCTCAATTTCGCGAGAGTCAGCAGAACCTCTGGTTCACCCATCGGAGGCTCTGCCGAAGTGCTCTTTTCTTTCGCAGTCTGGTCAATGCTTTCTAAAACATTCCACCTGCTGAAAAAGAAGAGTTTCTCTCATCAAGAATGGGTATCACTGTATTCTTGATATGCTTGCCAATCGCCAGAGAGTTGAAGTGCGTCACCTGCGAACTGAGCAACCCCACCTATGGTGCCAACGAATCCTGTAGTTGTAGCCATACCAGCCCCTAAAGCATTTTTGAAGGCTACCTTTTGTCCCTGGAGGATCTGGCCTGTAGCTGCCAATATTCGCAAGAGTATTGCTGCATTCCCTTGAACAGATTTGATACCACTAGCTACAATCACTCCTTTCATACTCAATATATTAATGACAATACCTCCTAAGTCAAGCAAAGCTTTCACCGCATCTGTGATCACATCGATGATCGGATTATGGTCCTCAGTGCTATCTATCATGCCCTGAAGGCCATCAAGTAAGTTTCGTGCCGTTTGCAGTCCTGTGCCCCCTAAAAAGTTGGAGAAAAAGACGGCAAGACCACCAGATGACGCCGCTGAAATTCCTGCGGCTATTATTGCTGTAAGGATGAGAGCTGAAGCTGTTGCTTCAATGGCAGCATTCGTAAATTTAAACCCGTCTTTGATGCCTCCACACCAAAGCGCAGGACACCCAGACAATTTTGCTTTTGATGTGGGATGGCTCCACGAGGCAACTTGTAGGGTGAAAGGGGTTGGAAGGGGAACTCCTCTTATGAAAACTTGGTAAGACCAGAACTCCTTTCCCTCATTCGGCTCTCTTATATCGAATCCTTTCGCAGAACAGCCCGCTACGTTACCGCAAAGAGTAGGCTGAGCCCAGGGTGCCAGAGGCCGAGCGCTTTCACCATTGTCCCCAACCATGTACAACCCTGTCGGATCCACCTT
>CAWFFV010000060.1:0-43772 GCA_963814985.1 uncultured Chloroflexia bacterium | reverse complement strand
CATCTGCATTGGCGTGACGCTATCATATCCTTGCCCAAAGGAGTCAGCAGCCAGTTCATTCACCTGGAGTGGCTGATCATTTAGCTGCACCTTACTTGGCACTATAGGTAAATCGAAGGGGATCGTTTGACCTACATAGAAGCGCTTATTATAATCCAGCCACTTGTCAGCTCCCGTATTCACACCTACCTGAGCATAGATGACATTATCCGAGTGGCTAAAACCATATTCAGTGGTGACTGGATAGTGGAGAGTGTATCCTTGAATATTATTACCAACAGGACCAACTGGCTGCCCATTAAAAAAGACTGGCCCCAACGCATGTTGCTTATCGAATTCCTCATTCAAGGTTGTGCTGCCTGAATCAAGGCCTGCTAATAGCGTCACGGTCTTATAGGTCGAACCAGGAATATAGGTTGCTTGAATTGGACGTTCCAGCAGAGGTTGCTCTTTATCCTGGTTCAGCTGGTTATAGTAGGCAAAATCTCCGCTTGCAAGGCTCGTCACCAGTTTATTGGGATCAAACCCAGGACGGCTGACCATTGCCAGAATCTCACCTGTATGTGGGTCGGTCACAATGACGGAGCCACGATCAGTGGTAAAAGTATTTTCGTTATCAATCGGTACACGGTCATCGAAATGTTGATTGACGATACGCTGGATACGTACATCTATTGTCAGATAGATGTCATCGCCAACAGGGGGACGATGCAGGGTCTGGTTTATCGTATTGTCCAGAGCTGTCGCACCTATACGTCCACTCAGGTAATCATCATACTGGTGCTCAACACCTGTCGAAGCATAAAGAGGACTCACATAATATCCAATCAATCCGGCTAATGACGGCTCGTAATAATGCCGCAGGTAACCACAAACGGCTGGATTTGGGTCTGGCCTGGAATCCGCCAGGAGCACGCCATTGCGGTCAAAGATGCGCCCCCGCAAAGGAGCGCTATTAAGTAGACAACGACGACCATTATGGACATTAGCGGTAACCTGTTGTGCCACGACTACCTGCCAATAGACCAGTCCGCCACTTAATGCAATAAACAATGCGATGAACAACAACGTTAGCTTGCGTATACTTGTGCTAATATTCATGAGAAGCGCCCTCTGCTTTGGCCCATTATGATATGTACAACCCAGTTTACTATATCATTGAGGCTCTTCAATAACAAGTGAAATAGGTCATAAATCATGTCAAATTGCCTGATAATCCTGGAAATTTCATAGCAGAGCGATAATTTCCCATCATTTCTTCCATGCTGTCTCCACCAAATTTCTCAATGACGGCCTCAGTTAAGACGATAGCCATCATAGCCTCACCCACTACACCAGCGGCAGGCACGACACAGACATCACTACGCTCGTAGCGACTCTGATCAATGTTCTCACTGGTTGCAAGATCTACGGATGGCAAGGGATGAGCCAGGGTCGGAATTGGCTTGACACCTACACGTACTATCAACGGCTCACCATTGGTAATGCCACCTTCAATACCGCCTGCATTGTTGGAGAGATGGAACCAGTGACCATCGTCACTATGACGTAACACATCATGGACATGTGATCCCGTTGTACATGAGGCGGCAAAACCTGCACCAATCTCCATTGCCTTCACTGAGGGAATACTCATCATTGCCATGCCCAGGCGAGCACTTAAGCGACGGTCCCATTGGCTATAGCTGCCCAGGCCAATCGGAACGCCAAAAGCAACCACCTCAAAGATACCCCCACAGGTATCACCATCGCGCTTGGCCTCCAGGATACGTGCAATCATTTTCTCTGTCAGAGCAGTATCAGCGCAACGCATCGGAGATGCCTCCACCGCATCCCACATTTCATCAGAGTAGGTATCCCTGGTCATCGGACGCGGTGTTTCATAACCAACCTCAACCACAGAGAGAACATGGCTGTGAATAACGATGCCAAATTGAGCTAAAAGCTGACGACATAGGCCACCTACAGCCACACGAGAAGCTGTCTCGCGTGAACTGGAACGTTCGATGACATTTCTCACATCGCTATGTCCATATTTTCTGGCCCCTGTAAAGTCTGCATGGCCTGGGCGTACTCTGCGTCACTGCTTCCATTGTCGCCTCAACAGGAGCAGCGTTCATACGCTCTTCCCAGTTCACCCAATCGAGGTTTTCAATCTGCATCGTGATCGGTGAGCCAAGCGTTTTGCCATGGCGAACACCGGAGAGAAAACGGATCGCGTCTTTCTCAATTTTCATACGTCCTCCGCGCCCATAGCCACCCTGTCGACGACGCAGATCAGCATCAATGATCGCCTTCTCCAGCGATAATCCGGCGGGTAGCCCTTCTACGAGCATCGTCAGACATGGACCATGAGACTCACCTGCCGTTAGAAAACGAAACATGTTAGTCGACTCCCTCCATCTAAAAATGAACCAGTGATAGCTCCTGATTTGTTTCTATACTACCATATCTGTCTTTACCTTCAAACAATCTTGTATAGAACTCGGATGGACCTCCATCGTCTCTCTTCTCATATGTGGGATTACCTCCGCTTCTGATTCTGAAGTAACAGGCCAATGGCACAGCAAGCAGTGCTCACCCCAAGCAAATAACCGACAGTAAGATCGGTAATCAGATGATACGCAATATAAAATTGTGCAAGACCACCGCCAACAGCAATGATCAATGCCAGCGTCATCAGGAAAAAGCGTACAGGCCGCCATTGTACATGCCTATGCACAAGCCAGCAAGTCAACACACCCAGGAAGGACCAGCGCATAGCATGACCACTGGGATAGCTCTGATCAATGACCGCGTTTTTATCAAAAATGAAAGGCACATAGGCACTGGAGTGAGCAATACGTATATCTTGAGACCAGATTATGGGGGCCTTCCACCACATTCCCAACAAAACCATTTGCTGTTGCGTATGGGACAAAGTTTCTATTTGCGGACATGCTAGAGATAGCAAGCCGGCTTGTAAAGGGGCTGGTATCGGTTGCGGAAAGAGAGATTTCCCTACAATCTCAAGACCGACGCCAATAAATAAAAGAAAGACAAGATAGGGTAAGGTGCGCCATCGATAACCCAGGGCGAGACATACGATACCGAGAATAAATGTCAAGAGTGAACTGACATCTACAGCACCAAAGCGACTCCAGCGTTGGAAAACACAATCTAGCCGCGTAATAGGCCTCAGGACAAGCCATTGCTCAACATGCAAGGTTGGATACAGCAAAATACCCGTGGAGAAAATAGCGGTATAGATCAGAGCGAGGAGAAGTAAAACAAATGCCAGAACAAACCACCCGGAAGTACGAAAAAGCTGTTTTATTTGAAGTATCATCTCACCCCTCCTCAACTCTACCTTTCAACAACCAAAGGATACCTGAACAGGTGCCATAACATGACGTACAAAGACATGCGCCTATACTAGAAAACACAATATAAGTCAACAATAGCAATCAACAGGATAACTCTAATCACCATATTTGCTTTTTGAACCTACACATCTTACTGTTCATTATAACATGGACGCATTTTCTTCGTCATTAGAAGAGTATGTCCAAAGCTTTCCTCGTAACACAAGCAAAACTGTAGTCGTATCACTCCAGAATTTATTGTACTAACATATTGACATAAAACATAGTTGTATTTTACAATGCACTGAACACATTATTTTGTCTATTTATTTACTCTTTTGCTCTACAACCTTTCTAGGAGGCTAGTATGTCGCCTGAACAATCTCATAGCAAAATTGGGAAATCGGTAGGAGAAAAACTACGTGCGGCTCGTGTTGCCCAACATTATACCCAAAGCCAGCTAGCCGCTCCTGATTTCTCAGTAAGCTATATTTCGGCTATAGAACGCGGACAAATCCACCCATCATTGCGTGCGCTGGAAATCCTGGCGGGTCGCCTCGGCCTCAGTTCCACGCAACTACTCCCGAACCGATCCCCATCAGAGAATCGTTTCAGTTCGCTTTCCGGTGCCCCCGAGCGCGAGGACGATGAGGTAGATCTGATCCTTTTAGAAGCCCATATCCTTATTATGCAAGGAATGGCCTCACATGCAGTCAACCAATTGACGAAGCTTTCGACCAAACGTCTTAAGCGTAGCCAGCAATTACAGCATCGATATTTATTGGGTTGGGCCTACTTTCAGGCCACACAATTTCCAGAAAGTGAATATACACTTTCCGAAGCGGTTCAACTCGCAAAGGACTTGAATGACCAGTATATGAGCTTGCATATTCTCAGCCTGCTAGCACGCGCTCATGCAGCAATGCGTAACTATACGCAAGCTCTCTTGTCTCATCAACGCTGTCTCAACCTTTTAGAGACAGTAGAGCCACAAGATCTTTTCTTCACTGCACAAGTGTATATGCATATGGGACAACATTATACACATCTTGAAAACCTGGATCAAGCCTTAGAAATGTTCAACAAAGCTCTTTCAATTATAGCCAGACTTTCGACACCACAAGACATCCAATTGACTTACTGGGCTATTTGTCAGCATTATGCGAGTACCAAAAACTACGATCTTGCAACATTATATGCTTATAAAAGTCTTCATCTTTCTCAACAGGAAGCTACTAAATTTTTGAGGAGTGAGCTGCATCATTATCTTGGTCATGCCATGATGAAAAAAGGCCAGCAAGAGGCACGGGACTATCTTGATGAAGCACTCAAGCAGGAAACCCTTGTGCAAGACCAACTTACTCAGGCGAGTCTTTTGACCCGCAATGCCGAGTGGTATTTTCTGCATCAAGCCTTTGAAGAGGCAGAGCAGCACGCTCGCTATGCCCATGAGTTAGCTCAGCCCTTCGGTGATACTATTATTGGAGCTGAAGCACTCATAGTACTGGGACATATTGGGTACGCACAGACACACGATGAGCAGGGAGATCAATATTTTGTGGCTGGCCTGGATATGCTGGAACGCCTGAGAACTCACGAGGAACTGGCAAACGAATCCGTTCGCTATGCTCAACTCCTGGAAGAACATGGGAAGGCACATGAGGCCTTTACCTATTTCAGACGCGCTTTCCAGAGCCAACAGAAGCTTGGATAGTCTATATCAGGATATCCAAACCTGTTATGCATGAGTCACCCCGGTAACTATTCAGGTACCCTCACCACCTGCGGTGGCTCGCTCTTGTTTTATGTGGGTTGCGGTGTTTGCGGCGCAAACACCGCAACCCACATAAAACAACCTGCGAAGCGCCTTCGGCGCTGAGGAATCAGGGAAAGAGAACCTGAATAGTTACGTCACCCCGAATTTTTGAAACAAAAGTTCGCAAAAGTTCGGGATGACTCATGCATAACACGAGAGGGCATTCAACCAGCTTAATTAGCAGGGTATACCTCCAGTAACATAAACATTGCTTCTAACAGGTTTCGCTCCTCCTGATTACTGAGTTGCAGTTCTGTCTGTCCAAGTGGCATTATAAGCATACCAGAAGCATCTACGGGTACTGTGCTATGAATAGCGCTGGGATTACCTCCTACCCAGCGAACAGGCTCAATTAACGCACCTAGAGGGACTGAGACCGTCACATTCCGACCACGGAACTCTTCGCCCAGATTTTGCAAATGCAGCTCTAGCATATACTCACGCTGAACAATACTTCCTTCTAACGAATGCGATTGCAGAGAAATGATCGCTTGCTCAGGGGGCAACGCTGCGGAATGTGTTGACGCATCTGCTCGCCGCACTATTTTCTTACTGGCATGCCTTCCGCCAGCCTCTACCAATGTCGGAGTATAAACAAATACATTCAGGTCATCTCTTTTTGGCTCACTGGAACCATTAAAGAGCGTTGCGACACGCACCAGATCATGCAAGGCTAGACGACGAATGCTCTGCTGCGTAATACGCGCGCTGATCCTTAGCGTTAACTGCAAAAGCGAGCGGGCCATGGCTTCATTGTCTGTATGATGACGATGAGTCAACACAGCCTCCGCCTGACTAATCAGCAATTGACAAAGGTGTCCCAGCATACGTTGTGGAGTAGCCGATAGCGTACGTGTGCCCTGCCCCAGAAGGGGACGGGGTCCCTGGGGCACAATGGCAGCGCGCATGGCATCATAGAGGTCCAAATAAGCGCTGTGACATTCACTACAACCAGCCAGATGATAGAGCAACGGAGCATAGTGAACTGTTGCTTGCGGATCATTCGTGAGCAATGCCTCTGCGAAATCCGGCAACTGCTGGTAAAAATGGAGGTGATAATCGCTATCGAGTAACAGGCTCAACTGCGTATCGCTTTCACTTGCGACAGAGGTCTTCTCTTTTGCTGACGGAGGCGTTTTTAACACCTGCAGTAGCCAGGGAACCAACTTTGCGTAGTCACCGTGAGGATCAGATGATGGGTTCTCAAATGGGAAGTGATCGTTCATGTTTGTCTCCTCTCGAGTCTGGATAGCTACTCCTTTTTGTAGAAACGTGATAAGCGCTTCAGTTGTGTGACAGTGAGATGAACACTCTCTTCACCCTGCCAATTGAGTAAGCCTTCAGCTACCAGTTCCTTCAAACCGAGCCGTACATCATCTTCAGAGAGATCATTGTACGCCAGGGTTTGTATCGTCACTATAGAGTCCTGTATACCAGTAGAAAATCTCGTATACAGTGTCAAACGCAAAGCTATCATAACGGCCAAATTGGTACTTCGTTGTTGTAGGCAGTGACGTAATTTCTTGTGAGCATGATCTTTATGCTGGCTCACATGTGGATTGGGTACGAGAGAAGAAGGCAATGAGAGATTGAGTTCTTCAATCACATAAGAGAGCAATTCCTCGGCCCCAAGCTCTTTTAACTCCTGTATCACGGCCTGGAGTTGATTTGGTGCAGTCTCCAGGGCCAAAATACAATGCTTCAAGAGATGGCGCAATTCCTGCTGTGAAGCCAGATGAACGACAATCTCTTCTGGTGTGGAAAACGGTGTAGATCCCCAAAATGACTCAACGGCATCTTCCAGGAGACTCTCCTGTCCCTCCGCTCCCTCTTGTCCCTCCAGTTCAGTGGCATTCTTGATGTGCAAACGCCTTTTGCGCAAACGATCAATGGCCTTATTGCGCACACTGCGACTGAGGAAGGTATAAAATTGCGCATCGGTTAAACGATCAAGAGCAGTCAACGGCGTCTTCTCGCCTCCACCGAAAAGACCAAGGCGTACCAGTTGCTCAACGACATGACCGATCACTGTATCGACCTCAAACGCATCATACTTGAGCGCCCCCAGAAAGCGTTGTGCATTCCGATGGAGATAGGCATACAGCAAAGGGTAGCTTCGTTCAGCGTGATACCTCAAGTCGTGTGCTGTGAATGGCATGCGGGAAAGCCCTCCGAAATGCCCAGGAACATGCGCCTCCATATATATTGTTACAGGCCTTCTCCAAGGGACGGCTACATGTTATGGGAATTTCTCTGTTAGCTCGAAAATAATTTATCCATCAAATACGCATTGGACACAAGAAACCGCACTCGCTACGAAAGAGATGATTCCTTGTAGTAGAATCAAACGTAGGAGTGCGGATTTATTATGCCCAAAGCATGTCGAGTACCACTATGGTACCTATTCGAGATCACCGCGCTTGCCCAGTCGCTGGTGCTCATAGGCTTTCTTGATAGCGGTCAAACTGCGCTGTACTTCTCCACGCTCCTCCAACAGGTTGGCAAAACGGAAGTAGGCACTTGCAGCAATCTCATGGGCATTTGAAGTATCCAGCATTTCCAAAGCCTGAGTGAAGAGTTGATCAGCAGCGACAAAATCACCCGTCTGGTGGCGAATTTGTGCTAATGCGATCAGTGCCTGGCCCTGTGTCTGAGGATCGTTGCTCGAACGAGCAAAACGCAAAGCTTCCTGAGCCTCTTGTTCAGCTCCCTGGGCCTGCCCTCGTTTGAGCAATAACTCAGCCAGACCGGCGTGACAAATAGAGGCAGAGATTTCATCATTGAGTTCTCGCTCAATGGCGATAGCTTGCCGGTATTCTTGTTCAGCGCCATCCAGGTCGCTCTGTTTCTCCAGCGCTTTCCCTAAACGCTGGTGCGTCAGACCGACAAGCCTTTGCTCGTCTCTCATTTCATACACTGCTAGACTACGCATTGCGTATTCGCGGGCCATCGCGATTTTCCCAACGGCCTTGTAGCGAAGGCTGATCTCCATGTACTTTTGAGCAAAACTCTTACTATCGCGATTCATCGTAGCGAGTGTTTCCAAAGCACGATGGTAGAAGGTAACAGATTTCTCCAGGTCACCCAGTCTAAAGTAGTCATTGGCTAGATTACTGAAGACATCAAGGGAGAAGACAGGATCAGCCACTTGCTCACTCTCAACAGCAGAATTGCAACGGAGATGATGCTCAAGAGCGAGTGTGTAGTTATAGAGCAAGAAGTAGGCTTTGCCGAGGAGATTACGAGCGCGTTCAATATACTCGCTATCGTTGAGGGCCTCGCCCTGGGAGACAGCAGCACGAAGGTCAACGACCGCTTCCTGATATTCATGAGCACCTAAATGCACCTGACCACGCAGGAGATAAAGGCGATAGACTTGATCAGTGGTGATACGCTCAGGCTGGATGGGGGTAAGCAGCTGCTCAGCGTGTCCGAAATCACCCTGTTGCACAAGCACATTAGCTTGAAGAAGATCAACATCTATCTTCTGATCTGGACCAGAATTCAGCGGGGGAATAGCCTACCGCACGAGCTTCAGCCGCACCGGACGGTGAACCTTCCAGTAGGAAGGTCAGGGGGACGTCCAGACGACGAGCCAGAATGGAGAGGGCTTTCAAGGAAGGACGAATTTTTCCCCTCTCTATTGCTGAGATGTAGGAGATGGAAAATTCAGGGGCAGCCAGTTGAGCCTGAGTCATACCTAACTTCGTGCGTACTTCACGAATGTTCGTACCGACTCTTGCGGCAACTGCCTTCCCTACATTGGCAGTCTCAAGGGATGGCATAGAACAACTTCCTTTCAAAAAGTTTGATTGGCGTTCTGGGTCAATGTTTCAGCACACGGAATGGATTTTACCTAGCGTGTCCTCGTTTGTCACATGCACACATACTTGCTGGGGTAACACTCTTGTAATAGAGTGGCATTGTACAATGACACAGACATCACAAGGTAGGAATTAGCTAGATAGTACTTCATCCTCTGTAGTTTATCATACGCTATGATTCTAGTCAACCCATAGTACTTTTCTCATATTTTTTTCATAATTTATATTATAGAATCGTTCTCTTCGATACAGAGCATTCCCCTGGACCATTTTTCCATTAAAAAAATCGCTCAATTTTACATTTATATTACTTTTCCTTACCAACCACCTATAGATGAAGTTACTGTCCATTATAGCATGTCCGCACTAAAATACAGAATAAGATATAGGTAAAAAGTTCAGAGATATGAGATCATCTGAAGATTCTCAGAGCAATCTTAGAAGTATGTGCACCTTTTTTTGGGATATCACATATTACATGTACACGTATAAAACAGACTTTGTGCTACACCCTAGCCAAAATGGCTTAACTAAACTATAATGCACACTCGTCAAGAGTAGTTTTCTACCGGTACGTCTTGAGAACAGACAAAGCAGAGCGCTGAGAGCATAGTCGCTATCCAGCGCAGAAAGGCCAGGATGTGAATACTATTTCTTCATTGTTTGCCAATTCTGTTGAACGCTTTGGGAATCGTCCAGCACTCATTGAACCCTCTGAGGGGAGCAAGATGTCTCTCCTCACTTATAGCGCTTTGCAAGAGCGAGTGCAGACCTTTGCGGGATATCTTCAGCAACAAGGTGTTGCCAAAGGGGAGCGCCTGATAATCTGGTCCGCGAGCCGCTCCGATTGGCTCGTGGCATACTTTGGAGCACTCCTGGTTGGTATGATTGTTGTGCCACTGGATGTGAATACTAAAGATGATTTCTTAGGACGTATTGTCGAGACAACCGAAGCCAAATATCTGGTCACTACTCAGAAGCAATACACAGGACTCAAACATCCACCTCTCCCACTCATTGACCTTGACGCTTTACCCGAGGGCACTCTCAATACAACACAACTGCCCGACATCGGTGAGGACGATCTGGCCGAGCTTGTCTTTACATCAGGCACAACAGGTCATCCTAAAGGTGTTATGCTTAGCCACCGCAACATCGTCTCGAATGCAACTACAGCAGTCAAGGTAGTAGATATCAGGGCGGAGGATCGTGCTCTTTCCATCCTCCCCCTTTCGCATATGTTTGAGATGACCATTGAAATCGCCATTCTCCATATAGGAGCCAGCATCGTTTATGCGCGTACCCTGGCACCAGAAAACCTGCGCAAGTTGCTCTTCTCACAACAGGTCACTTGCATGGTCTCGGTCCCACAGGTACTGCTCCTCTTCCTCAATGGTATTGAGCGCGAAGTACGTCGTCAGAAAAAGGTGAAGCAGTGGGAGACGCTCCATACTCTTGCGGGTCGTCTTCCATTTCGTCTACGACGTTATCTATTTCGCCCCATCCATCAAGGCTTCGGTGGACATTTTCGCTTCTTTGTCAGCGGCGGGGCCTATCTACCACCGAAGCTGGCTCAACGCTGGGAAGATATGGGATTCCGCGTCATACAGGGTTATGGAGCCACTGAATGTGCACCGATCATTGCAGCAACACCATCAAATGAGCACAACCTGGAGTCTGTTGGGAAACCACTACCTGGCGTCGATGTGCGCATTGCCGACGACAAAGAGATCCTTGTCCGTGGTCCTAACGTCGCACTCGGCTACTGGGAAAACCCTGAAGCTACCGCTGCTGCATTCCAGAACGGCTGGTACTATACGGGCGATCTGGGCTATCTTGATAAACACAACGATTTGTATCTCAAGGGGCGGAAAAAAAATCTCATTGTGCTTGCCAATGGGATGAATGTCTTTCCAGAAGATATCGAAAACATCCTGCAGTCATATGAGAGCATCAAAGATGCAATCATCGTTGGATTGATGGAAGAGGATCAGGGACCAGAAGTTCATGCCGTGCTTCTCCTTGATGATCCCACTCAGGCCAAAACGATTATCCAGCAAACCAATAAACAATTAGCCGCACATCAACAGGTGAAAAGTTTCACTATCTGGCCCGAACAAGACTTCCCACGCACACATACACTTAAAGTTAAACGTCAAGAGGTACTCGCGCAATTAGTCAACCTGCGAAAGGGGAAAAAAGAAAACTAATGCTCTATTTAGTAGCTACTCCGATAGGAAATTTAAACGATATCACGCTCCGTGCTCTTGAGATATTGCGTACAGTTGACTTCGTAGCCAGCGAGGATACTCGTAAAACTGGGATGCTTCTCAAACATTTCGACATTCAAAAGCCACAAATTGCATTCCATGAACATAATGAGCAACGGGCCGGTGAACGAATCGAGGAGCTACTTAAGCAAGGCAAATCTATTGCAGTCGTCACAGATGCTGGTACCCCTGGTATCTCCGATCCTGGTTTTACGCTGGTACGCCGGGCAATCAATGCCGAAGTAGCGTTTACGATGATTCCAGGACCAACGGCATTTGTGATGGCCCTGGTTCTCTCAGGCCTTCCAGTGCATAGTTTTACTTTCCGTGGCTTCCCGCCACGCAAATCTGTAGGCAGACGCAAGTTTCTAGAAGTCGACAAAGATGCTCCTCATACTCTTATTTTCTATGAAAGCCCCTACCGCTTAGAAAGCTTCTTGCAAGATGCCCTTGCCGTCTTCGGTGATCGACCAGCCGCTATTGCTAATGACCTGACCAAGATGTTTGAAAAAGTAGAACGAGGAACACTCTCAACACTGCTAGAAACTTCTGGCTCTTCAAAACTCAAAGGGGAGTTCATTATTGTGATTGCGGGCATGGGGAAGGAAGCTAGAAGAGAAGAGGTGGAAGAGTGATATTTTTGTAAAATAACCATATTATTTTATATTTATAACAGACACTCACTACAATATAAAACCGGTGAATAATATGCAGAAAGTATCTTAAATAAAGATGGGTAATATTTCACGCCTGACTAAGAAAGAGCCTTAAAAAGGGGTAGTTGACCCCTTTTTAAGGCTCTTTCTGTAAGAATTGTGCTGTTCTAGATCCCCATCACCTGAATGAGTTCTTTAACGGCATTTGCGGATTTTTGGAGGAGCGCACGCTCGCCCTCATTGAGTTCAACCTCTATAACCTGTTCTACACCCTGAGCACCAAGTTTAACGGGCACACCAACAAACAAGTTCTGGATGCCATATTCACCCTGGAGATGGACCGCACAGGGCATTATCATCTTCTTGTCAAGCAAGATAGAGTCCACCATCTGGAGTACAGAGGCTGATGGCGCAAAATAGGCACTTCCTGTACCCAACAATTTCACAATCTCTGCACCACCATCACGGGTCCGCTGAACAATTTGCTCAATACGCTCCGCAGAAATCAATTGCGCGATAGGAACACCCGCTACGGTACACATACGAGAAAGTGGTACCATCGTATCACCATGTCCACCCAGGACATAAGCCTGTACATCCTGTACCGATGCTCCTACCTCTTGTGCAATAAAGGTGCGGAAACGCGAGGTGTCGAGTACGCCAGCCATGCCAATGACACGCTCACGCGGGAAACCACTGACGTGAAATGCCAGCTGGGCCATCGCATCCAGCGGATTGGTAACCATAATCATGATGCTGTTGGGCGAGTACTTGACAACCTGCTCTGTCACCTGGGAAATAATTTCTTGATTCTTCTTGACAAGATCGTCACGCGTCATGCCGGGTTTACGTGGAAAACCGGAGGTTACGACTACGATGTCCGAACCAGCGGTATCAGCATAATCATTCGTGCCAACCACCAATAAATCATAGCCTAGCACTGGACCAGCCTGGAGCATATCCAGAGCCTTACCCTGTGGCATATTGGGCACAATGTCAAACATTACCACATCGGCATAGTCTCGTTCTGCCAAACGCTGAACAAGAGTACTACCAACAAAGCCTGCCCCAATAACTGTGATTTTACTTCTCAATTGATCTATCCTTTCATATTTCCTGATTGTATCTGCTATCAGCCCTATGGCTATTGTATGCTGTAAGAGGCAAACATGGCAATTCATTTCAATTTTCGGAGGATAACTTGTGAATGTTCTGACAGCACCCGGTAAACGACTCTTTTTGACTGGGGACGAAGCAGTTGCACGTGCAGCCCTTGAAGCTGGCACTTGTGTGGTGACAGGCTACCCCGGTAACCCCAGCACAAAGACTATCACAGCCTTGCTTCCCATCGCTCACCACTACGGTATGGCAGTAGAGTGGAGCGTTAATGAAAAAGTTGCGCTTGAGGTCGCAACTGGCGCGGCCTGGGCAGGTAAACGTAGCCTTGTTACGATGAAGATGTCCGGAATAAATGTGATGGCGGATTCGCTGCTTTCCATTGTACATAGTGGAGTAACCGGGGCACTCGTCATCTATGCCGTTGATGATGTTGGTACTTACTATGGCATGGTTGAGCAAGATTCACGTCATTACGCCCAGCTCGCTACACTACCGCTTCTTATGCCAGCAAGTCCAGAGGAAGCCTACAGTATGACACATACGGCCTTTGCTGTCTCAGAACAAACTGGTACTCCTGTACTGCTTCTCTCTACGACAGCCGTTGCCAACGCTATTACAGCCATGAAGGTAGGTAAGATCGCACATCATATGCAGGAGCGTCCCGCCGAATTTCGACGCAACCTGGCAAAATTTACTAAGGCCGTCCCTCAATGGTGCCTTGAGCAACATGCAGATGCTATTACCCGCTTGAACCTCGCTGGCGAACTTTTGAGGCAATATACAGATCTGGTCTTTACCGTACCTCCACAGTTGCACGACGAAAAAAAACAACTCGGTATTATCGTCTCTGGGGTCAGCTATACCTACCTGCAAGAGGTACGCCAATCCCCTCATCTGGCGGACATTCCCATTCTGAAGTTGGGTCTTGTGCACCCATTGCCACAACAAGCGCTGTGTGATTTCTTGAGTCTGGTCGACAATGTACTTATCCTGGAGGAATTGGAACCCATTGTGGAAACTCAGGTCCTGGCCCTGGTTGCCGAGGCTGGCCTTTCTGTTAACGTGTTTGGGAAACGTACAGGACTCCTTCCACGTGTGGGTGATTACTCACAGGAAATGGTAGAAGAGGCTATCAAAAGGGTGAGTGAACTGATCTCCCACGCCTCCTCCGCAAGTGACGCAGATTTCACGACTATCCAGAAAAATAAGGGTGAGTATGCTCTTGAGCCGCTTCCCCGCACTCTGGAATTTTGTCCAGGATGTCCGCACCGCATGACCTACTATGCGCTCAACCGTGCCATCGAGCAACTCGGCTATTCACAGGATGAGATCATTACGACGGGCGATATTGGCTGTACGATCATTGGTATGAATGCACCGCTGAATGCTTGTTGGACGGAAGTTTCGATGGGGGCAAGTATTGGCATTGCCCAGGGTTTTAAGTATGCAGGGATCGAGCGACCTGTGCTGGCGGCGATGGGTGATGGCACATTCTATCATAACGGTGTTGCCGGACTAATCAATGCGGTCCAATCAGGGGTCAACCTCACACTGCTTATTCTAGACAATAGCAAAATTGCGATGACCGGTATGCAGCCTAGCGCCGGTACGGGTCAGCGAGCCAATGGTGAAACAAGTAGTCGTGCTGATATTGCCCTGATTGCACGCGGCTGTGGTGTAGCTCACATACAGCGCCTCAACCCCTATAATCTTTCGCAGACGATCAACACTCTTCAGGAGGCTATGCAGCAACCAGGAGTTTCGGTGATCATAGCCGAAGCTCCTTGCACAAATAGAGGCATACTTATTCATGAACATCCCGTGCAGGTAGATCAGGATCTTTGTATGGCCGGGCAGGGCTGCGAAGAGACTCCCTGTTACCATAAGGTCGGTTGCCCTTCGGTTCTATTCTCACTTGAGACGGGAAAACCGCACGTCACCATTGATACAGCAACCTGTGTGGCCTGTGGACTCTGTGCGGCCGCCTGCCCATTTGACGCCATCAAAGCAGTTACCAACTCATAATACAAGCGTTTCAATTAGCAAAAAAGATCAGAATCTTATATCATCCGAAAAGAGTTGTATTATGACACAAACAACCAATATCGTTCTGCTAGGTGTCGGGGGACAGGGTGCACTTACCATGATGGAAATGCTCGCAATGGCGGCAGAGCAAGCCGATGAAGAGGTACGAGTCCTGTCTCGCGTCAGTCTGGGACGCCTGGGAGGGTCCGGTATCTGTCATGTCCGTCTGGGTCCATCGGCCAGCGCAACCATCCCGGCTGGCAAAGCAGATTTTTTGGTAGCCTTGGAGATGAATGAGATATTACGTGCCCTCCCTCTTGCGCGTAAAGGTGCAACAGCCTTCATCAATACCTATCGTCGTCTCCCTCTCACAGCCGGCTTAGCCAGGAAATCTTATCCAACCTGTACAGAAATTGAGGAAGCATTACAGGCGCATGGAGTTCACACAGTTTTCGTTCCACCTCTCACTTCTTCCCGAAGAGAGTCAACAAGAGACACAGATTAATATGATTATGCTTGGGATTCTATGTAGTTCTCTACCCCAACTTCCTCGTTCCATTGTTGAGGCGGCAATTGTACAACGTTTGCCCACATGCGCTGAGCAGAACCTGCACACATTTGCAGTTGGATGGCAATTTGGGCATAAGTCGGGGCATGATTAGTGTTCAAACAGGAAGAAATATGATCATACAAGGTGATACAATAGTTAACTCCCTGGCTATTTAGTCATAAATACTTGCCATTCACCTGGGAAAGCGCTATAACAATCGATATGATAGAGTTGTTTCTTGTCCGCAATCAAGGTAAGGAGATACCCTGTGGAAAAGTTCGGTACCAAGCTTATATTTGCCGGCATCTTTCTTCTTGTGTTTGTATTCATTATGGCCCTTGTTGATGCCATGGTCCACATTCCTTCACCTTCTCTGAGCGTACCTGCTATCATGATCATTGTGGTTGTGATAACTGCCCGATTTCTCAATTGATCAGGACCAGCCCTGGTAAATCGAAATTCAATACTTGACATTCTTTTTTACTTCAGGTATGATACATCACACAAACAGTAATGCAGTGGGGTATCGTTCAACGGTAGGACGGCTGACTCTGGATCAGTTAATTGGGGTTCGAATCCCTGTACCCCAGTCACATGAAACGGCTCTACAAGCCACTTGAAGCACTCTTTTTAAAAGCAGAAGAGTGCTTTTTTTATTTATTTTGACGTCGTTAAAACAACTGACCCGGCTATTCTTGCTAAAAGGTTTGTTGAGATAGCATTATTCCTTTCTGAAAAAATAACTTGTAGTATGTAACGTCCTCTATTAATACAAGGCGATCAATCTCCAGACGCGCTGAAGCAGGTCCCTACGCTTTTGTGATGTATTGATCTTTATGCTCCTGATTTTGTTTTTGCCTTTTGCCTTTTGCCAGCAAGGTCAGTTTTAGCAGAGAGGTGGAACAGATAGAGGCGCGTTTTCTTGTTAGTCGGGCTTATAAGTGGTGGCTAGTAGTGGGTATACCTTGCTTCTAATGTGGCCCGTTGTCCAGATGAGTCTGGTCATATTTCGGGCCTACAGCCCTTTTCAGGTTGCTGCAAGCCCTTGTGCTTTAGATAGGGGATCGAATTAAAGACGCTTCAATTCAGTCGCGACTGCTCCGGCTTTCTGCGCGGGCTTGAAACATGACGATACGTTGCCAGTAACGCAATACCTCATCAATTATGCCAGCCTCACAGCGAATCTGAAAAATATCACGTTGTGTCACTTCCCGAAAATGTGAAATAACCTCATGGTCCAGCCGCTCGCCGGTTGCCACCGTCAAAGCGCCCCGTTCTGTGCCGATTGGTACACAATGATAACGACAGGCTAACTCATAAGGGAGGAGATGGAGAACCGGCAAGGAGACCCCCTTTGTGGGAAACAACTCATACGCTATGGGATACACTTCTAGAAGTGGCAATTTCGGTGCTTCCCTCCTGGATAATTCACAAGCTATGCCCATATGTCCTAATTTAGTAGCTTTTGGGAGAAATATCATGCATAATAAAAGGCGACTTTAGCTATTATTATAACAACAATATTACATTTGGCAGTCTTCCAGTAGGGTGTTGATACACTCTCTACTACTGCCAATAACTTGACTTCTGGAGAGCACAGTTTCTCCCCATCAAAACTTTAGTAGAAGATCACCTTATATTTTATATACTTAAATAGCAACAGGTTCCGGCATCTATTTACTTCACACGAGCAAAACAGGGAGGATACTATGGGATGTCCACGCTGTCTCTTTAGCGGGAAACTTCCACAAGGGGTCTGTCCACAATGCGGATATCAGATTCCTCAACAAAATGTTCCTTCTACTTCTTATCTTCACCAACAAACGCAATCTTCAAGAGTACTTGTACATATATTGTCATCAGGTGATGTATTGCACGAAAAGCGTTACCGCCTGATAGAGCAACTTCCCCTCCTCTGGGGTCAGCAAGAGCAGGGAGTTGCATATAGTGCTCATGACACACGCTTTCATCTTAAAACGGTTATCATACGTCAGATAGCATTTCCTAATCAAACTACTTCTGACTCCAAAAAAACCGTACAAGCTATCGCGCAACGCTTGATGGACCTGGCGCAGCATCCCGGCTTCTTACCTGTTATTGACGTGTTTCAAGAACGAGAAGCATACTACCTTGTCCAGCCATACCCTGAGGGAGAGAGTCTGGCATCCTTGCTCCAGCGACAAGGCGGCGCACTTCCAGAACGCGAAGTTGCTGAATATGGACTCCAGATCTGTACAATGTTATCTCTGCTCGCACAGTCTCATCCTCCTCTGATCCATGGTTCTATCTCTCCTGAGACAATTATTATCAACCCGGAGAAACACCTGACCTCACTGCTTCATCTCCCCCTCTTCCCATTGCAAGCGCCTCCGAAGGAGAAAGCATCGACGGGTTATCTGGCTCCTGAACAAATCCGAGGGGAATTCTCTCCCCTGTCGGATCTCTACTCACTTGCGGCAACATTACACCACGCAGTTACGGGCTATGACCCACATGAGCGTCTGGCCTTTTTCTATCCTCCCGCTCGCCGTTTAAATCCAGTCGTGACGCCTCAGATGGAAGCGATTCTGACTCACGCATTACGCTTATCAGCATCACAACGTTTTACACATTCTTCCCAGATGCAGCAAGAACTCTCCAACTTGATTGCATCCTACCCACGTGTCTCTACCACTTCAGCTTCTACTCCAACTTCTTTACAACTCAATAAGGAGCAAATACGTCAACGTAGCCATCAGAAGAGTATGCGTAGCATAGGAATTGTCAGTGCAACAGGCGCTATCATTATCTTTCTCTTTCTCGCGATCACTTTATTCCCATTGTTATTCAACAATTATACCTCAGCCGCAACTACTGCTGCACAACAGGCCCTTTATCAAAAGGCTCTCGACAAAGAACTGAACTTGGAGTTGCAAACCTATCAGACAAAAGAAGGCATAGGTTTGAGCAGTGGCAACCTCGCTTTTGATACTTACCCTGGTCGCTCTGACATTGACCTAAAAAAGCAGACGGCCCTCGCGCTGCAACAAAAGAATACAAGCAAGGCCATTAACCTGCTAACACAGGCCATCACTTCTGATCCAGCAGATGGCGAGGCACAAATCTATAATGAGGACCTCCACGTGCTTCAGAGTGGTGCTCCCTCTATTACCATTGTCCTTGGGATAGCCATCGATAGCAGTGCAACTCACCTTGTCCGTGGCCGTGCCGATATGGAAGGTGCATTCCTGGCACAATATGAAATCAATACGAAAGGCCTCCTGCCCCATGGTCTGCTGCTGCGTCTCCTCATCGATAACTCAGGAATAGATAATGCGAATGTGGCAACAGTAGCGCAATTTATTGCCAACCGTGTAACTAAATGCGGAAATCCCGATCATATAATAGCAGTTGTCGGCTGGCCTTCTAGCTCACAGTCTATCAATGCACGTGACATTATCGCCGGAATACCTTTGCCCATGGTGTCACAAACAGCTTCGAGCGTGACATTGAGTGGAAGCAGTCCCTATTTCTTCCGGGTCAATCCACCTGATGATCTGCAAGGGAAAACATTAGGGAGCGTTGCCGTGCAGCAGTTGCATGCAAAGACTGTTCTAGTCTTGCAAGATCCCAAAGATCCCTACAGCGTCTCCCTGGCAAATGCTTTCAGCAATAGTCTGAAAGCGCTCCATGCTATAGCCATTAATGATCCTATGAATTTTACGGAACAGACCACGACGGTACAGGACTATGAGCAGACCACGATAGCCAATGCAATATCCAAGAACGTGGATCTCATTTTTCTGGCAGGATTCGATGTTGATGCCGTCCGTCTGGCACATGCCATAGGAGAAGATTTCAGAGCAAATCCTGCAAGTCTTTTTCTGGCGAACCTCAAAGTCCTGGGAGGCGACGCTATAGATACCTCCTTACTATTAGGGCTGGGGAATGGCCCAGATGCCAGCCATTGCTACGAATTTCCCACAAGATATGCAGCGACTCATCTTCACTGCTTTTGCTCACCCGGACGAGTGGACACGTTCAAACATCCCCCTGAACCGTCAGCCTTCCTTTTTCAACAATTGGTCAACCATCTACCAGAATGCTCCCCCTCCGGCGCAGGATGCTCCCTCTCCAGGCAATCACGGCATCTTGACTTATGATGCTATGCAGGTAATTGCCAATGCTCTTGCATTAGCACCAGCTTCCCTGACCGGTCAGGGGGTGCGTAATGCGCTGGCTTCTTTAGGACATGGAAAAGTTCCCGCATTTCAGGGAGTAAGTGGACGCATCTCTTTTGACAGTCAAGGGAACCCTATAAACAAAGCTCTTGTCGTGTTAGATGTTGAAAATAGAAATGGGCAGAATATGATTGTATTGAATCAAATCGCGGGCCAGTTCCTCTAACGTAGTGCAAATTATTTCTCCTCAGGTTCGATTCTCATATGGAGAGAAAAACTCATGCACAATGGGATATTAGTATAGAGAGGCCACCCATATATCCTACTCAAGTGACTTTTGTGATGCAAATCATGCATGATAATAACAAGGATGCATGATAATCGCAAATCATGCATACGATGATACATCAGCGACATGATATTAACATACCCAAACACCAAATTTATTCCTCTAGCATATATGCTCTAAAATAGGGAGGATACTATGGGATGTCCGCGCTGTCTCTTTAGCGGGAAACTTCCACAAGGAGTCTGTCCGCAATGTGGGTATCAGATTCCTCAACAAAATGTTCCTTCTATTTTTTCTTCTTACCAACAAACACTATCTTCAAGAGCGCTTGTACATACATATAATTATCACCAGGTGATATGCTGCATGCAGGACGCTACCGCTTGCTAGAGCAGGTTCCTCTCCCCGACCGACAAGATCAGGAATTCACATATCTTGCTCAAGATGCACAAAATCCTCTTATAACAGTTTTTATACGTAGAGTAGTATTTCCTACGAATGCCTCCTCTAATGGAGAAAAAACTGTACAATCTATCACACAACGCTTGATGGATCTGGCGCAGCATTCCGGCTTCTTACCCGTTATTGATGTGTTTCAAGAACGAGGAGCCTCCTACATTGTCCAATTATACCCTGAGGGTGAGAGTCTAGCTTCGTTGCTGAAGCAACAGGGTGGCGCACTACCAGAACGCGAAGTTGCTGAATACGGACTCCAGGTATGCGCAATGTTATCTCTGCTCGCGCAGCCCCATCCTCCCCTGGTCCACGGTTCCATCACTCCTGAGACTCTTCTCATCAACCTTGATAAGCGTCAGGTCTGGTTGCTCCATTTCCCACTCTTCCCACCGCAGGCACCTCCAAGGGATAAAGCGGCGACGGGTTATCTGGCCCCAGAACAAATACGTGGGGAATTCTCTCCCTCGTCAGATCTCTACTCACTTGCAGCAACGTTACACCACGCAGTTACGGGCTATGATCCCAATGAACGTCTAGCCTTTTTCTATCCTCCTGCTCGCCGTTTGAATCCCGTTGTGACTCCCCAGATGGAAACTATCCTGGCTCATGCATTACGTTTATCGATACAGCAACGTTTTACACACCCTTCCCAGATGCAACAAGAACTCTCCAAATTGATTGCATCCTACCCACCCGCCACCTCCACTTCCGCCTCAACTCCATTCTTACTCAAGAAGGAGCAAATACGTCAACTCAGTCATCAGAAAAGTAGACGTAATCTTGGAATTGCAAGTGGAGTAAGTGTTGCCATTATCTTTCTCTTTCTCATACTCTCTTTGTACCCATTACTAAGTAGCAACCTCTCCTCAAACTCTCTGGCAGGGGCCACAGCTACCACCACAGCACAACAAGCTCTTTATCAAAAAGAACTAAATTTGGAGCTGCAAGCCTATCATCAGGCAAATGACACTATCGGCTTGAGCGATGGCCGCCTTGCCTTTGATATTTATCCTGGCCGCACAAAAACTGACATCGACCTGAAACAGCAAGCGGCCTCTGCACTACAACAGGGCAATATAAGCAATGCCATTAACCTGCTGACGCAGGCCACCACTGCTGACCCGGCAGATGGCGAGGCACAAATCTATGATGAAGACCTCCATGTGCTTCTGAGTGGTGCTCCCTCTATCACTGTTGTTCTTGGGCTGCCCATAGGCAATAATGTGACGTTCCTTTTCCACTGTCGTGTTGATCTGGAAGCTGCATACCTGGCACAACATGAAATCAACTCAAAAGGTCTCTTACCACATGGCCTCCGGCTACGTCTCCTCATTGATAGCTCAGGTACAAGTAGTGCAAATGTGGCAAAAGCAGCGCAATTCGTTGCCAACCGTGTGGTTAAGACGGGAAACTTCGATCATATCGTAGGTGTGGTTGGATGGCCTACCAGTTCGGAGTCAATCAATGCACACGATATTATCAACGGAATACCTTTGCCCATGGTGTCACAAACAGCTTCGAGTGTGCAGTTGAGTGGAAGCAGTCCCTATTTCTTCCGGGTCAATCCATCTGATAGTCTATCAGGAGCAACATTAGGGAGTGTAGCGGTAGAACAGTTACATGCAAAAACCGTTCTGGTTTTGCAAGATCCCAAGGACCCCTACAGCGTCTCCCTGGCCAGTGCTTTTAGCAACCGTCTGAAAACGCTCCATGCAACAGCTATTGATGATACGGTTAATTTCACGGAGCAGACTACAACGGTACAGGAGTATGAGCAGACAACAATACCCAACGCAATAGCTAAAGGAGTGGATCTCATTTTTCTGGCAGGGGAAGATGCAGATGCCATTCGCTTAGCACACGCAGTAGGAGAAACATCCAGAGCAAATCCCGCAAGTATGTTTCTGGCAAACCTCAAAATCATGGGTGGCGATGCTCTAGGCTCAAGCATACTATTAGGCAAAGGGACCAGTTCAGATGCCGCTATCTCTGCAAGCTTTCCGCAAGATATGCAACGGCTCATCTTCGCCACTTTTGCTCACCCGGACGAGTGGACATTTTTAAAAGTTCCTCAGAATCAGCAGCCGGCTCTCTTCGCTGATTGGTCCGCCACATATGAAAATGCTCCCCCTGGGGCATCATGCCCCTCCTCTAGAAAATGATACCATCCTGACCTATGATGCAGTGCAGGTTATCAGGAAAGCGGCATCGTTAGTGTCCGGCCCCTTGACTGGCCAATCGGTACGTAATGCACTGGCTTCTCTGGGGTATGGAAAAGTTCCCGCATTTCAGGGGGCAAGCGGAAGTATCTCTTTTGACAGTCAAGGAAACCCCAGGGACAAAGCTCTCGTTGTGTTAACCGTTGAAAATGTCAATGGGCAGAATATGATTGTCTTGAACCAGATTGCTGGCAAGTTCTTCTAACACAGCAGTAACTACTCAGACCCCTTTTTCCTGATTTCATCAGCGCCGATGGCGCTTCGCTGACTGTTTTGTTGCCGGTGGCGAGGAGACCAGAGTAGTTACTATCACCCATATTTCCCACTCTGGTAGCTTTTGGGATACAAATCATCCATGATATTGCAAGCGACACATTTGCCCACTATTTTCATGTTCAATGGATTATCCGCACTTCTATTGCGGCATGGATGGACTGTCCGCAATATAAAAACAGATAAGAATATGCCTCCACTTCTCTTATATATCTTCCCTAACGGCCAATACTCAGAACATTATACTACATTGTCGTCAGGTGATGTCTTACATGGAACGCGATATCGCCTGCTCAAGCAACTGAATATCTTATCGCGTCAACAGGGACAGAAAGCTGCCTGGCTTGCATCTGATGCTCAATCTGCTGGCAGAAGAGTCATTCTCCGTCCGATCGCATTTCCCCAGAGTACTCCTGCCGACCAGCAAAAAATTCTACAAACGATCTCTCAGGCTTAATGGAACTCGCACAGCATCCTGGTTTCCTCCCCGTCATTGATGTGTTCCAGGAACGAGGATGAATACTACATTGTCCAGTTATATCCCGAAGGGGAGAGTCTGGCATCCTTGCTCCAGCGGCAAGGCGGCGCACTCCCAGAACGTGATGTTGCAGAATATGGCCTCCAGCTCTGTGCAATGTTATCTCTGCTTGCACTGCATCATCCTCCCTTGGTTCATGGTTCTATCTCCCCTGAGACCATTCTTATTAGCCCTCGATAAACGCCAGCTCTGGCTCCTCTATTTTCCCTTCTTCCCACCGCAAGTATCTACCAGGGAGAAAACGTCAGCGGATTACCTAGCTCCTGAGCAAATCAGAGGAGAATGCTCTCCCTCATCAGATCTCTACTCACTCGCGGCAACATTACATCATGCAGTCACAGGCTATGGCCCACAGCAACGCCTGGCTTTTTTCTATCCCCCTGCTCGCCGTTTGAATCCGGCTGTAACTCCTCAGATGGAGGCAATCCTGGCCCATGCATTACGCTTATCAGCATCACAACGCTTTACCGGATCTTCCCAGATGCAGCAAGAACTCTCCAACTTGATTGCATCCTCCCCATCGATCTCTACTATCTCCATTTCTGATCCAATTCCTTTAGCAATCGGGAAAGTGCAAATACGCCAACGCAGTCATCGGGAAAGCTTTCCCAATTTTGGGATCGTGGGTGGACTATCTACTGCCATTATTCTTTTCTTGTCGCATTCACTTTGTATCCGTTGCTCATGGGCAATTTCTCCGCTACAGCTACTACGGCAGCACAACAAGCCCTTTATCAAAAGGCTCTCAACAAAGAACTGAATGTAGAGTTACAAACCTATCGGACAAAGGGTGGTCCGGTTTGAGCGATGGTCGCCTCGTCTTTGATATTTATGCTGGCCGCACAAACACTGATATTGGCTTCAAACAGAGAGCTGCCTGCTGCACTACAACAGGGTAATGCCAGTAGTGCCATTGACCTGCTGACAGCGGCTACCACTGCCGATCCGGCAGATGGCGAAGCACAAATCTATAACGAGGACCTCCATATCGCTCTGAGGGGCGCTCCCTACATTTCCATTGTCCTTGGGCTATCTATCGATAACAACCCATCAGACCTTGTCCGTGCTCGTGCTGATCTGGAAAGCGCATTTCTGGCACAGCATGAAATCAATACGAAAGGCCTCTTGCCTCATGGTCTGCAGCTACATCTCCTCATTGATAATTCAGGGGAGGATGATAGAAATGTGGCAACGGTTGCACAATTCATTGCCAATCGCGTAAAGGCGGGAAATCCAGATCACATCGTAGCAGTGGTTGGATGGCCTACGAGTGATGCTTCAATCAACGCACGTGATATTCTCGCTGGAATATCTTTGCCCATGATATCGCAAACAGCTTCGAGCACGGAATTGAGCGGGAGTAGCCCCTATTTCTTCCGGAGTCAATCCACCAGATGATCTGCAAGGGAAAATATTAGGAAGCGTAGCGGTACAGCAGTTGCACGCAAAGACTGTCCTGGTCTTGCAAGATCCCACAGACCCGTACAGCCTTTCTCTGGCAAGTTCTTTTAGCAATTACCTGAAAGCAAACCATACGACAGTCATATATAATCCTGTCAATTTCACAGAACAGACCACAACGGTTGCACAATATGAGCAGGCAACGATCCCCTATGCGATAACTAGGCAAACAGATCTCATTTTTCTGGCAGGATCCGATATCGATGGCATTCGTTTAGCACATGCCATCGGGGAATTTGCCAGAACTAATCCCACCAATACTTCTCTGGCGAACCTCAAAATCCTGAGTGGCAATGCTCTCGACGCAAATTTGCTGTTAGGACAGGGGGATGGCCCAGACGCAGCTATTGCAACAAATTTCCCACAAGATATGCAACGGCTCATCTTTACCGCTTTTGCTCATCCGGATGAATGGACATTTTTAAGAGTTCCTCAAAATCAGCGGCCCCCTCTCTTCACTGATTGGTCCAATACATATCAAAATGCTCCTCCTCTGGCAGAAAATGCTCCTCTTCCGGGAAGTGATGCTATCCTGACCTATGATGCCGTACAGGTGATCATCAAAGCAGCAACATTTGTGCCCAATTCCCTGACTGGCCAATCAGTACGTGATGCGCTGGCTTCTCTGGGACATGGAAATGTTCCCGCATTTCAGGGAGCAAGCGGAAGCATCTCTTTTGACAATCAAGGGAACCCCAGGAACAAAGCTCTCGCTGTGTTAGATATTGAAAATAGCAATGGGCAGAATATGATTGTCTTGCATCAGGTTGCTGGCAAGTTCTTCTGAAAGACCCGCTCGAAGACTTCTGAAGCATTGACAAAAGCACATCAAACATGTTACTTTTGGCATTGGCATCTGCCAAAAGTTGGGTTACTTTCATCAATACCTCGAACAGATGGAAGCTAACAGTTTCTATATTTAGAAAAGGAGCAGGCTCATGTGGCCGTTCGATCAAAATAATCAACCAATGTATCAGCAGTATGCACAGGCATATGATACAGGCAATTACAATGGATTCGATCATCATCAGGCTCTAGGATACTTACAGCAGTTTATGCAGAGTGCCCCACCCGATATGCAGCAACAGATCTACCAGCAACATTTTGCACAAATGCCCTATGAACAACGCGCTATGCTGGCTCAGCAAATGCCACCACAGTATTATATGGACCCGAATAATCCAGGCATGATGGCCCAAAACTTCCTCCGCTTCGGACAGGAACAGCCTAACATGCTACAACGTGTCTTTAGTCACCCTATACTCCTGGCTGGTGCCGTAGGGCTAACCGGTCTGGTAGCTAAACATATGTTATCCCACCATCAGAATAATGCGTATGGTAATCAACAATACAATAACTATAATCCTGGCTATCAGGATCAATATCTTCAACAGGAACTGAACCAGGAGCGTCAACAGGACCAGGAGCTTCGTCGCGAGTTACGAGCCGAAGAGCGCCGAGAAGAGCGTTTCGAAGAGCGCGAACGGCGCAGAGAAGATTACTTCTAAGACAACTCAGGTCCTTTCCTAATTCCTCAGCGCCTACGGCGCTTCGCTGGGAGTTTTGTGTGGTTTTGTCGTTGGTGGCAGAGGTTGCGCCGCAACCTCTGCCACACGACAAAACCTCAAAACGAACGAGCCAGTGGCGAGGAGACCTGAGTAGTTACACGCCTTTCAAGATTACATCAAACGAAAAGGTCACACAATTGTATTGAGTTTTTTTGTAGGGGCCGGACGAAAAACCAGACGGTTAGAAATCAGAAAATTGTAGAAAAAGGCGGCGATAATACCAATAGGGCTGGCTAAATAAGGATTCACATGTAACCCATACTTCAGCGCCAGTGCGATAGTGTAGCTAATAGCCAGAGCAGAAAGACTGGTCACCTGCGCTTTGAGGGCACGCCTGACCAACTCCCAACCACGCACATATTTTTGCTCACTATAGGTAAAATATTGGTTAAGGAGAAAATTGACGGTTGTACTTATCTCGAAGGAACAGGCGAGAGCCAGGGGATAAAGACCATCTCCCATCAGATACATAAAGAATGCCAGGGCCAATAAATTAATAGGGATACCAATACCGCCAACCAGCGCATACCGCACAATACGCAATTTCAAGAGCTTCTGTAATCGTGTTATCATATGCAGTTATTCCTCTCGTGTTTTTTCTAAAATTTTCTCCCCAATGATAATATACACTTCCCAGCGACGGCTGCGCACCCTTTCCGAACGACGATGCAGGTCAACCCGTTCTAAAGGTATGAAGCGACCAAACCAGGCATCAGGTAATACTTCGGTCGTAATCCCTGTACTCGTCTCGCGATCAGTATAGAGTAAATGTTCTTTTGATGTTTTATCCTGGCGGAGACGCGCCTTTTCTTCATCGAGATTGTAATGCTTACGTGGACCAAAGAGGGCTGCCGGCCCATAGATCAGCATTTGCACCAGGACAAGGAACGGTTGCAGAAAACCTACCGGCAACAGATTGGCTCCCTCAATGATGATGACACGCCCACCAGGACGCAATACACGCTCTATCTCCGACAGAGTATCAGGGTCATAGATGTATTCGGAGGGAAAGGTGCTCACAACGGTATCAAAGGAATCATCACTAAAGGGCAGGTGTTGGGCAGAACCCTGAATAACCGTTGTAGCTTGACCAACGTTACGACGACGCAGGGTATCACGTGCAGCGGCTACCATTTGGGGCGAGTGCTCAACTGCACGACAATGATAACCAGCTTCCAGCATATCTGCTAACAGATCACCCAGTCCACATCCCAACTCTAATACATCTACACCGCGAAGACGTGTCAGGACCAGACGCTGCCAGACACGCCACTGACCAGCAAAAGGAACAGTACTGGCAAAACGGTAGAGATAGCGATTTTTATAGAGTGTTTCAAATAACCATTTTCGTAGTGTAGGTGTCACTGTCTGCCAGCTTTCAAAAATACGTCCAGTAAGTCGCTCAGGTGCTCAATAGTCAGGTCGGGTTTGACTTCATCAGAGATTTGCGGATCACCGTCACTCTGTATATACGAAAGGTGAGAGTTATCACCAGACACCTGTGCATCCGGTAACAAATGAGCACGATACGGGGAAAGTTTTGGTTTCCAGACAGCGAAAATGTTGAGTGATTTCGCTCCGGCGATATCTGCCTGCAACGAATTCCCTACCATGGCTGCCTCCTGCGGTATAATACTCAGCGCATCCAGGGTATGTAAAAAGATAGCGGGATTGGGTTTACGTACGCCTAAATCGGCAGAGATAGCAATGTGGCGCGGATCAAAGTATTCAAGAAGACCTAATATATGTAGATCTTCCATAAAAAGAGAACCTCCCCACTGCCGATTGGTCACAACGCCTAATACAAATCCGCGTTCCCGTAAAGCTGCCAACGTTGAGAGCGTATCAGTGAAGAGAGTGCGTGATTCAGGAATCCGAACACGCAGCATTTCAAAGATTGCTGCAGCGACAATACGATCTACAGTTGGGAGGCCCAACTGTACCAGAGCCTCTATCGTAGCAAGAACGAAATCTGGCTCGTATCCCAGACGTTGACGCTTCATCATCTCGGTCTGCGCTTTTACCTGCTCACGGATACGCCGCCCCAGGCTAATAGTATCGATAGATGGCAAAAGCCGGGGATCAACATGCTCAAGTAGAAAAGCTACTGCCTGCTGGTTCGCGTCCTGCTCACGGGCTAGCCAAATAACGTCGTCTACCTGTGTCCATAGCGTATTGCCCAGATCAAACAGGATACAATGAACTGTTCTTTCGGCAAGTGCTTGCACAGACTCTGTCGGCAACTATTTCCTCCCTTATAATTAATATACATCCGACGCATAAAGGCCCACTATAATTTTGTCCAGAAAATCCCTGGATTGCATTATAGCAGGCCTCTACATGTTATAATCGACTAGCGCGAGAGGGCATCTTCATTCGGAGTAAGGATATCGTCAATCAGACCGTACTCGACACTCTGCTGTGCATTGAGGTAGTAGTTGCGGTCCGAGTCCTGCATAATGCGATCGGTCGTCTGGCCCGTATGATGCGAGAGAATTTCATACAGGTTGCGGCGCAAGCGCAGAATTTCACGTGCAGTGATTTCGATATCCGCTGCCTGACCTTCGGCACCTCCAAGAGGCTGGTGGATCAGCATCGTAGAGTTTGGCAGACAGTAACGCTTGCCCTTCTGACCAGAAGCCAGCAGTACGGCTCCCATACTCATCGCCATCCCCATACATACAGTGGAGATCTCTGGGCGTAGCCACTGCATCGTATCGTAGATGGCAAGACCCGCGTAAATGCTCCCACCAGGAGAATTGATATACATGTTAATATCTTTGGTTGCATCCTCACTCTGGAGATACAACAACTGCGCAACAATACTATTGGCAACCATATCATCGATTGGCGTACCAATAAAGATGATACGTTCCTTGAGCAGTCGCGAGAAGAGATCCCAGCCGCGCTCTCCCCGTGGAGTTGATTCGACAACACTGGGAATTATCCCTTTTGGTTCTAAAATTTCGCGTGTCTCTTTGATCCACTTTGGATCGCGGGGATTGAAAACGCTGCCCATATTTGCTCCTTCTTATCTATCACGGTTCCTCTCCTGGTTCCATCACGAAGAGAGACCATCGGTAAAAACTGAATGTGCGGAGGATACCCACAAATGCAGGGACATTTACCGTTATGATAGCACTTACCAGATATAAACGCAAGAAATCTATTTAGTCTCTCCTGGGCTGAGTTGGACGGTAATCCTGCGCCCGGTTCAGGTCCACCCTTACAACTAACCTGTTGTCCGATAAGCGTGAACGGATGCGCTCATCCATCCCCTGTAAGCTCCTGGGATTGGCAGTAATGACAGTCGGCATATCCAGATTATAACGATAATTAAGCAACTGAAAGAGTTTTTCATTCGCCCATGGTGAGCTTTGTTGCGCTCCCAGGTCATCGAGAACCAGAACTTCCGCTTCGCGCATCTTGGCAAAAAGCTGATCATACATTTCAGTAGCCGTTGGGGCAAAGGCGGCCCGCAAGTGATCAAGCAAATCAGGCACAACGGCAAAGAGCACAACCGTCCCCTGATCAAGGCAGTAGCGCGCTATGGCTAATGCCAGATGGGTCTTTCCACATCCGTTGGGTCCAACGAAAAACAACCAGCCCTTAGGGTCCTCAGCATACACGAATGCTTCCTGATGGGCTTCCCGCATACCAGGAGCACGCAGATTAAAGGTCGAGAAACTGTTGTCCTGGCGAAACGCATCCAGATTCGACAAATCACGCAATTGCTGACGCCGCTTCTCTTTTTTCTCTATTTCTTTACATTGACAGGGAATCGGCTTACCAAAATTCGGATGCCCATAGGGTACGTCAGCACGCAGATAGCCTGCCCCTTTGCATCTGGCACAGATACCCTTCGCAGAGATGGCTGGCGCAATCGCCATTGGCATATACTGCTGGAGCTGCACCTGGTCACGTGGCACAACCTGACGCGCATTTCTTTGCTCATAGTGCTGAGGCGCTTGCCTCTGCACGATCCCTCGTCCGACATCCGATAGGATTTGGGGATTGAGAGGCTGTGTCATACGCTGCATACGCTGCACTTCTTGCGTACGTGTATGTGCAGCTGGTGGTGACGATGGTGGTAGACGTAGATCACGTGTTACCAGTGATCTGGTCGGCGTATGGGGTACGGCGGGAAGCTCTCGCATACCAGATTGAACATGAGAGCGGGAGCTGGTTACCGTTCCTGCATCTGCTCGATAAGGTATTCCAACACTTCTTCCATCGCTTTCCCAATCGCCATAACGCATTTCTATAGCGCCTTCATCTTCTTCCCAATCATCAACCACATCCGCCTGGATAGAAGGTGGATAGTCATCAGTGCGCTGATAATTGCTGGCTGGTCGTGCCTGAAAGGACTGGGTATGCTCAGCCTCTTGCAGGTATTCTCCATGTAGAGGAGACTGATGGGAATAGGATGAGCGTGAACTTAGTCCGCCATGCAAACGCCCATCGCGCGTATCGGGAATGGCAGGCCCTCCCTGACCATGAATATTACGCGTTCTTGTAGCAGGCAAAGCTTGATTTTGTGACCCATAGTGTTGCTGCCCCTGACGCGCTGCCTGCTCAGGTAAATGGCGATGTGAGATAGGTGATTGCGATGATTGTGGCCTCTGCCCATGGGAACCAATACCCTGAGAAAGTCGCTGTTCGGAAAAATGCGGACGTGGGGGTACTGATTTCCCTACGATATTGTTCAGGCGTTCCATTGTTGCCTGCCTTCCGTTTCCCAGCGCCTTAAAATGGCGCGGATATAACTCCATTTTCGCTTATTATATTGAACGGCCTCGCGGAATGCAGCTTCAATCCATTCCGCTGGATACTGATCGGCAGCATCTTTAAGTTCATCTGCGATCAGCGGTGAAAGTAATCCAATATTTTGCTCATATAATATAAAAATATTCGGACGCTCTACTTGTACTTGTATTATGGGAACACTCTCCTTTACCTCCAGATCAAATATCCCGAGAGGATGAGGAGTTCCCTGTTGAAAGGACTCGTTGACTCTCCTGCTTCGATCCGCTCCTGCTCAACGGCGAGCAGATGGGCAGGAACCATTTCACCTCCCTGTAATGCTGCAACAGCCTTTCGACTACGAATTGTATTAAAAAAATACCACGTTACCACTTTTTCCTGATCCTCACTTACCACATCGAGATGGACCCTCAGTAGCGTTCCACGCACTATGGCTAACTCTAATCCTTGATGCAGTCGCTCCTCCGGCGGACGTGGGTCTCCTCTACGCTTGAGACCTCGCAGTAAGAGAGAGTCCATCTGCAACTCATAATCAGCGACACACCGTGGATCGCCCTGTTTTTGTGCCATCAGCCAGAAGAGATGCAGTGTGACCTTTAATTCGGCGCTGTCCTCGATCTCTGGAAGCAGCTTCGTAAAGAAAATCTCTGGCACTGGCACATATGGATTTTTTCCCGCCGGGAATCCTGCAAAGGTTGTCATAACTCCACCCCATTTATTCTTCCGGAGGCGAAGCTTCCAGATCCCGGAAACGTGTCTGGCTAGCTTGAAAAAAGAGACTGACCTCACCCACCGGCCCATTGCGGTGTTTGGCTACAATAATGTCTGCAATGTTTTTACGTTCTGTGTCCGGGTTATAGACATCGTCCCTATAAATAAACATGACGATGTCAGCATCTTGTTCGATGGAGTTATGGAGCATAATATCATTTGCAATGAAATTATGTAGCTCATCGACAGTTAAGTCATATACATCTGCTTGCCATCTGCATTTATTGAGACTACTTCGTCCCAATAAATATCACTCTGAGCCAATTCATTGTTACTCATTGTAGCTTGTGTTGGGCCTGGAAGACCGCGAGGCAAAGCTATCCGCTCGTTTTCAGCAATCTCGTCAAGCCGCTTCCAACCATGCATTGTCAAAAATTTGTGGTTTGCGGTTGCTCGAACGGTGCGCCCCAGGCGTGTCGTTAACTTATACACAGGCTTGCAACCCGTAGCAAAGGCGTTGGTAACCACGCATGGTTCGAGCTGCCAGGTCTGCATATTTAATGCCAGGACACGGAAACCTGTCTGCCCTACAAGCTGCTCAATTGGCCGATAGATACCTTCATCGGGCAGATAGACGAGCGTTTCTCCGGCCAGACAACCGCTTTCGCGTAAGTCTGACAATTGCGGCACCTTTGATTGGCGACTCTCTACGGCACGTGACAATTGTGCCAGAGCCATGACGGGTACATTCAGTTCACGCGCCAACCCTTTTAAGTTACGGCTGATTTCAGAAATTTCCTGGACACGGTTCTCATTGCGCTTACCATTCACCGACGATTGCATAAGCTGCAAATAGTCAACGACGATCAGGTCAATACCATGCTCAGCTTGCAAACGTCGTGCTTTACTACGCATCTCCATTGTGGAGATGCCCGCCGTGTCATCAATCCAGATATTGGCCTCTGAGAGTGTTCCCATAGAGTAAACGATGCGTTCCCACTCGTCATCCTCAATCCAGCCAGTGCGCAAACGCTGCTGGTCAATGCCCGCATCCATCGAAAGGAGGCGCTGCACCAACTGTTCTTTACTCATTTCCAGGCTAAAGACAACAACGGACTGTTGGTGTTTGACCGCTGAGTTGTGGGCAAGGCTTAGAGCAAAGCTAGTTTTACCGACCGCAGGACGTGCCGCTAAAATAATCAGGTCAGAACGCTGCAAACCACCCGTAAGGCGATCCAGATCCGTGAAGCCTGTGGGCACTCCGACAATCATACCACGACGTTCATGGAGTTGATCCAACTTGAGCATATAGTCAGAGAGCAGTTCGCGCAGGGCTGAAAAATCGGCACGGGCATGGCGCTGACTGATATTAAAAACGAGTTGCTCGGCCCTGTCCAGCGCCTCCTCGGCATCACCTGCTTCATATGCAATAGCAGCTATCTGACCCGCCACATGGATCAGGCGACGCAAAATAGACGTACGTTCAACAATACGCCCATAGTATTCAACATTCCCACTGGTGGGTACCTGATTGACAAGTGAAGTAATATAACTGGCCCCGCCAACATGCTCTAATCTGTTCCTACGCTCCAGCTCATCACAAATCGTAATAAAGTCGGCAGGCTCGTGCTGTTCGTAAAGTTGGAGAATAACCTCATAAATTGTCTGGTGAGCATCACGGTAGAAATCCTCGGCTTGAAGGAAATCCGCTACCTGGACAATTGCCTCTGGATCGATAATGATACTACCAAGTACGCCACATTCAGCTTCGATACTTTGCGGTAACAGCTTTTCCACGTCTCCGGCTCCATCCAGCATCTACACACAACATCGTCACTTTGCTTTTATGAGTTAGATAGTGCGATAAGATATACCACATCACACGATTAAGCTCATACGCTTATGACAGGCTAAAATTTAACAAGGTGCTTGTCTTTCTCAATTAACCTCATGTCCACCAAGTGTAACGAATCTGGCCCGTGAAATCAAATAGTCCTGGCGGCTATGCTTTGTGGATATGTGGATATGTTACAAGTTCAGATGAGCGAAAATGCCTCTTCTATACAACAAAATATGGAGTTATCCCCGACTTATCCACCGGATAAGCTCACTTATCCACAATGTTATCCACGTACTTATCCACAGAAAATTGGTTAACGCTAAGGAAATTTTCAGCAAAAGGTCCCATTTTCTGAGGAGGATGCGTAGGCTATCTGTACACAGACAATCAAAAAGCTCTGCATAGTAGCAGCATGAGGGGCTTGACCCAATAAGATGGGAAGGTTATGATAGCACAAAGAAATACACGGGTTCGTGTTGGTCGTATTAAAAAAGAAGGAGCATCGATTAAGAACCCATGCCAAAGACGAGAAAACGTACTGAGACAAAACGGGCCGCGAGAATCGCTAAAGCGCATGCTACTGAGTTACCCAAACTTGAGGTACGAGAGCCTCAAGAGCGAAAGCGCGCACCCGGTTATAAACCCCCTACCCGTGGCATAGCCCGCTATCCCTGGGCCATAGTGATCACTCTGGGAATTCTGATTGTTGGTGGGATTGGCCTCTATTCCAACCATATCTGGCCTTTTACCCTGCCCAAGCCTCAGCCTCACCCGAAAGTTGCGGCGACACCTTTCAAATTTCCTGCGGTTTCGCCCTGTCTGAATACCAATGTGATCAAGCAGATCACGGATACGTCATCTGCTCCTAATCAGGCAGCGTTTAACAAAATACAGCATACCTATACCCAGGCTCCAGCTATGACTATTGATGCTAAAAAGGTCTATTGCGCTGGTATCAACACTAACCGTGGCCTGATCGTCCTTGAGCTTGATCCACAACTGGCTCCTCACACAGTGAATAATTTTGTGTTTCTGGCGCAGAATAAATTCTACGATGGAATAGTCTTCCACCGCGTTATACAAAGCGGCACTGGTCTCCACATCATCCAGACTGGTGATCCACTGGGCAGTGATCCTCAAAAGAGGGGCACCGGGGGGCCTGGTTATAAATTTGCAGATGAACCTGTCCTGGTAGACTATACTGCTGGCACAGTGGCAATGGCTAACTCCGGGGCAAACAGCAATGGAAGCCAGTTTTTCATTAATTTGCAGGACAATAGCAAGGGCCTGCAAAAATCGTATAATCTTTTTGGACGTGTTGTCCAGGGGATGGATGTTACAGCAAAAATTCAAGGTCCGGGCGATGATGCAACAACAAAAAATATCACGCCGGACGTGATGAATCATGTTATCATAGTTCCAGCTCCTTAACCGGTTTTTTTACCGGTTTTTTTACCAGTTTCTAAAAATATAGAGAAAGCGGAGACACACCATATTGTGTCTTCAACGAGGTAGTAATCGTGGCTAACCAATACCCTCAAGCGCCTGCTATGCAGATCGACCCGAAAAAGAAATACACGGCGATCATGCATACAGCTAAAGGCGATATCCAGATTGAGTTGTTTGCGGCAAAGGCTCCCATCACTGTTAACAATTTTGTGTTCCTCGCTCGTGAGGGCTTCTACAATGGGACAACCTTCCACCGGGTGATCGGCGGCTTTATGGCCCAGGGTGGAGATCCCACTGGTACTGGTAGTGGTGGCCCTGGCTATAAATTTAACGACAGAGTCGGGTGCCCTGGAACTCAAACATGATCGTGCTGGTATTTTATCTATGGCCAATGCCGGGCGCAACACTAACGGGTCGCAATTCTTCATCACTTTTGGACCCACACCGCACCTCAACGGCGCACATGGTGTTTTCGGTTGCGTTGTGCAGGGGATGGAGGTTCTGAAGTCCATTCGTGAGCGTGACCCACAGCGCGACCGACAACAGGGTGATAGCCTGCTCTCTGTGGAAATTATCGAGGGCTAGCTTTACTTGCCACTGGTATGGTTTGCGGCGCAAACCATACCAGTGGCAACGGTACAAGCCGCAAAGCCACCGCACGTAGTTACAAGACCCTTGAGTAGTTACAGGCGATTTTCTTTGTGAACGTTCTCGCATCTGGCCTAACTCTCTTCATCCACTTCATAACCCACATAATAGGGATGTTTGCGTGTGGCTATCCAGGTCCCCCACAAGCTCAAAAGGCCCCCAATAATACTCCAGACCAGCAGAAGTATCAGTGAGACCAACAACCCTCCGGCAACCATTCCTACACCTGATGTAGTAGTTGAAGCAAGATGGTCCGGATAATCAGGAAGATAGCGTACCAGGAAACTGGCAAGATAGGTAATGCCTCCCGACAGAGCACCTGCATAGAAGCCCAATCTTCGTTGTACGGCCACCTTGCCAACGATATAGCCTGCAACGACACAGATCAACAGGCTGACGACAAAGGTTAAACAGCCCAATCCAGCTACGAGAGTCTCACTCCCTGTCAACTGTTTCACACTGGTATCTTTCGCCGCTTGTTGAAAAGTTGAGGAGTTCACAAGCGTGACAACAACACTTTGGAGTATGCTGAGAAGACCTGCCAGACCTCCAATGATGAGTGCATAGCGGAGTCCATTGGGGGGGAGTAACGTATCAGACATCCCACCATCACTTACCTTATTATATGTAGAGTCATTATTGGATGAGCGGCGATGCCCATTGCTATGCCTTCGTTGCGGATATTGTTTCTCAAAATCTTGCATGAATGTTATCCTATTCCTCTAGTGAGTAGCTTTGATCTGGGCATAAACCGTTGGGTATGTGTTGATTAAATGCCAATTTGCGAAAGGCCAGTAGACTACTACCGCCTTACCCACAATCAAATTTTGAGGAACATAATCCCAATAGCGTAAATCATCACTAAATTCACGATTATCACCCATTACAAAGTACAGAGTTTGCTGGTATTTTCCATTGATCCTTCCCAGGGTTGGCGGGCGCTGCAATATACGGTTCGTTAAGCAACACACCATTAATCCAAACATGTGTGCTATCGGTCCGCACGATATCGCCAGGTAATCCGACCACACGTTTGATAAAGTCCTGCCTGGTATCACGCGGAAAGTGGAAGACGATCACATCCCCTCGCTCAGGGATATGAAAAAGATAGGCTACTTTATTTACTATCACATATTCATCGCTATGGAGACCCGGCTGCATACTCGTACCTTCTACATGGTAGCTCTGAGCCACAAAGCGAATCATCAGAAAGATGAGCAGTGTTAGCACTATGGTTTCGATAATTTCTCGCGCCAAACGTGAACGTTTCAACTTTAAACCTCACCTATCCTATTTACTTGTCTGGGTGTACACAACAGATGCTGAAGGATACATATTGATATCACCGCTTTGAACATTATAGCCGATTGGTACGACTGCTTCCATATTTTAACGACCAGAAAGTTCTCTGCCATATGATACAGAACGAGTCAACGCCCCTGATGGATACTCGGCTCCTTCCGATGCTGAGGTTCAGGAGGTCGGGATATACAGCAGTAGCTCTTCTCCAGCTAATGCTTCTTGGATTTGTAAACTGCGCCTCTAATATATTTATTTCTTTTTTGCCAAATATTTACATAAACATAGTTATACATCGTATAATGTTTTTTCTTTCTTTTAAATTCACTACATTTTTATCTTGACAAACAGCATATTTATTAGGTACAGTATTATATAGATCTATCATAGTAAATATAATACGTAGATGTATTTGTTAAGCATTGCTCGTGCATTATCTAGATCGTTATTTTCATCTCTTGCACGATTGCTTTGCTCATAAGGAGGCGTCTGCTGAGCGGACTCTCCACGGCTTCATTCCTCATACTGTTCCATCAGAGAGATGCTCCCTGATGCTCTCTCCGCTTGCTCTTTCTTAAATCGTTGGGATCTGTTTTTGTGTTATTCTTTTTTCTTCACAAAGAGGTACCATCAAGATGTCACAGCCTGTTCCTGATCCAGATCACTTATCGGATCGACCACACATCGCGGCTCCGACTTTCTCACATCAGCAATTCCTTCCCTACAAAATCGTCATTGTGCTCTTGCTCTGTTTACTCCTCGTTCCTGATGTGTTTGCAAATGCTACCAGTGCTATTCCCATTGCCTCTGCTGCCAGCCTGCCCACGTCAACTCCGCCGAGCATGACAGCACAGCGCTTTCTCCACCAGGGGCAACTTGATCAGACATATCATGACCCATTCCACCAACCTCAGCAGGTGCCCCCACCTCCTCATTCGCCCCAAGATAAGCCTGCTCAGAAACCCTTGCCCAGTTCTGAACCCGTCACGATGAAGCCCATGACGGCTCTGCTGGACAGCTCATTTTTCCTCAATCCCGCTGTCGGACCTGCGATCCACTCGCTACACCTGCTGGGTAGCGATGGACGCCTGGAAGTGCTCCTTGCTCAGAACTCTCTTGATCTCTCCCAGGCCACTATCAGCACAGGGAAAGCTCCCACTGGACAACTCACCCTCACCATCACTCAGCTCTCTGGTCACTTTGCCGCCGCACGAGGCTTCCTGGGTACCTATCAGATGCAGGTTGTTGATGCTCAGGGCCATGTTGTCCAGGGCTTGCGGTTGCGTCAGCCCATCACCATTCGCTATCACTATCAGCCCTCTGAAATGACCGATCTGGCTCTCGATCCTGGTCGTCTGCAACTCAGTTGGCCCGCACTCCTCGTCGCTGCACGTCAGGCGAAACAACCTACCGCTGCCCTGGTGAGTCCCTTCACCAATGACCCACGCACGCATACGATTACCGCTCAGACAACCGTGCTCAAACCCAGTCCTTTCGATGTGAGCGGAGATCCCAACGTTCAGACGGCACCTGTGCCACATCTGGCCTCTGTGGGAGGCAATGCCGGCCAACTCTCCTATAGCTATCCCATCTCGGTAGCTCCTGGAGCCGGAGGCTTTGCCCCACAACTCTCCCTGTCCTATTCCAGTCAGAGTACCAACGAGCGCTATAGTCGTCGCTCCCCTGCTGGCAGCGTTGGGGAAGGCTGGTCACTGGGACTGGGATCGATTAGCGCGGAAACCTACCCCTCCAGTAGTTCCTCCGCAGGCACCTGGTATTTCCTCAGTGGCGTCGGCAATGTCAGTGATCGCCTGATTCCTGACACCTCCAACTTCTACCAGACGGAACATATCTCGCGCCTGCGCATTCAAATGTCCAACAATTGTTTCCATATCTGGGATCGCTATGGCTACTACTATGATCTGGGATGTACCTCCGATTCCTTGCAGTACTATAGCGATTCCACCGGTACCAAGCACTATTATCGCTGGGACGTAGATAAGATCCTGGCTCCCTATGAGTCCACCAGCCAGGTCAAAACCATGTTCATCTCCTATCTGCAAGACACCACCACGTCTGGGGGCTACACCACCATCCGCGATGCCGCCCTCAAGCAGATCAGCTATGGCTATGCCACCTCCACCAGTGCCAGTTCCCTCACCTTGACCGCCGGTACTGTCGATTTCCACTACCATGCTCCCACTGCCGTTAGCGGTTGGGTCACAGCTTATGGCACCAACTACAACTGTTCTGGCTCTCCTCCCTCCTCGACCACCTGGCGCTGCGACGATCCGCAGGTCTATGGCAATATCGCCGCTCCTCCAGTCATGAGCACCTTCACGCTCGACTCGGTCAGCAGCTTTGTCGGCACTGATAGTAGTTCGAGCAATACCGCCTACAAATACACGTTCACCTACCACGATGACCCCTTTACCACCAACTACTACGACAGCTACTCCCTGGTTCAGGAAACTGCTGCCGGCAATCATTTGCTTACGGCAGTCACTCCCATTGTCTACCAGAATGGCACAGCTCATACCCTCAAGGGGTTGACAATGAGCTATAGTTCTCCCTTGCAAGATGTCTACTACGACAGTGCTCATACAACCAGCAATCCCAGCCAACAATACGGTGGCCAGACCTTCTGGGAGTATCTCACCAAATATCAAGATCTCAACACCGGAGTCGGCGGCTCCATCAACTATGCCACAGCCTACAGTAACACTCATGGGACACCCTATGTCACGAATGGGGGTGGCACTATCATTGATGATCGGCATGATCCACTCTACTGTACGCTGCATGCCAACGACAGTGATGGCAGTAAGCACTGCACGGGCAATTATTTGCACCCTGAAGATCATGCCTGGAGTGTGCAGGTGGTCACTCAGACCCAGGCACTGGGCACCGATAGTAGCAGTAGTAGCCTGACAAAGGCGACCACGACCTATAACTACTATCTGGCCTCCTATGGAACCTATAGTGGCAGTGGGACCTATTGTTACCCTGCCGGAACCTCACCCTATCTCAGTGGACAGACCGATTGTGTCTATGATAGCTGGATTCCTGGCTATGATAACAGCGGCAATCCGCTCCAGGATGGGGACTGGCAAGACTACTATCATAGTGAGTTCCATGGCTTCTACGGTGTCTACATCACCAGTCCCGCAGGTGATCTGACCACCGATTACTACGCCAGTACGGAAGCCTGGTATACACCAAACTCCAATTCGGGCAACTATAACTCTGGACAGCTCTACGAAGAGGACATCTACAAAGGTAATCAGGTCAGCGATAGTGCCTTGCTCCGCAAAACCGTCAACGCTCATACGGGAGGAACTGGCTATTACAACTCCTGTAAATCTTCATCGTATTTTACCTATAATCCGTGTGAAGTGATGGTGGTGTCGAGCAAGACGACACTGTATGAGGGGACTGGCAGTAGCAACAGCAATGCCCCCTGGGTGGAGACCGACAACACCTATGACGACTATAACAGCTCAAGTGGACTCGGTTCGGGCTATCACAATCTGACGCAACAGGTGATCAGCAGTTCCAATGCCCCTACGCTGACGAAGAAGTGGAGCTATCAGACCAACGACCAGACGGTCAACAACGTCACCTACTATCATGTGGATACTCCCACGCATAGCGAAGTCGATGACAGCAGTGGGCATGTGTGGCAATGTCAGGATCTCACCTATGATGAAGGAGTCGCCTCCGGAGTGCCTGCTCCGGCAGCAGGCTGGGTCACCACCACCAAAGCCTATAGCAACTGTGCAAATCAGTCCAGTACCACGCTCACCAGCTACGCGGGCTATGATGTGTATGGCAATACCGTAGAGGCGGTCGATCCCTACGCCGTCGCCAATAGCAGTATGTATAGTAGCAACGGCTGTACGCTTTCTACCTCCCCGGCCTATCACTCCTCGAACTGGAGCGCGTCACACTATACTCAGTGTACGACCTACGACAGCTATGCGGCCCAACCGAGTAGTACCAGCAATGCCTTCAGTCAATCGAGTAGCGTCAGCTATGACTACACTCAGGACGCATTGCCGACGAGCAGCACCGACGCCAATAGCCAGGTCACCAGTACGGCCTACAGCTATGACAGCAGTGGCAATAGTACCGTACAGGTCAGTGAACCCACAGAGGGTGGGAGCTACACCAGTCAATCCAAAACGAACTCCTCGTGTACCAGTACCAGCACGTTGCCCTGTTATGAAATCGATAGCAATACCTCTCAGTATAGCAGTGCCATCGCCCGAACCTTCTACGATAGTCTGGGTCGAGAGGTTGAGACACGTACGCCAGGGCCAGATTCTACCCACGATACGATTGTCTTCACAATCTATGATGATGCTCACCATAGCACCTTCCAGAGTGTCCCTTTCCGTGTCACCAGCGGCAGTAGTTGGGTCGATCCCAACGGAGCCACCGACGATAGCGGAGCCACTCCAGGTGGAACCACCACCTACCTGGATGCCCTGGGACGCGTCGTTGGAGGACAGGACCCTCTCTTGGGATCAAGTGGAGAGCCGGGCATCAGTTGTTCTGGACTGAGTGGCTCCTGGACCTCATGCTTGATCTACGGGCTGGGATCGGCCTATGGGGATAGCGCCACGTATGCGACCACCACTGCTCTTGATCCCAACAACCATAAGGCCGTCGACTTCACTGACGCATTGGGACGATCCCGCTACAGCCAGCAATATAGCGGAACCGGCAGTGGCGCAACCACCATCACGACACAGCAACAAACACAGTACAACGTCTTGAATAAACCAACCAGCATCATCGTCACAGATCTGACTCCCCAATCGGGACAGAGCATCACCCAGGTCACAACAACCGCCAGTTACGATGATTTGGGACGACTGACCAGCATCAGCGACCCGGATCGAGGGAGCCATACCCTCACCTATGATGCCGATGGACGTCTGGTGACCGATGTCTCTGGCTCACGAACGCTGGGTTATAGCCTGGATCTGTTAGGACGTATCGGGTGTGTGCAGGATGCCACCGTCACCCCAGATCCTGCGGGAGCCTGTACCAGTGGAGCCAATCCTTTTGTCAAAAACACCTATGATAGCGATCCCAGTGGCGTCAGTTGGGGCAGTACCAACTATGCTGTTGGGCAACTCACTCAGAGTGTTGCCACCACCTCTATCCATCACCCGACTACACGCAAGGCAATGTCACTGAGAACTTCCAATATGACCAGCGAGGTCGCTCCATTACCCAACGTTTGCAGGTGGCAGCAACAGGAGGAAGCCTGACCTTTCCCACCTTCCCGCTGTATCAGGAAACGCTGTCCTACAACGATGCCAACCAGCCTACGACGACCCAAACCACCGTAGGAGGCAGTGCAGGCTACACCTTCACGCAAGCCTATGACAGCACCACAGGAACGCTCACAGGTTTGAGCAACAACACAACGGGAACGGCCAATCTGGCAACGCTGAGCACGAATGCACAGGCAGAACTCAGTAGCGTCAATTACCTCACCAGCACAAGCTCGGCTCTGGCAAGCGATACCTTCACCTATGATGGCAATCGTCGTCCAACGGGAGCAACCGCAACCTGGCAGAGCGGCAGTGGCAACAGCGGCACCATTTACAGTGACACCGCGAGCTACGACCCGGCAAGCAATGTGATCAGTCGCTCCACCACACAGGCGGCGGTACCAGGACAAAGTGGATCAGGAGGGCAGCGAAACACAAAACTTCTGTTATGACGAACAGAATCGCCTCGTCTGGTCTGGCAACAGTGGCACCCAGCCCGGTGCAGGCAACGGCACGTGTGGCAGTGGCACACTGAGCAATAGCATCAGCGGAGCCAGCTACACCAACAGTTTTGCCTACACCAACCTGGGACAGCTCTGGCAAGGTCCACTCAGTGGAGGAAGTACCCAATATCAGTATCTCTACTGTGATAGTAGCCATCCTCACCAGTTGACAGGACTCTACCCAACGGGAACCGCCTGTTCTGGAAGGACCGGATCAGTCTACACCAGCAGTTACGACAGTTGGGGCAATGTCACCAGTCGCTCGGCCTACGGAACCACTTCCGCCCTCTCCTTTGATGGCCTTGATCATTTTGTACGCTGGGATGTGAGTTCCACCAATGAAGAGTGGTACATGTACGATGGCTCCGGTCAGCGTGTATTACGTCGCACCACCAATAGCAGTGGCACCACCTTCACCGTCTACGCCTTTGGCCTGGAAGAGCACGTTTACAACACCTCAGGCACCAACCTGTGGAACAATTATTACTATACTTGGGAGGAAGCCTGCTGGGGAATCTGGATGGCAATGGAACCCACTTCTTCCTCACCGATACGCTGGGTAGCGTTGTTTCCAGCATGACCAACACCGCTGGCGGAGCCGCGATTGTCGGCAATCAGGTCTTTGGTCCCTATGGCAATGCACGTTACTCTTCAGGGACGCCGGACACGAGTAAGGGCTACACGGGTCAGTACAATGATGGC
>CAWFFV010000059.1:0-39284 GCA_963814985.1 uncultured Chloroflexia bacterium | reverse complement strand
GTAACTATTCAGGTCCCCTTTTCCGATTCCTCAGCGCCACAGGCGCTTCGTAGGTTTTTTTGGCAGTGGCAGGGTTTGCGGCGCAAACCCTGCCACTGCCAACAAAACGAGGGCGAGCCACCGCAGGTGGTGAGAACACCTGAATAATGGAATATCATGCGTAATATAGAACTTTTAAAAGTTCTATGATTACCTCATGATATTCCATTATTCATTCATGTTTGTTATCTATTAGATAATATTTATATATTGGAATAATAGATCATAATGCACTACAATGGTGAGAGGCGAATGTCAGACTTCATAGGGAAGATGTATCCATTTTCCCAGAGGGAACCAGGGTATGACAAAGGACAACGATCAAATTCACCACTCACTTATTGTTGCGCCACACAATCTATCGCCAGAGGAGAGTCGTGAGCCAGCGCCGAAAAAAGCGCACATGCATCCTCATCTGGTGATGGCTGACAGTATCGGATGGATTCTACAGTGCGGTGTACTACTCAGTGCAGTAGTCATTCTGTTTGGGGTGGCTCTGCTACCATTGCGACCAGGAGGTTTTTCTCCTCAGAGGGTGCTGGCCTTTCCACAAACGTTGAGTCAGGTCTGGGCAGAGTTGCTGATACTACGCCCGCAAGCGGTGATTACCATTGGACTCTTATTGCTGATTGCCACGCCAGTTATACGAGTTGCGGTATCTATTCTTGTCTTTGCTTTTGAGCGGGATCGGAAGTATGTGGGTATCACGCTGATTGTGCTGGCTTTGCTCCTGTTCAGCCTGTTTTTGGGAGACAGGAATCCCACGTATTCTTCCCACACAGGCATGCTACACTTTAGCTTTTCTCTGAATGTGGTCCTGCTCATTTTTATGGGATCAATCTTTGCGGGTGTACTTGGCTCACTGGTTGGACTTGGAGGCGGTGTGCTCATTGTCCCACTACTCACTCTGGTCTTCGGATTGCCCATTACTTTTGCCATTGGTGCGAGCATTATCTCGGTAATTGCAACCTCAAGCGGAGCCGCTGCTGCCTATGTGCGTGATCATCTGACAAACGTGCGTGTGGGCATGTTTCTGGAACTGGCAACCACAGTAGGGGCTATTAGCGGAGCGTTCCTGGCGGGGATGCTTGCACCTGATCTGTTAGGAGTCGTCTTCGGTATGATTCTCCTGATTTCTGTGGCACCACTTATCTTCAAGATGAGAGAAGAATTGCCCAGAGGAGTGAAGAATGATCGGTGGGCGAACACGCTGGGTCTGGCAAGCTCCTATCCTGACCATCATCTTGGACGAGAAGTAGCCTATCAGGTGACGCATACCCCATCTGGTCTGGCAATGATGTACGTTGCTGGAGTCATTTCAGGACTGCTTGGTATTGGTAGCGGAACGTTTAAGGTTGTGGCCATGGATACCATGATGCGGCTTCCGCTCAAAGTGTCCACTGCCACAAGTAACTTTATGATTGGAGTGACGGCGGCGGCCAGCGCAGGCATCTACTTCTCGCGTGGCGACATTCCTCCATTAGTAGCCACTCCTGTTGCACTGGGAATTCTGCTCGGTGCACTTATTGGAACACGTCTGCTTCCTCATATGAGCAACAGACTACTTCGTATTATCTTTATACCAGTGATTCTGGTGGCGGCGCTTGAGATGATATTACATGGGTTGAATGTGGGTACGTTCTGAGGAATCAGGAAAAAGGGACCTGAGTAGTTACAAACACCCAGGAGTGATGTAAGGTTCTACATCACTCCTGGGTGTTGATTAGTTTTTCTTCCTATCCCAGTGTGTGTACTAGCAGGATGGGGAGAATGTGGTGAATGTTCCCAGGTAGGTATACTGACCGTGAATACCTATCGATGGGGCCTGACGTGCAAACCAGGAGAAGAAAGTCATATCCTGAGGATGGTAGCCGTTGACGGTGAGCGCGATGCCAACCAGAGGATCACCTACCTCAAGATCACCATTGCACCCGTACTGTGGCTCGGACGGTACGCTCCAATTGGGTGCAGCGTTGTTGGTGAACGGATCGTTCAGCCACTCTGCGACCTCATGGCTAAGGGCATGAACATCTTCAATTGGTGTCGTGCCAAAGATTCCTGGATCACTGTAGGCAGAGTAGATGTAGGTCTGAATGGCCGTAGCAGTCTGGACTGCATTGTGATAACCCAGAATGCAGCAGTTGCTGGGAGTAGTGTCGTAAAGGAATGTGTTGTAGCTCAGGAAAATCGGCAATGTTTTTGCGGAAATGTGCCGTGAGGTAATAAGATTTTGCAACTGAGCATCGAACCAGTTGATGTCGATCTCACCGATTTGTGCTCCTGTGTTTTTGCCGGTGATTACCTGGCCCGACTGTGCAGGAACCGTAATTGTTGCAGCTTTTAGTACTTTTGGTTGTCCTAACAACACATGGTATTTTGGACTGGTTGTCGAGACACTGTTCCAGAACTCGGCACGCTGCATGGCATCACCGTACTGTGTTTTGCCGCTGATGAATTGTGCTTTCTGGAAGAGTGGGGAGGATTTAGTCGACGCAACTTTTTGAGTGCCATCGAGTGTGACACCAGTGGAAAAAGTCAGTTTGAGAGGAATGATTTCCGTAGGAACCTTGGTGGTGGCTGAACCAGCTGTTGGATTTGTACCAACCATGGTATACGGATAGCTCGTACCATTGACACTGAATGAGGAACTCCAGGTAGGGATAGTGGAAACTTTACCCGCACTGGCAGCGAGAGCACTCTGCATCTGTACCTCAGAAGTATGTGCCAGATGGGTCACATCTCTGGGAGTGCCAATGCCATCGCCAGATACAGAAGAAAACTGTGCCCGAGCGCTGGGGTGAGCCAGAATAATCGTGAGCGCTATTAATGCGACAGCACTAAGGGAAGTGAGAATTTTGATGAGATTCTTTTTTGTGTACAAGATTGATTCTACCCTTTCATGAATCGTCAGATAGCCGTGGCAGAACTCGTGGCACTAGTGTGTAGCATAATTATGGTATTTAGAAGCGTTTATTCTAGCTCACGAGTATCACAGTATGTGCAATAGGAGAGGATGATAGGCTTGGTTAGTACAGGGGAAGCGCCCACATCCTCATCTGTTTATAACCTATTGCCTTCTATACTGTACCATATAGGACTTCACCAGTGGTTTTTTAGAACTTCACCAGGAATTTTTTTGTGATGACAGAAAGTGATCAACGTAAAGAAAAGTATGCGTGAAATAACTTCTCCGGAGTTCGTTAGTAATGTAAGAGTGTTTTTGTCTTACAGAAGACGCGGGAGAGCCGAGTAAATGGCAGAAATAAGAATGATTAATTCACCAGCATTGAAACATCGTTTTATTTTAAGTTCTGAATATACAATTTTTTTACAATTCTTTTAAGTTTTCCTGAAAAATCTGTGTTAGAGTAGTAGTGTACGAGGTCAGTGATAAAAACTGTAGTGCTTAGTGGCGTGATTTAGCATATCTCTGCCTGCTTTATCAAGCAGACGATATTTTGAACGAGATGATCTCTTTTATGGTTGGTTTCCTATTGTCCTGGCTAATTTATTAAGGAGTTCTATGACAATGTATCCAGGTCGACTATTAAGGCCGTTGGGCCTTTTTCTCTTGTGTGTAGTTGCACTCCTTACAGTCGGATGTGGTGCTGCTTCTACTTCTGTTGCCAGTAATTCGGCAGCAACCCCTACGGCTACCTGTCCTCCGATACGAACGCGCGGTGCGACCGGGACACTTCAGAGTGTCAGTGGGAATACATTGCTTTTGACTAATCAGCAGAATAAAACTATTAAAGTAAGCTATACAAGCACTACACGCTTTATACGCCAGAGTACAGCAAAAACAAGTGTGCTAACGTCGGGGACGTTTGTAACGGTTGCCGTAACGCAGAACCAGGATAACACCTATACCGCGACAAAGATTATGCTTGGGCAGCGTTTCGGTGGCAATGGAAACTTCGGTAGTGGTGCCGGTCGGGGCCAGGGACAGCAGGGGGGAGTAAACCCTGCCTGTTTTGCGCAGAGGCGTGGCGGAAATAATGGCACCTTCGGTAATGGTACCGGTAGCACTGGTGCCGGGAGCACTGGTGCTCGTGCTATTGCTGGTACTGTTGGTCAGCTCAACGGGAACACACTGGTAGTATCATCTACGACCGGAGACGACTTCACAGTAACACTGAACACTACTACGCAGATTCTCCAATCGCAAACTGCCGCTGCTAGCGATTTGAAGGCAGGTATGGGGATCACAGTTGTTGGGACTGCTGACAGTCAAGGCACAGTTGCAGCTCAACAGATAACAATTTTACTCTCTACTACAAAGCTTGGATAATGGCAATCTCCTCGGTTGTTACTGGTCAACACGCATATGGTACAGACCTTCGCGTGTTGTACCCTATTGAATTGCAGAGTTAACGTTTCGTTAACCAGGAATCATAGATATGCGAGAAGAAACAGAAATACTGCTTCAGCCATTGCTGGATGAAGAAGTTACTCAAACGGATATAATTGCCCTGGATTCTCAGCAGGCCACACTTCTGCGAACCAGGCGGCGACGTCGGCAGCGCTGGGTAATCATTGTATCAGTCGTGCTGGTGTTGCTGCTGGTGGGTGGTGGCGTGCTTTACTGGCAATTCACGCAACCTCCGCCTATACAGTTCACGCAGGCAACGGCAAACACGGGTAATCTCAGCGTGAAGATTTCTGCGACCGGCCCGGTTACTGCCAATGCTGTGTATAATATGAACTTTGCCACTACGGGTCAGGTGCGCGAGATAGATGTACAGGCAGGGCAGCATGTGAAGCAGGGCCAGGTACTTGCTAAAGTCAATGTTGATATTACGGCTCTGCAAGATTCAGTTACCCAGGCACAGCTTGGCTTAACTGATGCCCAGGATTCACTGGCTTCAGCAGAAAATTCGCTGGGAAACTCTCAGTCAAGTCTGGGCCGGACACAGACATCGAATGCGGCGGCTCTCACGCTGGCTAAGGATCAGGAGCAGACAGATCTGAGTAATTGTGCTAAAACAACTCCTCCTCCTCCTGCAAACTGTCAGCAAGATGCTCAGGCTAAGTTTGCTCAAGCACAGAGCCAGATCAATTCCAGCAATGCTTCGGCTGACAATCAGATTACATCCTCACAATCCCAGGTAACCTCTGCTCAGAACAACGTCGCTAAATCTCAACTCCAGCTTCAAGACGCACAGCATAACCTGGATACCGCAAATTCTGATGGGAATTCTGGTTGCTCCGGTAGATGCAACCGTCGCTGCTGTTAATGGTGCAGTTGGTCAGTCTGTGGGTAGCGGTGGTGGTAGCGGCAGTAGCAGTGGTGGTAGCACAGGCAGTTCGGCTTCACAAGGATTTATAGTCCTGACCGATACTGGTAAACTGACTATTCAGGCTCTGGTCAATGAAGCTGATATCGCAAGCGTTCAGCAAGGCCAGCCAGCTCAGTTTACGGTCGCTGCCTATACCAGCAGTACGTTCCGTGCTTCTGTCTCTGCCATTGATACAATTGGAGTCGCATCGTCTAACGTTGTGAGCTATACCGTCTTGCTGACGATAGATCAGAGCTCCATCACCAACAACGAGCATCTCTATCCCGGAATGACCGCAACTGCCAGTATTACAACCGCTCAGCGTATTGGAACATTGCTGATTCCTAGCGCTGCACTTACTTATCCCACAATTGCGTTGCAAGCGGGATTAGTGGATCGTACTGCACTCCGATCACTCCTGGGTGGAGGGCAGAGCGGTCAGGGGCAAAGTACCACATCGAGTAAAAGCAGAGTTGTGCTGAAATTGCAGAATGGCAAACTCGTACCTGTGGTCATCACAACAGGCTTAAGCAGCGGCCAGTATACTGAAGTCCTTTCCGGTTTAAATCCTGGCGATCAGGTGGTTGTAGGTCAGACCGGCGGCAGTACATCAACAACTACTGGCACTGGCACTGGCGCTGGCCGTGGTGCCGGTGGCATTTGGCGGTGGAGCTGGCGGATTTGGTGGCGGTGGTGGTTTGGTGGTATTGCTGGTGGCGGTGCTGGCCGTGGTGCTGGCGCTGGAGGCTAAACTTGATGGAGTACAAAAGCCAGCCAGGTGATTCTCACGACACGACCACGATTATTCGCCTGGAGCAGTTGAGCAAACACTACATCATGGGTCGTACAGTTGTGCCCGCGCTACGTGGAATTGATCTAACTATCACACGTGGTGATATGGTGGCCATCATGGGGCCATCTGGCTCTGGGAAATCAACATTGATGAACATTCTTGGCTGCCTGGATCAGCCTACGAGTGGGAGCTATCTACTTGATGGGGTGCAGGTGAGTCAGATGAGTGTTGGCGAGCTGGCTGATGTGCGTAACCAGAAGCTTGGCTTCGTTTTCCAGAGCTTTAACCTGCTATCCTGGATGACGGCAACTGAAAATGTCCAGTTGCCGCTGGTGTATGCAGGCGTATCAGCGGAAGAGCAAGAAATGCGAGCAAAGTGGGCCTTAACCCTGGTTGGGTTGCGCTCACGCATGGGGCATCGCCCTATGGAGCTTTCAGGGGGTCAGCAACAGCGTGTAGCGGTTGCACGAGCATTAGTCAATGACCCTGCCTTGATCCTGGCAGATGAGCCAACGGGCAACCTGGATACGCGCACCAGCGTTGAGATTATGACCATCCTGCAAAGGCTAAACGCGCGTGGTATGACTGTGGTGCTTGTTACGCACGAGCATGATATTGCCGATTATTGTCGCCGTAAGGTCGTTTTCCGTGATGGGCGTATCCTGAGTGATACCAGACATGATCCAATTAGTGCAGAGAAGGCGCAAATTTCGCAGCAGCCTGCGTTAAAGGAAAAGGAAGTGCTGCCATGAATGTTTCTAAACCAGAGCAGCAGTCGATGGTATCTGTAACAACCCGACAGCAGGCTTTGCCTGAGGCACCTGTGAAATCTGAAAAACCTGCAGGGCCTCTGCTGCCTCCTAAGATAAAGAGAAATGAGCACGACAAGAACAAGCGCAGGCGGTTAGCCGTCTATCAAAGTACTAAGAGTGCGATACAGGCCCTGCGTGCGAAAAAGATGCGTTCCCTGCTCACCTCGCTGGGGATTATCATTGGTGTGGCTGCCGTCATTATAATGATCTCGACCAGCGAAAGTAATGCCGCTGTGATTAATCAGCGCCTTTCCGGCTTGAACCCGGACGAGCTTGTCATCAGATCCTCAAGCGCAAGTACTGGGGGCGTACGACAGGGTGCTGGATCATTACAGTCGCTAACACGCTCAGATGCCGATGCGATCGGCTCTCAGGTTCCTCATGCCAGCGCCGTAAGCCCAATTGTGTCAGTAAGTGGGCAAGTCGTTTTCCAGGGACAGAACTGGGCAACGAGCATACAGGGGGTCTATCCCAATTTCTTGCAGGTTGGTGCCTGGCAGATGCAGGAAGGAAGTTTCTTTAGCAGCGATGATGAGCAGAACAACAATAGTGTCGCCGTAATCGGGCAGACGGTTGCCGACAACCTGTTTACTACGCAGGGTGTTGACCCGCTTGGGCAGGAGATTCGTATTCGCAATGAGCCTTTTACTATTGTTGGTGTCCTGGCGGCGAAAGGTGCTAATGGAGGGTTTACTGATCCCGATGACATCCTTTATGTGCCTGCCAGTACGGCACAACAGCGTCTGACGGGTAGTCAGTTTGTAAGTTCTATTGATGTGTTGGCAGATAGTGACGCGCATGTGACTGATGTACAAAATTCCACTCAGCAGTTGCTTGAGCAGCTTCATCATATTGGTAATCCCCAGGCTGACGATTTCACTATTCAGAACCAATCTCAGATACTTCAGACTGCGCAGGCAACTTCAGAGTCACTTACGATTCTGCTGATTAGTGTGGCTGCCGTTTCGTTGGTGGTTGGGGGGATTGGCATTATGAATATTATGCTTGTCTCGGTCACCGAACGTACGCGCGAGATCGGAATCCGCATCGCGATTGGTGCCCATCCCACCGATGTCATGCTGCAATTTTTAATTGAAGCATTGATGTTGAGCGCTCTAGGTGGTCTGGCGGGTATCCTGATTGGCGGTGTTGGCGCATATATCAGTGCTTTAGTGACCAGCAGACCATTTGCGTTGGACCCGCTGGCGGTTCTACTGGCATTTGGTTTTGCTGCTCTCGTCGGAGTCGTCTTTGGCTTCTACCCGGCACAGCGAGCAGCGCGTCTCGATCCTATCATTGCTTTACGTACGGAGTAAGCAGAAGGAACGATGCGTGGTTACAGACGTAAGGGCGCGGTTTGTAAGCCAATACCTGTTGTTCCGTTAATGTAAACACGAACTTGTAAACCCGCCCCTACAAGCCCTGGCCCAATGCGGCCAGGGCTTGACATTTGTCTGCATACTCGATAGACTAAGAATAACACAAACTCATACTGACAATGATCAGGAGGAGTAGGCGCGTATCCCGAAAGAGAAGGAAGATCAATAGGCTGAGAGTCTTCCCCGGTGGTAGACACGCTGAAAGTCGCCTGTGAGTCTAGGAATAAATCACTACGATAAGTTTCTACGGGAGTGCCCGTTAACGCACCTGTGAGGATCAATCTCTTGCTTGATTGATCGAAACAAGGTGGTACCACGAGTGATGTCCTTTCTCGTCCTTGACGGGAAGGGATTTTTTTTATGTATCTCAGGTTTGTTTACTCAGCGCCGCAGGCGCTTCGCTGGCCGTCATGAGTCATCCCGAATTTTTGAAACAAAAGTTCGCAAAAGCAAGGTTGCAGGGAGCGCAGCCTCCCTGCCGGGGGTCTGGGGTGTCCCCAGAAACTCTTTTTACCTCTTTTGTGCGCCGCCGCAGGCGGCGCGAGGAAAAAAAGAAAGTTTTGGGGACACCCCAGACCCCGGTCAAGGGCTGGCCGCCCTTGACGATCCCGCTTTTCAAGCCGCTTGAGAGGGTGAACTCTTGTTCGAAAAATTCGGGATGACCCATGACCAGGGCGAGCCACCGCAGGTGGTGAGGAATCCGAAAAAAAGGGGCCTGTTTTGCCAGGAGGGGACATGATCAAACAGGAGCAAAATACCGAGGCAGCACAAACGCCATCTCTCGCATCTATACCTAAGACATATGAGCCACAAACTGTTGAAGGCAAATGGTACCGTTTCTGGGAAGAAGGTGGATACTTTAAGCCACGTACAAATCCCAATCGTAAGCCTTTTGTGATTAGTATGCCTCCGCCTAATGTTACAGGAGCACTCCATTTAGGTCATGCTATCACTGCAACGATAGAAGATATCCTGATTCGCTATCATCGTATGAAGGGTGATGAGACACTCTGGGTTCCTGGTGAAGATCATGCGGGTATTGCTACACAGACGGTTGTTGAGCGATTGCTGGCGCAAGAGGGGACTGATCGTCATGCAGTTGGACGTGAAGCATTCCTGGAGCGTGTCTGGCAGTGGGTGCGGCAGTATAAGAGCCGCATCCAGGATCAACACCGCCGTCTGGGTGCATCCTGCGACTGGTCACGAGAACGCTTCACGCTGGATGAAGGTCTATCGAAGGCTGTGCGCGAAGTGTTTGTGCGTCTCTATGAGGAGGGGTTGATCTATCGTGGTGAGCGTATTATTAACTGGTGCCCTCGCTGTATGAGTGCCATCTCTGATCTAGAGGTCAATCATGTTGATACGATGGGTACCCTGACCTATGTGCGCTATCCTCTCAAACCTGTGGAGGGAGAGCAGGAAACCAGGTATATCAGTGTGGCCACGACTCGCCCTGAGACCATTCTGGGTGATACTGGTGTGGCGGTTAATCCTGACGATCCGCGTTACAAAGATATCGTTGGACGGTTGGCGATTTTGCCTGTGATTGGACGCGAGATTCCTATTGTGGCGGATGAAGCGGTGGATGCAAAGTTTGGTACGGGCGCGGTCAAGGTGACACCAGCTCATGACCCGACAGACTTTGAAATTGGTCGGCGTCATCATTTGTCCGAGATTCAGGTGATTGGCTTTGATGCAAAAATGACCGCTGAAGCTGGTTCCTATGCCGGACAGGATCGCTATGAGGCACGTAAGAATCTGGTGGCCGAACTTGAGCGCCTTGGTCTGATCGTGAAGATTGAGGATTATACAGTGCCGCTAGGTCGCTGCCAGCGCTGTGATACGGTGGTCGAGCCACTCATCTCGCAGCAGTGGTTTGTCAAGATGATGCCGTTGGCGACCCCGGCAATAGGAGCACTGAAATACGGTCAGATCAAGATTGTGCCGGAACGTTTCAACAAGATCTATATGGATTGGCTGGAGAACATCCATGACTGGTGTATCTCGCGCCAGTTGTGGTGGGGACATCGTATCCCGGTGTGGTACTGTGATAGCTGTGGTCAGATGACGGTTAGCCGTGAGGATGTGACAGCCTGCTCCCATTGTGAGAGCACAGCGATTCATCAAGATGAAGATGTGCTGGATACCTGGTTTAGTTCCTGGCTATGGCCCTTCAGCACTCTGGGCTGGCCTGATATCACTGCTGATCTGTTGCGCTACTATCCAACGTCCGTGCTGGAGACGGGCTATGATATCATCTTCTTCTGGGTTGCGCGTATGGTGATGGCGGGTATTCATTTTATGGGTACCAATCCATTTGAGACCATCTACCTGCATGGTCTGGTGCGTGACGCCAGAGGCGAGAAGATGAGTAAGACCAGGAACAATGTGGTTGATCCTCTTGAAATAATGGACAAGTTTGGGACGGATGCCCTGCGTTTCACACTGGCGACGAGTAGCACTCCCGGCAATGATATGAAGCTGATGGAAGAGCGCATTATCGGCAATCGTAACTTTGCTAATAAGATCTGGAATGCCTCGCGCTTCGTACTGATGACGACTGCTGAGATTGGTGGAGGCGTGCCATCCCTGGATAAGCTCCAGCCACAGACGCTTGCCGATCGCTGGATACTCAGTCGCCTGACCAGACTGACGCAGCAAGTGACTCGTCTGATCGAAGATTTCCAGCTTGGTGAGGCAGGTCGTCAGGTCAACGAATTCTTCTGGTCCGACTACTGTGATTGGTATGTGGAGATTGCCAAGGTGCAGATGCAGGGTGATGCCTCGGCACGGCTTACGACGGCTGGCATACTTCGCGCTGTGCTCGATCAGAGCCTGCGTCTCCTGCATCCCTTTATGCCCTTTGTGACAGAGGAGGTCTGGCAGTATCTCTATCGTACCAGTGAGCCAGATCAGGAGTTGTGGCCTGCCTCCGCGTTGATTGTGGCTCCCTGGCCAATTGCGGATACGCTGAGACTGGATGATGAGACGGAGCAGCAATTTAGTCTGGTGCAAGAGGTGGTGACACGTATCCGTGATGCTCGTAATCAGATGAATGTGGAACCTGCCCGGCGCATTCCGGTCATTCTGGCTGTGGGGGATGCATTGGAGATGTTCGAGGCACAGACTCCACTGATCGAATTCCTGGCACGAACGGAGAAGCCGCAGTTGCACCATACTCTTGCACAGAAACCAGAGCAGTCGATGAGTCTCCTTGCATATGCTGTGGAGATTTATCTGCCATTAGCTGGTCTGCTTGATCTTGCTAAGGAACTGGAACGACTCGACAAAGAAATTGCCCAGGCCCAACAGGAGACAGTTCGTCTGCAAGGGAAGCTGGCTAACGAGAACTTTGTGGCAAGAGCTAAACCGGAGGTGGTCGAGAAAGAACGTGAGAAGCTAGCTGCGCAAGAGGAGCGTATCAGTAAACTCAAAGCACGTAGGACTGAGTTGGGAGGGTAAAGTAGGGGGAGGATTGCCCATTTATTTCTTCGCAGAAGGACCAGCGGAGCAGCATATTGCTCTGCTGGTCCTTCCTTATTTGAGTTTGCACCAAGAGCAGGCGTGCCCATCTGAGCCATAGAAGGCGATCCTTATTGTACAATGACTCACCAGAAGTAGGTAGCCAACACTTGTTTGTTAAATGATCTCCTTATGAGCAGAAGAAGAAGGTACTGTCTAGCAAAAATAATACGCAGATTATACTTATTTATACGTCTATATTTGTAAGTGGGAATTTTGTAGTTTATGAGGAGCAGCTATATTAATGGGGCAGAATATTCCTAATCAGCCAGAACAGGGGTATGGTCGTAAAGCAATACTTGTGATTTTAGTAATAATTATTGTCTTTGTTGCAATCTCTACAGGAGTCGCTACTGCTACGAAAACTATTTCACCTTTTGTTTCGGGCATAATTGTAGCCGTAACATTTTTAATAAGCTCTTTCCTCGCATTACTCTCCGCTAATTTTCAACAAGAGCTTTAACAATTTTTTAGTATATTCGATTCCAGCATATTGGGTATGGCACAGCGTTATCCCCGCGTTTATTGGTCTATTCACTTTTCTATGGAGAGAAGTTGGTCGTATTAGCTCCCGTTCTTGGAATGTAATTCAGAGTATTGTTATCGTAGCACTCCTTCTGGTGATGTTCTTCTCTATTCTCCCATACGTCACTATCTCCATCTTCGTTATCTACACATTCATGCAATGCGCTTCCTTGTATCGTCACTATCGACATTAGCCAACTTATTAGCGATGGTAATGTAACGTTCCCTTCTGGAATGACTCCAATGCAGTAGCTGAGACACCGCTACTGAGAACAAAAACGTTTTAAAAGATACATTGATCCGTATGTGACGCTGATTGTGCTGACCACGCTCTCGCCAGGGCCTCAAATCGGCCAGTTGGCTATCGGCACGATTGATCTGCAAGGGATATATGCCTTGCAACATCACTGGTTTTTATAATTGTCCTTTGTAAGGTTGAAAACGTGCCTCAGGGTACGGGTACTGATTGCTAATGCTGGTACTGACATGAAATATGCCAATGTTGTTGTACAGCAAATAGAGAGCCTTGCCAATCACGATAGAACTCTTCTCGGTGTGCTTGGCTGGCCTGTGAGTACGTCAGGTGCTATTCAGGCTATTCAACAGTTATCTCAGGCAAATAAGCCGATACTCATGTCTCAGCGACTGAATCAAGTGATGCTTTCACCGCAATCTCGCCCTATTATTTCCGTGTGGCTCCCGTTGATAGTGAGCAAGGAGCCATTGATGCTAATTTAGCTGAGGAAGATTTTCCTGCTGTAAAGAATGTGGTGATCTTTTATGATGATGACAAGACTCACCCATATGGCCGCACCTTAGCCAGTGCCTTTCTTAAACAATTCTCACATAGGCGGAAGACGGTTCAGTCGGTTAGCTTCAAACGACAGTGTATCCCCTTGCTCAGCCACCATTGATGAGGTACAAAAATTGCGTGGCCATGCTGTCCCTATTGGCCCCTCGGCACGGCTATGCCGATACCTTTAGCTCGCTTCTTGGTGATCTCCATAATCCTCAAGTATCGCTTCCTGGTTTGGAAGGAGTATTGTCAGGGAATGCTGCATATGATCTTGCTGGTTACAATAGCTCTGACGACTATCAGAATTTCTCCTATACCGCTTTTGCATCTCCAGATGAATGGGGTTCTCCTCCTGATGGTGATCAATGCAAGATCCTCCCTTCTGTCGTAGGGCACTTCTTTTGTGAATATCAGCAGAATTTTGTCCCATTGAAAAGCACTTATTAAGCCCATATGGCTTTTCGCGTACTCATCGTATTGTTATGCAAGCTTAAGATAGCGCGGATTGCTTTACAAGTATCGTGAAAACAATAGTCCATTCCCGTCGCAGACAGTGTCACAAATTATTATTGTTCGGCAATGGGACTTGCAGCACTTTTCAGGGAGTAAGCGGGCCGATTGAGTTTGGTCTTGATGGTAACCCGATTGATAAGCCCATTGTGTTACTCAAGGTGAAAGACGGGAGTGGGGCATCATTCGAGGGGTTTGTGCAAGGACAACCACAAACGACATGTAATTGGGGTAATTAAGCACAACATGGCAGAAGGAGCAATCTTCAGTTGCTGATACATTCAGTCCGCACTTACAGGGCGAATCACATCAGCAATCAGCGGTTCCGTTGCCACGGGGGCCTCGCTCCAGGTATAGCAAGCTAGCAGTGCTTGCTGGATGGCTGCAACTTCCGCTTCGCTGCGTGCATGAACCTCTACTAATGGTTCTCCTGCGTGGCGATAATCTCCCACTTTTGCCTGTAGGACCAGTCCGGTACGATGGTCAATGGGGTCACCCTTTTTAAAGCGTCCGGCTCCCAGATGCATGCTGACGAGACCAATCTGTTCAGCATCGATATGTGCAAGATAGCCACTGCATGGGGCGGTCAGCAACGAACGAACAGGAGCGGTGGGCAATAACGCTGGCTGCTCGATCTGGCGAGGATCACCACCCTGGGCAGCAATGACTTCTGCAAGCTTTGTCACGGCATTGCCTGAGCGTACTGCGTGTGTGACCAGTTGTTCCGCAGTGGGCAGATCGGAGCTTTCCCCGTCATGACTAATAGCTCTGCCGCTTCATGATAACAGAGGTAGGAGACATCCTGTGGTCCCTTACCATGCAGGATAGCAATCGCTTCCGCGACTTCCAGAGCATTGCCGACCGCACATCCCAATGGCTGTTCCATTGAAGTGATGGTGGCGACTCGTGTGGATGCCTGCCAGTTGTCCAATCTCGACCATTGTTATCGCCAGATCACGGGCACGCTCTCTTGTCTTCATAAAGGCACCGGAGCCGAACTTAACATCAAGTAAAAGATGGGAGCTACCAATAGCCAGTTTTTTGCTCATAACACTGGCAGCGATAAGGGGAGTGCTTTCAACGGTACCTGTTACATCGCGTAGAGCATACGTTTTGCCGTCGGCTGGGGCGAGATCATTGGATTGACCAGCCAGCACAAGATTATGCTGTGTCAGGATGTGCATAAACTCTGCACGAGAAAGATCCGAGCGGAAGCCCTGAATGGACTCTAACTTATCAATCGTTCCACCAGTATGTCCCAGTCCACGCCCGGTCATCTTTCCTATCGCCACTCCACAGGCAGCCACAAGGGGCGCAACCGCCAGTGTAACTTTATCGCCAACACCACCTGTGCTATGTTTATCTACTACGGGCGAGATCGTATCGCGTACATGTAACTCTGTGCCTGAATGTACCATTGCCAGCGTCAGAGCGCTCGTTTCATGGGCATCCATGCCACGCCAATAGACAGCCATCAACCATGCAGACATCTGGTAGTCAGGAATGGCATCTTTCGTATATTGTTCTATTAACCATGTAATCTCTGCAGTACTCAGCGTACCCCCATCACGTTTTTTACGTATGAGTTCAACTATGTGCATAGGCAACTCTAGCTATTCTGATAAAACGATGCGTAGAGAGTCAAATTCAAAGCCTGTGCCTGTCTCGATCTGGTAACGGTTCATGGTCTGGCTACCCAGTCGAACGTTCTGGTCAAACACAAGCTGACCATTAGTAAACGCATACACGTTGATGTCTTGCTCAAACACACCTTGTATGATGATCGTGTTAAATGTGTCTGATCGCTGCTCTTTAAAGGCTTTCAGTAATGTTGCCACCTGTTGCCAGGCACTACAGCGCTGGTAGACGATGCGTACGATCTTTTTACGGCCAGCGGCAACAGAGTCCTGTGTGATGGTATATGGGAGTGCTCCTGACTCAAGTGCCTGAAGCTGAGCTATTGTGCGTGGTGGAAATGGCCCAGGAGGTTCTGGACCTTGAGGTATATTTGGAGTAATTGGTGCAGGAGGAGCACTGGAACGCCCACTTCGTGCCCCTGACGGCGCATTTTGTGGTATTGGTCGTGCTGGTTGCACCGGGGGCCTGGGTGGTTGGTAGGGTGGTGCGGTGAGTGGGCATCTGGCGTGGTGATTGTGGTACTCCCTGAGTAGGGGGTATCTGGCGTGGTGGCTGTTGGTAGGGTGGTCGCTGGTTGGATGTCGTTTGAGCAGGGGGAGCCGATGGCAAAAGGGTTCTCCCACAACGAACACAAAATTGTGCTTGATCCAGGTTGAGACCTCCGCAATTGGGGCAACGCATAACGTACTCTCCCGTTGAGTATCTCTATTCTATAAACAACGCTATTTTCTGTATTATATCATAATTTGTGTATTAGCCTTGCCTGACAATTGCCTCTATTAATTGTGCATTCGAGTGTGTTTTCTCAAATAGCCGTACCACCTGTTCCGTACTCTCGCGACGGGGCAAATCGGCCATTCTGCGTCGCACAATCGCCATCGCTCGTAGCTCATTGGGAGATAGGAGGCGCTCCTCCTGGCGGGTGCTGGAAACGGTGACGTCGATAGCAGGAAAAATCCGCCGATCTGCCAGTTCACGCGAGAGGCGAACCTCCAGATTACCTGTCCCTTTGAACTCCTCGTAGACGACATCATCGAGGCGACTACCTGTTTCAATGAGACAACTGGCGACAATCGTCAGGCTGCCACCCTCTTCGAGCGCCCGTGCAGCTCCAAAACGCGCCGGCCAATTTCCAGCGCATGGATATCCAGGCCACCCGAAAGAGTACGGCTCCCAAAGCCTCCGCGTTGATTGCGAGGGCCATTCCACATCTCGCTACTCAAGTTGTGAGCGCGTGCCAGACGTGTCAGTGAATCTAGCAGGATGACCACATCGCGTCCCTGGGCTACCTCACGTCTGGCATCATTCAATGCCTGTTCAACAACACGTCCATGTTTTGATATCTGTTGATCAAAACTGGATGCATACATTTTTACCATTGGTCCCTGCACCTCCATCCGCCACTCCGTTACCTCTTCGGGGCGCTCATCCACCAGGCAAAGGAATAAGTAGGTTTGAGGGTAATTCTTGAGTACAGAGGCTGCCAGTTGGCGCAGAATCGTGGTCTTTCCAGCCTTGGGCGGTGCGACAATAAGCGCACGCTGACCAAAGCCTAAAGGAACCAGGAGATCCATCAAGCGTGGAGCAATAGGTGTTGCTCCAGTCTCCAGGGTAATCCGACGATTAGGATGGATCGGGGTTAGTTTTTCAAAGGGAGTTTGTGTTGATGCCACTCGTCCTCTCTCCTGTCTACTATAGAGGGTCCACATCTCTCTTACTGTATCACATGAGGTCAACTACGTACAGGACAAATTGTGGGAAAAGTCATCCGTTCGTACTTCTCATCTGTGATACAATAAGAAAACGACTTCGATCCAACGCAACCTTCAAAAGGATAGTATCAATGCCACAATTGCCATCTTCTTCGCCTTATGCTCAAACGTATGTCACGCTATTCCAGTCCTATCAGGATGAACTGCTCCAGCGTTTAGAAACCCTTGTGAATATAGATTCGGGAACAGGGCAGGTAGAGGGAGTCAACCAGATTATGATCTACCTGGAACAGTGGCTGCGTGAGTCTGGCTTTACTGTAACCTTGCATCCGACTAAATCCTTTGGCTGTAATCTGCTTGCCAGACGTCAGGGCAAGGGGCAGGCTCGCATTCTGCTGGTTGGACACATTGATACTGTTTATGGTCCAGGTGCTATACAAACAAATCCCTTTGTTGTGCGTGATGGGATTGCCTATGGGCCGGGCGTGATTGATATGAAGTCTGGTATTCTTATGTGTATCTATACGCTTCGGGCACTGGCAGAGGCTGGCTTTGAGCACTATGGGGAGCTATGCGTTGTTTTCAATAATGATGAAGAGGTTGGTTCACCGGGGAGTGCGCCATTGCTACGTGAAATAGCACAACAGGTGGATGTCGGGCTGGTGTTAGAATCATCAAGAGCGGCAGAAATATTGACGCAATCGCGCAAAGGGGCTGACAAATATGTGCTTGAGGTGTTGGGAGTTGCAGCGCACTCAGGAGCGGAACCTCACAAAGGGCGCTCTGCAGTGATTGAGTTGGCGCATAAGATGATTGCTATCCATCACCTCAATACCCTCTTCCCTGGCGTCACCTTTAATGTCACACGCATCAGTAGTAGCGACCCGCTTAATATTGTACCTGACATGGCCGTTGCCATATTTCAGTGCGTGCCTACAATCAGCAGGGACTTGATATGGCGGCAGAGACTCTGGAAAAGATCGTTGCTGGCTGTAGTGTCCCTGATACAAGCGCTACGTTGACTCGTGCTTCTGGCCGTCGTCCCTATGAGTCAACTCCAGGGATCATCCAATTAGTGAAGATGGCTCGGGTAGAAGGCGAAGCATTAGGATTGCATGTCGTCTCTGAGGGGAAGGGGGGCGTTTCCGATGCCAATCTGCTGATGGAGATGGGGGTTCCTACCCTTGATAGTCTCGGTCCTATTGGAGGAGGAATGCATAACCTCAACAAGGAATATCTGTATACAGACTCTCTCATTCAGCGTGGAGCGTTGCTGGCTGGCTTAATTCAACGTATCAGCCTGTCAAAAATGACAGGGTAAGAACCGTCCTCCTGGTCAGTGCTCTTGTCAGAGATATTGACTATACTTGATATTGTGTCTTATCCATGTTGTCTGGTGGGTTTTTCCTATTTCTCCTATTGTCGCTTCGCAAGCGGGTTAGTGCAGAGTTTGTGCTCTAGCCTCACTCCTCTGCCGAGGGGAACGGCCCTCTGCTTCGGGGTGTCCCCGTTAGGTCGCCCGAGATACTTGAATCTGTTTTTCTCTTCTTGCCGCCGCAGGCGGCAGAGAAATTCGGAGCTACTACATATGGGATTTCATGGAATGGGCGGTGGGATGGCCGCTTATGCAGAAGAACAAAAAAAACGTGGGCGAAAGACAGATGCCCGCACTCTCGGACGGGTTGTAGAGGCCTTCAAGCCATACAAATTTCAAGTTGTATTAGTCTTGATTGCCATTATCTGACCACTGTGCTGGGTCTGGTCAATCCTCTTTTAATCCAACGTGTCTTCGATGACGCCATTGGAAAACGCAATACCAACCTTTTGATCATTTATGTCATTATTATGATCGTAACGCCTGTTGTCACAGGTATAATCGGCGTTGGACAATCCTATCTCAATAATCAAATCGGACAACACGTCATGCGTGACTTCCGTAATAAGCTGTACTACCATCTGCAAAGCATGTCGCTCCGCTTCTTTACAGGAACACGTACAGGTGAGATTCAGTCACGACTCTCTAATGATGTCGGTGGTGTACAAGGCGTTGTGACGGATACCGCTACGAGTTTCGTCGCCAATGTTTCAACGGCAATAAGTACCATCATTGCTATGGCAATCATTAGCCCTATCTCACGCTGGTCTCACTGGGCTTGCTACCCCTCTTTCTGTGGATCACTTATAAAGTAGGCAATGTGCGCCGGGCTACCAGTAAAGAGACACAGATGAGCCTGGCGGCCCTCACGGCGATGATGCAAGAGACGCTCTCAGTCAGCGGCATTCTCTTAATGAAAACCTTTGGGCGTCAGAAGTATGCCCAGGATCGCTTTGAGAAAGAGAGTCAGAAGCTAACCGATCTACAGATACGCCAGCAGATGATTGGACGCTGGTTTTTCATGTTTATCGGTGCCTTTTTCTCAATCACACCTGCTATCGTCTACTTAATTGCGGGGTTACAGATTATCAATAGCCCGGTCACAGGTCTGCATGGATCTGTGATTACGCTTGGTGGCATTGTGGCTTTTACGACGCTTCAGAGTAGACTCTTCTTTCCCATTGGGCAGTTGCTCACGATCTAGGTAGAAGTGCAGGGTGCTCTGACACTCTTTGATCGCATTTTTGAGTACCTGGACATGCCGATTGATATCAAAGATGCACCCAATCCCTCTCATCTCAAGCCTGACGAGATACGTGGCGAGGTTACCTTCGAGAACGTCTCATTTACCTACAAACGTGATGACATTCCTGTCCTGAGTGGATTGTCTGAGAGTGAGAACACTGATGGTCAGGAAAAAAAAGCGTCCTATCTCACCCCCCGCGAACCTGTTGCTCTCTCAGAGGGAATAGTGCCTCGCACTACGCTCAATAGATCTCTTTTGCGATTTATCCTGGACAATTAGCGGCACTTGTCGGACCAAGTGGTGCAGGTAAAACAACGATTACGTACCTTGTGCCACGACTTTACGATGTCGATAGTGGTGCGATCGAGATTGATGGATACAATGTAAAAGATATTGCTCTTCTCTCCTCGGCGAATTGATAGGCGTGGTGACACAGGAAACATACCTGTTCCATGCGTCAGTCAGAGAGAATCTGCTCCATGCACGGATCGATGCGAGCGAGGAAGAGATGATTGCAGCCGCAAAAGCCGCAGCCATCCATGACCGCATTATGGAGCTGGACAAAGGCTATGATACCATGGTTGGTGAGCGAGGCTATAAGCTCTCTGGCGGTGAAAAGCAGCGTATTGCTATTGCACGCGTCATCCTCAAGAATCCCCGCGTCCTGATCCTGGACGAGGCCACGAGCGCACTGGATACGCATTCTGAGCGCCTTATTCAAGCAGCTTTGGAGCCTCTTATGAAGGGTCGTACAACACTGGCCATTGCTCACCGCCTCTCCACCATCCTGGCAGCAGATGTGATTCTGGTAGTAGACAAAGGTGAGATTGTGGAGAGTGGGACGCATCAGGAATTATTGGAGCGCGCAGGCTTGTATGCACAATTGTACAATGAGCAGTTCTCGCAACTGGTGCAAGAAGAAATGAGTGTTTAGCATGAACGGTAGTGTGTGATTGGCCGCTGGCAGCCAATCACACACTACGTACAGTGCTAATCCCTGATACTGTACTACGAGGCCGGTGTTGGCGTACCCGTACAACTGGCAGAACTCGAAAAGGCACTGAATTTACCCAGAAAGTCGTACTGTCCCTTAAAACCTTGCGAGGAGGTCTCACGGGCAAACCAGGAGAAGAAGGCTTCATTCTGCACGTGGTAATATTGTGGACCGTGAAGGGCTGGTTTGCTTCGAGGATCACCAACCTCCAGGATAGTCTGGCATCCATACGCTGGTTGATCGGGAACCGACCAGACTGGTACCGCATTGTTGAGAAATGGATCATTTGCCCATTCTGCCATACTCATGGCTCAGCGAGATAACATCCGGGTCCACAGTTGCAGGCTTTCCCCCTTGATTATAGTCAGCAAAGGCATAGGTATAGACATTAGTAGCGTTATTGTTGCTGTTGACCACCAGACTGTGATAGCCACCAAGAGTCGCAGAGTTGGCCATTAAACTGGGCGGTAGGGATGATGTTTAGGGCGGCAAAAATCGTCAGATGGGTTGGTGAGCTATCCGTGGTTACCAGTTTCTCAAGCTGAGGTTGCAACCACCCATTGTCAACCAGGCCATATCCTGCTGTGGTCTTGGTGCCCACTGCCGCTGGAAATGTGCCACTGCCAACGGAACAGTCAGCGTGGCGGTTGGCTTCATTTTTGGCCGACCTAGCAATTGATGATTGTTGGGGCTGGTGGTGGAGATGCTTTTCCAGAATTCGGCACGCTGTATGGCATCAAGGTATTGCGTGAAGTCGCCTGTGGCATACTGGGATCTGCGGAAGATAGGGGAAATCCACAATCTTGCGGGCAATACGCGCACCATTAAGGCTACTTCCCATCCGGGAAGACGACGTTTAATGGTATAAGATCGATGGGAATCGTCGTGGTTACCGAGGTGTTGTGAGGGTCCGTTCCGACCATCTCATAGTCGTAGTTCTTGCCATCAACGCTAAAGGATGAACTCCAGAATGGAATAGTGTTCACTGTCCCGGTATCCTGGGGTTGAAATTGGCAGAAGAAAACATGCGAATTAAGTGGATGAGTGGGAGGAAGAGCCATATACCTGAGTGGTGGAAGATCGCCTATAGAAGCCTGCTGTGCATGAGCCGGATTTCCTCTGAGGCCCAGAAAAGCGATTGTAGAGGCTACTATCATAAGCACTCCAATTGCAAAGAAGAGTTTTTTCCATTTGTTGAACATACGAACATTTCTCCTTATAGATGTTCCTGGATAGATGTGTAGAGATGTAGAGGTTTTGTTCTGGAGTAACGTGGCCTTCTGCGCAAGATCCAGATGCGTGAATTACGGGTTGGATACACGCTTCTGGTACTAAGCGAATTATGGTGGCATTCAGTATTTGACACAATATCCAGGGTATATATCTCCCTTATACTCTCCTTATATTTTTCTTTAAACACTGCGGCAATTTTTCCCCTCTGAGCGTAAATCCCTTTCTAACGGGCGCGATGCTAGAAATTGTGAGTACTTTATATAGAAATTGTTAGGTTGTGGCTCCTGGCTGTGGGTGTGAAGTAGTAAGATTGCCTGTGATGTGACATCCATTTTGACATATGAGAGAGTGTTTGAGATGAGGAGGGTTTACTGGATAGGCCACCCTCCATGCTCCTCAATCACCTCGTCAATCTGCTCCATCAAAGTAATAGTCTCTGCCAGGGCTGCTATGATTTGTTGATAGTGCCTGATATCGTCAAACGACAGAGTACGTCCTTTGCGATCTTTCAGCCATTTCTGGCACACCTGATAGCCACCAACATAGAAATTCCAGACTTCCGATGGTACACCCTCAAAGTATTGCGTTTTGTTTATCCAGACTCTGCTCTTTTGCGGATTGTCGGCAGGTTGCGTATAGTCGATCTTCTCCACAATATTGTTCCCTGACTCAGGATATTTTGGCATGGCCTGTCCAGATTGCTCCATCAAATGCAGTTTCACCAATCTCTCACCCAATCCGCATAATTCACGGAACAGGTCTGTATTCGTCGTAAGCGGTAAGCGTGGGAAGTCGATCTTGAGGAATTCTGCATAGCGTGTACGGTAAGTTGGGGAGTGGAAAACAGCGTACATGTAGTTGAAGATGTCTTCGGGACCGAAAGTGCTTTGCAGGTCACCTTTGCCATCTGGAATGAATTGCATCTTGAGTTTGTTTGTGATGTCTGTGATGAACGTTGGGGCGAGATTAGGACGACGGCCACCAGGAGCATTGGAGGGTTCGTTGGTGTCGAAGAGAGCGTTTTTATTTGGATCAGGGTAGAGGTAGAGGGGAAAAGTAAAATTGCCTCCTTTGCTGAAGTAGACGTGAAGTACTGAATCTGATTACTACAGTAGAAGTGATCGGAAGTTCCCAATTCTCTGACGCGTCACTGTTATCAAAGATAGATTTTGTTGAAACATATGAGACATCAGTTCAAAGCGGTGATCACACGCCAATCATACATTTTTATAGTAGACAAAGCGTATGTCAAATGGCCGAATAAAATTGGCTATATGGTTTTCTATATCGGTGAAAGTGCCTTCCTTGCTTCACTAAAATCCCAATGGCGATTCTTGTAGTTATACTTTTCTTCATACTGCTTCAGTAGGAGTTAACGAACGAATATCCCTAAAGCGGTTGGTTAGATACCCTCGTGAAAATCAACGAGCAAATAATCTCTTCTTGTTGCAACACCCCAGTCCATTTATGGGCATAATTTCGTAACTGCCCATCCTTGCTCATACTCCGTGAGTAAGTTCCCATCATATGGATTTAAATAAATAGAATGGTAGTTGTGGGAGCGATCTGTGTCCACTTGAGTCGATGTAATATCATGTTCCGCAAGCCAATGGTATTTCCCGCCAACAAGCATCTGCTCTTGTCCAACCTTCTCGTATACCTCACGTGGCCCCCAAAGATGTGCATGGTGGACTGTTGCCAGAGAGGATGAGCCACTATGCTCTTTGCGTTTGACAAAAATGCCAATAGCCACACCTTGTTGAATATCAAAGACATTCTCATCCTTTGACCCATCAGGGGACTGTTCCTTCTTCTTGCTATTGCCATGCAGGTCAAGGATATAAATCTCATCAAAGCTCTGCATAAGACTCTGACGCATCCCTCTAAAGGTTGGATTATCCAGGTACCCATGATTGGTGATGAAGGCCAGGATACCATCGCCAGTCTGCTCTATACGCCATTGGGCAAAACGGATAAATTTGACATAGTCATCGTTGAGCCATTTCGGATTGCGTTCTCCCAGAGGTTGCCCATCAACTGCAAAATAATTCCCTGTACTTTTGCCCGTTCGTGAGTCTTTGCCGTGTAACAGATCGATAATCCATTGCCCCTTGTTCGCAGAGTTTCCAGAATAGGGAGGATTGCCCAGCACCACCATCACCGGGTAGTCCTTCTTGACCTTCGCTGCCTCGTTAGCCTCGTCAGAAATATAGCGCCCAAACATCATCTCCGAACGTTTAAGAGCTTCGTCCAGTGTGTTGGTCAGATAGACTCCCAGGCGTTCACCCGTACTAAAATCATAGGCCCAGGTCTTGCGCTCTTCTTCTGGCAGATCGATCGCCGCCAGTTGCATGCCGAGCTTTAAATGAGCCATCGCATAGGGAGCGACCAGCAGTTCAAAACCAAACAGGCGCGGGAGTAAATGATCTCGCACATAGCTTGACCACATTCCAGCATTGCCCATTTGTCGATAGCTCTCACGAATATGGGCGATAACATGGTAAAGGAACGCCGCAGTACCGGTTGCAGGATCGAGTATGAGCACACGGGGAGCCTGTTCCGTCACAACGGAGCCATCCTCATTTTTATGTGAGTATTTGACAAGAGAGGTGTCGGCTAATCCATCAGGACAATCAAAATGGGTACGTAGCAGGTGATCGACTGAGCGTACAATATAGGAAACAACTGGCTCAGGAGTATAGTACACACCCCGCAACTCGCGGAGCTTCGAATCATACTGAACGAGAAATGTCTCGTAGAAGTGGACAATGGGATCTTCCTGTCTCGTCTTCTTCCCAAAGTCAGCCAGAACCGCATTCATATCCGTAAAGGCAAGAATCTGTGCCAGCTCATCTACAAACCCCACAAATGGCTCATCATCGAGGTCTGGTCCTGCAATAGTGCCAAAGAGCTTACGCAGAAAGGGATTTGTTCGCGGAATATCTTTTGTGGCATCATTGCGGCTGAAGGGTTTGCTACTGGTGTGGTTATAGCGGGCTGCGAATAGACCGTAAGCCATCGTTTGAGCAAACATATCGGCAAATTCTGCTGCGGTAAGATCTGGAAGGAGCACTTCCTGGAACGCAGCATAGAGGTCTCGGAGGTTATCAGATGCCTCTTTCTTCTCAAAGGCTTCGATGATGACATCACGAATCAGGTGAGCAAGGCGGGCCATACGCTTTGCCAGGTCCTGCGGTTTACAGATAGCCTCAGCGCTATGGTCAAGGAAGGAGAGTAATAATTCTTCTACCTGTCTGACCCCCTCTTTTATTGAGCGACAGGCTTCTCTCCTTACGTGAGGCCAGACTGGCTGACAGGTGTTTTTCCCCTCCCACATACCAGCGGAATTCCAGATAGTCAGTAAGGATGAGATTTTCAAGGGCGCGGCGATAACGGCCTAACTGCTCATCTTTCTCAACCTTATCGAGAGAGACCCCAATATCTTTTGCTTCAACATAACCAATCGTCAGATTATTGCGCTCCACAACATAATCGGGTGCACCGCATTTCACGCGCTTTGGTTCATTGGTTGCAGAAATATTGTTGTCAAGTGCCTCAAGAAGTTCTTTCAATGTTCCTCGATAGGTATGTTCAGTTGCTATACCCCTTTTATAGTCCTGTTCGATCTTGCCAAAATAATTGCTCAATGGTGTTTTACTCATAAATTCCTCTCTGCCACCTATGGAGTTTACTGGTGAGGTAGGGATTGCTTCTGGTTGAGTAGTGTAGCTTATCGGGAGCCAGAGAGCAAGATGAGAACGGATTGTTGGGGTGTCAATGTGTGAGCGGGTCAATGAGCCAATATGCCCATGAGACTCGTATCTTGTCAGAAACCAGAACTGAAGCGCTTCGGAAGTATGAATATAAAGAGAAATCAACACACAATACTCTTCATATCCAAACTATTCTCCTCTTCCGACTCTACGAAACTGGGGCCATACTCCTCGCCTTTGAGAAATTTCTCCAGAACAAGAAAGAGAGGAGAAATCTTCTCCTCCCGTTCCATGCCTTGAATCAGAAAGATGTCCTCTACTCAAAGATGGTTGCCTCAAGAATGGCCTCGCTCAGGTCTATCTCACCCAGGTCTGCATCTCTGAGGTCGGCCCCACTGAGATCGGCCCCAGTGAGTTCTGTGATCTCCGGTTCCCCTCCGCTTCCGATGGTCAGGCCAGGGTTATATTTATTGAAATTGGCTCCTCTGAGGTTTGCGACCCTTGAGGTCAGCCCCAACCAGTTTTGTCTTACTCAGATTTACCCGCTGAGATCGGCTTTGACAAGATAGGCCATACTCAGGTTAGCCTCAAAAAGTTAGCTCCACTCAGGTTGGCATCTTCAGGATTGCCCCACTGAGGTCTGCGCCTTTGAAGTTAGAATCTTTCAAATTCGCATGCTGAAGACTACGACGATGAGTTTTGCATCGCTGAGATCAGCCCCGCTGAGATCGGCGTTGCTGAGAGTCACATGATAGAGATCAGTCCCTCTCAGAGGCCTGACTGAGATCCGCATCACTGAGATCTGCATCCCCAAGATCCGCCTCGCTCAGATCTGATTTTACCAGCTTTGCCCTTGTGAGTTTCCCCGATGAGATTCGCTCCGTTTAGATTGGCATTGCTCAGATCTGTCTCACTCAGATCCGCGAAGTAGAGATCCGCTCCTATCAGATCTACCTCACTAAGAAATGCCCCTTTGAGGTCTGCATCTTGCAGATTCGGTTCTACGCCAGGATGTTGTTGTCTCCACTGTTTCCAGGCTTCTTTTCCTTGCTCGATATCATTGAGATGATGTAGATATGCCATCTTTTCCTCCTCTTCGCTCTAGTTCTGACGAAGGTCATCAACTTTGCGTCTGATCCTCCTCTTATCTTCGTCATATTTAATACAGTCCGCATGACTCACCAGAGAGCGCTGACAATGCACCAATTTGGTCAATGTGGGCATTCGTGAGATCTATGATATTCATTCTTCCTTCTTAAAATTTCTCCCTGTTTCCTGTTTTTGTGTTCTGGACACTACTCACCGTCCACAATATTGTGAACTTAGCAACAATGAACAACCTATCAGGTTGAGTATGATGAAGAACAAACGTGTAGCAGAAAGACGTGGAGGAACTAACAAATGAAAACATGAGACAAGAATCACAAGACCCATGAGAATTAATCCGGCTTGCCGTAAGGGTGACCAGCAACTCACCATCCAAGAAGTAACCATTGCCAAAGCAGCAACGCCAAGAGCACACAGAAATAAGAAATACTCGAACCATAGCACAGGCTTATCTTTTGGCTCATAGGCAGTAAATTCTTCCGAGATAGGACCGACAGGGCGAAGCAACCATTTCATCAGAGGGGTGAACCACACCTTCCTTTTTTTCATCTGGAGGTTTTCTCACTTTCTAGATCTGTATTGAAGTTTAGGCTCAGGGAAACAAAAAGCCGTCTTGGCCTGCCAAAAGCTGCCAGAAAACGTGAAAGTTCTTTGCAACAAAAACTAAACAAAGAACTCTTAACGTTGTGGACTTTACCATATTGAAGCAAATTCGTCAGCCACTCTCCGCAAGTTTTGAACGATGGGCCGATGCCCTGTTCAATTTGGGAGATACCTTGTTGTATGAAAACCATCGGGAACCCTACTGAGCACCCAGGGGATGTGATACTTTGCGATACCACATCCCCGAGCTTGTTGGTTCCTAAGGATTTTGCCCAGTCAGTAGCTAAGGTAGTCCCATCCGATAGGAGTTGGTGAACACCTGTAATATCTGTAAACCCGAGGGATGCCAGTTGACCGAAGTTTCTTGTTGCTAGAGGGCCAGCAGCTTTTGTGCCATTTTTTATCATTTCGACTGCACTTGTACTCAAGCTACGTAGACCTTTAGCGACTGTACCTAACATGCTGATTTCCTTCACAAAGTTCACGGTAGCAATGATATTACCAACTAGTCCAACCACGTCCATAACGACCAGAGCGAGGTCTAAGAACACTTTGGCCACTGGATCGACTTGCTTAAAAGAGTTCATAATGTCCCTTATGCCATCCGTGACCATCGATACGACTCCAGCCAGTGCATTTTTGAGCATGAACCTCGCTAAGGCTTCGAGCAATGCCATGGCAGGATTCGTAAAATTCAGAGAAGCAATCAGTAGAATTCCCATACCTCCGAGTACTTTAGCAGCGCCAGTACCTAGGAGTCCCCAATCTTTTACATTCCCCTTGTGGGTTTGAGTTAGAGGAGATTTCGCACTAGTCTGCCCATGCGAATTCGATCCATTATCGCTTCCCGCTGAAGGAGGAATTCGTTTGAGTGGTTGCAGCAACACAAATATCTAACGCTGAGTCACAGTTCATCCCGTTAGAACCCTGTTGTAGACCAGATTGTTTCCCTCCAAAGTCACATTCGAGCTGCCCTACACAGGCAACAAACCGCTGCCCAGTCGGATCTGTTCTCGTCTCCGGGTCCCCTCCCACATAGGCATAAGGGTTAATCCCTTGCAGATTACCCTGTACCGTATCCGCTGACAAGAACCGTCCTACTACCGGATCGTAGTAGCGTGCGTTATCGTAATCGAGTCCAGTCAGGCCATCATTGTACTGACCCGTGTAGCCCTTACTCGTGTCCGGCGTCCCTGACGAGTAACGTGCATTGCCATAGGGACCAAAGACCTGATTGCCGACAATCGCAGCTCCGCCAGCGGTGTTGGTGATGCTGGAAACAACGCTACCCAGCGTATCGGTGAGGAAGAAGTGGGTTCCATTGCCGTCCAGATTCCCCAGCAGGCTTCCTCCCAGGGAATAGTAATAATTGTTCCACTGGTTTGTTCCAGAGGTGTTGTAAACATGCTCTTCCAGGCCAAAGGCGTAGACGGTGAAGGTGGTGCCACTGCTGTTGGTGGTGCGGCGGAGCACACGCTGACCCGAACCATCGTACATGTACCACTCTTCATTGGTGGAACTCACATTCCAGCGTACAAAATGATCAAGGCCATCAAAGGAGAGGGCGGAAGTGGTTCCGTAGGCTGAGCGACTGGTGACATTGCCCCAACTGTCGTAACTGCTGGTGTAGACTGATCCGGTCCTGCCAGAACAGGCGGTTCCCGTTGGGTAGAGTCCTGTCAGTTGGTGAGGATGGCTACTATCACAGTAGAGATACTGATATTGGGTACTGCCTCCACTGAGTGGACCTTGCCAGAGTTGTCCCAGGTTGGTGTAGGCAAAACTGTTGGTATAACTGGCTCCGCTGATGCTATTGCTCAGTGTGCCACTCCCACACGTGCCGTTGCCTGCACCGGGCTGGGTTCCACTGTTGCCTGACCAGACGAGGCAATTCTGTTCGTCATAACAGAAGTTTTGTGTTTCGCTACCCCCTGACCCACTTTGTCCAGGCACCGCCGCTTGTGTGGTGGAGCGACTGATCACATTGCTCGCCGGGTCATAGCTCGCGGTGTCACTGTAAATGGTTCCGCTGTTGCCACTGCCGCTCTGCCAGGTCGCGGTTGCTCCCGTTGGGCGACGATTGCCATCGTAGGTGAAGGCATCGCTTGCCAGAGCCGAGCCTGTGCTGGTGAGGTAATTGACGCTACTGAGTTCTGCCTGCGCATTGGTGCTCAGCGTTGCCAGATTTGCCGTTCCCGTTGTGTTGTTGCTCAAACCTGTGAGCGTTCCTGTGGTGCTGTCATACGCTTGAGAGAAGGTATAGCCTGCACTGCCTCCCACGGTCGTTTGGGTCGTCGTTGGCTGGCTGGCATCGTTGTAGGATTGCGTTTTCTGATACAGCGGGAAGGTGGGGAACGTCAGGCTTCCTCCTGTTGCTGCCACCTGCAAACGTTGGGTAATGGAGCTGCCCCGCTGGTCATATTGGAAGTTCTCGGTAATATTGCCCTGGGTATAATCGGGTGATGGATAGTAGGTGGTGGCAACGCTCTGGGTGAGTTGCCCAACAGCATAGTTGGTACTGCCCCAACTGACGCCACTGGGATCGCTATCATAGGTGTTTTTGACAAAAGGATTGGCTCCGCTGGTACAGGCTCCCGCTGGATCTGGGGTGACGGTAGCATCCTGCACACACCCGATACGTCCTAAGGGGTCCAGGCTATAGCCCAGCGTTCGTGAGCCAGAGACATCGGTCACCAGACGTCCATCAGCATCATAGCTCAAGGTATGGCTCCCGCGATCCGGGTCACTGACACTGGTGGGTCGTCCCAGGTCGTCATAGGAGGCCGTGGTTGTGACCTGGGTAATGCTCTGTCCCGATTGAGGAGCCTGATCGGTGACAATGACGCTGGTTGGTTTGTTTAAGACGTTGTACTGCGTCTGTTGTTGTGTCGTGATGGTGGTTGCGCCACTGCCGGTTCCGCTATATTGCTGGCTATAGCGTGAGCGTCCCAACGCATCAGTGAAACCTACTGCCTTATGGTTGTTGGGATCAAGAGAAGTGGTGGCGTACCGTTAGTTTGTTGACTGGGGATTTTTCCTTGCTTTATGATAGCTCCTATCTCTGTATCCCACTCCTACTGAAATTGTATGATTTGAAATCGTCTCTCTTGAGTGATCCCGACGAGCAAGAGTGTCTCTTGATAGGCAACGGCACATGGCTCTCTATAACTCCCTGGTCCAGACAAGTGATCAGCTAATCGCAGCCCTGCAACCCAGGAACTTTGCACAATCTCAAAGGTTTTGGTTTCCCAGAGCGAGACCCGCATTCCCTGATCATACTCTTCTACACACCAAAAGAGGATGCTGCCTCGTGCTGGTTGCCCTCCATTGCCACCAGAGTTACTCGCTCAGTATCTGGTGCGAGCACAGCACGGACCCTTCGTTGCATTGCTTCCACAGGTGACCAGGACCAGAGTCGTTGCTGACCATCGAGCAGATCGGTTCCCACGATCATTTCTCCACAGAGACACATGCTGATCTGTTCTCCCAGGAGACTCGCCTCATGGCGCAGGATATGCCCCTCTTGATCAACCCAATATAATCCTCCCTGAACCGGCGGCAATCCATGGTCAATCCTTGGCAAGCGACCTTTTTCCCACGCAGGTGATTGTTCAAGCTGTTCCTTGAGCAACAATGCGGCCACGCACGTTTGTCTTCCTTCTGCACCGAAACGTGGTCCCTGAGTGAGGCGGATAGTTGGCCAGAGCCAATCCCATAAGTCAACGGCAGCGTAGATGTCCTCTCGACGGGCAGGAAACGAGACACGAGGCACTAACTGATGATGGATACGGGTTCCATTTCTGGTATAAGCAGCAATTCTGAAGCGCCATTGACGGCGACGGCGTTGATATTCACCAGTAAAGAGCAAAAAGGTCTCATCGAAGAGATAGGGCACCTCAAAAAAGCTCTTTCCCGGCAGGCGGACATCTCTAGGTTTCACAGAATTTGATGCTCTCCATGACCTCCAATACAGACGTAAACCAGATAATGCACCTTCATAATATCCGGCGAAGAGAAGTGGAAAGAATTGCTCATGTTGCCAGAAGGTAACCAAACGTTTGTCTTCACCTTTGGCATCTTCTAAGCGGAGCAATTTTTGCCAGGGATCATGCGCTTCACACACGATTTCGTAGAGATCAAAAATCTTTCGGCGATAGATATGAAGCTTCTCTTTCACTGTAGCCTCTAAAGCCATTATCCACATGTTGTTGAATGCATCATAACCGATCTGCACACGATCCAGGTTCCTATAGGGGAAAACGGCTAACTGCTCAGTTACTCCTCCTGTGTGCAGGTCAATTTCGAGAAAGAAACAGGGAATGGCATGATGATCTGGATCCACCGATTCAAAGGTCGTACTCATACCCACTCCAAATATTCCATCAGCGCCTTGTTTCAGTGAAGAAATGGGAGGTTTGGATTGTGGGGAACTTGGAGAATAATATGGGCAAAAGAACGAAGTAGTGTACAAAATGTTGCTGTTCATAACTATTCATCTCTTGCTCCTGATTCAGCGCTTTTTTGCCTGATCAGAGCAACAAGCTCATCGAGATTCTGATAACGAAGTAAGAAGCGCTACTCATCAGGAGGGAGGCGCAAATCAGAGAGGGGCAGGCCAGTCCGTCCCGCAACAACTTCCAAGAGGGCTTGACTTTGGTGTTGGTATAAGTCAAAGGGAATTGTGAGCCGAAAGAGTCCCGTTTGAGTCTTCGACATCAACTGTGTCCAGACCACGCTTCCCTGTTCTCCTGAGAGCGTGTAAATGCGTGGCGCTTTGGGATCGTCCATGCCATCGACACTGAAGATGCGGGCATCTGTCCAGACAATCCGCATCCTGCGTCCATTAAATCGCGCCTCCATGCCAGTGTCTGTCACTTTTACCCAGGAGTACAAACGTGACCACATGAACCAGAGAAGCCCGCCGAAGTAAAGAGCGAGACCTGCACAGGCGGCGGCTGCAATTGGATCATTACCAGTGTAATAAGGATCATAAGGTGTGCTAAAGAAGAGAATGAGTGACCAGACGGCACCACCAACAAAAAGCAGAGCCAGGAGCACAAATGCACCATACAGCAGGCTCATTACCCCCAATTTTGGATGCAGGGCAATTTTCGTTGGGAGCGAAAGGGCATGTACATCTGGAGACGGCTGTTCGGATGCCAGTGGCTTCATATCACCACCCAGTAGGTTCTGACGTTGCTTTATGCGATGCTTCAATGCCTTTCTCTCTAAGAAAAACCAGCAGGTAGCAAGAACAAAGACGAGACCAATTACCACATTGCTAGAATTATTTCCCCTCAACACATTCAAGGCTGGGAGAAATAGGCTCAAAGTAGAAGCGAGCAAATAGATACCTGTTAGAACGGCGAGGAGAGCACGCAATGCCTGCCATTTGCGTTGCAGACGGATCCAGGGGTCATTCACGATCATAGAAGTGTCCTCCCAATAAAAGATTTCTCTAGCCCAATTGATTATAACACGCTACAACCACAGGAGTCGTTAGGAATGTGGAACGACGAAATATTTAGGATGCGCTTATAGACAATGAGAGGAAGTTGCGAATAAAAAAATTCTTCTGCACAGTGATGGGGTGAAAGCGTTCTCAATTTCGCGAGAGTCAGCAGAACCTCTGGTTCACCCATCGGAGGCTCTGCCGAAGTGCTCTTTTCTTTTCGCAGTCTGGTCAATGCTTTCTAAAACATTCCACCTGCTGAAAAAGAAGAGTTTCTCTCATCAAGAATGGGTATCACTGTATTCTTGATATGCTTGCCAATCGCCAGAGAGTTGAAGTGCGTCACCTGCGAACTGAGCAACCCCACCTATGGTGCCAACGAATCCTGTAGTTGTAGCCATACCAGCCCCTAAAGCATTTTTGAAGGCTACCTTTTGTCCCTGGAGGATCTGGCCTGTAGCTGCCAATATTCGCAAGAGTATTGCTGCATTCCCTTGAACAGATTTGATACCACTAGCTACAATCACTCCTTTCATACTCAATATATTAATGACAATACCTCCTAAGTCAAGCAAAGCTTTCACCGCATCTGTGATCACATCGATGATCGGATTATGGTCCTCAGTGCTATCTATCATGCCCTGAAGGCCATCAAGTAAGTTTCGTGCCGTTTGCAGTCCTGTGCCCCCTAAAAAGTTGGAGAAAAAGACGGCAAGACCACCAGATGACGCCGCTGAAATTCCTGCGGCTATTATTGCTGTAAGGATGAGAGCTGAAGCTGTTGCTTCAATGGCAGCATTCGTAAATTTAAACCCGTCTTTGATGCCTCCACACCAAAGCGCAGGACACCCAGACAATTTTGCTTTTGATGTGGGATGGCTCCACGAGGCAACTTGTAGGGTGAAAGGGGTTGGAAGGGGAACTCCTCTTATGAAAACTTGGTAAGACCAGAACTCCTTTCCCTCATTCGGCTCTCTTATATCGAATCCTTTCGCAGAACAGCCCGCTACGTTACCGCAAAGAGTAGGCTGAGCCCAGGGTGCCAGAGGCCGAGCGCTTTCACCATTGTCCCCAACCATGTACAACCCTGTCGGATCCGTCCTTCGTTTCCGGGTCCCCTCCCACATACGCATAAGGGTCCATCCCTTGCAGATTGCCCTGTACCGTATCTGCCGACAAGAAGCGTCCCACCACCGGATCATAGTAGCGTGCATTATAGTAATCGAGTCCGGTGAGGCCATCATTGTACTGACCCGTGTAGCCTTTACTCGTGCCCAGCGTCCCTGAAGAGTAACGTGCATTGCCATAGGGACCAAAGACCTGATTGCCCTTGATCGCTGCTCCTCCAGAGGTGTTGTTGATACTGGAGACGACACTGCCCAGGGTATCGGTGAGGAAGAAATGGGTTCCATTGCCATCCAGATTCCCTAGCAAACGTCCCCCCAATGTATAGTAATAATTGTTCCACAGGTTGGTGCCTGAGGTGTCGTAGACGTGCTCTTCCAGGCCAAAGGCGTAGACGGTGAAGGTGGTGCCACTGCTGTTGGTCGTGCGACGTAACACACGCTGGCCGGACCCATCGTACATGTACCACTCTTCATTGGTGGAACTCACATCCCAGCGCACGAAATGATCGAGGCCATCAAAGGAGAGAGCGGAAGTGGTTCCGTAAGCCGAGCGGCTGGTGACATTGCCCCAACTGTCGTAACTGCTGGTGTAGACTGATCCGGTTCTGCCAGAACAGGCGGTTCCCGTTGGGTAGAGTCCTGTCAACTGGTGAGGATGGCTACTATCACAGTAGAGATACTGATATTGGGTACTGCCTCCACTGAGTGGACCTTGCCAGAGTTGTCCCAGGTTGGTGTAGGCAAAACTGTTGGTGTAACTGGCTCCGCTGATGCTATTGCTCAGGGTGCCACTGCCACAGGTGCCGTTGCCTGCACCGGGCTGGGTGCCACTGTTGCCTGACCAGACGAGGCGATTCTGTTCGTCATAACAGAAGTTTTGTGTTTCGCTGCCCCCTGACCCACTTTGTCCTGGCACCGCTGCTTGTGTGGTGGAGCGACTGATCACATTGCTTGCCGGGTCATAGCTCGCGGTGTCACTGTAAATGGTTCCGCTGTTGCCACTGCCACTCTGCCAGGTCGCGGTTGCTCCCGTTGGGCGACGATTGCCATCGTAGGTGAAGGCATCGCTTGCCAGAGCCGAGCCTGTGCTGGTGAGGTAATTGACGCTACTGAGTTCTGCCTGTGCATTGGTGCTCAGCGTTGCCAGATTGGCCGTTCCCGTGGTGTTGTTGCTCAAGCCTGTGAGTGTCCCTGTGGTGCTGTCATAAGCTTGAGTGAAGGTGTAGCCTGCACTGCCTCCTACGGTCGTTTGGGTCGTCGTGGGCTGGTTGGCATCGTTGTATGACTGCGTTTCCTGATACAGCGGGAAGGTGGGGAACGTCAGGTTTCCTCCTGTTGCAGCCACCTGCAAACGTTGGGTAATGGAGCGGCCCCGCTGGTCATATTGGAAGTTCTCAGTGACGTTGCCTTGCGTGTAATCGGGTGATGGATAGTAGGTGGTGGCAACGCTCTGGGTCAGTTGTCCAACGGCATAGTTGGTACTGCCCCAACTGACGCCACTGGGATCGCTATCATAGGTGTTTTTGACAAAAGGATTGGCTCCACTGGTACAGGCTCCCGCAGGATCTGGGGTGACGGTGGCATCCTGCACACACCCGATACGTCCTAACAGATCCAGGCTATAGCCCAGCGTTCGTGAGCCAGAGACATCGGTCACCAGACGTCCATCGGCATCATAGGTGAGGGTATGGCTCCCTCGATCCGGGTCGCTGATGCCGGTCAGTCGTCCCAAATCATCGTAACTGGCAGTGGTTGTGACCTGGGTAATGCTCTGTCCCGATTGGGGAGCCTGATCGGTGACAATGACGCTGGTTGGTTTGTTCAAGACGTTGTACTGTGTTTGTTGCTGTGTCGTGATGGTGGTTGCACCACTGCCAGTTCCGCTATATTGCTGACTATAGCGTGAGCGTCCCAATGCATCAGTGAAACCGACTGCCTTATGGTTGTTGGGATCAAGAGCGGTGGTGGTCGCATAGGTGGCGCTATCCCCATAGGCCGATCCCAGCCCGTAGATCAAGCATGAGGTCCAGGAGCCACTCAGTCCAGAACAACTGATGCCCGGCTCTCCACTTGATCCCAAGAAGGGTCCTGTACTCCAACGACGCGTCCCAGCGCATCCAGGTAGGTGGTGGTTCCACCTGGGGTGGCTCCGCTATCGTCGGTGGCTCCGTTGGGATCGACCCAACTACTGCCGCTGGTGACACGGAAAGGGACACTCTGGAAGGTGCTATGGTGAGCATCATCATAGATCGTGAAGACAATGGTATCGTGGGTAGAATCTGGCCCTGGCGTACGTGTCTCAACCTCTCGACCCAGACTATCGTAGAAGGTTCGGGCGATGGCACTGCTATACTGAGAGGTATTGCTATCGATCTCATAGCAGGGCAATGTGCTGGTACTGGTACATGAGGAGTTCGTTTTGGATTGACTGGTGTAGCTCCCACCCTCTGTGGGTTGACTGACCTGTACGGTACTATTGCCACTGCTGTCATAGCTGTAGGCCGTACTGGTGACCTGGCTATTGGCATCGGTGCTGCTCGTCGGCAATGCGTCCTGAGTATAGTCATAGCTGACGCTACTCGATTGACTGAAGGCATTGCTGGTACTACTCGGTTGGGCAGCATAGCTGTCGTAGGTCGTACACTGAGTATAGTGTGACGCGCTCCACGAGGATGAGTGATAGGCCGGGGAGGTAGAAAGCGTACAGCCGTTGCTACTATACATGCTGCTATTGGCGACGGCGTAGGGATCGACCGCCTCCACGGTATTGCCATACACATCATAGCCCGCATAGCTGGTGAGCGTGGTACTGGACTGGTTGGCACAGTTGCTATAGGCTTTGGTGGTGGTGACCCAGCCTGCTGCTGGAGCAGGAACTCCGGAGACCACTCCTTCATCATAGGTGAGATCCTGACATTGCCACACATGCCCACTGCTGTCATCGATTTCGCTATGCGTGGGAGTATCCACATGATAGTAGGTGACGTTGTTGACCGTCTGGTCGTTGGTCTGGTAGCTCCACTTCTTCGTCAGCGTGGGGGCATTGGAACTGCTGATCACCTGTTGCGTCAGATTGTGATAGCCCGAACCGAGTCCACTTGAGCTGTTATAGTCGTCATAGGTGTTGTCGGTCTCCACCCAGGGGGCATTGCTGTTGCTACTGCCAGTCCCCTCATACAGTGTCGTCTTGCTCGACACCACCATCACTTCACACGGATTATAGGTAAAATACGATGAAGATTTACAGGAGTTGTAATAGCCAGTTCCTCCTGTGTGGGTGTTGACGGTTTTGCGGAGCAAGGCACTATCGCTGACCTGATTGCCTTTGTAGATGTCCTCTTCGTAGAGCTGTCCAGAGTTATAGTTGCCCGAATTGGAGTTTGGTGTATACCAGGCTTCCGTACTGGCGTAGTAATCGGTGGTCAGATCACCTGCGGGACTGGTGATGTAGACACCGTAGAAGCCATGGAACTCACTATGATAGTAGTCTTGCCAGTCCCCATCCTGGAGCGGATTGCCGCTGTTATCATAGCCAGGAATCCAGCTATCATAGACACAATCGGTCTGTCCACTGAGATAGGGTGAGGTTCCGGCAGGGTAACAATAGGTCCCACTGCCACTATAGGTTCCATAGGAGGCCAGATAGTAGTTATAGGTCGTGGTCGCCTTTGTCAGGCTACTACTGCTACTATCGGTGCCCAGTGCCTGGGTCTGAGTGACCACCTGCACACTCCAGGCATGATCTTCAGGGTGCAAATAATTGCCCGTGCAGTGCTTACTGCCATCACTGTCGTTGGCATGCAGCGTACAGTAGAGTGGATCATGCCGATCATCAATGATAGTGCCACCCCCATTCGTGACATAGGGTGTCCCATGAGTGTTACTGTAGGCTGTGGCATAGTTGATGGAGCCGCCGACTCCGGTGTTGAGATCTTGATATTTGGTGAGATACTCCCAGAAGGTCTGGCCACCGTATTGTTGGCTGGGATTGCTGGTTGTATGAGCACTGTCGTAGTAGACATCTTGCAAGGGAGAACTATAGCTCATTGTCAACCCCTTGAGGGTATGAGCTGTGCCATTCTGGTAGACAATGGGAGTGACTGCCGTAAGCAAATGATTGCCGGCAGCAGTTTCCTGAACCAGGGAGTAGCTGTCGTAGTAGTTGGTGGTAAAGGGGTCATCGTGGTAGGTGAACGTATATTTGTAGGCGGTATTGCTCGAACTACTATCAGTGCCGACAAAGCTGCTGACCGAGTCGAGCGTGAAGGTGCTCATGACTGGAGGAGCGGCGATATTGCCATAGACCTGCGGATCGTCGCAGCGCCAGGTGGTCGAGGAGGGAGGAGAGCCAGAACAGTTGTAGTTGGTGCCATAAGCTGTGACCCAACCGCTAACGGCAGTGGGAGCATGGTAGTGGAAATCGACAGTACCGGCGGTCAAGGTGAGGGAACTGGCACTGGTGGAGGTGGCATAGCCATAGCTGATCTGCTTGAGGGCGGCATCGCGGATGGTGGTGTAGCCCCCAGACGTGGTGGTGTCTTGCAGATAGGAGATGAACATGGTTTTGACCTGGCTGGTGGACTCATAGGGAGCCAGGATCTTATCTACGTCCCAGCGATAATAGTGCTTGGTACCGGTGGAATCGCTATAGTACTGCAAGGAATTGGAGGTACATCCCAGATCATAGTAGTAGCCATAGCGATCCCAGATATGGAAACAATTGTTGGACATTTGAATGCGCAGGCGCGAGATATGCTCGGTCTGGTAGAAGTTAGAGGTGTCAGGAACCAGGCGATCACTGACATTGCCGACGCCACTGAGGAAATACCAGGTGCCTGCGGAGGAACTACTGGAGGGGTAGGTTTCCGCGCTAATCGATCCCAGTCCCAGTGACCAGCCTTCCCCAACGCTGCCAGCAGGGGAGCGACGACTATAGCGCTCGTTGGTGCTCTGACTGGAATAGGACAGGGAGAGTTGTGGGGCAAAGCCTCCGACTCCAGGAGCGACAGAGATGGGATAGCTATAGGAGAGTTGGCCGGCATTGCCTCCCACAGAGGCCAGATGTGGCACAGGTGCTGTCTGAACGTTGGGATCTCCGCTCACATCGAAGGGGCTGAGTTTGAGCACGGTCGTCTGAGCGGTAATCGTATGCGTGCGTGGGTCATTGGTGAAGGGACTCACCAGGGCTGTGGTGGATTGTTTCGCCTGACGGGCGGCGACGAGGAGTTCAGGCCAACTGAGTTGCAGACAGTATCGCCCTTATCCTCTCGATCGCAATGACACAATCGTAGAGAATAAGGGTCAGAGATCTGGAAAGGAGAACACTCTCTTAATTATGGTGTGCCTGCTCAAGGATACTCTGCATTGTATCCAGTAGAAGAGTGTGACCTATAATCCAAAGTCCTAATGCGATTCCAGTGCGTATTTCC
>CAWFFV010000058.1:0-165844 GCA_963814985.1 uncultured Chloroflexia bacterium | reverse complement strand
TATAGTATGGAACATGTACTCCGCCGTCGGCAAACGTACCATAAGCCGAGGTATGATCGATCAGGTGCACTCCCAGGCCACCTAGAACTAATGAATAACCTGGTGTCCCTTGATAACTGCTAAGTCCCATATCTTGTGCCGTCTTCATAGCATTATCGATCCCTACATGCTGTAACACCTTCACGGCTGGAATGTTCAGCGAGTTGTGCAAGGCACAGCGCAGGGTCATATGCCCATGATAGCCCAGGTCATAGTTTTGTGGTGTATACGTGGGTGGATCACCACCTGGCAAGGAAATTGTTATCGGTACGTCATTAATAGCCTGTGCAGGTGATGCCCCTTGCTCAAAGGCGGTCACATAGACATATGGCTTAAACGAAGAGCCTGGCTGACGATAGCCCTGAGTTGCTACGTCGTACTGTCCTCCAATACTCGCATTGTTGTAATCGATACTACCAAGCAGCGAGATTACAGCTCCTGTATGGAAGTCGATGAGTACCTCTGCGGCATTGTCAGGTGATAGACGTCACGTAGTTCCGCAATATGGTCTTGAGCAATTTTTTAAATCTTGTCCTGTAGCGCAATATTGAGCGTCGTTGTGACAATCATATCTGAGCGCGACAACTGCTCACGTGTGAGATGGTAAGTTTGCTCGAGCTGTGAGAGCACAAAGTTGACAAAGTGCGGTGCTCGATCGCGCAGACTGGCGGGACGCTTGAAGAAGTGGGGACTTTGCGCTTCTTTAAGCGCATCGAGAGCCTGCACTTTAGTGATATAGTGCTGATTGACCATGAGATCCAGGACAACCTGGAAACGCTGCAATCCCGCCTCGGGGTAGATTAGTGGGTCGTTCCAGGAGGTGAACTGGGAATTCCCGCCAGCATAGCAGCCTGCGCGATATCCAATTGCATAGCAGCGGTTTTCCCTGGCTGATCTTCCAGGCCAAAGTAAAGTGTTGCCGCTGCATCGATACCATAGGCCTGTTCCCCATAATAGATACTATTCAGGTACATTTCCATAATATCGTGCTTGGTATAGTGGCTATTTAGCTCGGTGTCAGCACAATTTCCTGGAGCTTGCGCTCAATGCTTGTCTCATTTCCTACAATAAGATTTTTGATAAGCTGCTGTGTAATCGTGCTACCACCCTCAACTACATGCCCACTACGCAGATCTTGCAGGGCGGCCTGAATGATACGTCATATCAATACCAGAGTTGATCCAGAAGTCTTTATCCTCTGTGGCAACTGTCGCATTGACCAGAATTGGCGCTACCTTATCCAGGGTAACGGTAGTATGAACCCCCTGGTCGGCCAGCTGAGCAATCATTACACCCTGGCTATCGTACATCTTGAGATTGTCATGCGGCATCAGGTCGTGCAGTGTGAGCAGACGCGGTATATATTTGGCCTGTGTATCACTATAAAAACGAAAGCCGGCATATGCAGCGGCTCCCGACAGCGACACAAAGATGACAAGCAACACAAGTACAACGCTTCCGATAGCTGTCCACCTTCGCCTGGACGCCTGCTGCTCTTCATGTCGATGCTTCCGTGAAAGATGCCGCACTCGCGCTTTTCTATGCTGTAACCATTGGGCAGACGCTATTGCTTCTTCACCAATGGAACTACCTTTCCTTACCCATGACTCCAGAAAGCCTCTAACTTCTGAGAGATGCGCCCAAGAGGAGTCTGCCTTGGTTCAAAGTCGTCAACTGCCTTCATAGCAAATTCATCGGGAAAGGGAAGTGGGATAGTTAACATATCGGCAGGATGGCTAACCTCGTCGGAGGAGGAAGTGGCATGGTCGGTATATTACCATCATCCAGATCACCCTCATCATCGATGGCTAAAGACGAGATCCCTTCTTGATTAAGTAGAACAGTAGGCGTATTTTTGAGGGAGGCTCATCAGCCTCGTGCTGGGTTTGATGATCAGGTTGAGAATGGTTGGCATCCTCCGTATTATGATCATAGAGTGACATTCAGACACCTCTTAACTGCATCCCAATTCTGCTGATAGCAATAGCATCTATGTCTATAGAATATCAAGAAATGGCAATGTTTCACAAATTCTTGCTTACGAAATGCATTCTATTACGGGTCCTTCCGTAAACGTTCTGTATTCCCTATTAACATAGACGCATTTCAGAAGATTTAGTTGCAGGTGATGCCTGAGTAGTCTACCGAGCCAAGCGCTGCCTCAATTAAGCGGGCAATATCTCGTTAGTGATAGTTTGTATCTGGTAAAGGCTTTCAATCCAGGGGATATCGTGATCACGCATACCACGTACTTCCGCCAGTTGGAGCACACCCTCATCTATCAGTGTGCGGAAATAGAGAAAAGCACGAACCGCATCTGCTACCGGTACATGTGATTTAAAAGTAATTGAGCCATATTCTGCCCCCAGCTGGATTGCCTCTCGCTGCAACTCTTCCTTACGGGTTACATCATTGAGGGCACGCAATAAGAGATCAAGCACACGGCGTCCCAGACGACGATAAGCTCGCGGGCTGTATCATCAAAATGCTGATACCACGGCAAGGTATTGAGCGTCCATCGGTGAAGGCAAAGCGCACACGTCCAAGCACACTTTGGATCAGCAATTGTGCCGCAGGATTGGGTTTCGGTTCATCTCCTGACGCAGGCGAGCCTCAAGATCCGCTCGCCTGAATCGGCGATGTCCACCGCTGGTGCGACGCGAAGGAAGTTCATTACGATCAGCCCACATGCGTACCGTCGCAGATGCATTCCCAATATCTCAGCAGCCTGACGTAAACTCATCCACTCTTCCTCTGTTTGTGATGACAAAACGACACCTCCTGAGAATTGTGGTTCCATTAACCGCAAACAAGTGTTCAACTATGTAGCTTGAATTGTATGGAATTCATAGCATATCGTCAAGTGGTAACTAGCGGACACGTTCTACCTGAGTTGCTAAGAGTACACCCTGTATCAACATAATTAAGGCTACCAGAGCAAATGTATAATTCAGGCTTTGCAGGAGCGCACAAACCAGCACAATGCCGAAAATGGTCAGTAGCATACCTTGATTACCACGTAGAAATGGCAGCTTGAGCCAGGTGAGTGAGACCAGAGCAGCCACAAAGAGTCCAATCGCCACAAATTGTGCGGGTAACGCTATATGAGGAGTGGCAATCCACTGTTGGACATAAGGAAGGAAATTCGTCTGCCCACTAAAGAGGAGCGGGATACAGGTGATAGCATCGACAAACACGATCAAACGATCCAGCCAATTAAATGGACGTGAGAGGCGAAAGAGTGCAATGATGACCGCCAGGACCAGTACAAGAGCAGTGACTTGACTGAGTGTGAACCCAATTCCCTGTGTGCTGGACGAAGAGGGAATAATCGGCACATCACTCCCAAAGAAGAGCTGGAGCAGAATGCAGGCTATGGTAACAACCAGTACCATCACATGATCCAGACGCAGTACAAGCTGCTCAACCCATTGAAAACGCTTCTTTGCATTAAGAACTATGCGGTTAATCCAGGCATATTGGCGACCTATGTGTAGAAAAACAACGATGGCAGCAATGAGCAGCCCACCAACAACGATGAGCATTAATATACGTGCAACCAGTTCATTGATAGCCACAAGATAGATTTGTGGCAGGTTGATCACAGAGAAGCGTAACTGAGTACGTTGGAATTGTCCCTGTGTACCATTATCCCAGGCTAGAACCTTGTAAAAGGGTACAGGCGATAGCAACACAAAAGATCACCACACGATCCAGCCATGTAAAGTTGCGTCCCAGACGAAAGAATAGCAGCAGAGTACATAGTACAAGCCCATAGGCGACAAGTTGATTAGCATCCAGGGAATTCAGCACCTTGACGCCCAGCAACTTTGTATAAGGGGATTGTTGCACTCCATGGAGCATCGTTTCAGGTAATTCTGCAATGGCACAGACAAGAGCCAGCAGCAAGAGAGGCACACGGCTCATACTCGACGATCCCTTCACGAGAAAGAGCCACAGTAGTGCACTCATTCCTGGTACACCAATCAGCACAAGATTGAGTACAACGAGGTTCAGAGGGCTGGCCCCCTGAATATTGGGTGAGAAGAGCGCACTCTGGGTGATTTCTTGCAGTCCGAAAGTATATTGTAACCCCATGTAGATAAATGCTACCACTAACAACAGTACACGATCTATCCCTGCAAACGGACTCCTGAAACGGATGAGTGAGACTACAGCCACAACACCCAGGATACCTACAAGCACAAAGTTCACTCCTGCATAATCGGTGGATGGGGAAGGAAGCAATTGCTGTAGGACCAACTGCCCAAAGATAGTTTGCAAAAGAGCACAACCTGCAGCAATCGTTGCTACAGCCAGATGATCCACCCATGAGAAGCGATCTGCTGGTCTGAGTAGCGATATCACAGCGAAGGTGATGATAAGACCACTCAGAACGTGATTAAACGTGATACTTCTCATGGTTTGTTGCACATCAGACAACGATTGCAGGGCCACAATGACTGTCAGCATAGCCAGTGAGGTCGCGAGCAGAATGCTACGTGCCAGGGGATGAATATTTTTATTGGCACAGGTCACAAGAGTGATCAGGAACAAGAGCATACTAAGATACAGGGCTATTATGGGAGGAGCAGTATGCTGTACGTTGAGCATATAGAGGCTACCACCAACCGTTACAATCGGTAGCAATGTAAACAAAGTTACAAAGGATGCTGTCCACACAGGAGGTGTGAAAAAGTTGATGGTCGCATTTAAATGATATTTTGAAAGAGAAGATATCCAGACACTTACACGTTGTGTGCCCTTCCCGGATAACTGCTTGAGAAAGGGCAGGCATATAAGCACAAACCATGCCGCAACTCCACCATAGATATTAGCAAGCAAAGGGATGATTGCTTGCGCCCACCATACGCCCAGTTGTCCCGGTAGCTTGTTGATACGCGTTAGCCAGAGCACTGACTGTGCGGCACGAGCCGTCCTGGAGTCATAGAATGCATTCCCCGTAGTAGCTATCCCATTTCCATTCAGTGCACTCGTCGCTATAGAGGCCCATTGGTTAATGGCCTGTAACACATGGCGGACTTGCTCTGCACTCTCTGGACGCTTCTCTTCTCTTGTCGCCACCAGCCATTGTATAAGTTTATCGAAGTCAGTGGGAACCAGCGGATTATAATCCCGAACAGGTCTAAAGTCGAACAGGGTTGGTTTGTTACTCAAGGGATTTTTACCTGTCAGGCAAAAATAAAGAGTGGCTGCAAGGCTATACAGGTCGGAGCGCGGGCTTGTTTGCTGAACGCCGAACTGCTCTGGCGGGCTAAAACCCTGCGACCCAAAAAGGTAGTATCTTGTTGTTGTCCCTGTTTAAAGACACGTGCAATACCGAAATCAATCAGGTAGACATGCCCTGCCGCTGAAACCATAACATTTGATGGTTTGAGGTCACGAAAGATGATAGGGGACGTCGCTGATGAAGATAGGCCAGTACATCACACAACTGAAGAGCATAGCGCAATACCTGATCAACTGGCAAGCGCTGCGCCGTATTCTGGTTGAGGAGTTGCAAAAGAGTTTTGCCCTCAATAAAATCCATGACAAGGTAAGACGGCAAATTCCTCGGAGGATAGTGGACGCGTGGCAGATTAGGGTGTGAGAGCTGACCCAAGATCTTAGCTTCCAGACGGAAGCGTTCCTGTGCCTCTACCAATTTGTCAGGGCTTAAGTATCCCTGGCTCATCTCTTTGATTGCCACAACGCGATTACGAGCATGGGTATCCATCGCCCTATAGACGCAGCCCATTCCTCCCTGACCAGCCAGTTCAACAATGAGGTAGCGCCCCCGGAGCAACGACTGAGAGACCAATCGCCCTGTATGGTGCGCAGCACACATGTTCACCTTCCTAAAAAAAACTCAAAGGGTATATATTTAACATAAAGTATAGTGTGCGTTCTGGGAGTACAGCCCATTCTTACACCATTTCGTGTGTAAGTATAATGGATAAAGCATTTACAAGTCAACATCCAGTTTCGTTGCAGATACCACCTTTTTGGCAGGCGATATAGCTGTGGTAACACAGGCCTCTGATAATCCCAGAGCCACTACTATCCTGTGTAGTGGAAAGGTCGTGATATGCTTGACACCTTTTCACAACAAGCGTAAGATGGATAGCAAAGTTTACTCTACTCGACCTCCAGACCCGTAAGGAGCCGTTCGTATGTCATTTCAAATCTGTATGAAAACAGACAAGCCATTGCAACAACTTGCCACGGAAATACGTGCCCTCTTTTCGCTTCCTCCATTCAAGGAGAACGCCTTCGCGGGTGAGCCATATTGTCAGTTTGAAATGTTAGGGATGCTTGTGCTTATCCATCGAGCAGATGAGGACGACCGTGACCCGGAGGTGAAGAACTACCCCTACCGCTTCGATCTACAAATGTCGTTTGTCGACCATGAGTTGGATACCGACACGATGGAGTACCGGCTCCAGCCCTACTATGCACAATTGCTCTCGTTTCGCCTGAACATAGAGACAGCCTATCATGAGAAACAAAAGGTCGGCGGTCAGTGGCAAATTCATTACAACTTCTACCGCAAGAACCCGAAGTGGAATGAGTCCATTTTATATGGTGAGCCGGGCTGGGAACCAGCTATAATCGCCTCTACTCCCAGCCCATGGCGTTCGATGCATCCGGTATTCTAATGATCCTTCAAACCGATCGCCTGTTATTACGCGAATTCGAGGAGAATGATTGGCGTGCTGTACTCGCCTATCAATCCGATCCATATTATCTGCGTTACAATCCCTGGACGTATAGAACAGAGATGGATGTACGCGACTTCGTGGGAATATTTATATCCTGGCGCGGCGAAAAACCACGCCGCAAATTTCAGTTCGCAGTCATTTTGAAATCTGAGAACCGCTTAATCGGCAATTGTGGCATCCGTACAAGTAGTACCAATATACGAATAGCGGATATAGGCTACGAACTCGATAGTCGCTATTGGGGCAGAGGTTATGCAACTGAGGCCGCGCACACTATGCTAGCATTCGGCTTCGACAAATTAGGCTTACACCGTATTCATGCGCATTGCATTGCCGAGAACACAGCCTCCGCACGTGTCCTGGAAAAAATCGGCATGCGGTACGAAGGCCGTTTACGCGAGACCGAGTGGATGAAGGGTCGCTGGTGGGACACGCTCCACTACGCTATCCTCGATTATGAGTGGGCCGCACAAATATAGCAAGACGCATCATAAGGCTAAAACAAACAAAGAACTTGTGGTGACTTGCAGTCACCACAAGTTCTTTGTTTGTTTTCGCCTTACTTTCGCTCAAGAAAGGGAGAAAAATTGGCTACTCCTATCCACGCAGACAGCCGATAAGCAATTAGAGGAGGGACCTTCTCAATATCGTACGAGTTGCAGGTGTCCTATTTGTCCTGAGGTTGATGGTCCTGGCTATGCTAATCATCTCCATCATTTGGGCAGTGTAGGAGGGAAGAGTGTCAAAATGGATCTCAATGTTGAAGAGAAAAACAACACACATGCGGGAAATGTACTTCGATGCGACGAAAATCGTAGTATCCGTATTGATGTTAAAGACCTGTACAAGATTATTTCAAGCAAGGGTAAGGAAAAGATTCTCCTCAATAACATTTCACTTGTCATCCCACCACACTCATTCGTTGCGCTTGTTGGTAGTTCTGGTGCTGGTAAATCCACGCTATTGAAAGCCCTAAACGGGTTGAGTCCGGCCAGCGGTACGGTCTATTATAATGGACAGGACTATTATAAATCCTATACCGTTTTCAGTACACAGCTTGGCTATGTGCCACAGGATGATATCGTTCATCGTGAGCTAACCGTACAAAGTGCGCTCTATTATGGTGCAAAGTTGCGTTTGCCCGACAACAATACAGAAGCACTGATACAGGCCCGTATTAGAGAAGTTCTGGAAGAGGTCGGGTTGAACAAAAAGCAGGATATGTTGATAGATAAGCTCTCTGGCGGTGAGCGCAAACGTGTCTCAATTGCCCTCGAACTATTGGCAAATCCCAGTGCCTTTTTCCTGGATGAACCTACTTCTGGCCTTGATCCAGGACTTGATCGCAAGATGATGAACCTGCTACGCAAACTTGCCGATAAAGGCCAGACGGTTGTGCTTGTCACACATACAACGAACAACATAAATACATGTGATTATATCTGTTTTCTGGGGTCAGGTCGCCTTGTCTATTTTGGACCGCCTCATCAGGCAATGCAATTTTTCAAAAAAACTGATTTTGCCGAGATCTATAACGAACTGGATACTGAGCAAGCGTGTAAGCGATGGAGCGAGGATTTTCGCAGGTCTTCTGATTATAAAACGTATATATCTGATCCTTTGCAGACCACGGACACCGGAGTGCATCAGGGAATACGAGCAAAGTTGAAGCAACCAAAGCGTTGCCGTCCACTTTGCCAATGGCTATTTCTCTGTAAACGTTATCTCGAACTACTAAAAAATGATCGCTGGAATCTCGCTATCCTGTTGCTCCAGGCTCCCGTTATTGCGCTTATTCTCTTCACCATCATCAACGTCAGTATGGGGCCAGGGGGATTTGATCCCAACATGGTCGTGCAATGTCCAAGAACGGCACAGATTTTTACGAATGTGGGCCTTCCTGAGATACCCAGTCCATCTTCACCTGCCGTTTCAACAGATTGTAACCAGTTGGAGAAGAAGCTGAAAACGACTCAACAGGGAAGAGCTTACGCTGCTCGTCGCGGTGGTGTCAGTGAGGCCCTGCAAGATTTCATCGTTCCTGGTCCTGGCAAAGCCCCGATTATTCTGTTTATTATGGCGCTTTCTGCGATGATGTGTGGTTGCATCAACTCCTCGCGTGAGATTGTCAAAGAGGAGCCAATCTATCGACGCGAACGAGCGATGAATGTCGGCATCCTTCCCTATCTTTTCTCGAAGGTAACGATATTAGGTATACTCTGTCTACTCCAAAGCGCCGCTCTCGTTGGCATCATCAGTCTGGCAGACCCCTTGCGGCATGGAACGTTTCTTCCCGGTTGGGTCGAAGTCTACATCGCCATCGCCCTCACCTCGCTCGCGGGCCTGATGCTTGGCCTGACTGTCTCGGCGATTGTTCCTAATAGTGATCGTGCTACGAGCTTCTTGCCACTCTTGTTGGTGCCGCAGATCGTCTTTTCGGGAATATTATTTCCTCTTGATAATCAAGCGCTACAAATTATTGGTATGGCTCTCCCTGTGCGCTGGGCAATGGCGGCACTTGGCTCGACGGTTGGTGTTCACGGCGACAAGTGGTTTGGTCCCTCGCAAGAAGGGGACAAATTGTTTGGCAACAACTACAGCTATCACGGCACGCTCTTCTCTACCTACAGCCTCGCGAATGCAACATGGCACCTGATATATACATGGCTCGCCCTGGGTGCAATGATTGTTGTGTTCATCCTCATGACCATTTTGTGCCTGATGCTTAAGGATCGACGCGGTTTCGGGCGTGTCAGGCACAACAGTGTAAAATGTAAGCAAAAGTTGCCGTGCTCTTCTGATTCCTCAGCGCCTTAGGCGCTTCGCAGGCGTAATGAGTCATCCCGGTAACTCTTCAGATACCCTCTCGCGCCGCCACCGGCGGCCTTTGAAAAAGGGGGATTTTGCGAGGATACCTCGCGCTCCGGCCGGGGGACTGCTGTCCCCCAGCACCCCCTTCTGAATAGTTACCGGGATGACGTAACTATTCAGCTTCTCTTTTCCTCATTCCTCAGCGCCGAAGGCACTTCGCAAGTTGTTTTATGTGGGTAGCGATGTTTGCGGCGCAAACACCGCAACCCACATAAAACAAGAGCTAGCCACCGCAGGTGGTCAGGGCACCTGAATAGTTACCGGGATGACTCATGAGCGCAATGAGTCACCAGCAGTGGTGAGCAAAACTGAGTAGTTACAAGTTTTCATTATCCCCCTGCGGCCTGGAGGAGTACAAGGAACAGCACTTGTATCCCCGTGCCTGAAGGCAGGGGTTTTACACGCCGGATAGGATAATTAATAAACGCTGCTATAGATAGATAGATTTAGCAAAGCGACTTGTTTTATGTACGTATACTAAAAATGTGAGGGAGAGATACCTTGCCGTATGAGTATTGATACCTGTAGGCACTTGTTGTGGGCAAAAAACGAAGAGCGTCGATTTCATGAGATGTCTTTACAAGCCCTATTGCTTCAGGCAAAAAGGAGCTTTTCTGCCCAGTTCGACAGCCGGCCGATGTCAACATATACAGCGAGGTGTCTTCTTTCTACCGCCTTTAGTGTACAAATTGATAGAACTGAAAAAGTGGATAACTCTTCGTACACCATCCTCTGGTGTATTGATGGTTCTCGTAGGAGAGTTGCCAGGACAGCAGATTGGACCCTCTATCCTGGCAACCCACGACCGTAGAGTGGTCATTTCCATCATAGCATGCTGTCCCAAATTCCCCAAACAACTGTAGTAGCATAACAGATTTGGTTCTATGCATTCTCTTTCACTTAGAGCGTACAGCCAACAGCTACATCGACCACGCCGCCATCTCCACCAGGCCTTATATTTCCCTTCTTCCGTAACTATTCAGGTTCCCTTTCTCTGATTCCTTCAGCGCCGAAGGCGCTTCGCAAGTTGTTTTATGTGGGTTGCGGTGGTTGCGGCGCAACCACCGCAACCCACATAAAACAAGAGCGAGCCACCGGCAGGTGGTGAGGGTACCTGAATAGTTACTCGGGATGACTCATGGAGAGTGAGCCACTTGCGGTGGCAAGTAAAACTGAGCGGTTACTCTCTACGTATAGAGAGTAGCTTCTCTTCGATTATCAAAATGATAGGGGACTGCAAGTCATGAATACCAGCACCTCATTTAAAAAGTCACCTCTAAAATTCTTTTTATTGGTTTTCGCTCTTTCTATCCCAATCTGGCTGATTGGCGCTATGGCCGAACACTTATCTAAAGGACTTCCGATAAATCTTCCTGTGAGTTCGCTTCAGGCCTTTTGTCCGCTCATAGTGGCTTTAATCCTTGTTTACAGAGAAGATAAACCTGGTGGCATAAGGAGGCTATTGAAGAGAGTTTTCGATTATAAGAGAATCAAGCAAAAGATCTGGTATGTACCCATCATTTTCTTGATGCCTATTATAATGTTGCTGTCGTATGGGGTAATGCGCCTGATGGGGCTACCACTCCCCGAACCGTACATTCCATTTTTGACGATACCGATATTTTTTGTTACGTTCTTTATCGGCGCTGTAGGTGAAGAGGTGGGCTGGATGGGATATGCCGTTGATCCAATGCAAGATAGGTGGAGCGCATTAAAAACCAGCATTATTCTGGGGTCGGTGTGGGCAATATGGCATGTCGTGCCGTTGATTCAAGCTAACCATACTCCAACATGGATAGCCTGGCAATGTTTCTCTACACTTGTGACGCGGGTCCTTATTGTTTGGCTCTATAACAACACAGGAAAAAGCATATTTGCGGCAATCCTCTTTCATGCCATGGACAATGTCAGTGTTTTTTTATTTCCAAACTATGGTTCATATTACGACCCGGCTATTACCGGAGTGATCATTGCCATCATAGCTGTGATCGTAACGTTCTTATGGGGTCCAAAGACATTAGCCCGGTATAGGTATGTGCACATGCCCCAATCCGATGGATAATTATGAATGAGCATTGTAAAGTTGCCCCGAAGGAAGAGATATCCCTCGCTCAGGGCGCTACTGTACTGGAAGCTTAGATATTCAGCACTCCACCCCTGGATATCTTGAAGGAGAAAAAAGCTGATCCCTATGGATATGACGCAATCTCAAATCCGAGCGCCTCACATTCTTTTGTAGTAAATGGATGATCGCCTTCGCGCTGAACAATACACGTGACATCGTGGCGATAATCCCCAATGACAACGCTGTCAACGTTGAGAATTTCGTATGTATCAACACGAATCCCCAATCCAGGAAAAGGTGGGAAGGGCAGTTCCATAGTTCGAATCCATGTAGCACCATTCGTTGGCATAACAATTAAAGCTTTGAGAGACATAACATCTCCTTCTTACTTCCACTAAAACTTCAGGATTTTATTTCATAATATCACTTATGTTGTGAAGTAGCTATTCAGATCTCTTTTGCTGATTCCTCAGCGCCTAAGGCACTTCGCAAACCGTTGTGTTGCCTGTGGTAGCGAGCAAAACTGAGCGGTTACCTGGTTCCGTTGTAGGTGGTCTTGATTATATAGGATATTTCCTATATAATAGAGATTATTATGAGAAAGAAACCTGATCTTAAGCCAGTTAACTGGCCAGGTGATTTGCTCAGGATGTTACGAAGTTTTCCTGAAGAGGTACAAGGTGAAATTGGGTATGGCTTGTTTCTGGTACAGAACGGGCTAATGCCAGAGGATGCGAAACCTCTTACAGGGATTGCAGGCGGTGTATTCGAGATTGTTACACGATTTGATGGAGAAACTTACCGTACAGTTTATGCTGTGAAAATTGCGGATAAGGTTTACGTGTTGCATGTTTTTCAGAAAAAATCGAAATCAGGCATTAAAACGCCTCAACAGGACATCGATCTGATCGTTAGCAGATTAAAAGAAGCACAACGCAGGGAGAACAAGAAATGAGTGAAGAAATTGAAATTTACGAGGGTTCTGATAATATATTCGCTGATATTGGCTTAAAAAATGCAGATGAACTTTTAGCCCGTGCCCAGATCGGAGTCGAAGTGCTGAAAATTTTGCAGAGTCGCAAGCTAAAGCAGCAGGAAATTGCAATGCTTCTTGATATTAAACAGGCCGAAGTATCGCACCTTATGAATGGGCATTTTAACCGTTTTAGCGAGGGAAAATTACGAGCATTCCTGAAAAAGCTAGATTGTGAAGTTATTCTGGTCATTAATCAGCCAGACCATCAGCATAGCACTTCCTTGTTACTGTAAAAATAGCTTCTCAGGGGTGGATTGGTGCTATGGAAGGCATAGTACTAAAGGGGGGAGTGGTATTGTTCAGCCAGCTCGTACTTATTGTTAAACATGCGGTTGCCGCAGTAAATGTTGCGTCTGGTGAATGGTTCCGGTGTTTGTTCGATGAGCCGCGTACGTACCTGTGGCTTGTGCGCACCGGGAGAGTCAAACCAGGATTTAGGCAAGCAGTAGGCAGGGTTGTGCACCCATACAGGACAGGGCACCCCATAACGCTCACACAGCCATTCTACTGAAGCTGCGCAGAAGGTTGCCCAACGCAGCGTTTCGCTATCCGGCGACTCAGGTAGAAAGATCGGGTCTGCCACAAGTTGTGCCTGTCGATCTTTGGCGTAACCAAACCAGCCATTCATGAAATTTCCTAAAGCCACCCAAGGTGTTTCACCCTGGCAGATTTCCTGGTAGGTAATAGCCATCGTTTGTAAGTGATCAATAGTTTTCATTATCCCCCCACCGCCTGATGGAAAATCTGTGGATGTTGGACTTTCATGAGTTCTATCCCTAACATTGTCACTTCAGAATGGCTACTATAGGGACTCTTTTTCAGCTCATCAAAAGAGGAAAGAAACTTCTCCTTTTTGATTGACGGTTACTTGTATATTCTCAAGTGTGAGTTTCTCCTTCTGCTTCCATAGGAAAAGAAGCTCTTGAAGCCTTGACCACAGATATTCGCTACCCCGTACCTCAATCTGCCAGGAAGTACCGTCAGGAAAAAACGTCAACAGCGTGCGACGAGGAAGTACGAGACAAGTGCCATATGAGGCAATATCACTACGATCCCCTTTCCCAGATACCGCTTGCGCATTTGAAGTTCGGGAATGGCCTGGGCAGCAAAGAGGGCAAAGACTGGATTGTGCAGCAGATGTGAAATATTAAGGTCTGTGCTCCCTTGCTCAATAATGGGAAGCGCTTCAAGCGTAGACATATCCGCTGATGATGGAGTCTCTTATCGTACATTTTCATAAATGATGCTGAGAGGGGAAGAAATGTTCCATGAGCGCTGCCATTCGCCTGCTTCATCAGGCGATACATGGGGGTGGCAGGCCCAAGCTGGGTTGAGAAATTTCCGACAATGATCCCACCAACGTGCAATTGTTCGATCCAGGTGGGAGGCGATCGTGTTTGTTGATGCCGTTACAATGATTTGTCATAGGGCGCTTCCTGATGGTATCCCTGAAATCCATCAGAGGTTACTACCCTTATCCAGGGCCATACCTCTACTCTCATTGCAGCCAATTCAACAAGATCAGCAGCAATATCCACAGAATAGACGGCTCCTGTTGGACCAACCATTTGTCCTATGATGGCAGCATTATATCCAGTACCTGTTCCAACTTCTAATACGTGTAGCCCTGGCTGCACATCGAGAGGCTCCATCATCTGAGCCATAAGCGACGGCTGCGAACTGGATGAATCTGGCCTTCCGTACTCATCAAGATGAACAATGAGCGCTTGATCCTCATACGCCTCTGCATCAATCTGCTGGACTTCCCACTGCAAACCACGCTGGACATAGCAGGATGGGACAAATTCGCGACGATCCACCATTAAAAATGCGTGTCTTACCGCGCTCGCCAACTGATACCCAATCCTACGTTCAATGGCCTCAACCAACTGCTGGTTACTCGCAGAAATACTCATATCACCTCTGTTTTTCCTTTTACAAGTGTTTCCGCAATTATTGCCGAAAACGGCAATTTTGTTTCAGACTCGAGCCACTCATATTGCCCGCCAGCATTGATTTCCAGGAATATGTGTTCTCCTTCAGGCGTTACGATAAGATCAATCGCTCCATAGTTGAGGCCAAGTTGATGAGTGATCTGGATACATTGCCTTTCCACAAATGGGGGAAGTGTATAAAGGCTATACTCTAGATCTTCATAGGAAGCCCGCCAATCGACCCTGGTGTTTTCCGACTTTTGTGAGTAGATAGCAACAGCGATACAGGTAGTACCACTCACCGTTACACGTACCTCGATATACTTTTCTACCAATATCTGAAACTGATGAGCAGTAAGTCTCACCTGTTCCAGATGTTGAAGATGATCCTGTGTTACGACACTCGTGAGAACTGTATGAGCCACATCGCCCCCTCCTGCAATCCCGCCACCGTGAAGCGTCTTGTAAATCATCCTCCCATGACATTCCTCATAAAAACGGCGTACTGCGTCTGGCGTATTCGTAATGAGTGAATGAGGAACGAGCATCCCTGCTTCTGCCGCAACTCGCATCTGCACAGGCTTAAAATTTGCTGATCGACTTGCATCTAATGAATTCATCCAAAATACATGTGTTAAGGAACGTAAAACTCCACCGAAACCTTTTAATGCTTCATTCTCAAGAAATGCTTGAATTGGCTCAGGTGCATCTCGGCTCACTTGATAGTGGCTCGGTCTCCGCACGAGCACACTTCTCATTGCTGATAGCTCGTGTTTTTTTCCCTCATAGCTAAATGTTCCTTCCCATCTTCCTGCTGCAAAAGTTACGTCAAGGCTAATGTGTTGCGGAAAGGAGCCTGTATCCATGAATACCACGTCAGCACCACGTTGCTTCAATTCGCGAATGATGCGGAGTGCTGTAGTATCCTGCAGCCAACTCAGCACAAGAATGTAGGTCAATCGTCATTTCTCCAATCAAAAAATTCATCGTCGGTGGGGTCATTTGAGTCTTTTGTCGTTGTCACTGGATCTGAAGATGTCGGTTGTGGATCATCGTCATTCTTGTCGCTCCGACGAGAAATAACGGTTGTCTTTGCAAACAACAGGGCAAACGGAGTATAGACAGGGTCGAGGAGATAGGGTTCACCTGGAATTGTGATAGATCGTGATGCTTCTAAGCTGCGTCTCATCGCATTGCTCCTTTGGAAGACTGAATACTTCTTTCTCTAACGAATAGAGAGACCAATAAGCCTATTATCCCATGTTCACCGAGCATCCATCTAATGAAAGTATGCGGAGCCTTGAACCTTCAGAAGTGCTATCCCTAAGCGTGCCACATCTGAACTCTGTACCGAATTTGCTTGTTCTCAATCCCCTGTAGAGTGCTTCAAGACGGGACACGTTCATACTTGAATCGACGGCCTGGACGGGTGGAATGGCATGCTCTGTATACGCTGTTGCCAGTACATAATCTCCTTCAAGGAAATAGGATTCGGCTTGACGAATGGCATTCTCTGCATGGCGAGTTTTAGAAATTGGTTTTGTCAATCTGGTAGCATGCTCAAATTCCTGGCGGGCCTTTGTAGGAAAGCGTGCAGCCGCCATTGGTGAGGCCATATATACCTGTCCCCTGTCAAGGTGATATCTCTCTTCGTCAAGCTTTGCAGGTATACCTGTATCATCGCTATCTTTTCCTATCACCTCTCCTCCCAGGTCTATCACCTTCATTGCCACCTTGAGTTCCTGCTCGTTTTGCGCAACATGTGCATATGCCCTGCCTGCTGCTAGCAAGATCAATCCATTGCGTTGTACAGAGAGGTGAGATTTCAGGGTTCTTGCTACATTGACATCGTGCACAGCAGCCACAAAGTCCTTGTCGGCAACTGCGAAGTTCAGCAGGCCTGCTGTAATCTCCCCACGATCCAGGTAAGCAACCCCTCGTTGGCGGAGTGCATAGGCCCAAATATCGTGGAGCACCTCTGTTATCTTTCCCTTTGAGTGAGATGATAAGTACTTCTATCTGCTTGCTCAAAGTATGCCATTAAAGATTAGATCGTGTCAATACAAAATAAACAATGGGAAAGGGATCTCTCTTATGTCGCAGAGCGAAGTCGCACGGTTACGACAAAACATTGAGTCGACCTGTCAGGCTATGAATCGAGCACTGAACGGGTTTTCTGTCAGTGCAAGGCATGAGATTATTCACAACAAGTATCGAGCATTGGGAGTATACCAGGAGCAACTGGAGAAACTTGTTGGACAAGACGAAGCTCTCACAACGATGGTCGAAACCTATAACAAAATCGTCAAGTAGAGGCGATGCGGAGGAGTACAATGGAGAGAGAGCTATTGACCTTGTGGATCATCTTTGCGAGCAACGGCAAGATGAGCGAGTTAACCCATGTCTATGCACGAGACGAGGCTCACGCCAGGCAACAGGTGCAAGCCTGGTTAGCACAACGCCCCGCCTTACCAGAACATAGCTTCCGCGCGTATCCCTCTGGCTTTCGTTTCGGCTTTACAACGCTACCTGGAATCGCCATAGATAATGATTTACACGAAGAGTGAGGCTATTTGGCACAGGGACCCATTACAACTGCCACACTTTTGCATCGCTAAAAGCGATATCGGCAGTTGCACCAGGGCCACCTTCGGAGCCACCTTCCGCATAAACGCCGATCATACCATGACTATATGCAGCATCCGTCACAGGCCCCACGACCAGATTCCCATTTACATAGATCGTCAATGAACTTCCATTTGCGACAACTGCAAGGGTATTGGGCTGTCCGGGTGCTGTATTAAATGAGGGGATGGCTTGAGGTTGTGCTGGATACCCGGCCAGCTCATGGCTACAATCATTGCCTGCACATGAGATGAGGGTATATTTCCCACTCTCGTAGACCTGAAAGTAATAATACGTACTGGCAACACTATCAGCTCGAAACACAATCCCTCCACCACTAAATTTCTGGCCGACTTTGAAGAAGGTCATCTGGACTTGATAGGTGAAATTGCTAAAATTGGTGCTCTGCGCGAAACAAGGCCCGCCATAATTTCCTGCTCTGACTATATGATAAGCATTTCCTACAAACTGACAGGCATTCCCTGTCGCAGTATCGTTATAGGTTTGCCAATTATAGTTATTACTGTTCAATGGATCGTTCAGTACAGGTGTTCCACCACCAGGAGAATAGGGATTTATATTTGGGTTACTGGCTATTGCTGTAGCTGTCGCTCCCACTACTGTATTTGCCGTAGCCGTTGCTCCCACTGCTGTATTCGCTGCCGCTGTAGCGGCTGGATTTCCAGAACTAGTTGTGGCTACTTTGTTCGGGTTTTGTGGCTGACCCGAAGTAGCCGTTGCTCCTGGTTGATAATTGGAGGCAGTACCTTTACTAGAACCAACAAAGTAAAAGATGCCCACACCACTTGCTATCATAACAACCAGTACTCCTAGCAATAGAGCTATTATCGCCGGAGATAGGCCTTGCCTGGGCGACTGAGGAGGCATACCCGTAGGTGGAACTTGCGTGTATCGCGGCTGCGGCTGAGGAGTAGATTGCAACCGCGCATGACATCATTGTTGGAGCATCGTGCGGGTACTCCGGGGGTAGAGCATTGGGAGGTTGCATGGGTGGTCCTCCGTACGGTTGCTGCGATTGCAACCGCTGCTTCGATGACATCATTGTTGGAGCATCATGCGGGTACTCCGGGGATTGAGCATTGGGAGGTTGCATGGGTGGTCCTTCATATGGTGGTTGATTCATGGGTAGCCCTCCTGGAAGTGGTCAGGTCAAAAGATATGGAAACGTTGTGTCCATTGTAGGGTAATAGGAAAAGCGCGTCAAGCGATTTGCAGCATACGGTACACTGTTTATAAGAAGTCTTAATCAATCCTATTTTTTCTTTCATTCATTAGGTAGTTTCGAAACTCAAATCCGTATATTAAACGGTTGAGCTAACAGATCACTGTTTATTGCATTTATTTTTCTGTAAAATGGGATGGTTCAGGTATTGTGAGGTATTGTGAGGTAAAGGGAAAACCGCCCATGAGAATGATACGATGTCCAGGCTGTAACAAGTTAATATCAGAGCTGGCCAGTCACTGCCTGGCTTGTAGTGAAACTATGGCCTCGCCAGGGCGGAAGTCTCTACACTATCTGGCAAAGGAGCAGCAAGCCAACACTTCACCTGACACAGAACAGCCCTTATACGCGGGTACGTTTGAGAGGCCGCCCGCTTTCAAAGTGCCACATTTCTACTCTCTGGATAGGAGTCGGAATGGGACACAATCCTCCCGTTATAACGACACAATGCACTCTACAAGGGTGTCCCTGGCACAATCTGTATGCAACACGAACGCAACAGCACAATCACAGGATTATATCAGTCCAGGAGATAACAGTGGGAACAACCGTTTGCCTGATACAGATGAAATGGAGCAACCAGTGACCTGGCACAAAGAGGTTGAACGTCCTCCGGCTCATCTTCCTATGACCATACCTCCTCGCCCAATACATACAGGCTCCGTTCTCTTGAAATCGAGGCGTTCACACTTCGCGCCAGCTTTCACCAGATTCATCTGGCTATATTTTGTGCTCCTGTTCCTCCTTATAGTGGGTGGAATTTTCGGTATCGCTGTAATAATGACCCCTCTCAAAGAATTCTTCTAACATCAATCAACTCTCGTTACAGGTAACCCCCCAGAACGTCATGGTCGGTGGCACAGTAACTTTACGGGGTGCACATTTCACTCCTCATGGGCGCATTGGCTTTACTCTCGACGATACTATCTCCATTGTGGATACCAATGGTAACCAGATGATAGAGGCTGATAAACAGGGAAACTTTGCTGAGACGGTGGTTGCTACCCAGAACTGGGGCAGTGGACCACATACGCTCAATGCGGAAGATGCTGCAATTCACAAAGTCGCCTCGTTTCCCATTCTGGTCACCGGGCAAAGTGCTTCATTGCGCCCTCCACACCTGAGCCTCTCATCGACTTCGCTGAACTTTGGTGTAGGAGACCAGACAGGTAGCAGTATCAGGACGATTACACTCACCAATGTCGGCGGCGGCCTCATCTCCTGGCAAGGCACCTGTACCCAGGATTGGGTACAGGTTAGCCCCGGTAGTGGGACTATTGCCAGTGAACAAAGTGGGCGGGTCATGATTGCCATAGATCGCTCACACCTTCAGCCAGGCCCTTACGAAGCTCAGATCATCTTTTCATCCAGTGCAGGAGAGGTTACGCTTTCTATCAAAATAGAGGTAATGCCGTCGAGTGCTGGTCGGGAGGCAGTTCTGCAATTGACACCTTCGCTCCTTCCCTTTAAGAACGTCGATGGTAGCCCACCTCCACAAGCACAAATGATTACTGTCAGCAATTCTGGAGTCAAGCCTTTGCCATGGCACGTTACAGCTAATGCAAGCTGGCTCTCCGCCTCGCCACAATCCGATACGATAGCAAGCAACAGCAGTGAACATGTGCAGATATCTGTGAATAGCAGCAGTCTGGTGCCAGGGACATATGAAGGGGTTATTACCTTCAAGACCCAAGGACCAGATGCAGCAATAAATAGTCTGCGGAGCGTGTATGTCAATCTAACGATAACGCCAGGCTGTTCTTTGCAAGTTTCACCTGGTATCCTCACATTTAGCAGTGTTTACCTTCAGCCTGCCCCACGTGGAAAGACAATCGACCTCGATGCTTCGCCAGACTGTACACACCATTTACAGTGGCACACATTAAGCCATGCCTCCTGGCTTTCTATCGCCATGCCCAATGGGACAACTCCCGCCTCTCCAAAGGTGAGTATCAACACCACATATCTCACTCCTGGGGTTTATACTGGCTCTATCATCTTTAATACATCGACAGGAACCCAGACGCTCCTCGTGACCTTTACACTGGGTCAACCGACCACACCACTGCTAACAGTGACAACCAGCAACACCACATTGAGCTTTCAGAGTATCATTGGACAACATGGTAACCCACCTGCCCAAACGATAAAACTCTCGAATGCAGGTGGAGGGACCCTTAGATGGAGCGTAATAGCAACGACAACCATCGGCGGTGCATGGCTGGCAGTAGCACCAACCAGCGGCAAGCTTACAGCACATCAGTCAACCTCGCTTGCTGTGCAGGTCTCACTTTTAAAGTCACTGGTTGCCGGAACCTATAACGGTATCATCACGATTAGCGGAACTGACCAGACAGGACATGCGATAGCGGGGAATTTACAAACGCTTCCGGTGACCTTTGTGGTCCAGGATGCTTGTACCCTTCTTCCCTCTTCAGCCACTCTAAACTTTGTAGGTGCACTCGATCAAATAGCACCCCCCACGCAAGCCATAACCTTGCAGGCATATGGAGCATGTAACCATTCACTCAACTGGACGATCACAGCAAACACAACATCTGCCAACGAAGCATGGCTCATTGCCTCTCCAGCGAAAGGAACCGCAACGCTTGCTACTCCTGGAACTACCAACATAGGCGTCATGCCAATGGGCTTGCTTGCCAATACCTATCGAGGGACACTGACGATCACAGTAACGGATAGCCTTACCCACAAGCTCGTTGGTGCCCCCCAGGCAGTCCACGTCATCTTTACACTACAACCAGCCTGTACGCTTCAAGTCCCGCCTGACGCTGTACAAAGCTTTGAGGTTGGCGTAGGAAATGATCCCGCCACCAGGACCTTTACGGTTAGTGTGAGTGGAGCCTGTCCAGGCAATGTCACCATTACCCCAACAGTGACTCTGGGATCTGGGGAAAACTGGCTACGGGTGATACCTGACACAGTGACAATTCTAGCAGGAGAGAGTGCAAACTTTACTACAAAAGTGACATCGGCAGCCCTCCCCTCTGGCCCTTATACAGGCTTAATCTCGTTAGCTGCGGTGAACCACGGCATGGCCATTATTGGAAGTCCACAAACAATAGGGGTAGGACTAACGGTGTTAGCTCCTCCGGCTCTTCTGGTAAGCCCTGGTTCGCTGACGATAAATGTTACAACCGGGACAACATGGCAACCCATACTGGTTAGCAATAGCGGTGATATGCCCCTCAACTGGATTGCTACTCTGACAGCAGATAGCCCGCCCTTTGTTTCGCTCTCCGCTAACTCTGGTACAAACCTGGCAGGTGGGGCCAATACGACAGTTACGATCATTGTTAATGCAACTGGAGTCATAGGAGGAAAGAACTATACAGCGAATGTCATGGTAAGCGCTATTGATCCAAATACTGGCAAACCGACAACTGGGAGTCCTGTCACCATTCCTGTCACTATCGCTGTTGCACCACCCGCACTACAAGTGAGTGCCAACGATCTGACCTATGAGACTCCAACTGGCAGTAATCCTCCAGCACAATCCATCGTGGTCAACAACGTTGGCGGGGATACTCTGACATGGCAGGTGGGAACTCCATCGCAGTCCTGGCTACTGGTGAGTCCGACCACAGGAGACAATGTATCGCAGGCAACCTCGTTAGTTACATTGGCAATAAACACCGCTGGCCTAGATGCCTGGATCATACAATGCAACGGTGGTGATTACCCCTTCGGCAGGAACAGCGATAGCGGTAACGGTTTCACTGACCGTCACCCAGTAGCACTTCCTTGCTGCAAAGGTAACGGCTCTAATAGTCCCTTTGCCTTTGCGATCTGTCCAGCATCGTGTTGCCAATCTTCTTTATTATGATCATCGGTCAAAATGGGTGTCTCCATAATGACCGCGACATGCTCTAGCCGGGGATCATTGAGCAGTACACGTAGTCCGTCTTCACCAATGATGCCCTCACCCAGGCGTACATGTACATCGCGATGACTCCCTAGAGCCATTGCAGTATCATTGAGGTGCAGCACTTTGAGGCGTGCTGGCTCAATAAGATCAGTAAAGTGTTGTAAGACCTGTTCAGCCGACACGGCACTGGAGATATCATGACCAGCCCCCCACAGGTGTGCAGTATCAAGACAAACACCCAATTGCTCTCTATATTGCGGCAAGAGCTGAAGAATGGCTGCAAGGTGCTCAAAACGATGCCCAAGAGCGTTTCCAGCTCCCACATCGTTCTCCAACAGGAGACCTACTTCTGCTGGTGCCTCCTGCAAGACACGTGTGATCCCCTGAGCGACACGGACAATACCAGCCTCGACACCAGAACCACGATGGCTGCCAGTATGAAAGACCACGTACTTTACGCCCAGGAGTGCTCCCCTCCGCATTGTCCACGTGAGCAAAGCAATAGATTTTTCCCAATTAATCTCATCAGGAGAACCCAGATTGATGAGGTAAGGGGCATGAATCACCACCGGGTCCAGATGGCGCTCGCGTGCCGCCTGTGCGAACGCTGCACTCCCTTCAGGATCATCTGCTGGCGCTCGCCATCCTGTCGGGTTACTGGCAAAAATCTGCATCGTCTCACAACCAATTTGCTGGGCAAGCTCGGCGGCTTTTAGCAGATTCGAGTGTGTGGGCATATGGCGACCAATGCGCATTAGCTTTGTTCCTCGCTCTTTAATTCAATCTGTGCAGGCGGTAATGTGTAGTGCTCTCCCAAAGCTAGCTGAGGAAGTTGTTCCAGGCTCGTCAGACCAAACTGCTGTAAAAACTCTGCGTTAGTGGCGAAAAGGGCTGGCCGTCCTACGGTCTGTGCACGTCCCACTTCAGCAACCAGACCATGCTGGATCAGACTCGCCAGGGCACGATCACTATTCACACCGCGTATCGCTTCGATCTGGCTACGAGTCACCGGCTGACGATACGCAATCACGGCCAGCGTCTCCATAGCAGCAGAGGTCAGTTTAGCCGTCATGGGCAGACCCAGCAGGGCAGCAACATAGCGAGCATTTTCTGGTGCCGTTACAAGTTGCACCTGTCTCTCCAGACGCTGTAGCCGAATGCCACGCTCCTGGCTGATCAGATCTTGTTCCAATATCTGAAGAGCAGACTGTAAACGTATATCATCAACATCGAGCAATTTACGCAGTTCGGAGCACTCTAATGGACGTCCGGAGACAAAGAGTACGCTTTCAATTGCTGCTCCCAATCGCTTCTCGGCAGGTTGTAATTGTGGTTGATTAGCTCCTACATCTTGTTCCATGGTGGCTCAAGTATATCATAGCCGACAAGGTGTAGGGGCACATCCGAAATATCAAATAATCTCTCCATGTTTGATACAATAGCACTCATATTTTTTGCAATAAACTACTCAATATGATATATTATTCATAGGAAACACTCTAATCGGGAGAGAGGGAAACAGCAAATGAAGATAGAACGCTTTACAGACAAGGCACGTGAAGCTATCCATGAAGCATCAGAAATCGCCAAAGAGTACAACCATGGGTCTATTGAACCTGAGCATCTCCTGAGTTGCCTGTTACGGCAAGAGGGTGGAGTCGTACAACAGGTGATCCAGAAAGCTGGAGGTAACCTTTCAGCGGCACAACGTATCATCGAGAATGAGATCGAACGTACGCCACGTGTTTATGGTGGAAATGAGCCAAGTATCTCGCCACGCTTACGCAAAGTGCTGGAAGATGCCTGGAAAGAAATGACCCACTTCAAGGATGAATATCTGAGCGTTGAGCATATGCTCCTTGCCATGTTCGCTGGCGATGGGGGAGCACAACGCGCTCTGAAGGCTGCTGGTCTTTCCCGCGATCTGGTAATGAAAGCACTTACCACTATTCGCGGTTCACAGCGCGTGACCGATCAGGACCCGGAGAATAAATATCAAGCTCTGGAAAAGTATGGTCGTAACCTGACAGAACTGGCACGCCAGGGTAAGCTTGATCCAGTGATCGGACGTGATGAGGAGATTCGGCGCGTGATCCAGGTCTTGAGCCGACGTACAAAGAATAATCCGGTGTTGATTGGTGAACCTGGCGTTGGTAAGACTGCCATCGTCGAAGGACTGGCCCAACGCATTGTACGTGGCGACATTCCAAAGACCCTTGCAGATAAGCAGGTTGTCACCCTCGACCTTGGTGCATTGGTGGCTGGGGCCAAATTCCGTGGTGAGTTTGAAGAGCGCTTGAAAGCCGTCCTCAAAGAAGTAACCAACGCCGAAGGCGGGATTGTTCTCTTCATCGATGAGTTACATACCCTGGTTGGAGCCGGGGCAGCAGAGGGAGCAATGGACGCCTCGAATATGCTCAAGCCGATGCTTGCGCGTGGTGAACTACACTGCATCGGTGCAACTACACTTGATGAGTATCGTAAACATATTGAGAAGGATGCCGCCTTAGAGCGCCGTTTCCAACCTGTACTGGTCGATCAACCTTCTGTCGAAGACACCATCAGCATCCTGCGCGGACTGAAGCAGCGCTACGAGGTACATCATGGTGTGCGTATCCAGGATAGTGCTCTGGTGGCAGCGGCCATGCTCTCTAATCGTTATATCACCGATCGTTTCTTGCCTGATAAAGCTATCGATCTGGTGGATGAAGCAGGTAGCCATCGCCGCGTGGAACTGGATAGCACTCCCAGCGAGATTGACGCTCTGGATCGGCGAATCCGCCAGTTGCAGGTAGAGCAGGAAGCGTTAAAGAAAGAGACCGATCCCGCCAGCCGCGAACGGCGTGAGAAAGTCGAACGCGAGATTGCCAATTTAAGCGAACAATTGCATACCATGCGTCTGTCACTTGAAAGTGAGCGTGAACCTGTCGAAGAGATGCGTCGGCTCAAGAAGCAAATGGAGGAGGCTCAGGTAGAGTATGAGAAAGCCGAACGTCGGTATGACTACGAAGCAATGGCACGACTGAAATATGGTACCATCATAAATACTTGAACAACGTATCCAGGAGATGGAGTCCAGGTTAACAAATTTACAAAGTGCACGTATGCTCAAAGAAGAAGTTGATTCCGAGGATATTGCAGAGATCGTTTCCAAGTGGACGCACATCCCTGTCTCCAAACTTATGGAGGCTGAGGTACAAAAATTGCTCTCGATGGAGGAACGTTTACGTGAACGCGTCGTAGGACAGGAGATGGCCTTGCAGATTGTCTCAGACGCAATCCGACGTTCACGGGCAGGTTTGCAGGACCCTAATCGACCGCTTGCCAGCTTCCTTTTCCTGGGACCAACAGGCGTAGGGAAAACAGAACTGGCGCGTGCTCTGGCAGAGTTTCTCTTTGATAGCGAACAGGCCATGGTGCGGATCGACATGTCAGAGTACATGGAGAAACATAGCGTTTCGCGGTTGATCGGTGCCCCTCCTGGCTATATTGGCTATGAAGAAGGTGGGCAACTGACTGAAGCTGTGCGTCGCCATCCCTATAGTGTTGTCTTGCTTGACGAGATTGAGAAGGCGGCACCAGAGGTCTTCAACGTCTTGCTACAACTGCTTGACGATGGACGTCTTACCGATGGACAGGGACGCACAGTTGATTTCAAGAACACGGTCATTATCATGACCAGCAACGTTGGCAATCGCTGGCTACATGAATATGATGGTATGGACGAGGAAGAGATTCAGCGTACGGTACGACAACGACTACGCGAAGAGGGTTTCCGTCCTGAGTTTATCAATCGTATCGACGAAGTGATCGTCTTCCGCCAGATCAGCCGCGAGCAGATGAAAAATATCGTTGATATCCAGATCAATCGTTTGCGTCCGCGTCTGACAGAGCGCCATATCACTCTGCAACTCAGTGATGCCGCTAAGGATTTCCTTGCCAACGAAGGCTATGATCCTCAGTTTGGAGCACGTCCTCTCAAACGTGTTGTCCAAAAAGAGGTAGAGAACCGTATTGCCCGTGCTATTCTGGATGGCACAATGCACGACGGTGATACAGTTGATATTGATACCCAGAATGGCAAACTTGAGATGAAGTCCCTACAGTAGTCCAGCATGAGTCATCCCGGTAACTATTCTGGTCTCCTCGCCACCTGCGGTGGCTCGCTCTTGTTTTATGTGGGTTGCGTGTTTGCGGCGCAAACACGCAACCCACATAAAACAACCTGCGAAGCGCCGTAGGCGCTGAGGAATCAGAAAAAGGGACCTGAATAGTTACCGGGATGACCCATGACCACCTGACAATGGAGAAGAGATACCATGCTAACCAGCAGTGCTCCCCCAGACCATCCTCCTGAGCGTTTATTAGGCATGTTGAGTACAATGTTAATTCAACTGAACGCACTACAAACTCTGGTAGACAAAGGAGCACGAGAGAATATTGCTGAGATGTACGCAGTACGCGACGGCTTGCAGATATTGGAGCATATGACGCGGGAGATGCTTTATGAGGTCCGATCATCAATTGAGGATCTGCCGCTTGCCGAATTAGAGGGTGTAACGTTAGCGGAGGCACTATCTCGTATTGCCGAGGAAACAGCCGAGACGTTGGGACTCTCCAGTCGCGTCTTGTTTTCTGGCGTTGATGAACAGGGTAAACCAAAAGAGCATACCCTCTCTGCCAGTACTGAACGTGTGCTTTATTTGATTGCACGCGAGGCCCTCTATCAGGTGGAGCAGCATACAGGAGCACGTAAACTACGCCTCACACTTGCCTATGGACCAGACGATGTTCAGATGGGTGTTGAAGACGATGGGATAAATATCGGAACACAGATGGTAATATCCGATGAGACGACCTACGACACAGCGCTTCCTCACTTTGCCATAGTTCCTGTACCTCCAGATGCTGTAATCTCATCCACGGCTGATTCTCCTATCGTCAGTGACCTGCGCTATCGTCTTGAACAGTTGGGAGGTACTCTGGAAGTAAGCCCACAGGGAGAGCGAGGGACGCGCGTTCTGGCTCGCGTCCCCTACATATCTCACGTTCCCACAGTTGGCATAGTGAGCGATACAACAACCACAAAAATTGATGAACCAGCGCAGCTACCATCTCCCACCCCTGATAAGCGCATACGTATCCTGATTGTCGAGACTCAAGCAGTCACACGCGCTGGACTCCATCGACTCCTTGAATCCTACCCGGATTTGCAAGTGGTTGGTGCGGCAGCCGATGGAGTTCAGGCGGTGAGCGAAACGTTGGAGCTTGGGCCACAAGTCGTATTGATGGATTCGCAACTGCCCAATGGACAAAGCCTGGAAGCCCTTCACCAAATTAAACAGTTGAACCTCGACACAAAGGTATTACTGTTCTCAACGCAAGATCGCGAGGAGTACTTATATGAGACGCTACGAGCAGGGGCAAATGGCTATATCTTGAAAGATATTACTCCCGATGAACTCGCCCAGGCGATACGTGTGGTAGCACGTGGTGAGGTTGTAATACAGCCACAACTCGCAGGTAAATTACTCTCACGCTTCGGTAAGCAGGGACGCGGCAACACGCGTTATGATACGCTCACAGCGCGAGAATTGGAAGTACTACGCCTGCTGGCACGAGGATTGCGCAATAAAGAAATTGCCGCTCGACTCTATGTGAGCGAACGGACAGTGAATTTCCATCTAGCAAACATTTATCAAAAACTCAATGTCTCAGGCCGTACCGAGGCACTCAGCAGGGCTCTCGAACAAGGTTTGATCACGGCCTGAGAATACCCGCGTGCCAGGTATCCAGAGAATGCTTGAGTGAGGCAATGTAGGCTGCTTCATTGTTGTTGTCGGCAGTAGGTGCATATCTAGGAATAATCTGCTCTACGGTGGTAAGGCCCCATTGTGCAACGTAGAGGTTACGGATCAAACGATACCATGCCTCGAAACCACTCTCCCAGGAGCTAAACCATGCATATCCATCCCGACAAAGGTAATTAGGAATACAGCGTAAATTACCCAGTGAGAGGCTCACCCGCGCTTCGCCAGCGGTGCCAAAAGTACTTTCATGCATAAAGAAGGCCAGCGCAAAGGCCGGATCAATACCATATTTCATCCCAAGATCATATAAGGTCTGCCCCTTGCCAGATGCAGGCGAGTGGTAGCTTGCAAGGACCTGATTGATGAAATTGACACTAATACTTGGTTTACCTAAAACAGAGTAGGGACCAGCATTGGTAGGAATTGGAACCTTGGGAGACATAGGCCCATTCATTTGCCAGCTAGCGGATTGAACATCATACGCCTTGCCACCAAAGTAACTGATCAGTTGGGCATCGCCTGTTCGCTGGAACATTCCTGCCGAGAGAAGCACAAGAGCAAAAACGACGGCAATGCTAATGGAAATGGTTAACCGATTCAACCAGGGCTTGTGCCGTTGCAACGGGTCTGGTGCATACTCATCAACGATCCTGTTGAAAGGTATAAATCCTGGCCTGAACGGCTTAGAGGGCTTGCTTGCGGGAAGCGCAACTTGAAGGGCCTTACTAATCGTAGGACGCCCTGGCAATATGCCTGTTTCGGATTCTTCCTCAATAGCTACCGATTGAAGTTGACGTGTAGCTCGTGCAGGAACAAAGGATTGAGTGTGGACAGGCTGTCGTGGTATAGGCTTTTTTCTAGCATAACTACCACTTGCCATAGACAACCTCCTTTAAGTACAAAACAACGATATCACAGCACTGGCTTACCATAGAAGCTATTTCGTGCGACCTCATTTGCTTTTCAAAGAGGCGAGAGCCTGTGCAGTCTTTTGATAGATTAAAAAGCATCAACTCAGAACATATCATACCATTTCACATGCTGCTCAAAAATAAGACATAAGTACTACTACTTGCAAAAAGTGATGTTTTTTGTTCTGAATCCTCTTCCCCTCCACCAGCATTACATCTCTGTAATTGGGTTTCCATCCTTCAGGGGGATTTTGGGAAAAGAATTTTTGCGAGGACACCTCGCACTCCGTCAGGGCACCTCACTTTTCCCCTGAAGAATGGAGAGTCCTGTAATTCTGTAATTTGCTTAGTTGCCATGCTATTCTTCGATCAGATATAATGATTTTCACTACAGGATAAGCCTTGCATGTAGTACAAAAAATGCAGTTTACTTCGCTCTGGCGAAAAATCGTAACTACTCAGGTCTCCTCACCACCTGCGGTGGCTCACTCTTGTTTTATGTGGGTTGTGTTGCTCGTAGTGGAGGTTGCGGCGCAACCTCCACTACGAGCAACACAACCCACATAAAACGGGTTGCAAAGCGCCTGCGGCGCTTCGGAATCAGGAACAGGGGCCTGAGTAGTTGCCATCAACAAGTTAGCCTTTTATATTCATCAAATATGCTTCTTAATTTCATCAAAGGAGTATTATGAACAAGCAACTTACGATTATTCTTGTCCCACATACGCACTGGGACCGTGAATGGTACCAAACATTTCAGCAATTTCGTATTCGGCTAGTAAAAACTATTGACAGGCTGCTCGATATCTTAGATTCAGATGAGAAATTTTGTCATTTTATGCTTGATGGTCAGACTATCGTTCTCGATGATTATTTAGAGATACAACCAGAACAAGAAGAGCGCCTGAAGCGCCATATACGCTCTGGACGTATCCAGGTAGGACCATGGTACTTACAACCCGATGAGTTTCTTGTCAGCGGCGAAGCGCTCATTCGCAACTTGCAGATTGGCTTACGGCGTGCCGCTGAGTTTGGTACTCCAATGAGTGTAGGCTATGTTCCCGACTGCTTTGGGCACATCGCCCAGATGCCGCAGATTCTTCGGGGCTGCGAGATTGATAGCGCAGTTTTCTGGCGTGGTGTAGGCGCAGAAGCTCACAAGAGCGAATTTTATTGGGCCGCCCCTGATGGAACGAAAGTTCTGGTGATCCATCTCGCTGATCCGATTGGTTACTCAAACGCCAGACTGATGCCGCTGAATCCAGCAGAATTTGTCACCCGCGTTGAACTACTCACCTCTAATATTTTGCCAAAAGCTACGACAAGCACCCTCCTCTTTATGAATGGCTCTGATCACCTTGAGCCACAGGATGGGCTGCCAGAGGTCATCGAAGAAGCTAATAAACTCCTTACTCATATCGATCCCCAACATGAGAAAATTCTTACCCATCTCGGGAGTAACCCGGCGAACGAGAAACACTACGATTCTATTCATGTGCAGATCGGCACACTTCCTCAATATATTGAACAGGTACGCCAGCAAAATTCGCATTTCGATACCCTCAGTGGTGAAATGCGCAGCAGCCAATATGCACATTTGCTCCCTTCGATCCTCTCTACGCGCATATGGATCAAGCAGCAAAATACCGCAAGCGAACATCTGCTAGAGCATTGGGTAGAGCCGCTCTCGACCTGGGCCACAGCATTGGGAGCCACCTATCCACAAGGGCTAGTCCGCACGGCATGGAAATACCTTCTACAGAATCACCCTCATGATAGTATCTGTGGCTGTAGTATTGACCAGGTACATCGCGAAAACAGCGTTCGTTTCGCACAAAGCCAGCAGATCAGTGAGAGTATCATCGATCAGTCCATGCAACAGATTGTGGCAATGACAAATACCAATGCTCCTTTCACCACCAAAGACCTGCATAACCAGCCAGTACCGATCGTGGTCTTTAATCCTGCTCCTGGTCCGCGTACCGAGCACGTTCAGAGTACTATCCAGGTCCCTGGCTCGCTCCACAACGCACTGATCATCGACGAACGTGGCGAACAGATGCCCTACCATATTGTCAACCGCTGGAGACAGGAAATAGGCTCTACGCCCATCGCCCGCGAAGTGCTGGCTACCGCAGTCGCCCTTTCGGGAGTCAGCACTTCTTCAGAACTCATTCACATGGCTCAAACGATGATCTTCTCTACAATAGGTAAAATGGGTGAGACGCACCTCATTTCCAATGTATATATTGAAGACTACACCAATTCACCCCTTCACCATGTCCATCATTCCCCCCAACCAGGCGTGATATATATTGAAGTAATGATCGCCCCCAGAGGACGAGTTATTGTCAACGAGCATGAGATTTCTCTAGCCGGAGAGCAGATTCTGGAATTTCTAATGCGTGATGATATTCAGATGTTCGAGGTCACTCTAGTTGATCAGGCACGTGAAACCATTGATTTTGTCGCGGCTGATCTTCCCGCCTACGGCTTCAAGACCTTCTGGCTCTATCCTCACGGACTCAAAGCAGAGGAGCTAAAGGATGGAGAGTCAGCCAGGCCTCAGAGAGTACAGAGCATGCTGCTGGCACAACAAAATGTGATTGAAAACGAGTTTTACCGTGTGGAGGTCAATGCTCAAGATGGCACACTCATAGTAACAGATAAGCTAACAAATACTGTTTTTGCAGGTTTAAATCGCTTTACAGATGAGGGAGATGTTGGCGACCTGTACAACTACTGTCCACCTGAACAAGATCTGCTTGTGTGTGAACCAGTGGAACCACCAAAAATAGATCTTATCAGTGCAGGGCTGGTATATGCTACCTTACGTGTCAGTGGACGTTGGGCCTTACCCAGTGCCTGTGCCGCCAATCGCAGTGAGCGCAGTTCTCGTTTAACCATTTGCTCCATTGTGAGCGAAATTTCTCTCACGCCGGGTGTTCGTCGCATTGACATTCATACCAGTATAGAAAATAAGGTGAAAGATCATCGATTGCGTGTGACCTTTCCTGTATCATATACAGTAGAGTGTGCTGTTGCTGAGGGTACTTTCGAAGTACGGACTCGCCCTGTTGCTCAACCACGTCCGGCAGATATCACAGATTGGGCGGAGGAGCCAGTGAATACCTTTCCGCAAAAGCGCTTTGTTGATATCAGTAATGGTGAGATTGGATTAGGAGTTCTCAATCGTGGTTTGCCAGAGTATGAGATCATTCACAATGAAGAAGGGCAGGCGGTTGCCTTAACCCTGCTGCGCTGTGTAGAGTGGCTCTCGCGTGGTGATCTCTCTACGCGTCACGGACATGCTGGCCCAATGGAGCACACGCCAGAGGCACAATGTTTGGGACACCACGAATTTGATTATGCACTGGTCCCACATGCTGGCACCTGGGAGATTGATGATGCACTCATCTTACGTGAAGCTCAGGCTTTTAACATTCCCATAACAACGCGAGTGCAGGTGACCGAGCAACACGAGGGACAACTCTCCTCACGGGCCACACTTATCGCTGTAGAGCCGCGTGAGCTAGTGGTCAGTGCCATCAAGCGCTCCAATCAAGGACAGGGAACAGTTGTACGTATCTATAACCCGCTGGCTCATGGAGTGGATGCAACTATTTCTCCAGGGTTTGTCTTTACACAAGCATATATGGCAAACCTGCTGGAAGATCGTAGAGAGCCGATCGAGGCATCTACGCTTTCTTTAGAGACCCCATCCATACAAGTGAGCATACGTGGAGGAGGAATAACAACACTTGTGTTCGAATAAATTTCTAAGAGTTATCCATCTCTTAGTCCTAATAGTGTAGTCTTGTAGCCTCGTAGAACGTTGTAATTCAGTGAAATGTAGCCTAAAACATCGTAAGCGCAACACGTTGCAAGTTGAATGCAGTTCCAAATTTTCTATTCTGAAAGGGGCGTTTATCCAGTGAACGCAAATATAGCATCTCTTCTATTCCCTGCCGCATCTTCGCCAAACACAATCACTACTTTAACGGGGTTAGTAGGCCCCCTTATAGGTTGTACAGTGTCCTTTCTGGTCATCTTCTGGTTGAGTCTGGTCATCTGGACATTCCGTGATATACGTTCGCGCACACAAGACTTTTTCTCGCAGGTTCTCGCAACGGTACTGGTAGCAGTCTTCTTTGTTGGCGGCCTCTTCATCTATATGATTCTCCGTCCCCGCCAGACACTGGCAGAGATCTACGAGCGCCAGTTGGAGGAAGAGTCTCTCCTGGCAGAGATGACGGAGCGCCAGACTTGCAACAACTGCCATGCACGTGTCGAATCAGACTTCCAGGTCTGCCCATCATGCAGTCAAAAGCTCAAACGTTCCTGCCCCAAATGTGAGCGTCTTCTGGAGTTACGTTGGGCTTTCTGCCCTTACTGCGCTAATAACATTCCTGGTGCTCATGTACAGCAACCTATGCAGCAAATGCAACCGATGCCTGGTATGCCGATGCCAGGGCTGTCTCCTAATATGCCGCCAATCCAGGGGATGTCTCCCAGTATGCCACCAATGAGTGGACCAGTTCCAGGGAATCGGTATTAGATCCATATCTGATAGGGGGCATCTTTGGTGGATGATGCTCTCCTTTTCTCTTGCACCTCTGTTCCGGAAGGATACTGTGGTGCTATCTCTCTATGGTTCGTCCGGGTTGTCCGTTCAACCTATGTGCTTTCTCTCTCAAGCGGAATATGATATAATGATGTAACAGAATGTGGTCACATTACCACATTTTCTATGCTCTATCAGAATACCTATTTATAGGTGTGGGCCAACTTTCTGCAAGAACTCACCTCTTTAAAACGCATAAGCGTTTGTATAGACGTGTTTCCTATACGGATGTAAATCCTTAGCAAGGCTAGCATTTTCCCTGCAAAGGGAGCTCCTAAGAGCAAAGCTCTTTCTGCTGCTTGCCACCAGGTAGCAGGGAGGGTTAATGACGGCATTCTCCTATTGCCTCTCAGGCGATGAGGGCCGCATTTTCTGTGGCTACTGAACAAAAGGAATATACAGGCTCTATGGCGAAGATGAGAGAATCGACGATGGCAGAGCACCTCCCTGAAGACCACGATGCTCTACTTAATCATGATGGAAATAGTAATGCGAACAGTGATGGTAATGTGAACGATAATAGTAACAGCGGCTATGGGAATGGGAATAGCGGGAAGATAAACGGTAGTGAGAACAACGGCTATGGTGGACAGAATATTCAGATTCTCGAAGGCTTAGAGGCTGTACGTGTGCGCCCTGGAATGTATATCGGGGCAACCGATCAGCGCGGCCTACACCATCTCATCTACGAAGTTGTTGACAATAGCGTTGATGAGGTTATGGCTGGTTATGCCGATACCGTCAGAGTCACCATTCATACTGATGGCTCGGTAACCATTGAGGATAATGGACGTGGTATCCCTGTCGATGAGCACCACCAGCGCCCAGGTCTCTCGACGCTTGAAGTTGTGATGACGGTGCTACATGCTGGCGGGAAGTTTGGTGGCGGGGGTTACCAGATCAGTAGTGGTCTGCATGGTGTTGGTGTTTCGGTCGTTAATGCCCTCTCAGAGTGGTGCCAGGTTGATGTCAAGCGCGATGGGCGTCTCTGGCGACAACGCTACGAAAAAGGGATTCCCTCCACAACACTACTGAGCATAGGATCCGCCGAGGGAACAGGAACAATTACCTCTTTCCTGGCAGACCTCACTGTGATGGAGACGCGCGATTATAGCTTCGATGTACTTGCGCAACGCTTTCGTGAGATGGCATATCTCAATCGAGGTCTGACCATTAGCTTGACTGATGAACGTACAGATCGTGAGGCAACCTTCTATTTTGAAGGGGGAGTGATCTCGTTTGTACGTTATCTAAATAAGAATCGCAACAAGTTGCAGGCTCGACCTGTCAGTATTACGCGTGATGTTGACGATATGAAGGTTGAGATAGCCTTACAATATAATGACAGTTGGACCTGTACCGAGTTCTCTTTCGCGAATGGGATCAATACTGTTGACGGTGGTATGCATATCACTGGCTTCCGCAGCGCCCTCACGCGTACACTCAACGATTATGCCCGCAAAGCCAACATACTCAAAGAGAAGGATGGCAATTTGACGGGTGATGATGTACGTCAAGGTCTGACGGCAGTAGTCAGTGTCAAGATCCCCAACCCCCAGTTTGAGGCCCAGACGAAGAGTAAACTCAATAACGCTGAAGTGCGCCCGATTGTCGAAGCTATCACCTCTGAAATGCTCACGGTATACCTGGAACTGACACCGGGCGAGGCCAAAACGATTATTGATAAGTGTCTCACCTCTGCACGTGCGCGTGAAGCAGCTCGCGCCGCCCGTGATCTTATCCAACGTAAGAACGCGCTGGACACAACGTTACCTGGGAAACTCGCCGATTGTAGCGAGAAACAGGCCGACCGTTGTGAACTCTATCTGGTGGAAGGGGATTCGGCCGGTGGCTGTTTCTCTGGAGATACACTGGTCGCGCTTGCCGATGGTCGTTCTCTCAGCTTCAGTGATCTGGTGATGGAACAGTCTAAGGGAAAAGAGCACTTCGGTTATACTATTCGCAAGGATGGCACTATTGGACTGGAGCGCTTGATCAATGCACGCATGACAAAAGCACATGCCAAAGTGCTTCGGGTAACGCTGGATAATGGAGAAACCATTGTCTGCACCCCTGATCACCGCTTTATGTTGCGCGACGGTAGCTACAAAGAGGCTGCACAACTGACTCCGGGTGTCTCCCTTATGCCGCTATATCGTAAAATATCCGATATGAAGGAACCAGGGATTACCATCCAGGGATACGAGATGGTAAAAGATCCACGATCCAATTGGTGGCTCTTTACACATATGCTGGCTGACTGGTATAACCGTTGGAAGGACGTCTATTCCGTTGATGAGGGAGACCATTGTCATCACATTGACTTTAATAAGCGCAATAACAACCCAACAAACATCAGACGCCTACCCGCTAAGGAGCACCTTGAGCTTCACCGTAAGCAGGTAGCATACACACTTCATAGTGCAGAAACAATCAAAAAATGCCGCGCAATTCGTCAAAGCGAAGAGTTTCGTACATTTATGAGTGCACGTATGCACCACCTAGAAACAAGGCTTATCCTTTCAGCAAACGCTAAAGCACAATGGGAAGATGAAACCTACAAAGCTTATATGGCTGAGAAATGGCTTGAGTTTTACCATACCAACGAAGCATATCGTGAAAGGACTCTTGCACAACTCAATCAGGCTCAGCGCGAATATTGGAGCGATGAGGCAAATCGGCATATGCAGGCAGAGCGTGTTCGTGCTCACTTTGAAAGCAACCTGGAGGCACGTGAAGCGCATTCTCAATATGCGAAAGCGCAGTGGAAGGATGAGGAGTTACTTGCATGGCGCCGTGGAAAGACACGAGAACAGTGGACGCCAGATTTCCGAGTAAAGCGTCATAATGCACTGCACCAGACTTATTATCGAAAAACAATTGCTGCCCTCAAGCAATTTGAAGCAGAGGGTAAAATTGATCTTGATGCTTATCATGCACATCGTCTTTCAATACGTGATTCGTCACTGTTACGCTTTGATAAATTCTGTCAGCGATACTTTGATGGCGATACTCCTCAAGCCTATGAAGCTGTCGCTAGCTATAACCATCGCGTTACAGCTGTTGAACCATTAGAGGATGAGATAGATGTATACGATGTCGAAGTTCCCAATACGCATAACTTTGCATTAGCAAGCGGCGTTTTTGTTCATAATAGTGCAAAACAAGGGCGTGACCGGCATTTTCAGGCCATCCTCCCTTTGCGTGGTAAGATCCTGAATGTCGAACGCGTGGGACTTGACAAGATCCTCAAAAATGAAGAGGTCAAGAATATTATAACGGCCATCGGTGTAGGGATTGATGAGTACTTCAATAAAGCCAAACTACGCTACGGTCGCATCCTCATTATGTGCGACGCTGACGTTGATGGAGCTCATATCCGCACGCTGCTGCTGACTTTCTTCTTCCGACATATGCAACAACTCATCGCAGACGGGCATTTGTATATAGCGCAACCTCCGCTCTTCCACATCAAAGTGGGCAAGCAAACTCGCTATGTCTATACGGAAGAGGAGAGAGATAGTATTATTGACGAATACAAGGCCACACATAACGGCAAAGAGCCGGAAGTGGGCCGATACAAAGGTCTTGGTGAGATGAATCCGGAGACCCTGTGGGATACAACGATGGACCCCGCAAAGCGCACGATCCTACAAGTCACCATCGAGGAGGCTGTGGAGGCCGATAAGATCTTCAGCATGCTCATGGGCGACGAGGTCGGACCCCGCAAACGGTTTATCGAGAGCCACGCAAGAAGCGCGAATCTGGACGTGTAGGGGTGGGAACCAGTTTTCAAATATACCTGGGTTAGCCTAAAAACCTCAATAGATCATAATAACGGGGAATATACAGAAGCTGTTGGGAACATTCTGCCCTCTGGTAGTAAACTAGAGGGCAGAACTGTTATGGAGCGTAGAGAAGCGATAATCGGCATAGACGAACTTGAGATATTAATAGGCCTCCTCAGGAGAAAAAAAGGATAGTGATGCCTCCATATATTTTCCCTCCACTTGAAAGGGAATATGCCCATTGCGTTACCACCTTAAACCGCACCGGCATTCTCATGCTTCTTCCGAAATCAGAAAGCATTGGGATAATTGGAATAGATGGAAAAGAGTATCCAATACCAACCCAAGAACAGGTTATAGAACTATTTGCTCATAATAGAGAGCTTGTAGACAGAAAAATTCCACAAGGGTTTGATCGTTTAGAATTAACCCCCATGGCAATGCCAACACCCCTTCTTATTGACCGAATGAAAGAAGCTATTCTTAAACACGCAGCAGAAGGAAAAATGTATCAAACCAGACATTCTCCTGCTGATCCTTTAATACCTGTTCGTGTCAATACCGAAAAACATGTCTGGATATGGGATACCTTAAGACAGGCACTAGATACAGACGAGCTTGTATATTTTCCGCAAGAATATTCAAGCAATCATCGGGGACAGACCAAACTAGAAGTAGTCAATAATGGACGTATTTGTGCCGTTCCAGGTTGGTCTGTGGGATTAGTTGAAAGTTTACCCATTATGCCTCAACTGGGCCGGGGACAGACATCAGGAGGCAGAAGACAATTAGAAATAGGCTATTCTCCTCGTGAATACTTACAAACCTTACAGACGGAAGCTTACCAAGGAGAAACTGGAAAAACACTTGAAGATTTTATGACAAAGTTTATTACCCACCTCGAAGCAACCAATGAAGTAAGCAATGACGTACATGATAACAATGCCTTATGGTGTCTTGGTCAATATCTAAAAGTAACATATGCGGAGCTTGTGCCGACCGGGCGCTGGTATCGAGATATTGGGCGGACCCGCCTGGATATGCACCGTACAGGAAATAAGCTTTGCACGAGGAGTTGGGGCGGGTCTTCGACGGTGAGACTGCTCAGGCCTTAATCTTCATCTTTATCGACGACGCAGTGCCTCTAGCATTGGCATTAATTTGTACTTGCGCTTATGACGGTCCAGCAGTTCAGACAGGTATGTTCGCCATTCATCTTCACGGCCCATGTTTTGATAGGCTGTACGCGCCTTCGCAAGCCAGCTAGCTGCCGCATGATAGTACTGTGCTTTGCCTTCATCCATGAACGGCTCCGCCTGCTGTCGGCAAACCTTGATCACCCATTCGGGATGTGACTGCACAGCCGCATCCACGACCCGCTCTACCAGGGTATGCGTGGCGTTGGGTTCTACTGCTGCTATAGCATCATCAATGAGTCCCTCATGCAGGAACACATCGACTTGCCCTTGTGGAACGTATGACTTCGTGTGGCGTACATACTCCAGCAGATCCGCGCGCAGCTCCGGCCACTGTTCCCCGGCTATCTCTGCTACGCGAAGATAGTTGTCTAAGCTCAGTTCTTCGCGAAAGGCAACCTCAGCGGCTGTGAGTGCCAGCGTTTTCTCGCCCATCGTCGCGGCTTCGTCCCGTAGCCACTTTGCAAGAGATGTTTTTGGTCCCTGGAGCAGGAGACCGCCCTCAGCGATTTGCAAGCCTTGCTCACGTTCTCCCCGGTCATACAGCGCCATAGCTAGAGTAAGAGCTTCCTGTGCTGTCTCCAGATGTTTTCGCCCATAGTCAGCGGCTTCCTGCGTGCGACCCAGGTGTACCAGCATGGTAACGTAGGACTCATGCTGTCCTTCTGCTCTGGCAAGATGAAGATACTCTTGCAAGCGCCCACGTCTCTCCAATATATGGAGCCGGGCAACGGTTAATTCAGCCACTTCTCCATCCCAGGAGTCGTCTTTGCTATGGGTTCCCTGCAAAACACGTTGGAGTTGAGGGTCGTCCCAGCCCTGGAGTGCAGCATCATGTGCAGCATCGAAGGCTTCGTCGACTCCGTAATCGTCGATTTCCTGTTGCCAGCTCTCCAACTTTTTTGCCCATGCTTTGCGTTCCCCCGATGAAAGATCGGCACTGAGAACGGCTTCTGTCCAGACAGGACCAAGTTCTTGAAAGAACTCACTGGCCTCACCGTCCAGAGTCATCCAGATCTGTCCAGTCAGACACGTATGCTTGAGTAATGGCTTCAAGCAGGGCGAGAGCGCTACGGGCATCATCTGCCTGGATCAATGTCCAGCTCTGCTCAAGCAAATTACCTACCTCATTGACGACCGCACCCACATGCCAGTAAGCTTCAGAGGATCTCATCCGGTCCAAACTGTGTAAGATAGATCGGACCTGACGGCTTGCGGCTTTGGCATCTACCTGAGCACGTTGGGGTGAAACGGTCGGTGGAGATACCGTCTCCTCAGGTGAGACAGGCTTCGGCAATCCAACCAGTTCTTCAATTACATTGGTAAGGGCAGGCTCTCGCTCAGCCAGTTTCAGCAAGAGCGATTGTAATTGTTCACGATCTAAGTCTGAGAGTAGATCTTTTAGCATAGGGCGCTCTCCTCTATTTTCTTTGCCTGGGAATACATGCTCCCAGTGTATCACACAGATGATAGCCCTTGATCATATGACTGTATCAAAAGTCAATCATGGAGTAAATGAGATTTTCTTGCTACAGAAGTTTTTTGCTAATGGAGAATAAGCTATACTTGTACAGGTAATTCTGCGGAATCGTAGGCAAGATTACTCAGCAACTTTGTGTGTTATAATATCGCAATTCAGCTTATTGATGCTGGATATCATGGAAATTATGTTCTATAATGGTCGTTGTAATCGCGTAATACTTGCGAATAAGTATGCCGAAGTATTATGCTCTCCAGGAGATGATGGTTTGGGTAGATCGATGCGTGCCTACTATGAAGTAGCATTTAAAGCAGCTTATTTGGAGAAGTGTGGGAACGCGTTTCAAGATTTTTTTTCGGAAATCATGGAGAAGTGTCATCCCAGTGATTTTCAACGTGTTCGTCCATGGGGCAGAGATGGGGATAAAAAAAATGATGGATGTTTACGATCTGGGCGTGCAATATTTCAGGTATATGCCCCCAACGAAATGAGAGCAGATGATGCAATTGCCAAAATAGATAGAAGACTTCTACGGTGCCTTATCTCATTGGAAGCAAGATTTTGATAAATGGGTATTCGTTCATAATTCAAGAGAAGGTCTCGGACCTCATATCGTAAAAAAGCTAAATGAACTGGCTAATCTTCACCATCCTATAATTGTATGTTCATGGGGATACGAAGAGTTGCGACAAAAGGTATTCACTTTGAACGAATTTGACCTTGCTTCATTGTTAGGTTTTGCTCCGTCAGAGAGAGATATGCATGAGTTACGGTATGAAAATATTAAAGAGGTTTTAGACAATATTGCTCGGCAAGAGCCTCCTCCATTTCAGGATATGCGGCCAGTTCCTCCTGATAAATTGAAATTTAACCGTTTATCCGAAGATGTACAAACTTTGCTTACCTGGGGTATGCAGAAAGCCGATCTTGTTGGGAATTTCTTAAAAAACTACCCTGATCCTCAATATGGTGATGAGATAGCGTTAACCTTCAACGAGGAATATAAAAAATGTAAAATGCTAAATATGGAAGCAGATACTATATTTTTTGAATTACAGAAATCCGCTGGGGGACAAGACCGGAAACCTCCCCGTTATGAAGCAGCAGTACTCGCAGTACTCGCGTACCTCTTTGAACAATGTGAGATTTTCAAGTCATCACCTGAAAGGGTTGTACTATGATTCTTCCCACAAAACGGCTTGCACCTGAACGTGCCATGCTTACAGTCGGTGCGGAAATACTTGGACTTCTTACTGAGCCAAAGACAGTATCACGCCTTTGGGATGAACTGCAACATGTGATGAGTGAACGTTCATCAACACGAATAGTGAATTACGACTGGTTCGTGTTGACTTTGGATTTCCTTTACATGCTAGGTGCTTTGGAAATGGATCACGGCAAGATACGGAGGACAAACCAGTGATCTATCGCATATACAGTGATATGCCTACCTTCAGAGAATCTCCAATTGCATCAAGGTTTGAACTTGATTTTGGCCGATAAAAGTCCAGGGGCAACAGAAAGACAGACCCGTAACGGCGCGGGCAAATCTAGCTTGACGGAGTTGATCCACTTCTTGCTGGGAGCCAACGTTGATAAATCTTCTATTTTTATGACAGGGACATTGAGCCAATACTCTTTTGGCATAGAATTTGACCTGGGCCACGCACAAAGGCAGGTAGAACGCACTGGGAAGGCTTCAGGCAAAGTAATTATCCGAGGCACTAATACAGAGGACTGGCCAACCGAATCAATAAATAATAGTTTCTTTGGAATGCCAGATCTCTCTGATGTTCGATCTATTTCTAATACCCAATGGCGAATAGTGCTTAGTAAGCTCATGTTTAGTTTGCCAGAAAGCACGGAAGGAACACAAGCAGCCAAATTTGCGCCAACCTTTCGCTCACTTTTCTCCTATTTCGTTCGTCGCCAATCAGCAGGAGGATTTCTCTCTCCTATAAAACAAACAACTTACCAACAGTTATGGGATCAGCAAGTATCGATATCCTATCTGTTAGGGCTTGATTGGACTATTCCTCAACAATGGCAATATGTGCGAGAGAGAGAAAAGTCATTGAAAGAGTTAAAGAAAGCCGCTGATGAAGGAATGCTTGGCACCTTTATTGGAAGCACCGCCGAGCTTCGCACAATGTTAACATTGGCCGAAAACCGTTCACGCGAGTTAAGAGAACATGTAAGCAGCTTTCAAATACTTCCGGAGTATCGCAGTTTGGAGCAGGAAGCTGATAAGTTAACACGTGAATTGGGAACCTTTACAGATGAAAATACTATTGACCGCTTATTACTTTCTGAACTACAAGAAGCTTTAAATGGTGAGGCTGACCCGACTATTACTAATCTCGAACGCCTTTACGAAGAGGCTGGTATTATACTTTCCAATTCTGTTGTCCGCCGTTTTGATGAAGTGAGGCGTTTTCATGAGTCCATCATTGCAAACCGAAAATCATATCTTGGAAGCGAAGTCATAGCAGCAAGACAGCGAATTAGAGACCGAGAAGAGCAGATGATGGCAATCAATGATCGACGAGCTAAAATCATGGCTATTTTGCAGTCACACGGAGCTTTAGATCAGTTTACAAAATTGCAATCAGAATTAGCAGAACAGGAAGCTAAAACAGCATCAATCCGCCAGAGGTTTGCTGCCGCTGAGCAACTTGAGGGGCTGAAAATCGAGCTTGAGTTTGAACGCCGCCAGTTAGAGCTTCGTCTTCGTCAGGATTATCATGAGCAAGAAGATAGATTGCGACACGCTATTCTCGCTTTTCAGAAGATTTCAAGTGCATTATACGAGGAGGCTGGTAATCTTACCATTGATGCGTCCACAAATGGCCCTCAATTTGAGGTTACTATTCGTGGCGATAAGAGTAAAGGTATCAGTAATATGCAGATTTTCTGCTTTGATATGATGCTCATGCAACTCTGCGCCGAAAGGCATATTGGTCCTGGCTTTCTTGTTCATGATAGCCATCTTTTTGATGGTGTAGACGAACGCCAGGTAGCCAAAGCACTCCAGATTGGGGAGAGAGCCGCCCGTGACCTGAACTTTCAATATATCGTTACGATGAATTCGGATGCAGTGCCACATGAGCTTCCTGATAACTTTGATCTCAATAAATATATTTTGCCGGTCCGTCTCACAGATGCAACTGAGGAAGGTGGCTTGTTCGGTGTGAGGTTTTGATCTTGTCGTATCTACTTCTATAGCCGCACATCTGCTCTCAGGTCCTTTTTTCTAAGTGCAGGCTTTGATATCTGTCCTTTATTGCTTGCACTCATATATCCTATATGATAAATTAATACCACTAATACTTAGCTATGAAAATTTTAGAGTTACTACAAAATAGCTCTTATCTGTTAAATAACAGTTACCAGGAGAAATAGATTGATCAGCGAATCAGATGGGATGTCGGCTTTATGGTAGATTTTAGAAAATTGCGCACATTTAAAACGAAAATCTATGTGATTCGGTGATATCTGGCGAGGAACTTATTTTGCGATGTGAAAAGCTTTTAGAGGATTGTAAATTAAAACCGGAATTAATACTAAAACACTTTCTTTATTCATTTGAGAGCACAAAACAGGAATAAACATCGATTATATCAGTGGTTCCACAATTCTTGTTCTATGTATCAAACTTATCATACAAAGAGACAATCTTACTCCTAATTGGAATAGAATATCTGTCAGATCTTTGCAAAAGCTAAGGGATGAACGCGAGAGTCTTCCTGCATTTTCTGTTTCATGTACTCAGTTTACCAACGTAAAACTGTGCAAAAATTTGACGCTTGCTCTTATTTGGAATAGAACAAATTGACAACTCATTACCTAAATTCGTATACTTGTTCTATGACACTGAAGAAATTTATATAACAAAATATCTATGGTAAGTAGCATGCAAGAAATATGTGTACAACTGACATTGGAAAGTCTCATCCCAAGCATCCCTATCTATACAATAGGATATGGTGGCCGTTCAATAGAGCAGTTCATAGAACTACTCCACAGATATAAAATTGGGTTTCTGATAGATATTCGTTCTCAACCACACTCACGTTTTAATCAACAGTTCTCAAAAGACACATTTGAGAAAGTTCTCAGACAGCATCATATACGCTATGTCTTTATGGGAGACACGCTAGGTGGGCGTCCAAATGATAGTACCTGCTATGCGGATGGAAAAGTAGATTATTCTAAAGTTCGTGAGAAAGCATTCTATCAGCAAGGCATCAATCGCCTTCATACTGCCTGGGAAAAGCAAATCTCGGTCGCCTTGATGTGTGCCGAACTCAAGCCACAGGAATGTCATCGCAGTAAGCTCATAGGCAACACTCTTTGCGATCAAAATATTGCAGTCGCTCATATTGATGGGACAGGCGAATTAAAAACGCAGCAAGAAGTAATGCAATTGTTGCACGGTGACCAACCATCATTATTTGACGAAAAAATCAATTTCTCTCGTAAAAAATACACTGTACCAAATGAAGGGACCACATGAACAAAATTGTAACAATTGGGGTCTATGGTTTTGACAAAGATAGTTTTTTTAAGGCTCTTTTGGATGCCAAAATAGATATTTTTTGCGATGTAAGATTAAGACGTGGCATGAGAGGGTCAGAGTATGCTTTTGTCAATAGTACAAGCCTACAGAAGAAGCTACAAGAACTCGGCATTCGGTATATACATGTTAAAGATTTAGCTCCTAGCCAAGCAATACGAGAAAAACAAAAGCAGGAAGACGCCAAACTTGGGACTGCTAAACGAAATAGGAAGATGTTGGGACAGACTTTTATACAAGAATACGAGAAGGAATGTCTGTCCTGCTTCGATTCCTCTGAGTTCGTGAATAAAATAGGAATGGAGACAAAGGTCGTTGGTCTCTTTTGTGTTGAACGTGAGCCTGAGGCATGTCATCGCTCCCTGATTGCAGATCGATTGTCTAGAGATTTAGCCCTTCCACTTGAACATGTAAAGCCATTCGTGGTACTCTACTGATAAAGAAAATAGAAATTTATGCATTTCTATATATCGGAGGGAACCCCAGATGGAAAGAGTATTGATAGTAGCTAAGACACGGATGAGTAGTGGTGTTTGTGTGAGTGGTTTGACCCGCAGTTCTAAAAGTATTCGCCTGATACCAAAAGGCCGCTTCAATCAGCCAATAGATACAGAGTTTGAGGTTGGGCAGGCCTGGGATATAGATTTCAAGAAGTTGTTGAAGTTGATCCTCCTCATGTAGAAGATGTGATTATTATCAACAAACACTACAAAGGGCACGTTGATAATTTACGCCAAACCTTGATGAAAGTAATTCAGCCATGGCATGGTGGACCAGAAAACCTGTTTGACAAAATGCTCACTATTGAGGGAAGAAAATGCTATGTTCCTAAATCAGGACCAATCCCAAGCTGTAGTACTGGATATTGGCTTCCAGATAGACAACTTACTCTTGATCGAGAGAACAACAAGCTCTTCTATCTAATAGAATACGCAGATAAAGCGATTGGCACAATCTTTCCCAGAACACTCGCTATCCCTTTTGTTGGTTGCGTGTCTCCCCGTTGAGCAAATTCCACCAGGAACATTAATTCGTGTTTCACTTGCTCGATGGCTTTCAGTTTTAGGGGAAGATAGATGCTACTTACAGATATCTGGTTGGTATATGTAAGGGAGAATACCTTAGATAATGCCTGATGGGAGTCTGTCCAAAGCTAAACACTCCGATAGAGATCACATCAGGCATGACTCACAGAAAGCCTTCACAATCTGCTTCCGCACTCTACCCCCCCTCCAAAAGCAACCCTTGCCTTTGCGCTAAAGCAATTGCCTCTGCTCTGGACTGCACACCTAACTTGCCATACAGGCTGGTCAGGTGTGTCTCTACGGTCTTCACCGAAATGCACAAACGTTGGCCTATCTCGATGTTGCGTACACCCTGCACTACCAGGCGTAGCACTTCGATCTCGCGTGTTGTTAATGGCTCAACGTTGACCGGAGCCAACCCCTCAGTTTCGGCCAGGAGTTGGCGGATCTCCGGGGCCAGACAGCGTCTTCCGGCAGCTACCTCGTGAACGGCTTGCCGGATATCGCTGCCACGAGCACTTTTCAGCCAGTATCCCTTCACACCTAACTTCAACATCGTACGCACATAGGCTACCTGATCATAGGCAGTCAGCACGAGGATAGCCGGAGACTGAACCGCTTGCGTAAACAGTGCACGCGCCACCCCAAAACCGTTCATCCCCTTCATCGCAATATCCAGTATCACCACAGCAGGCTGTAGCTCCTGACAACAGACAAGTGCTTCAGCCCCATCATGAGCTTCTCCTACCACGACCAGAGCAGGATCTTCCTCCAACAAGTGCCGTGTTCCCTCACGCATCATCGTATGATCATCCACCAGCACAATCGTGATCGTATCCTTCTGCTCAATCATCGGATTACCTCTTCCAACACAGGCATCTGCACACTACTGACCAGGGGCCTGTACGTAGCACGAATAATGACGCCTCGTCCCATATGCGTGCGCACTTGCAATTGTCCACCGACAGCCGCCATACGTTCACGCATACCCACCAGACCCAAACTCTCGGTTACCAGACGGCCTTGCTTAAAGCCTCGACCATTGTCCCATACCAGCAATGATATCGCGCCCTGTAACCCATAAGATAATCGTATCGTCACACGGCTGGCTCGCGCATGCTTGATAACATTTGTTAAAGCCTCTTGCACCACACGATACAGGGCCAACTCCACCTGAGCAGAGGGACGTATGCGACCTGATCCCACACAGGAAACCATCACCTGTAGCTTATCATGCTGCTCAGTCTGCCGGGCTAACCAGTATAACGCCTCATCCAGTCCCAGCTCATCCAGTAAAGGGGGACGTAGTTCCAGGCAGGTATGACGCAGGTTGGTCACCAGCGAGCGGGCAAGAGGCATTACCTCGGCAACTTCCATCATCGTGCTGGCATCCGATAACTGGCGTACCAGCAGCATCGCCTGTTGCAACACTTCATCATGCAGTTCCAACGCAAGGTGTCGGCGCTCGTCTTCTTGTGCTGATACAACACGATGATTGAGAGCAGTCAGTTTCTGAGCATCCGTCTGGGCCTGCTCCAGATAGCGACTATTGACTTCTAGCACAGATAATTGGGCAGTAAGTGTTGCCAGAAAACTGGTATCCTGTCGGCTATAGGGTTCAAAGTTCAATTTAGGACCCAGACACAAAAAACCACTTAAACGGTCTTCAGCATACAGAGGAAGCAGCAGCACACCATCCAACAACAAGGGATCATGAGAAGGCTGTTTCAAATGTGTTAGAGCCAGATTGGCAATACTCATCAGCCGATCATTCGGGAGAAACGGCTGCTGATTCGTATGGTGATAGATATGCCAGGGAAGAGCCTGCGCACCTGTCTGCTCCGTGTCTGTATGCGGTGTTCGTATCAGCAGCGCTACCCCGGTGGCATTTAACAATGTTGTCAGACGGGGCAAGACAAACGTGCAGATCTCGTCGAGACGCTGTAAACGGGTGAGAGTAGCACTCAGGTCACGCAGGGAACGGTTATACTGGTAAAAGTCATGGTACAAAATCTGGTCTCCCATATCTCGTACTTTGCTCCAGGCCAGCGGAAAGAGCCAGAGACTCAGGATCAGTAACCCTGCGTAGATGTAATCACGTGCTTCTTGATTAATAAGAGTGCCCTCTAGCGAGTGCAAAAGGATGAGACTCGGCACCACACAAAAGCTGGCTAACAGGAGCCACATCAACACACGCATCACCTGACGACTGAGCAGGCTTGTGGTACCCAGAAGCTGATGGCGTATTAAGGCATAGCCACACACAATTGGCAAAAACATTAAAGAGACTGAATAGAGGTGAGCAGCACTATTTAACACGAATGTATTGTAGCGCACAAGATGTGGATTAAGTGTCATGGGGAACAATAATACAACAATACCCACAACAACAACCCTGGCCATCTGCTTTTCATTAACACTTAGCCTGCGTATTCCCCAGAACATCACCCAGGCCAATGTGGCCATACACGCTACGGTATAACCAAAAGCGATCAGTGATACGATCACACGCGCCTGCGGCAACAAGATGACAACAGGTAAGCTTACCAGTGCCAAAACAATGCCTACGACTAACTGCGTATATGGCGATATCTGTATGCTTCTCCTCGTTGATTGTTTACACGTCGGATGTGGTAGCAAGCAGACAAAGGTGGTCGCCAGGCCACGCGCGGAAATAGATAAGATATAGAGCAGGACGTTGACCCAGAGATAGGTACGAACATTGAGAAAGCAGAAAATCAGCGAGGCGGAATAAAAGAGGGCATAGGCGATGTGTGCCAGAGGGCGATCAGAGGCACGCAGAAAAATTGTCATTCCTGTAAGACTAAAAACTACGGCCAGTAGTCCTGTGAGTACCAGATTAGTGAGATCGATTTGCGGCTCGGTATTGAGATGAAGAATAGTATTCTGTCCAACGACCTGTACCAGAACGGGTCGCGAAGTCGAGCGACAGTCTACCAGCGATGAGAGATCCTCCATGTGAGAAAGAGGACCTATTGCTATGGGAGTACTCCATACCAGCATACCTGGTTCCATGCCGTTCATCCAGGTATCCGTAAACGGTGCAACTGTCACCAGTCGACAAACCTTTGGATTTCCTGCTACAGGTGCTACGGTTATATCTGGTGGTCCTGCCTGGAGCAGACTGACACCCACCATCATACTCACTATCCCTTGCACAATCAGACCAGCAAGAATAATCTGCCAACGTCTGTTCAGGAAGAGGCTGCTCTTCTGGAGAAGAGGTGTCTGTATCACTATTTCACCTGCTCTTATTTCTGTACTAAACGTAACTTTTCAGAACTCCTGTTCCTGATTCCTCAGCGCCGATGGCGCTTCGCAAGCCGTTGGGTGTGGTTTTTGTCGCCCATGGCGGAGGTTGCGGCGCAACCTCCGCCATGGGCGACAAAAACCACACCCAACAAGAGCGAGTCACCACAGGTGGTGAGGACCCTGAAGAGTTATGTACTGAACCCGCCGATTGACTGCGTCTGTCGAGATTGTAGCTTCTCCTCTCGAAGAGAACATCAGGGGTTCCCCTGAAGACACTTCCTATTATGTATCGTAAGCTTGGCATAGTCCAATGTGAAATGTAAATAGTGTGATCATCAGGAGCATTCTATGTTCTTTCTTTCCAAATTAAGTCTTGCCAATAGGAGTATCGTTGCACTCGCAGCGATAGGAGTTATCCTTTTTGGCATATTTGTTATCCCATCACTTCAGCAGGAGTTACTTCCATCGCTGGCATTCCCCGCTATCTCTGTTATTTCAGTTTACCCCGGTGCCTCACCCTCCATTGTTGAGCAGGCTGTGACCGATCCCCTCGAACAGAACATTCAGGGTGTACCGGGATTGCAACACATTACCTCATACTCCAATGAAGGAACGTCGATTATCACTGTTCAGTATGACTTTGGCACCGATCTCAATCAGGCTGCCCAGACGATTACTCAGCGCATTAACAAGGCTCAAGCCAGCCTTCCGGCAAACGTTACACCCCAGGTGCAGACCTTCGATATCTCCAGCCAGCCCATCATCCAACTGGCTGTCACCTCATCGGGTAATCAGCAGGATCTCGCTCTAAGTCTCAAGCAAAACATTGTGCCGATCCTGCAAGGACTCAATGGTGTTGCCAATGTCAATCTCACTGGTGTGCGAAACCAGATCGTAACAGTAACACTCGACCCCCAGAAGCTTCAGCAGCATGGATTGAGCGTCGCTCAGGTGCAAAATGCTCTTCAGGCCAATAATACGACGCTTCCCGCCGGAGAAGTTACTATCGATGGTCAAACCCTGGCCATTCGGGTTGGCAATACTTTTAATTCCATCCAGGATTTAGAGAATGTCGTTGTTGGTACATCTACAACACAACCATCTGCGAGTGGTTCACAACAGTCTTTCGGTAGCTTTTCGGGGGCTGTACTGGTACACAACAACCAAAGGCTGCTTCCTCAACACCCGTCAAGCTGAGTGATGTGGCAACGGTTCAACAAGCCCTTGCACCTTCAAGCTCGCTAACACGTACTGATGGCAAACCCAGTCTGGGACTGGCGATCACCAAGACGAGCAGTGGGAATACCGTTACAATTTCCCAGGTCATCAAAAACCAGCTTCCTGATCTGCAAAAGAAGTTAGGTGGTGATGCAAAGATCACCGTGATCTCTGATCAGGCTCCCTATATCCAGACCTCCGTTAATGACCTCAGTAAAGAGGGACTGATCGGAGCAGGTTTTGCCATCCTGGTCATCCTGGTTTTTCTCTTCTCGATCCGCTCAACGTTGGTAACAGCCATCTCCATTCCTCTCTCTATCATTATCGCGCTGATCGGGCTATGGGTAGGAGGCTACTCATTGAATATTCTGACGCTCGGTGGTCTCACCATTGCCATTGGACGCGTCATCGATGACTCGATTGTTGTCCTGGAAAATATTTATCGTCACTTGCTCAGCGGACAGGATAAACTCACGTCTGTTCTTTCCGGTGTACGGGAAGTGGCTGTAGCCGTGACAGCTTCTACGCTTACCACTGTAGCGGTTTTCTTACCCATAGCCTTTACTACGGGCATCGTAAGCGAGTTTTTCCGACCTTTCGCGATCACCGTCACCGTTGCCTTACTGGCCTCGCTCTTTGTTGCACTCACAATCATTCCAGTACTGGCCTACTGGTTTCTGAAAGCTCCTAAGAGGAGTTCTCAACAGGATGCCCATGAGAAGATGACGCTCCTGGAGAGAGGTTATGTCCCTATGATTGGCTGGGTAACAAAGCATCGCGTCATAACCCTGACGGCGGCGTTTCTGCTACTTGTTGGCACGTTTGCGCTCTATCCACGCCTGGCGACTAACTTCTTTGGTTCGTCGTCACAAAATACCCTCACTATCAGTCAGCAGCTACCGCCCAGCACAAGCATGGATCAGACGAATCAGGCTGCACAGAAAATTGAAGCTGTTCTCGCCAGTACTCAGGGGGTTCAGAATTACCAGGTCACGATAGGATCAGGCGGCTCTCTCGTTGGTTTTTCCTCCTCGACAGGTGGCTCAAATACGGCAACGTTTTCGGTAACCACCGATCCAAATGGCGATCAGGCGGCTATTCAGCAGACACTCAACAACCGCCTGAAAGCGTTGAACGATGTAGGGACAGTGACGCTCTCCGCCAGCCAGCAGGGTGGAACCAGCGCAACCATTGCCGTGAATATCCAGGCACCCGACGAACAAGTCCTTAAACAAGCAACACTGCAAGTTCTCAATGCAGTAAAACAGGCACCCGATACTGCCAATGTGAGTAGCAATCTGGCAGATGCATCGCCATTGATTGATATCCATGTCGATCCGCAGAAGGCTTCACAGCATGGCTTAACAGCGATCCAGGTTGCTCAGTCTTTGCGCACCGTTTACACAGGCACCACCGTTACCCAGGTCACGATTAACGGAGTGCAGCAAGATCTCGATCTCAAGCTAGGAACACCCGTCGATAGCGTTCAGAAGATACAAGATTTGCTCCTGCCGACTCCAATCGGAAGTGTGCGCGTCGGGGATATCGCCACTGTTAGCCAGATCAATGGACCAACACAGATTACCCATATTGACACCACACGTACTGCAACGGTCAGCGCGACCGCAACCAGTCAGAATGTTGGAGCAGTCAGTAGCGATATCCAGAAACGCATCAACCAGTTGAAATTGCCGGATGGCGCAACAGTTTCCCTGGGAGGCGTGACGTCCCAACAGCAACAGGCATTCCAGAGTCTGGGCCTTGCCTTGCTGGCTGCGATCTTACTGGTCTACCTCGTTATGGTGGCAACCTTCCGTAGTCTTTTACAACCACTCATCTTGCTTGTCTCAATTCCATTTGCGGGAACAGGTTCCATCCTCTTGCTGCTCGCCACGCATACCGCACTTGGTGCTCCGGCATTGATCGGGTTGCTGATGCTGATCGGTATCGTTGTGACGAATGCTATTGTCCTGCTGGATCTGGTACAGCAATATCGCAAGAAAGGGCTGGATGCACGTACAGCGGTCATTGAAGGTGGACGTCGTCGCCTACGCCCTATTCTCATGACAGCGATTGCAACCATCCTGGCTCTACTGCCGATGGCGTTGGGTCTGAGCCAATCCGGCGGGTTTATCTCTGTTCCACTGGCAATTGTGGTAATTGGAGGTCTCACATCCTCAACATTCCTGACCTTGCTACTGGTTCCCACTCTCTACATTGTAGTGGAAGATCTGAGAGGTCGTTCTGGAAAAATTTCAGAAGATGGACAGTCAGACCAGCAGCAGACAGAAGTTGAGCAACCTATGCAGCAACAGCTGGCGTAGATAAGTGATTACATAATGCAATACAACCACCGACCTTGATTTTCTCCTTTGTAAGTTTGGGGGAGAAGGAAAGCACATAAGGGATCTTGATCCCTGTGAGTTATCCTTCTCCCTCACTCTTTTTGTTTGCTGCTTAATAGCTTTTTTAACAAAAATTTAACATATCTCATGTATTCTATCATCAGGGTGCCAAAATCCCACCATATGTCCTGCTATCCATATGTCTTCAGGAGGAAACCATGCATCGTGCCGCAAACAAACGTAAAATGGTTATTTGCTCTCTTCTCGTAGCAATTCTTCTCGTTGTCCTCGCAACTTTTGCCCGCTTAAGCAGTAGTACGGGCTTTGTACTAGCTGCTACATCAACTATTCACTCTACAGCAAAAGCCCACCTTGCAGGAACACAGACAGTGAGCGTTTTTGTAGAGCCTGATGCCGGTGAGCAAGTCATTCTCAATGCTATTAACAACGCCCATACGTCCATCTGGATAGAGCTATACATTCTGAGTGACAAGAATGTCATCAGTGCACTGAAAAGTGCAGCGAAAAAACATCTGGATGTACGAGTGATGCTAGATCCACATCCCTTTGGTAGCAGTGCACCTACATCAACACTCAAGGCATTGAAGACAGCTGGTGCAACTGTTGAAGTGTCAAGCCCGGCATTTGTTTTTACCCATGAAAAAGGGATGATTATCGATGGTACAACAGCTTACATCATGACCCCTAATCTTTCATTCTCGGCACTCAATGGCAAAAATCGCGAATACGGAATTATTGATACCACACCCGAGGATGTGCAAGGTGCCATTGATATCTTCAATGCTGACTGGAATCGCACTCAGCCCCAGATCACCGATCCCAATCTGGTGGTTAGCCCTGACAACTCGCGTTCTGACCTGACCGCACTGATCAATAGTGCTCAGACTTCACTGATTATCGAAGGTGAAGAGATGCAGGATAGCAGTGTCGAAGCGGCAATCTCCAGCGCGGCACAACGTGGTGTACAGGTGCAGGTGATTCTGCCTGCGCCCAGTGGCTCAACCGACTCCAACAGTGCCGGCATTAGCACGATTAAAGCCGGGGGAGCACAGGTTGAAGAAGATCACCATCTCTACATGCATGCAAAAATCATTGTCGTCGATGGCACACAAGCGTTTGTTGGGTCCGAGAACATTTCTACCAACTCATTGGATAATAATCGAGAGCTGGGCGTTCTCATTACGGACCAGACGGTAATTACGACACTACAACAGACGTTCCAGACAGATTGGGGTGTCTCTCAGAGTGTTTAAACTGGTATATCACCAGGGATAAACCTCGTTAGCACATAAAAAAGCAGGCTTTCACTTCTCAAAGGAAAGCTTGCTTTTTGCTTGAGAAAATAATCCTGGACATGATAACCTGTACTTAGCACCTTATGAACTTCTGGATGGTGGGCGTTAGCGGCAGAAAAGTGATCATGTTAGCAACAAATTTGTGATCCTGTGTTTTATGTCGCCGAGTACGCAGTACCGGATAGCGATTGTCTTGTTTGAGTTGTGGTTGCCACAATTGCCAGCTACGCAAAAGTGCACATTTCTCTAGAGATTGCAGGTATGCAGCCTCCAGAGCATCGGCAAATTCCTGTATGCAGTTAAAGCGTTGGGCCGGATCTTTGGCAAGAGCTTTTAGCACAACGTTCTCTATAGCTTCAGATAACACCGTTCCTTTTTCACAGAAAGCAGATGGTAGCACCTGAAGATGCTGATGTACAAGCTCCCAATAACTGCCATTGAAAGGTGCTTCCCCACATAACCATTCGTAGACAACAGCACCCAGGGCGTACTGGTCACTGGCAATGCATGGTTTGCCGTGAAATTGCTCAGGAGCCATATAGCGTGCCGTACCAGAAACATCATATCTACTTGCATCACTGCCATCCTGGACGCTTGTTGCAATGCCAAAATCACTGAGCAAGATCTGATTATCCTGCGTCAGGAGCAGATTATCAGGCTTGATATCCCGATGGATCAATCCATGATGATGGAGATATTGCAACGCATCGGCAATTTGCTTGACATACTTCACAATTGTAGCCAGCGGAAGCTTTGAACCCCTGGGATAACGGTTGCGTAACGTGCCATGCTCTGCATATTCCATAACAAGAAAGGCTGTTGTCTTCTCGATACCAAATTCTAGTTCACGGACGATATGTGCATGGTTCAGACGGGCCATAATCTGTGCTTCCGCATGCAGATGCTCCGACGCGGTACTTTCAGAGAATGTATGAAATACTTTGATCGCGACACGCGTACCGAGGGAGAGATGTTCACCCAGATAAACATGCGCAGAGCCACCCTTCCCCAGTAGTTGGAGGAGGCGATAGTTGCCCAATTGCTGACCTGGAAGAATTGCTGTAGTAACGGCGTTTGCGGTGCTCATCAAAGTATTTCCTCAGTGTCTAATGACCTCTAACGTTCTGGTCACATCGTAGTCTATAGGCTGTGCCAGATGAGAAATACAGAGTGACAAATTAGTGCCAGACGTGACTGCTCCAACCATGAAATTTTGTAACTACTCAGGCCTCCTCGCCACCTGTGGTGGCTCGCTCTCATGTTGTTGGAGGTGGCAGAGTTTGCGTCGCAAACTCTGCCACCTCCAACAACATAGTCAGCGAAGCGCCTCAGGCGCTGAGGAATCAGGAAAAGGGACCTGAGTAGTTGCGACCAGAGACAGAAGCCTGGCAGATCTTTTATTGCATCAGGTACGTCAAGCTGTGTATGGCCTGTTGATTTGCAGGGATGGATGGTCAGCTTATCCAATCTTCGCATCCCTGCGAAGAGGAGAAAAATTATCTGTAGAGTATATTCCGGTGATTGCAATACCAGATATATGTGGGACGAAGGATCACAGCGAAGGCCACGGCATAGACCAGCATGATCCACCAGATGGAGGGAGTGTGTAATACAGATAAGAGTTGCTCATCCTGCAAAAACATCTGTGCGGCTGTCACAGTCAACACAATCGCTGCAAGTAGCATCACCCAGGAGAGACGCTCTATGAGTTTGGCAATCAGAGCACTCCCAATCAAGAGCAGCAAGATACTCAAAAGCAAGCCTACCACCAGTAGAAATACGTCCTGCTTTGCCAGCGATGCAATAGCAATGATGTTATCCAGGCTAGTGGTAATATCGGCGGCCAGGATTGTCAGTATGGCTACAATCATACCGTTCCTGGGCAAATAGCGTGCAAAACCTGGCTTTTGCAAGATTGTCTTTGGTTTTTCCTCGTCTTCAGCGCATTCCGTTTCTTCTGTTTCCACTTGCAAGAGCAATCGGACCGTAACAATCATAAGAATAACGGCTCCTAGAGCCTGTAAAAAGGGGAAGTGCAGGAGAATTGTAAAGAAATAGGTCAGGCTAATTCGCACGATGATGGCTCCCCCTCCACCTATAACATATGCCAGCCAGCGTAGACCTGGGCGTATGCCAGCTGCAACCCCCCCTATCACCAGAGCATTATCTCCGCTAAGCACAAGATCGATAAAGATAATGCTTCCTAAAATGCGTAGCCAATCCATAATATTACTCCTTCCAGATCATACCAACTCCTCCTTCATTCATTGAGCATGACTCTCCTCACGCACAACAGACTCCAGGGGTTTCTCTTTTAGCAACCATCGACGAATCAGACCAACAGGTACTTTAAAACGCACACCATCAGAGACGCTTTCTCTTGTATCATCCAATACCTCCTCTACTATGTCGGCTTGAATGAGAGCACGTAATGCCGTCAATACATGTTCACGTTTAAAAGGAAGCAGATAGTGACGATAAATATCCTCAATCTCAACGAGAGACAAAGGCCGCCCTTCTTCTTTTCCACCCTCATTCACAACTGCCAGGGCAATGCGTTCTTCTCGCGATATCTTTTCCCAGACCCAGTTGAAATGAAATTGGCCGGTCTGCATGACTTCGCGCAAGATAATATTGACATCATTGATAGTCACATATGCTTTGCGCCGATCATTACAATGATCGACCAGATATCGGCAGATGAGATGGATCAGATAGGGCTGGTCTGCCGTCAGCTGGCGAATCTTTTTGACGGCATGTGGCTCATATTCAAGATATCCCTCCACCGATTTTTTGATCAGGTCTTCGGCTCCCTTTTCATTGAGCTTTGAGACTTTATGATGACGAGCAATATTGAAGAAAACTGACCAGTAGCCCCTGGTGAGTTGCTCAATCGTATGAACACCGGAGAGCAGAAAATTGATACTTGAACGATGCTGCATCAAACTGCGCAGATACTGAAAAATTTCTGGTTCCAGCTTTTTTTGGCAACCTGTTCCTCCAACACTTCAAATTCATCAATGAGCAAGATAATGCGTTGTTCATTCAGATTGGCCTCCACATCATCCAAAAATGTGTCAAAGGCAAAGGTCGGGTCGGTCGCAAAGTCTTTAGACTCGGGCTGGCGCACAATGATCCCTTTCTTCTTCAGGGCTTGAAAGATGGAGGAGGCTATTGTGTACAGAAATTTGCTGGCAGTAATACCGTAGGACACTCTTTGCATGTCAATGAGGACTGGGATATGTGCATCCAGAACGGGTGCGTTGACCAGATGGAGAAGAAGGGTTGTCTTACCAGAACGTCGCTGACCATAGAGGATGATCACGGTTTTGGCCGCTGTCCGTGTCAGGTTATCTTTCAAAAACTCGATATCCGCCTCACGACCATAGAACATATGGCTCTCTTGCGTTGGTGTACCGGTAGAATACGGATTTGGGATATATCTGAAATCCTGGTCTGATGTTTGGAGTTCTAACCGATCACCAAAGAGGAAGTCTTTCATCTGAGCTTCGGCATCATCGTAGACGACCTCAAAAACCAGATCCAATGCGTTCACATGCGGACTGATAACGAATTCAAATTCTTTTTCTTCTTTAAAGAAGATGACTTCGGTTTCCAGTGAATTCTTTCCCAGAACGTCAAAATCATCACTTTTCTGCAACAGTGAGACTTTGACGTTATTTGCTGAACTGCGCCCCCTGTTGCTGACAACAAGCAACACACCCACCTGCTCCTCATGTCGAGCATTCTTCGTCTGTAGCTCTACTTTGAGTTCCACTTTCCCTCGTAGTTCGCTCAGTTGTACCTCTACAATATTGCGCCAGCGCTTAAGCAAAATATTGAAGATCTGGCGGTCTGGTAGGAACAACATCGGCTCACCAAGTAAAGGGGCACTATACTCACGCTCAACAAATTTGTGCATGACATTGATATTATTGATGGCCTCTAGCAAACTGCTCAGACGATCGTTGAGGCTATCACGCCGCAAGTAAAGTTTGAGGACACGTGTAATCGTACTGAAATGATCACAGATGCGTAAGATCGTCAGCGCATGTTCATTGTCAGGAGCAAACTGTTTCTGGTCCAGCGTACATTGATAGCGAGCAATCTCATCAATTGTACAGGCATTTACAAGACGATATACTTCGTTATAGATCAGCCAGGTATCGGTACCAAGTCGGAGCGATTGCGTCTCATCAAAAGCCTTGACGGCCTGCTCTACACGCTCCAGTACATTATCTTCGTTCAAACCCGTGAGCAAGGGAACGATGGCGCTAAAGAGGTGCTGTACGCTAGGAGTAGTGGCATTATGGACGATTTGTTTTAAGACAGCATGACTAATCCCTTTGACAATAAAGGTGTAGAGACGAAGGAGCAGATCCCCAGGATGGGAGTCAAGAAAATGCGCCAGGGTACGCGCCGCTTCTTGTCGTATCCACTCTGACTCTTCATCCTGGGCGACCATGAGCAATAAGTCGAACATCCTGTCCTTGGATTTCTCATGGGGAATGTCAATCAGTTGGTGCAGCTTTCTAGTCACACTGCGGCGAACAAAGCGATCAATATTGCGCGAGAAACGCTCCAGGTACTCAAATCCTAGTTCCCAGTCGCTACGCATCAATAGATGAAGTGACTCAATAAAGGTCTGACGGACCTCCTGATCAGTATCCATAGAGAGCTGTGTGAGCAACTGACGCGCTCCTTGCGGATTGGTCGCATATCTGGTCATGACCACACGTAGAAGGACCTTACGCACCTCAACAGAGCTATCTTTAATGAAGCTTTCAAGGACTGCAAAATCCGGTCCCTGCTCGGCGTATTTGCTAAGTGCGAAGGCACGCAAGGCGGCATCAGAATGTTTGAGCAAGCTTTCGATGATCACTGCAACAGGTTGCTCCTGTTGCAGTGCAGTCCAACAGTGCTGGATCAGTTTGCGCACCTGTTGTTGATTCACCACCTGCAACATTTCCAACTGATCTTCCGACCCGACCGCAATCTCGACATCATCATCATCATCGATATCTTCCACTACTACCACACGAACACGATCATTCGAGCGATACTTCCACAACAGGTCCCCATCACGGCTGAGCACATACAGATATCCATCACCACAACCCAGTAAGATCTCCATTTTGCCATCGTGATCTATGTCAGCAACTTCCACTGCCAAAACTCGGTGCGGCGTATAGTGACGCCACTTGAGATGACCTGCACTATCCAGAACATGTACATTGCGATCTTCAGAGCCAATCACAATCTCAATCTTGCCATCCCCATCGATATCTTTGATACAGATGGCCCGCACGCGATCCTGAGTCTTGTATGTCCATAGGAGATCTCCACTGCGCCGATAGGCATAAACGGTGTTCTCAATACTTCCTGCAATGATCTCAGGAACATTCTCCTCATGAGGGGCTGGTTCATGAGCACAGACTATTTTGATTCCTTGCGGAGTATGGATGGTTTTGTAGGGAGCATCCAGTTTGCCATCATAGAAACGGAGTTTCTTATCTTCCGTTCCAACAATAATCTCGACCGGACCCTGTCTGTCAGGGGCTGAGACGTAGATGCTGGACATCCACTCATCAATGTACGGATCACGTTTGACATGTGGCAACGCTCTGATCTGCCTGGTACCACTTATATGACTCACTCCACTGACAAGATACAGATGATGGTCAGAGGAGCAAGCAATGATTTCTTCCCACTTGCCATGATCCACATAGCCACTCTGGACGGCCAGAATTTTTCCACCAAGATGCTGTCTACTGAGATGGAGCGACCAGAGAGAACGACTGGCGGTGTTAAATGCCTGAATATTGCCTTCAGCAGTACCCACAATAATTTCGCGCTTCAGGTCACCTGAGATATCACCAAAGCAAAGGGTGCGCACATGTCCCACCGTATCTTTGCGCCAGAGCACCTGCACTTTTTGCTGTTCCAGGTCAAGTAGATCGGAGAGTGCCTGGGTATATTCCTTCTTTTCCAGCAAATGCTCTATATGTTTGAGTGTCACACGCTTCAACATAGTATGTTGTGTGATATCCTCTTTTAAGATATCGCACAGGAGCGCATGTTCCGCCAGGGGAAGTTCGGTCAGGTTTGCTAACGCGGGTTTTCTCAAGGCCTGATAGCAACGACGAATTCTTTTGTCCAGGTCTTTGATCAACTGCACACGGAAGGCATGAACTCTGGTATCTTCCGAACCTGCCAGGACCTCAATCAGACCGTCATTATCATAATCAATGGCATAGACGCTGAAGACACGATAGCCCACATTATGTCTCCAGATGACGTTGCCCTGCTGATCGAGAAAATAGAGATGCTTATCTTCCGAGCCTGCAATAATCTCGTTCTGTCCATCTTTGTCCAGGTCGCTCACATAGAGGGTGAGCAAGCGGTTATCAAATGTGCGACACCATTTCTCTTCGAGCGCAGGCGTAAGCGCAAGCAGATCTTTTCCGTCGGTCCCCAGCAGAATCTCTACGACGCCATCCTGATCGACATCCGTGGCAAAAAGTGTATAAATTTGCCGTCCGATATTCTTCTTTCCAATGCAATGGCCATCACTATTCAGTATGTAGAGATGATGGTCACCGGAGCCAACCAGGATTTCTATTTGCCCATCGTTGTCAATATCACAGGCAAAGACGGCTCGTACCCAGCCATTAGTACAGAACGACCAGCACAACTCTCCCGTTTGTGCGTCGAGCGCATAGACGCCACGATCTTCTGAGCCAACAATGACCACAGGTCTGTTCTCAGGGGTTACGACAATCTGGCGAATAACCTGACCACAGCGATGCCAGAGAGCAGCAGGCTCCTTCTTACCGTCAACAGCCCTCCCATTCTTGCCAAAAGGGTAGGTCTGACCATCAGGACCAGCGGTTTTACCTTCTTTGTCAAAAGCATAAATTCTCCCATCACGTGCCCCAGCAATAATACGTGCAGCGGTTTCGCGTCCTTCGATGTCAGGCAAGCAGGCAACAGTTCCCACCCATTCTTTTCTTCCAACAATACGTTCCCATTTATCATCTCCGCGCTTGGTAAGTACGCAGATACGCCCATCACGTGACCCGGCAATAATTTCAATGTCTCCATCATTATCGATATCGGCTGCACATACGCTGGTCACCCAGTTTTTGGCTTTACGGTTCCATAACTCGGAAACGACGGAAAGCCCTAGCCTGAGAGCGTCTTGAAGGTCTGTGGTTGAAGTTGCCATCCTGTGTATCCTTTGTCAGTTACCACCATCCCCGTGTCTGGCGCTATCCTGTGTTGTTTTCTGTGGATATGAGGATATTGCAGTGCTTTACTCAATTTAAGTATTTTGTTTAAGTATAGGGAAGTACCTGTGCCAGACTATGACAAAAGTGTGTCATGACCAATAAAAGATACATATTTTTAGTGCCGTTTCATGGGGTTGTGTGGATTACGGTGTAACCCACACAACCCCATAATCAGAAGAATGTGCTAGATTTCAAGCCACTATATTTTGAAGGGTAAGTAAGTGAATAATTCACAGCTTATTTTCGATATAGTATAATATGGCTGTTTACTGCAAGTATTATATGCTATCCTTCTAATCTTTGGTATATACTTGTCAAAGACGTATTTGCTATGCAATATGTTTATGTATCTCTCCCATTTTCCATCTTGGATTTTATAGGATACAAAAGATGGATGTTACAGATAATATCATCAAGGATGGAACGAATGATGGACGATAGTTTAATCGGTCGACAGTAGGGGTATCGTCAATGAAAGAATAGCTATAAGTGAGATGTCAAGACTTGATCTTGCCAATGTCTATCCAATTGCATCTATAGCGGCAATGAAAATATTGCAGACTGCGAACATGAACAGCTTCGCAGAACATCGTACAACGCCTTTTCGTGAGGCAGAGACATGGGCAGTTCGGTAAACATCCCGAATATTCTTTCTAGCGTATCGATTTCAAGCAAGGCTCCGATAAGACCTTTGTGTTACATCATTATGCCTTACTTAGAAGGGGATCTCTGGAAATAAACTTCCAAGCGGCATGAGTTTTCTCCAACGCAGAAATTCTTGCCACTTTGCTATCCTGCTTCTTGACGCATTAAGTTATATTCATAACAAAATAGACTTCATCCACAGAGATATCAAGCCTGAGTAATATCTTGTTTGAGGAAGATGGTAACCTGTCTTTCCGACTTTGGCATTGTCAAAATTTTAGCAGATGGCCATACTATTACTTCCATCGTCACACAATTAACAGATCCAAGCGATAAAGGAGATGGGAACACTAGAATATATGGCACCAGAACTAATAGAAGGGAAAGCGACATACCAAAGCGATATATATAGTATTGGTGTTGATCCTCTATCAAATGCTAACAGGAGAACAACCATTTACAGCGAAACAATAGGGATTGATATACCTCAGCATCTCAGGTCAGAAGCATACCTCAGGACCACGATACTTTAATCAGTACAGCCTCTCTCGAAATCGACAGATTGTGCTTAAAACATTGAAAATGATCCGCCAGAACGCTATCAATCCGCCGAAGAACTATTGACTGCCCTCAAAAAGCAATTGAACCTGAAATAGCCCCTACGGTATACGGAACTCCACCAATAGGAGACACAGTGCCTGCATCACCACCAATCCTGGGATAAAACCGATAGGAGACACAATGCCCGCATCATCACCAAATCCTGGGATCCCAGCCCTTTCCACATCACGTCCAGGTCCTACAATACCACCTCCTCCGCCTTGGTGGAGAAGTGGGGATGGCAGATCGCTAGTATTATTCTCGTTGTAATGCTGATTGGAGGAGAAATAATCTTTAGGGTAATTCCCTTTCCTCACACGACAAGTCCCGATATCACTTCCGACACCTTTCCACACTCCCATGTGATCAAAATTGCCGTCGATCTGCCATTGTCGGGAACATCTGCAAGTAGCGGACTGCCAATAGCCGATGGGGCAAAATTCGCTCTCGATCAAGTCAGTATCCCAGGGTATACCATAGAATATAAACCAATCTTCTTCGATAATAATCTGACCCCAACCAGGATTTCTTCGATGATCAATCCGACCCCAAGTTAGGAACGGCGAATGTCACAGAAGCAATTAAGGATGGGTTAACGGCTGCTATCATCGGACCATACAATAGCAGTGTAGCAGAACAAGAAATTCCGGTAACAAATGCCGCTCCTATCGCACAGATTAGCCCGGCTAATACCAACCCTTGCCTGACCAAAGATACTCCAGAGACAGGCTGTACAGGCATTGACGACTTGCTCCCAACACTTCATCCTGATAAGGGTCAGGTCACATACTTTCGTCTTCCAACAACTGACGACCTTGAAGTAAATGTATTGGCCAAATTCCTCACAAGTGCACCACGATCTTATCAAACGGCCTATGTGGTCTACAATAGTCAGGATCTTTATAGTGAGTTTCTTCAACAATTGTTCGCTACAGCATGGCAGAAGTGCTGGTGGTACTTTCGTTGGTTCAGCTAATGCCCCCAGTGATTTCAGTGCCCAGCAGTATGTGATCAGTTTCAAATGCTTCCTGCAAATACGAGTCCTGACGTCGTTTTCTTCGCTGGTACCATGCCAGCAGCGGCAAATGTGAAAGCGGCAATGGCTCAAGTACCACAACTTCAGCAATGCGGCTTTTGTCAGCTGGCGCAGGCATTATGCTCGATAGTTTTGTTCAGGCGGTACAGGGAGAGGGAGGAGGACCGATTTTCACAGCTACTCCTTTTGAGGATACGCCCACAATGCAGCAGTTCAAAACAAACTACGTCTCATCTGGATATAGCGATTATGGACCATATACCGCAAGCGCAAATGATTGTGCCTTGATTGTCACCCAGGCAATCAAAACCGTGCTGGCACAGGGCATCCTGCCTGCAAGAGGTTCATGGGATACGCAAGGAGCAAAAGTATTCCGTCAGGCAATTATTCATGCGATTGCAAACATCTCCAGTACTAGCATTCCAAGCACGAATAATCTCTTTCTCGCGACAAATTTCCAATCGTTCGATAAAAATGGTGACAATACGAACCCCTACATCTCGATATATTCGCTGAATGGTAATGGCTGGCAGTTACAAGAGAGCGATAAGGCACGAGGATAACTACTCAGGTCTCCCAGGTTCACTGACTGTTTTGTTGCGAATGGCGAAGCTTGCGGCGCAAACTTCGCCATTCGCAACAAAATAGTCAGCGGACTACTATCTTTTTTGTCACTATGTCGTCACAAAAATGCAGACTGACGAGTATATAATAGTAACAACAGGCAACAGCAACACTTGACGAACTTGTGAGGGGTAAATAGAATATAGCATTTTGCTTTCGGTGTTTGCGCGCAAACAGGAGATCTAACGATGACAGCCAGACCCCAGAACCCCTTTTATAATACAGCAGCGGTTCGCGATCCAGATATGTTTTTCGGGCGTACTCAACTACTGAGACGCTTATACTCGGCAATCGTCTATAAGCAGTGTATCTCCCTGGTCGGCTCACGGCATATTGGCAAATCCTCTATCCTCAGATGTGTGGATCTCCTGGAGATCCAGCAACGCTTTGAACAAAATCTGAACCAGCATATTCTGGTCTTTATCGATTTGCGTGAATACTTCCAGAAGACCAGTCAGGATTTTTTTGCAGCGATTACTCAACGTATCATGACACAGTGCCGTGGACGCCTGGAACTCAGCGTACCAGATATGGCTGGTGAGGACAAATTTAGTGCCATTCTTGATCAGATCGAGGGGGAAGGCTTTTATACTGTACTTCTGATGGATGCTTTTGACAATATCACAAGAAATAAAGAATTCGATGCTGACTTCTTCGGATTTCTACGTTCACAGGCTGGCAAAGTCTCATATGTCACAGCTTCCATCGCTCCACTCTACGAAGTCTGTCACAACGATATTGAAGGATCTCCGTTCTTCAATATCTTTAGTACACACTCTATAGAAGCGTTGCAACTTGAAGAGGCGCGAGAACTGGTGAGTGTCCCTGCCAGTAGAGTAGGTCATCCCTTCACAGAGGCGGAGATAGACTGGGTTATCAAAATGGCCGGTCGACACCCCTTCTTTCTCCAGCGTGTAAGCCATTTTCTCTTTGAGGAGAAATCTTTACACACTCCGCTTCACTATGATCTGAAGCATGCTAAGAGCCATGCCTACCATGACCTGGAGCCACATTTTGCTGCTACCTGGGAACGCTTAAGTATACAGGAGCAAGAAGTACTCAAAGATGAAGCGCGACAGGCAGGACATCAACAGCGGCAGCACCCTGAATTGAGTGAAAGTGCTCTGTTTCGCCTGTTTGTAAGGGAAAAGTGTCAGCTTCACCTCTTCCGGATGACGACAGAAGAAGTAGAGAAGGTCCTGGATAAAATTGATGATGCTCGCTTATTAGGGGAAAGTAACCTGAGATACCTCAAAATTGCTTCTCTCCATCTCACGAAGCAGAGTATGCCATCAATCGTTGAACGTGGTATAGCCATCCGCGCCGTGCTCAATGAGGCCCTTGAGCGTTTACGTGGAACAGGGATACGTAGAGATGGAGCACGAGACTGGAGACTCTATAATATTCTCCACTATCGCTACTTCAAAAATCACCTGAAAAATGAACAGATAGCCGCGCGTCTGGAATTTACCAGCACACGCCAGTACTTTCGAGAGCGCAACAAAGCTATTACGGCACTGCTCAATATCCTGCTGGAGATGGAGGCATCTCTAGGCAATGATGATGAGTAAGGAAGAGAACGCTGTGGGTGTTGAGAGGCGGTCCCCTCCAACACCCACAGAGTTCTCTTATGACATTGTCACATTTCTGGCAGTTATCGTCACAAAGCGGCGCGTATACTAAATATAATGTGGGCATAAAAAGATCGGTGCTCCCGGATAGGAGAACACCAAGAAAAAGTATATTTTAGTTGCAGGGGAGAAGGATAGGCATGCCAACCGTCTGGTTTATCAGGCACGCAGAGAGCGAAGCAAACGCCGGGTTACCGTCATCCAGTCCAATTCAAGTAGGGCTGACAGCCAAAGGAATCAAACAAGCTAAACAGATTGCTCTATCTTTTCAAAAGCCTCCCGACCTCATCATCACCTCACCCTACATGCGTACAAAGCAAACGGCAGAACCAACCTTGCAACGCTTCCCTGATACTCTCCACGAAGAGTGGCCAGTCCACGAGTTTACTTATCTGACACGCTTCCTCGACCAGCCTACAACGATCTTTGATCGGCGTCCAACGGTTAACGCTTTTTGGCAGCGCCGTGACCCGTTTTATACTGACGGCGAGGGAGCCGAGTCGTTTGTAAGTTTTATGCACCGGGTACAGGATATAGTACAACGGCTCAAACATGCTACCGAGGATTTTATCGCTATCTTTAGCCATGAACAATTTATCCGCGCCGTCTTTTGGACCTTGTTGATCAATTCCGGTGATCCCAGTCCTGAGACTATGGAGCGTTTTAGAAGCTTCCTGACTTCATTCTCTATGCCCAATGGCTCAATTTTGAAGGTGCAGTTAGAAGAGGGTGAAGAGCCGTGGTTCAGTAAGATCATCATTTCCCATCTGCTTTGACAGAAATACCTCTTACAAATGCTTGCGCATTTTATTTCTCTTCACTGTTTTTTCGCCTCTACTCTGTCGGGGCCTTCTTAAATATTGCCAGGGAATAAATACCTGGATTCAAACGTTTTTGTAAAGGTAAATCTACAAGCATGCTTTGTTGATAATGTGACTCCTCAGGTCTCTTGTTCTGATTGCTAAGCGCTTCACAGGCCGTTTTGTGACCAGTAGCGGATTTTGCGCTACTGGTCACAAAACAAGAGCGAGCTACCACGGGTGGTTAGAAGACCTGAAGAGTTGTGAAGAAAAATTCTCTCCGAAGGAAGAAGGAACCATGTCTACTGAAACATTCAACATTGTAATACTTGGAGCAGGGAATATCGGTGGGACGCTTGGCCGGAAATGGAGTGGTGCCGGGTACCGGATTGCTTTTGGCGTAAGTGACCCAAATGGTAAAAACGCACAAGCGCTACGTCGTGATGGGGATGATAAGGTGGCTGTTGGCTCTGTGACCGATGTTCTCTCCACCAATCCGGATGTGGTGGTGATGGCGATCCCTGGAGCCGCTATGGATGAGACAATTCGGACACACGCAAACCAACTCGACGGTCGTATTCTTATTGATGCAACAAATCGTATAGGAGGGGGGCCGATGAATAGCTTTGCCACCTTCCAGCAATATACACCGCACGCTCACATCTTTCGAGCCTTTAGTACGCTGGGCTGGGAAAACTTTGCCAACCCACAGTTTGAAGAAGGAACAGCAGACCTCTTCTATTGCGGTCCTGATGGTGAGGCACGCGGCACGGTTGAGCAGTTGATTACAGCTATTGGATTGTCCCCAATGTATCTGGGTGGCATCGAGCAGGTTGGTTTGGTAGATGCCATGACAGGATTGTGGTTCGCGCTGGCCTTTGGTCAGGGTAAGGGACGCCATCTTGCCTTCAAGGTACTCACGCGCTAGCATTCGCAGTTCTCGATCGGAGTCGTCCCGGAGAACTTTTTTGAGTGCATATTAGGTAGAGCCGATTTAGCATTGCCAAGAAAAAGGAGTATTTTCCTTATGTCCATACCTACAACCCAGGCTATCCGCGTCCACGCATATGGAGGGCCGGAACAGCTAAAACTTGAACAGCTACCACGTCCAGTGCCACAGGCAGGCGAGGTGCTGGTTCATGTACATGCCGCAGGGGTGAATCCAATCGATTGGAAGCTTCGCGCGGGTTTTCTCAAAGACTTTTTTCCACAATCATTTCCACATATTCCAGGCAGGGACCTCGCTGGCATAGTGGAAGAGGTCGGTCCTGGTGTCACAACCTTCCAGAAAGGACAGGCAGTCTTCGGCCAGAGCGCAAATGGATCATATACCGAATACGCTGTCGCGTCCGTCCAAACCCTGGCACTCAAACCTGAGACGATCAGCTTTGACGAGGCAGCCACCATTCCGGTGGGCGCAACAACTGCCTGGCAGGGTCTCTTTGACCATGGCCAGTTACAGTCCGGCCAACGGGTCCTGATCCTGGGCGCTGCTGGTGGCGTTGGCCTGTTTGCAGTCCAGTTGGCCCGCTGGAAGGGCGCACAGGTGATAGGCACGGCTTCAACGGCTAATCTGGATTTTGTACGCTCCCTGGGCGCAGAAACCGTAATCGATTACACTACGACAGCCGTTGAGCGCGCCGTTCATGATGTAGATCTGGTGTTGGATACGGTTGGAGGGGAAGCACTTGCAACCGTCTGGCCGGTTCTGAAACGCGGTGGCACACTGATCTCCATTGCTGGCCAGCCTTCGGAAGAGAAGGCACGTGAACGGAACATTCGTACAACGAGATTTGGTGCTCAGGTCTCCGGTGAACTGCTGGGTACCTTTGCCCGCTTGATCGATGAAGGTCAACTCAAGGTTGCCGTCGCCACGCAGTTTTCCCTGCACGATGCATACAAAGCTCATGAACTGAGCCAGAGCGGGCACGGACGCGGACGCATTGTGCTGCATATCAGCTAATAAGCTGCAAGAAGGTTGTAATTCCCTACTTGTCCGCAGCTTGCCCTGGGCAGCAGCATGGGCCATCCCAAATTTTTCGAACAAGAGTTCGCACTCTCTCAAGTGGCTTGAGAAGCGGGATTGTCAAGGGCGGTCAGCCCTTGACCGGGGCGCGGGGTGCCCCCGCAACATTTCTTTTTCCTCGCGCCGCCTGCGGCGGCGCATAAAAGAAGTAAAAAGAGTTTTTGGGGACACCCCACCCCCCACCAGGAGGCTGCCGCCCCCTGGACCTCCGCTTTTGAGAACTTTTGAAATAAAAGTTCGGGATAACTCATGCTAACCCAATTGCTGAACTACGAGATGCTTGCCTGTGTCAAAACCTCAAAACGATCAACATCCCTACTGATAATATCCAGGCTGGAGTGCCAGAATGCTTCTGAGCGCAGATCGATGCCAAAGCGTGCTGCCAATGTGGCAGCATCAGCCATCCCTGTTGATGATAAGAGATCATCATAGCCCTGTTTGAAAGCTTCAGGATCTTGCTGATAACGGGCATAGAGTCCCAGGCCAAAAAGTAGCCCGAACATATAGGGATAGTTATAGAATGAGCGCCCGGTGCTATAGTAGTGCAACTTCACAGCCCACATATAGGGATGGAACGTAGATTCGTCCAGTCCATCTCCATAGGTTTCATGTTGCGCTTCCAGCATCAGGTTGTTGATCTCGTCAATAGATAGCTCGCGCTGTTTGCGCTTCTCAAATAAACGCTGCTCAAAGAGAAAACGACTGGTAATATCTACCACTACCTGACAGGCACCTTGCAGTGATTCCTCAAGAATAGCGATTTGCTCTTGTGTGTTGGCCTTCTGTAACGCTGCCTGGCAAATAATCGTCTCACAGAAAATACTTGCCGTCTCTGCCAGAGTCATCGGGTGACCACCTTGCAGTGACGTACGGTGAGCCAGGTTCAAGTTATGATAGCCATGTCCCAATTCGTGCGCCAGCGTACTCACAGCGCCAAAAGCAGGCTTGTAATTGGTAAAGACTCGTGACTCTTCCCCACGTAACGATGTACAATAAGCACCATCGCGTTTACCAGCACGCGGTTCCGCATCAATCCACCGCTCACGGAAGGCACGTGCTGCAAAGTTGGCCAGTTTAGGCGAATAGGTAGCAAACTGCTCAGTGATAAAGGTGGTGGCATCCTCAAAGCTCCACTCTTTGTCGTCTACGCCTACTGGTGCAAACAGGTCATACCATGCCAGACGGGACAAACCAAGCGCTCTGGCCTTGGCACGCAAATAGCGACGAAATTCAGGGAATGTTGCACGTGCGGCGGTCAGCATAGCATCAAGTGTCTGGCGATCAATACTATTAGCAAAGAGAGATGCATCCAGAGATGACTCCCAGCGGCGTTTTTGCGCCAATACATTGACTTCATTCTTAATACTGTTAAGTGCGGCTGCCAGCGGGAGTGCAACACGTTTCCAACCTGCAATCTCAGCATCATAGGCACGCTGGCGTATCGTGCGATCAGAATGAAAGGCCATATTGCGTATCACGCTCATCGGCAGTTCTTGCATCTGACCTTCAATCTCCACGCCGACGGTGAGTTGCGATGTAAGATTGCCATGCAATTTGGACCATGCAGAACCACCACTTACATTGAGTTCTGCCGCGAGTACCTCTTCAGCTGGAGACATCAGATGGGCCGCCTGCACCTTTGCGCACTGTAACATATAGGCATGATCACGAGCAAGAGATGAACGCTCGATCAGTGCATCGATGTCCAATGAACCGATCCAGGCTGTAAAGCGTGTACCCAATTGCGACAGCAGAACCTGGGATTGTTGCAATTCGCTCAGTCTGGCCTGAGCCAGATTATCCTGCGAATTGGTGCTGACAAAACAACTAATATAGACACCCAATGTCTTTATATTATCGAGAACTGCGTTATAACGCTCAACAACTGTCTCGAAAGTATGGATAACACCATCGTCTGTGGAGGTTGGCGGCTGTTCCATGATGTGATGGGTATCGAAAAGATGGGCAAGATCGGCGATATCTTGAACCACGTGGGAAAAGCCTTGCGCGAACTCAGGTGACTCCAGGCCTGGATAGACCGGGGTCATATCCCAGTGCGGCAGTGCATGGGTGGTTGTCATGGGGAGATTCTCCTTCTTTATCCATGTTGCTAGTGCGCGCATTGTATCATAGGGTCCCTCAACTTGGAAGAAGGGGAGATGCTTTTTCCATTATCGGAATCCTCGTTATTTCGCGTTCCACACCAGTGCTACTTTATTATAGCCACCTGTCACAATACGGGTGCTATCAGGTGACCACGAGACACCATAGATAGCAAAGGTATAGAACTTATTGATGATATCTCCTGTATTGGCATCCCAGATATGCGTATTGACATCGTTACCACCCGATGCGATGTGCTTGCCATCGGGTGACCATGCTGCAGCATTGACCAGACCACCTGTATGTTTGGTATATGTGTAAAGCGTGTTAGCAGTGGTTGCATCCCAAATACGCGCGGTGCCATCCCAGCTCCCCGAAACGATACGCTTATTATCAGGTGACCATGCTACTGCACGTATATCACCTGTATGCTCTGTATAATTGACAAGTTCTTTTCCGCTCACAGGGTCCCATACCTTTGCCTTCCCATCCTGCGCTCCTGATGCGAGGTACTTTCCATCGGAAGACCATGCTAATGACATGACGGTGTCGGTGTGTCCTGTAAGAGTGGCAACCTGGTTCCCGGTAGACACATCATATATCCAGATGTCATCGTCAAAGCCACCAAAGGCAATGTACTTCCCATTGGGCGACCACGCTATTCCATAAAGGGAAGCCGATGAAGCACTATAGGAGGCAAGTGAGTTACCGCTGGCAACATCTACGATTTGTGTTGTCCCATCAAAGAATGTGATGGCAACTTGCTTACTATCAGGAGACCAGACCACGCCGTTTGCCCAATCATCAGATCGAGTAGGTTTGATATTGCTGCGATAGGAGAGCCTGCTTAGCCCTTTATCAGCAGACCATACCCTGGCGGTTCCATCTTTTGAGCATGAGGCAATCGACTGGCCATCAGGTGACCACTGCACACCCCAGATATAGTCTGTATGTTGCTGAGTAGGTAAGGAGGGCCTGCGTAGTTGATGTGGCTGGTAAAAAGGGATTGCTGCCAGGCCCGATGGAAAAAGGGGGTGTCGTCGTTCCGGACGTTCCTTGTCGAGAAAATATGAACCAGGTCAATCCGCTAGTGGCAGCAGCCAGGCCGACCATCCCGGCGACTAATGTACGGCGGCCAAGGCGCTTTTGTGGTTGCGCCTGGGCCCATGATGGCACGCCGCAGGCGATAGGGAGAAGCGGTATATGGTGGATAAGCCGATGCTCCATGAGCATACGGTAATGAGTTTGAAGGTGCTCTGGGATCGTATTGGAGCGCAAGAGGGTTCGGTTCCATATTAGGATAGGCCATTGCTGATGCTACAGGCATAGAAACAGGCGGAGGAGGAGGAACCACACTGCCATATGATGAGAGTGACTGTGGAGCAGCATTGCCATATGGTGAGGATGGCGGTGGAGCAGCACTGCCATATGGTGAGGATAGCTGTGGAGCAGCATTGCCATATGGTGAAGGCGGAGGAGGCGCAACAATATTCGTAGAGAAGGATGACACTCCCGGCTGGCTGGCGGCTTCCTGCAAAGCCTGGGCAAAGGCTCGTATCGTGGGGAAGCGCTGGTTGGGATCTTTATTAAGCGCCGTCATGACAACCGACTCGATGGCAGGAGAGAGGGAAGGGACCTGCTCGCGCAAAGGTGGAGGTGGCGCAAGTGTATGTTTGACGGCAATTTCGGTAAATGACCCCTGAAAGGGACGATTGCCGCTCAGCCATTCGTAGACGACGATACCCAACGAGTACTGGTCACTGGCGGGACGCGGATGGGCCTGGATCTGTTCAGGGGCCATATACGAGATAGTGCCAGCAACATCCTGAGTACTGGTGGGATAGCGGGAGCTTTGCGTGACGAGGGCAATACCAAAATCGCTTAACAGCGCCTCATTATTGCGTCCCAGCAACATATTTTCGGGCTTGATGTCCCGGTGGATCAAGCGCTGATCGTGGGCATACTGCAAAGCTTCAGCGATCTGCCTGACATACGAGACGATAGCTTCGAGTGGGGGCCGGGTCCCTTTGGGATGGCGATTGCGCAGAGTGCCATTAGGCGCATAATCCATCGCCAGATAGGGAGCATTCCGTTCTACGCCAAAATCCAGGACGCGTACAATATTGGGATGTATCAGCCGTGCAATCGTCTGAGCCTCATAGCGAAATTTATCGATATCATCCTGTGCCAGCCGCGCCATCAGCAACTTCACGGCGACCTGCGTCTTGAGATGAACATGCTCTGCCAGATAAACCTCTGCAAAGCCTCCCTCCCCTAGTAGACGCAGCAGACGATAATTTCCAAGTTGTTGTCCCTCATAGTCAACGCGATTTGCCATAGTTGGCTCTCCCTTTCGATCTGTAGTTATTTCTACAGTCCACATTGAAGTTTAGGGCACGCTCTCGCAAAAGGCAAACAAATAGCAAGTTTGGATGACTACTCGTTGATCTTTGCTTGAGCACAATAGCCTGTCACGCAGTCTGGGTTTTGTTGCCTGCGGTGGAGGTTGCGACGCAGGCAACAAAACCCAGACAAAACGGCTTGCTTATACCCAATATAATCTTCAATAGGCTTCGGCAATGGTTTGTTCATTGCCTTGAGATAGATAGTAGCTTTTCCCAAGAAAATCAGCAATGCCTGGAGATAGACATCGAGCTGGAGTTCGACCGGGAAGCTAAATCCGCCTCGATCAATAGTCTTCGTCAAATCCTCATCCGACAAATCAGAGACCGTTGTTTTCATCTCATCGTCCAGCGTTTGATACCATGCCTTGAGTTGAGTAATCCTGCTCTCCAAACCCTCTTCGGTGTTGCGATAGGACCAATCTTGCTTGAAGGTTTTCAACGACTGAACATACGAATGCTCGACTTCTCCTACCTGGCGGAATAGCGCACCCAATGTGATATTCTCTCCGCCAGGGTTGAACGCCAGATCGGCCTCACTCAGTATATCCAGCAACTCCGACCGCATCCCATGCGTTCCCTCAATCCACGGCCATTTCTCTTGCATGTAACGATTCATGTGATCGTCTCCTATGTCAAAATTTACGATAGCATCCTGATAGTGATAGTCTATTCACTTTGTCAACTGTTCCATATCCTCTTTCGATTAGCCACGGATGTGGCCTATTTAGTTGATCTTACCTCATAATATTGGTCAATTACAACCCTATACAATCATTCCGGTTGCTTCCTCTTCCTCAACGCAGCCGGCTAGGCAAGGGCATCTACTACAGCTTGCACTAGCATACTCAAATCGTAGCTCCTTGCGGTTGCAGCTTGAGTGACCGTATTGATCTCGCTTTGTGGTACACGGATACCTTGCTTTTTTACACCTGTAACAACGGGTTTGACCGCAGGGTAAGCTTTGGGAACCGTTAACAGCAATTTACTATTGCTGCCTAGATCTATGTTGATCTCCTCTTTCATCCTGCTTTGAGATGGTACCAGCTTCCACCCCTTACTTTCTGCTCCCTGGTAGAGGGTTTGTATCTCTATATCCCGGTGGCTAATGACAAGCGGCGTACTACCTGGGAATTGTGATGTAGCTGTCCCCTGGGTAATCTGCTCTATCGTCTGAAGTAGAATATCATTGAAGATAGTTGTAGCAAGAGCCGTCTGCATACTCTGCTGCGGCACATTTCCTGTCTGCTGTATTATCTCCTCAATCGTAGGGCGAACTTTCAGGAGAAGATGCTCGATAGCCTCCATCTGGCTCCGATAAAGCTCCTCATTAAATGCCTGTGCCTGCCGGACAAGGTCGAATCTCGCACCCGTTTGAAGTTTTTCGATCTCAAGACCAGCCAGTGCTTCAATCATGTTGCTCTTAACCTGGAGCAGTTGCTCCTGGATAGCCAGAGTTACGTCATGCATAAGCTTTTTATAGGCTTCTGGTATGTCTGTTTTGCGCACGATTACGCGTGCTTCTAGCCCACACTCTCTGAACTCATGCAGTCCTTGTATATAGTAACTAAGATCGGTCTCAGGTAATAACTGACTTAACGCAAGTGGTACGATATTGGATATACCCGATGATATCGCCTGCATATCAGTTGTTGGTACTTCTCCACTCAATGGACCTCGCAGCGTATTAGACAGGATGGACTCAATAGCCATGCGATCAATGGTTTTAAATTGCTTTGAACCCATAAATTCAACAGGGTCATGCAAAAACAAGGTAACATTAGTATCGATTGTGGTGGACAATCCTGATCCTACAAACAGCGTAATAGACCAGGAAAAATCAACTTTTCGCCGAAACTTGTAGATTATTGTGGCATGTCGTTCTAATAGAGGTGGTGGTGGAGGCAGAGCATCATCTTCCATGCCCCTCAACACATAGCATTCTCCATCCCATCGGTGAAAGACCCAGACTTCACCTTTTGGAATAAGCGGCCTTTTCGTAAGAAAACCGAAGTACTTGCCTTCTTTTATATAGAGATCCTCCATAGAGAGATCCTTTCGTCTGGGGAGAGCTAGCCTACATACCAGTGTTCAAACTTGTTAAGACTCAGGCCAAGCGTTACAATCGTGCTCAGCAGCAATAGAGCCGTTGACCCTGTTGTCCACGCCCCCACTGCCGATGCGAACGATAGCCCAATCAGTACCCAATCAAACCCTCTCATATTGCCAGTGCTACCAAGTGAGATGGAGGACAATGGACGCCCACCGCTTCGTATCAAGCGACCCACGTAGAAGGTACGAAAGACAACAAAGAGCAGAGGGACAATCCACGATCCGACGATTACCCACTCAAGCGGAGATTTGGGTATAAAGACGAGCAAAGATTGTACATTGTGAGCAGCAATAGGATGATCAAGCCAGGTATTATCGAACACAAAGAGTATCCAGAGAGTCATAACAGCCCATAACATAAACATCTTGCTCACGCTCCATTCACCACGCTAGGGAATTTGTGCTTCGATAGCAAATTTCATACTTTCCAGATGCATACCAACCTGTACACTCATAAAGATCCAGCGGAGACGGTCTGCACTATTCAGTATCTCTACGCCGGCCTGACGTGTAATGGAGTCGAGGCCGGGCAGGTCTTGTAGACCGTGGATACCAAAGAACTCCATAGGAATCGTTGGATCATCTTGCGAGAGTGCAGCATGACGCAGAAAAGGTACCGCCACCGTAGAGAGTGAATACCACATCTCTTTTAACCGTTGAACTGTCTGATCTTCGAGGAATTCACTTACCAGGTCGGTAATGAGTTGGGTATCATTCGTATAGATACGCTCCGCCTCCTCGCGTAACCACTTCTTGAGACTGGCCTCGTCTGCTGGTTGTCTGCTAATCAGTTCGTTAAAGATCACCCAACGGTGCAGCCATAAATGATCGAGCTGCATCAGTTGACGACTTACCTCTTTGAGGTTCTTTTGTAACTCTTCATCAAAAAAGATACGCTCCAGGATTTGCTCACGCGCCGTGAACTGCTCACTAAGCATCCCATCACGCAGACGCGAAATGATTCCCTTTGGACGACAAAGTGGCCTGATATTTCTGGCAAGTATCTCTTGCTCGGCCAGAGCCTCTGCTAATGCCCAGCGCCATGCTTCCAGGTCTGTTTCCTTTAAGAGAACTTCATAGCGTTTCACCAACTCCTGGAGGTGGTGTTTAAGACGATTTCTATAGGCTGTGCGATGTCCAAAAAAGATGCTACTCCAGAGAGGAAGAGATATCCCCAGGAGATTGACCCATGCAGGGAGTGAGGAAATTATTCCATACAGGGTAACAAGGACGGGCGCAAGACCAAACCAGCTCAATACTCCAAAGATGGCACCCCCCAGCGGCGCAAGTGCATTCGCAAGGTGTGCTAACAGGGGAGCTGTAGCGAGAGCACGACCGGCGGCTCCTAGCGGGTTTGGCCGATGTTTCAATGTTCGCTTGATATCATCCACCCGTCGCGTCATCTCTTCATCGTAGCACCTGCTCCTCTCAGCAGCAAAGTCCCGTTTCTCTGCGATTAGATTGGGTCCCGCCATTGGTGCATTTACCTTGTTGGCTTCTTTGCGGAGTGCATCTAAACTCTGCAAAGTAAAGCGATACATTTGGACGAGAGGAGCTTGTGGGCTGAGCAGCAGTTCATTCTGGTATTTAAACGACGCATCCTCCAGGAACTTTTGATAGCGTTGCTGCCGTTTCAGAATGCGTTGTTGTAACGCATTCTCTTCCATAGACTTAACCATATGCAAACTAATATGCTCTAGTTCTCCCTTGATTTTTGCCCGATCTTCAGGGTCTATACGCTCCAGTATGGAGATTGCCTTCTTAAAATTAATAGCCTTCTTGCTGTTGGCATCTGTGCCTGCTTTAGGCATCTCACGTTCGATGGTGCGAAAATCTATCTTTTCTTTGTAGTCGTTAAGCACTTTTTCCAGATTATCGCATAGTTGGTTCTCGAGGTCTCCATCGAGCAGTTCTTCATCCTGGTGACCGGCTCGCGCATGGCGACGTTTCCCTTGATCGCCATATCTTATGGGCTGAGCGCGTTTTAGAAACATACCCGTGACGTAGTCGTAAATAAGGCGGCGAAGTCGAGGATGGTCGAGTGCATAGGAGCCGACACCCAGCGATGTAAAAAGTCCCTGCTCCGTGTGGACATAAGGCGTTGAGAGATCCCAGCGTCGCGAACGTATACCACGAATGGCAATATCTGCACCACTGGTGATAAACATTGTAAGAGCAAGAGCCGCAACTACAACTGTCTCGTCCGGTTCATCGGGACGTAGTTGTACTGCCGTCACCATATTAGCAAGTTGTGTATCAATGACATAACACGATTCAATGATCTGCGGCGATGCATTCTGCCACATCCTGTTAAGTTGATCGAGCAAGCTATCAACTGTCAACACCCTGGAATTTCTGCGGGTAAGGGGTAAAATACGTGCTACCTCTGCATCTAACAACCGATCATACTCGGCATCGTCGCCGTTAGCCTGACGATGTTCAGCACGCGACGTTGCCCCGGCATAACAGATCACCTGTATACCTTTTGCCAGTTGTGCATTCACAACGTAAACCTGCCCAAGCAATTCAAGAAATCTGGGCAGGAGCGCGGCTGTCTCTGCTTCACGTGCAGCACAAACAACAACAACACGCATAGTAAAGTTCTGATCCTTGCCAAGCGTTAGAAAACTGCCCAGTTGCATTGGAGTATCGTGGATGCGCAATTGCTCTGAGATTGTAAACATCTGACCCACCATTTGTGGCAGAGCCAACAATGCGCCATTTCTATCGGCATTGAGCATATCTTCTTCGCGTTGTTGCGGAGGAGTACCCTCCTCCGCAACACTGGCTCCTGAAATGTCGATATCCGTCAGGAATGTGTCTGGAGTGTAACCGCTGCCTGCCCACTGTTTCCAGTTTAACTCCATAATACGAACGAAGCCCGGCATGAGGTCACCATTGCTATTCCGATGCACCAGCAATGGTTTGTTCAGACCCACGGGGCGTAGTCCATCTTCTGTGAGCATAAGACGTGCGGCAAGTTGCACACCGACCTCTTTACCGTATCTACCAACACCAATCACAAGCGTTGGAATAACAGGTATAGGTACACGATGACGTGGGGGCGCATTCGTTTGGTTTTGTAACATCGCTCAACTCCGCTCGCTAGCTACTCACATCGACCAGGGCTAAACGAATCTGTGTCCTAGTAATATTGTTGTTATTTGACTGGTGACGGATATATCCCGGTCGGTGTACCTCTATCACACGACCAGGCGGCATATTTGGCTCGGCCCTCCTGTTGAGTGCGCTGTGAAGGCTGGGATTGAAGCGTTCACCATAAGTGGGTTCTATTTTGATCCACCCTTGAGCGTGCAAGATATCTTCCAGGTCGGCAAATTTCATCAGTGCTTGAGCGACCGCAGGGGTTTGATTCAGGGGCCGAATAGCCCATCGCAACTCATCAACGAGATCAAAGAACGAATCCTTTTCGTCCATAACATCGATGGTACCACCTGTGTATATACCCTTGCTCTGTAGCACACTCTCATACTTCGTTAGCACCGTGCGTGCCTCGTTCGCCAGTTTGGGATTGCTATAGTCAAGATTATCAGCCTCATCGTACCATATCTTCATCAGTTCTCGATATGTCCATGCAACATTAGCAAGGGGCCCATACCCCGCACGCACCTGATCAGCATAGTCAATATGCAGGTAGGGTGCTCCACGCACGGTGTTCATGACTTGATAGGCATGCTGCAGCTCGTTAATAGTGCGTATGGCAGAAATGGGTAGGCCATGCGAGGTTTTCAGTAAGACTAATTCATCACCGATATCGGTCGATATGGTATCTGGCCGTGCAGACTGATTTTTGAGCAGATCATCGAGAACGGGTGTTAGATCAGGAGTCGTAATGCCCTGATGCCCCTCGATCCCATAACCTACCAGCTCTATTGGCTCAAGATGTGAGAGGATATTCTGGGAAACATCCTTGGCGAAGTTCCACATACACTCCGCTCCCTCTAAGAAGGCTTTACGTTGCCTGACAATAGTGGTATCTGCTCCACATAGGCGCTTTGCCAGGTGCTCTTCTCCTTCAATGATTTTTAGAGTGTCCATGACGACGGAAGAAAGCACAGGCTTGAGTTCGGCCATAGCGTCCCCACCGGGTTTGGGCCAGGTAGAGAAGGCCCCCTTTAAGATTGCCTCTAATTTCTGGTCTACTTTTAGTCGGCCTGACTTGATTGCTTCGCTCACCTGGTCTTTTTCAGAGAGATGAGGACGAATGCGATCAATATGATGTTGGGCCGTGAGTAGACTGTTGATACGGTGCGCTTCTTTGTTCGCATCGTAGAGAGCCTCTAACTCACGATCTACCCCCTCGCAAGTGGCCTTCTGCCTGTCAACATGAGCAATCAATGGCTCTAAAATCGTCTTGACAATATCGCTATAGATCACAATGTTGAAGCTTGCTTGATACCACTCGTAGCGTTTCCTCGCCTGTTGCCGTGCCAGAGTGGTCAATTCTCGTGACGTAGATGCACGTCTAAACTGCTTAAAAAGGTACAAACGCTTGGCAAAGTTTACAAAGTTTGCGAATGTCTGCTCGAGGAGACTATTTGGTTGGGCCACGGATGAGTTACGAGTATACTCGTCATCAAGTTCCGCTTTCCGTAATTTGGCCTTCTGGCTCATTTCATCCAGACCTGTGATGAGCGTCATCAGGCGTTCCCGGATCATCTCCAGTTCCCTCACTGCCGCAACAGGACCACGTATACATAGAGAAGATTGAATATGCTTATCTATCTCGACGATACAAGTCTCTTTGCATTCCTTTTTTTTGTATTGCCACAGCGAGGAACGCGCGATGCTATTGAGCGCTGCCTGATATTTCTCCGTATGCCGCGTTAGCATTTCATCGACCGCCGCCAGATCTTTTAAAGTGTTTGAGGCCTGGAGGGCCTTTGTGGGCGGAAACGGATTCACTCCTGTAGCCTCTCCGCTCACCTCTTCGACCAGACTATTCGTACTGTTCAAATAGTTGGGAAGGCCAGGCCTGGTCGCCTCCATCTTGCGGATGCACTCGATAAACTTATTTTCTAGTTCATGTTGTAAACGCTCAAATTGCCAGTCGAGCTTGACAGTGCTAACACCAAGTGAGCTATAGGGAGACAGCCGTTTACGTCCCGTAGCATCTGGAATACCTCCGCTTGCAACGGTTTTACTATTAAGATTCTTAGCACGTTCCCAGAAGTGTGTAGCCGTTGATGGTCCTGAGAGCCAGAAGATGGCCTTCCCTAAAGCATTATAGATGCGATCACGCTTATGTTTCTCACCATTAACCGTCGTATCATCAATCAGATAGATATACTCGAAGGGCAATTCTGCTGAATCAACACGGAAGTTTGTAGCGTATTGGACCGACCAGATATCCTTCCCATTGGGTCTTGGCTCCAGACCAAGAGCCATGTTATGCAGGCGTTCCATCTCCATCAGAGCAGCATAGCTATTCGCCTGGATACGCTCCTGTTGAGGAATCGAGCTAATAGCCTGGATATAAGGGCCGGGTAGCATGGTGATACCCACGATTGTTGGTTTCAGGCCGCCAGCATTCAACAAGTGCCGAATAGCATAAGCGACATCAAAGAACAAACTACTCCCAGTCCCACCACAGAGCGAGAAAACAATATAGATAATTGGGTCATTGGCGGATACATCATAGTTACTAAGCATTGCATTCTCGCGGTTGCTGGTACTGGTAATCTCCTGTATCATGCGCCGGAGTTGGACTTGAATAGTGTTAAAATGGTAGAAGAAGCCCATGCGCCCAACAGAGCGCATCTGACCCGCCCCCTCATCAACGGCCACCAGATTTGTACGTGTACGATTGCCCCACCAACGAGCAATAACAGGCCAATTACCAATATTCTTCAGCACATCATTGGGATTATAGCCTCCAATATACAGATATTCCTCCCCATTGCGCAGACGCATCAAAGGGGGCATTCCTGGCTTTTCGTCAAAGGCCACTGTGTCAAGTACGAGGTATTGGAAAAGAGGTAGGTCATATTTATGTCCAAGCATCTCTTGTTTTACACGACGGATCACTTCATTGCCAGTGCCACCTAATCCGATAAACATCGTTCGGCGGATCTTACGAGGCTGCTGTAATGCCATAGAGCAAACTCTCTTTCAACAAACGCTTCGTATGGAGCCAGCATACTGATCTGATAAATTTAGATAAAATCATAATAATGGACAGCTTGCCATTGACTTGTCAGAGAGACACTTTCAGGTGAGGATAAATGAGATCCTTCCCAACAATAATGGCTTCACCTTCACAGATAACCGGGTCCTGACCCACGGATTGACCCGTCTGAAATTCTGGCAGGTTTGACCCTGTTGCATGTTTGCTTGCGTTAACTCCTACATGATGTCCTGCATCATCTTGCATGATAGAAAAAGCGAGTACAGCGAGCGCAGATTCATGTGTCTCAAAGACATAAAGCACTTCGGTGCCTGATATACGGCGCTCCAGGTACCATGTCCCACCATGTACTGGTACACGATACGGCACACGAAATGTGATAGGCTGTAACACACTACTTGATGGGGTTGATGAACCTCCCTGCGTCACCAGGCTCGGCGCATCGATTTGAACCTCTACCTCACCAACGATATGAGGCGGTGGCACAAACCACAATATGGGAAGCTGCACTAAACGGAATATCAAGACGCTAAGTAGACCAAGCAGCAAGAATGCTTCCAAAGGGTAGCGTCGCGCGTTGGTAAGAGTCGATGGGCATGTTACGGTCTGGTCCCATCCTGCACCCTGCTGGAAAAATGTGTTGCCTGCTTTCACATCAGTATGTGGGATGAGGCGCAAAGTTGCCGTGCGGTCCTCCAATAGACTGATAGGACACCCACCAATAGAGCTACTGATAGGTGGAACCGTGATATTTTGAGTGTTGCCAGGAAGCATGAACGTATCGGACCCACTCTGGATTGTGGCAGCCGGGGAAGTAAAGCCATTCTTTCCCTGGAGCTTCACATCCAGGCTGATCGTTTGTGGAGTGCAAACAGTTGTTGAAAATTTGAGATTCCAGGTTGCCTGGTTAGGTAACCATTCGATATAGGGATCTGATGAGAGCTTAGCCGTCGCGGTCGTACTCTGTTCGATAGTGGCAGTATATTGTCTCAGATCATAGGCCAGATAATCATATTGCCCTTGATTTGGCAATACGCCACTTACCTCTTCCAGTGCAATCACCTTATAGACGGTCCCACATCCACGTGATGGTGCGAAATTACCTGAGATAGTAGTATTGCCCGTACCATTCGCAACTACAGTCCAGCCTATACCATTAGCGCTAGAGTCCGTGGCCTCTCGCGCAAAGATGGCAAGTGATTGCTGTTTGTCGCTCTGTGTCCCCCCTGCACTGATTTGCACACCGCCTCCAATTGGGAGAAGAGTCGATGCTGGTACGGTGAGTTGCACTCCCCTATTCGTCAGTGCAGTCTGTACCTGGATTGGATATGTTTTCAGGAAGTAGCCATTGCCCGCTGTTAATGGCTTGCCCAGCCCTACCGTAATGTAATCTGTAGAGGATGGCTGAAGAATGGCACTCATATCTGCTTCCTGGCTATCTGGAAGCGTCGTCACAGGAAGCGTATCGGAGGAGAATGGGCTGGCATTCCCGCTACCAGGATTGGCCGTAAATACGATTCCCACGGGTGGTGTATTGTCCGCTTTCGTAACCCTTGCACGCAACACCACAGGTTCTCCTGGGGCTACATAGCGGACCCCAACTTGACTATCAGGGCGGGCTGGAGCAGGATTGAGCAGATCGAATTCTCCCTCCGAGATGCCGATCACTAACATTTGTGCAGGGGCAGTATTTCCTGCTTTGAGATGCCAGTCACCAACAATGTTTCCTCCTCCGACAGTTTCGAGCCAATATCCTTTCCCTGTGACAGTAGTATAGTTATCGTCGTTCCTACCCGCAACATGTTCATTTGCAGGCGTCTGTACATCGACCACTGAGGTGCCAACAGGTCCTAATCCCACAAATGTTATGTTGGTGAGCTTATCTTCAGCGCCAATAGTAAGCGTATCTGGCGTACCACTGAATTTGGCGAGAAAAATGTTAGGGTGAGTACTTGTTAACAGTTCTGTATATGTTTGAGCCAGACGCTGTGCCAGATCGGCCCCATCGGCAACCGGTAAAACAGTTCCACCATGAGCGTTAATATAATCACTTGTTGGTTTCAAGGCATCTTCGCTACCAGGCTTGCTAAAGCCTAGCAAGATTACGGTTATCCCCTGTTGCTCCAGGTTACCTGCCTCGCAAAACCAGTTATGATATTGATCCGGGGAGCTTGCACATTGCTCTTTGTCTCCCGATAAGGCGACCACATCGGTAACAATCACAACGTATTTCCGATTGTTCCGATCACTTCCCTGCTGCAAAATATCTTTTGCCGCCTGAAGGGCTGGTGTAAAATAAGCTGTTGGATGTGTGTCCACGGGTCCGAAACTGCCCAACTTCTGATTGACAAGCGCTTTCCCCTGGCTGTTCATATCCTGAAGATCAAGAATCTTCTTTGGAGTAGGTGAACTAGTAATTTCGACCAGACCAAGGCGATCCCCCACAGGCGCGAGATTAACATAGAGTTGAGCTGCAGTAAAGCGATCGCCATTTGGGTCGTGCGTGCGAATTTGATCTACGTTGTCCATTATGATCACTGTATCAGTATAAAGCGTATTATTAAGGTGTTGATTTTTTAATATGTTAGAGGCATAAATAGTGCCTTTATTAATAAATATAGTTATAGCTATATTTATTAATATACCAAATATAATGGCACAGGCGAGCATACAAACCTTACTCCGGGAAACTCCAGATTGTATCCTATATAAAAAACTGTTCATAGAGACTCCTTGAGAGAATTATGAAGGACGCCATTCATACTTACTAAAGACATATATTAGACTAAAAATAACAATATAATCTTAGCAATAAATTATTCGATAGTCAATACATAAATGCGCCAAAATCATGTTTCGCAAATTATTGCTGAAAGCTCTCTCTTTTAGCAAGTAATCGAATTTTTGGCGTCCAAATTAAAACCCTTGCAACAACTTCAGCCGATTGATATACTGAAGAAGTGATGAGCCACCCATCAACCGTCACTCATCACAACGGGAAGAGCATCTTCCCAAATACATGAGTCGTCTAGCTAGAGAGCAACCCGATGAATGGTTGCTCACCGGGAGTAATAGAGCGCCCATGTCTCCTACCTATCCTAGAGCACCTGCTCCACCACCACCACAAGCCGATCCCATTATTCACGGTGATCAGGCGACGATAAAGCGATGGTTGACACATTACTGGCAAAAATTGCAACTACCAGCGCACGAATTGAAGCGGCTGGCAATAACACAGGATCGTCATGAGTATATGCACTGGACTGGTAAGCGTCTCAATCTTATGGTACTCGGCTGCTATTGCTACGTCCCGGCTTCCCTCGCATCACCAGGATACAAATCATCCTCATCCATAGAGCAAGAACCAAAACATCGCCATCTCATCTTTATTGAGCCAGATATGCAACCCAGGTCAATAGAGGTCACGATTGCCCATGAACTGATTCACCTGACCGACCGGGTCAATGGCACACCACGCCGTCACCATCACCATGGTTACGATTCTATTGCCGTAGATGAAGCCGCGATCACAGGGTACGATGTGGAGGATTTACGTGCCCTCTTGCATGAAGAGAGTGTACGACGGGAGCAAATGCGCCGCGCACGCCGCCCTATTCGCTACCTGTATGAATGCCCAAATTGTGGTAAGAAATACCCCAGAAGCAGGAGATATTCGCAGGCCGTCTCCTGTAGTCACTGCGATACCAGCTACAATCCCCTATTCAGACTGCTCTTACTGCAACAGTAAAATCAGATGAGCCATAATTACAGAAATCCCATCTATCATCTACACATTTGCAGACATTATGCGGTATGATACTGGTGATAGGCTGAACATCACAGAGCACACTGAGAGAAATAATGCCAATGACAACACAACAAAAAGCAACACTCCCATCTGGTCCCAGGCCGTTACCAATTGTTGGTAACCTCCTGGATTTTCGGCGTGACCAGCTTGGCTACTTACAACGCCTGCAACAAACCTATGGGAATATGGCAACTATATACGCGGGAACTACCCCCATCGTAACCCTCTTCCGACCAGAATATGTACGCTACATTCTAACGGAGAATCCACGCAACTTTACTAACCGCGAGATTGCCAAAAATTTGTGTGAACTCATTGGCGACGGTCTCCTCACCATTGATGGTGACACCCATCGTCAGCAGCGCCGTATGGTACAACCAGCCTTTCACAAGAAACGGGTCGAAGGCTACGCAACAGTCATGACACAGCATACCTGCGAACTATTGGAAACCTGGCATGCAGGCCAAAAACTTGATATGGCACATGCCATGCAAGAATTAACACTCCGCATCGTTGCCAGATGCCTCTTTCACGTTGACCTTGCCAGAGAAGTTGATGAACTGGGTCATGCTTTTAGCGAGATGATCGGCAATCCAGTCGGGCTACTGGAGGGCCTGTTGGGCTTGCGTATCAATCTGCCATTTACGGCATATGGCAGGCGTACAACAGCAAAGCAAAGAATCGATACATTCATCTATCGCTTAATTGCACAACGACGCGCTGATGGACATGACATGGGCGATGTGCTTTCTATGCTCCTGGCGGCACAGGATGAAGGGGATGAGACAAGCAAGCTCACCGATACGCAGATCCGTGACCACATTATGACCTTTGTTGCTGCCGGACATGAAACCACTACCAATGCGCTGACCTGGACATTTTATCTTCTCTCACAGCATCCCACGGAATGCAAGAAGTTACTGGCCGAAATACAGAATGTATTGGGCACTTGTACAGCAACAGTTGACGATATCCCCAACTTGCCCTACACAGAATGGGTGCTGAACGAATTGATGCGACTCTATCCACCCGCGTGGAACCAGGGACGACGTGCAACTGAGTCTTTTGATCTGGATGGCTATCACTTTCCCGCAGGGACTTTCTTGACGTTTAGCCAATGGGTTATTCATCGCCTTCCCGATATCTGGGGTGATCCCACAGTATTTCGACCTGAACGTTGGGACCCGGTCAACGGGCAGCCGGTACCCGCGTGGTCCTACTTCCCATTTGGGGGTGGGCCGCGCATCTGCATCGGCATGCCCTTTGCACAATTAGAGGCCAAACTGCTACTGGTAACGATACTCCAGCACTACACACCACGACTCGCACCCGGCTATCACATGAAGTTGCACCCACTGATAACATTGCGACCCAGGTATGGTATGCCTATGATCCTGGAACCAACCACAGCAATAGCGCAGGTGGACTCTGTGCCCATGTTATGATATAACCGCTGCTTTCCCATTCAGTCCAGTATCAGACCTCGCATCGATCCGTTGGATAATGGAGACAATGCCTCTTGCATTCTGCTCAATGAGTTCTTGTTCGTGTATGTAGTAAAGAGCTTTACAATAGGTGCCATCTTGCTCAACGATTCTCACTTCCAGTTGTTCCGCTGCAAGAAGCTCTACATAGGTCGTGGCTCCTGCCTCGTGGCGCGTAAACGAGACCTCCCTCGCAGCCGCATTTCGATAGGTATTGTGGCCCGTGACTCTGATTGACAGATGTCCGGATGCTGCTGGATAGGCGACACTACAGGCGATTTCATAGAGGTAGGAGGCGGATTCCCGTGCGTGTTCCCGGAGCACATATTCATAAGAGATACGGACGATAGGGGAACTAGATTGGTCTTTCGAGAGAGAGGTTTTGTGTATTGATGCTGACATTGCAAAGCTCACTTTCTGGATACAGACAAAGAGGACTCTTCATAAGGGGGGATCGGTATGACATCAACAAAAGATACAAAGGAAAAGAGTTCTTGCATCGGCAGACACCGTTAAGCTGTTCCTCGTTATCTTGTCATTGCTCGTCTTTCCATACCTATCCGACGAAGGTAATTGGCAAGGTGTGCATTGAATGTCACTCCCTCATACCATTCGGGATATGTTGCGTGAAGCGATTGAAACGCGAGCGGGAGTACATGCTGAGTAAAGATTTTCACATCCATGTCCGTCAACAGGATGCGAAGCTGGTGTGGATCAGGTGCAAGCCATTGCATTTCTGCTTCTAATGCACCTCCCAATAGGGAGATGGATGAAAGAGCGTGTGGTTCATTGATCCTGGACGTATATCCTAATACAGATCGGGTCTCCTCCGGGACATGATGAGACAGCTCAGATGGTTCTCCGTTCACCCACTGCTGAATTGCCTGGAAGAGGTCAGCATCAGAGAGTGAAAGTAAATCCACCTGGACTTGTTTGGCAAAGATTTGGCTGTGCCTGTTCATCTTCATAAAGAAAAGAGACCCTTCACATGAGGACAGCAGTGCAAAGCTGTCCTCATGACACTCCCGTTCCATCTTCACTTAGCTATTGAGAGCGACGCTGTCGGCGGCGTTGTGCCACTGCGGCTTTGCGCTTCCGACGGGCCTGCGGATTCTCGTAGAAGCGGCGGCGGCGCGCTTCCGAGAGAATGCCCGCATTCTGAAATCTTGCGATTGAATAGCTTCAGTGCAAGTTCAAATGAATCACCTGATTTCAGGAGAATATCACTCACGAGGATTACCAGCGCGATCGACGGTTACTACCTCGATCAGAGGAACTTTGTGGCTGGTAACAATTGCTGCAATACACTGGCCTGTCATCCCTCGGCTGAAAAGGAACCTGCGCCTCGTTTCCACAACTGGCACAGGTAGCGCTATACATCCGACGTGGTTCCCGTTCACGAAAACCACCACTGCGATCACCACCACCCATACGACTCTGCCCACCGCCAGATTGCTTGCGTGCAGCACGGCATTCTGGACATCGGCTCGGGTCATTAGTCAACCCACGACTAGCATAAAATTCTTGTTCACCAATTGTAAACGTGAATTCCTGATTACAATCGCGACAATACAAGATTTGGTCAGTCAATGACATGTCTCTTTCTCAATTCCTGGGTTCATACCCAACAAACGCTCCTGTATTGCGCGGCTTCTAAGAGACAATTCCCTCTAAGCAACAAAGCACTATACAGTGTCTTCCAATTATACCACATTATTCCCCTATACTACTATTCTCGTGGCGCTCAATAATTTTCAATGGTGGCTGGTGTCTCTTCTCTAGAGTATCTTCCCATTGCAACTACTCAGACCTCTTTTTCCCATTAGCACTGATTTTGTACCAGACCAACCAGCAATGCGATACGAGTGGGAAGATAGTCAAGTTCGATATACTCTTCTGGATTATGAGCCATACCACCACCTGCACCAAGTCCATCTATGGTAGGTATCCCCAGGATAGAAGTATTGTTAGCATCGGAGGCACCACCACTACCCATATCCTTGATCTTCACACCCAACTCCTCGCCAGCCTCTTTCACCATTTGCACCAGCCCTGCATTGCGCTCAGAATGCTCAAAGGGCATACAGCGCATACCACCACTTAACGTAATCTGTGTGCCATCGAGCACATGCTTAGAGACAACGTTGCGCATCGCCGCCTCGATGGCCTGAACTCCCTCTAAGTCGCTGGCTCGCACGTCTATCTCGCAATAGGCGAAATCTGGTACGACATTTGTGCGTTCACCTCCATGAATGATGCCAACACTCAGTGAGGTGCCGGGAATGGTACCATGAAGAGCCTGCATTGCCTGTACTTGATACGAAAGTTCCAGAATCGCATTACGTCCACTCTGTGGTTCCACTCCCGCATGGGCAGAGACACCACGTACTTCAACACGGTAGTGACCAACACTACGCCGTGAGGAAACCACGTTACTGAGAGTACGCCCTGGCTCCAGCACAATCACGGCATCGGATTGATGGGCCAACTCCTGGATCAGGGATTTGCTAACAGGGGAACCGATCTCCTCATCACTATTGCAGATAAAGGTGACATTCTGATAGTTTGTCTGCTGCTCAGCAATCAGCAGGTGGACACCATACATGCCAAGGAGAACGCCCGATTTCATATCGAGTACGCCAGGACCAGTGGCAATACGCGTCCCATTGCGTTGATTGATGGCAAACGGACGGCGCTCAGCCTCTCCTGCCGGGAAAACGGTGTCTATATGTCCTATCAGCAGAATACGTGGACCGTTGGTAGCGCTTCCCTTATGGATAGCCACAAGATGATCACCATAATCTTTCTGACGATCAAAATAGGTAGCAAAACCAAAATCATGAAAACGCTCCTGCAAGTAGGCACCAACACGATCCACGCCAGTTTTCGTATACGTACCAGAATCAATATTCACAATAGCTTTTAGATCAGCAAGATATGGCTCCATTATTTGCTCAGCACGCTCAACAGTATGATGCTTATCCATACTAAATTACCCCTTTTGCCTTAAATTGCTCTATTTCTTCATCGCAATAGCCAGCCTCATGTAAGATCTCATGAGTATGTTCACCCAAAGCGGGAGGTGCATAGCGCTGCTCAGATTCGACAGTAGAAAGTCGCGGGAAACCTGGCAAAGTCCGCAAGGCTTCCTTGCCGGAGGAGATAATGCTTCCGCGTGCCTGGGCATGCACATCATTGAGTGCTTCATCCATGCTGTAAACTGGTCCAACGCATGCATCACTATCAGCAAGTTCCGCCATCCACTCATCACGCGTTTTCGTTTTAAAGATCGTACGGAGTCTGGTTATCGCCTCTTCACGTTCTACTGGACCAACTGGCTGATGGAAAGGCAGTAATTCAAGATGCCCAATGCGTGTACAGAATGCATGCCAGAACTTTTGTTCCAGTGCAGCCAGCGTCACATATTTACCATCTTTGGTCTCATAGATATTGTAACAAGGCAAACCACCATCGAGGGGACTATGTCCAGGGATGGGAGCTTTACCCGTATTAAGATATATAGCAGAGGTCAGGGGCAACAGGGACATTACGCCTTCTGTCATTGAAGTATCAATCAGACATCCTTCACCTGTCTTCGCTCGTCCTACTATAGCTGTTAATATACCAATAACCGCCGGATAGCTACCACCTGCAAGATCGCCCAGTTGGGTAGGCGGCATCACAGGTTCTCCATGTGGGCTACGATTATAGTGCAACAGTCCAGCATAGCCCTCATAGTTCAGATCGTGCCCTACTTGCGAACGATAGGGGCCATCCTGTCCATAACCACTGATAGCACAATAAATAATACCGCGATTGGTCTCTTTCAATTGTTCATAGCCCAGACCCAACCGCTCCAATACACCGGGGCGAAAACTTTCCAACACGACATCGGCCTCACGCACCAGACGTAGAAATATCTCGCGCCCTTCCGCTGTTTTCAGATTCAATGTTATACTACGTTTGTTACGGTTTGTTGTCAGGAAATAGAGACCCATCCCCTGGGGACCATACGGAGGCATAAAGCGACCATAGTCACCACTGCCAGGCTCTTCAACCTTAACGACATCTGCGCCAAAGTCTGCCATCATTTGTGTTGCATAAGCACCGGGAATCAGGCGTGATAGATCAAGAATACGTATGCCACTGAGAGGTTGGTTCATCTCTGTCTCCTTCGCGGGGATAAACAATCAGTACTGTATTTGTAGGGTATCAGGGATATGCAGAGGTTGTCAATGTCATGTTTGAAAGGGATATATGAAAACATTCTCAAATGAACAGCAACAAACCAACCTCTCGCTACGCAACAAAGTCTCACTGGCGTTTTTCGCCTTTATCCTGATTGGAGCCAACGATGGTGCCCTGGGAGTCCTGCTCCCCAGTTTGCTTACCTATTACCATATCGACAAAGCTACCGCCGGGCTGCTTTTTATAGCTGGCACAACAGGCTATTTTATTGCAGCCTTTAACAATGGGCTGCTCGTCGAGAGGTTAGGTAACCGGAATTTTCTGATGCTGGGTACGACTTTCCTCTTACTCAGTCTAGGAAGCCTTAGCCTGATACCTCCATTTGTCATCACGCTCATAGCATTTCTCTTCTCAGGACTGGGAGTCGCCATACTCGATGCTGGCCTGAACTCTTATATTGCCAGCCTTCCACGCAACACATCCCTCCTCAACTACTTACACGCCTTTTACGGTATTGGAGCCTTGCTTGGACCAATAATTGCCGCAAGTATGTTAGCATCGAAATTCAGCTGGAATAACGTGTATCTCGTGTCGAGTACGATGAGCGCTGCCCTGCTGGTTGGATTTAGTCTGGTCTTCAAAGATCAGCTTTCAACGCAGAAAGACATGACAAAGGCAGAAAATAATGTTTTGTTGATCACGCTCAGGCAGCGTGTGATCTGGATCGCCGCCTTCTTCCTGATCTTCTATGTTGGATCAGAGATCAGTTTGGGCAACTGGAGTTATAGTCTTTTGACGGAGGAGCGGCATGGCTCTATGTTGCTCTCTGGTTGGATTGTGAGTGGCTACTGGCTCGGACTGACATTGGGCCGTTTGACGTTAGCAAAGGTTGCGCTCAAGATAGGAAATAAGCGCTTAATACAGGGGTGCCTGATTGGTATCATCATTGGAATCACGCTTGCCTGGTTAGCTCCGATACAGCTAGTATCCGCCCTGGGCCTTTGGATCACCGGATTTAGTCTTGGTCCAATCTATCCTACTACTATCGCTTTGATGTCAAACCTCGTTTCTGCTCGTGTGTTGCCGGGAGCCATTGGTTTTGCTGCCAGCCTGGGTAGTGTGGGAGCTGCCCTCTTTCCCTGGTTAGCTGGCAACCTGGCACAAAGGGTCGGTCTCTGGTCGTTGTTCCCCTATATCATCATTCTGACAGTGGTAATGCTCTGCTTATGGGCAGCATTACAGAATTACTCCCAGATTTCTTAAGATAGTTTGATATATCTGTTGCCCAGGAAGAGAAAAAGCGATACAATAGTGAATATGGATAAAATGGCTATTTTTACAGCAGGGAGATACAAAAACTTTATTTTTAGGAGGCCTTACCAATGACACACCGCGTTGGACAACGGTTGGGCAACTATCGTCTGGTGCATTTACTGGGACAAGGAGGTTTTGCAGATGTTTATTTGAGTAAGCACGTACATCTGAACACCCCTGCCGCCGTCAAGGTTTTGCACACCCACCTTTCATACAAATGTGAAGACAGTTTTCGCACCGAGGCCCTGACCATTGCAAATTTAGTCCATCCTCATATTGTACGCATACTGGACTATGGCATAGAGGGGGGCATACCATTTTTGGTCATGGATTATGCCCCAGGCGGCACTGTACGTGAATTATATTCTCAGGACACTCTGCCATCGCTGGCTGCTATCGTCTCGTATGTAAAACAAATTGCCTCAGCATTGCAATATGCCCATGGGAAGAAACTGATTTACCGGGACGTGAAACCTGAAAATATACTCCTGGGACAGCATGGCGAGATTTTGCTCAGCGACTTCGGCATTGCACTCATTGCACAGAGTTCACACGCTGAAAATCTTCAACGGGCGGATGGAACGATCCAATATATGGCTCCTGAGCAGTTACAAGGCAGACCTCGCCGAGCGAGCGATCAGTATGCATTAGGGGTTGTGGTCTACGAGTGGCTGTGTGGACATTGCCCATTCCACGGCTCTTTTCATGAGATTGCCAGCCAGCATCTCTTGATTGCTCCCCCCTCTTTGCATGAGAAAGTTCCTACCATTCCATCAGAAATGGAACAGGTCGTCATGAAAGCGCTCTCCAAAGATCCACAGCAGCGTTTTGCGAGTATAGAAGCCTTTGCCAACGCATTGGAGCAAGCCTACCTCCTCTCTAAGGAACCTTCCACCTTCACCTCCATCTACCATTCTACACAGCCTATGCTTCCTGCTATTCCGAAACAATACTCACCACGACGAACCAGAATGGTCACATTAGAGCGTACTCCACCACAACCTACACTCAAGTCGCCTATAGTTTCATTTAATCACATATCATCTGAACATACACTGAGGCTTCCTAAAGTTTTATCTAACCACATATCATCTGAATTTCTCTTACATCTTCCCACAGACCAATCCATTTCCATCGCTGAGTCACTCCAGGCCGTTGCATCGCCTCCTTTTATGCCACCTGGTCAGATTTCGCTAATCGCCAGGTTGGTCTCTGCATTACCTCTCACCAATCTATCAAATCAACGAACCACGCAACCAACCTTGTTCTTCAAAAAGAAAGCTGTCTTCTTTGTTGGGTTGATACTCCTGCTTCTGGTTGGACTTCTCTCTCCCACGCTCATCAATTTGCTTACCGCAAACGCTCATCCCGCATCGCAAAGTAGGATTGCATCATCTAACACACCCACACTCACCCTGTCCTCTAGCAATGTCAATATTGGACAACATGTATTTTTGCACATGTCTCACTTCTCTCCCTCTGCGCGTGTGTTTCTCACTCATGACACACAAGAAACAATAAAAGTATCAGGTACTGAACCTTATGTCACGGTAGGGGCAAATGGAGCTGCCGATCTCTCCCTCCCTCTCGACGAAAGCTGGAATTCAGGTTTCCATACAGTCCAGGCCGAAGACATTACAACGCATTATACAGCCAATGCAACGCTGCACATTGCAAGTGGTCCAACGCGTCCTGCCCACCTGATCATTGATGCAAATACGCTGGATTTAGGCACGACCACACAAGGGATAAATACCATCCAGCCCTTACAACTTCATAACACCGGTAGTGGAAGCATTACGTGGGCAGCAAGTAGTAACCAACCGTGGTTAATGACAAGTCCTCAGCAGGGCACCCTGAGTGATAGTCAAACCATCACCATAGGTGGTGAACGGAGCCAGCCTCCCACCAGGAGGCTATCAAGGCTCCATCACTTTTTCTTCTAATGCTGGTGCACCCACAACAGTGCAAGTGAGTATGAGCGTGCTCCCCAGCGCTGGTACCATATTAACAGTTGCACCAGCGCTCCTCTCTTTCACAGCCTTTGATGGAGGACCAGACCCACAAACACAACTTCTGACTGTAAACAATCCCGGCTCACAACCGCTGCACTGGTCACTAGCAAACGACACATCTCCGACCACTGGCGAATTAGTCAGCACCAACTGGTTAAGTACAGACCAGACATCGGGTACGGTTGCACCTCAGACCACAAGCTTTATCCGTGTGACAGCCCGGAGTCAGAATTTGTTACCAGGAACATACACAAACACGCTTGTGCTTAATGTCGATCAAGAGACAGCCAGCAATTCGCAGGCCGTAAGTATCTCCCTGACCGTACAGCCACGATGTGAGCTACGACTAAATAGTGGAAGCCTGTCTTTCAGTACAGTCTCAGGCAAGGGTAATCCAGACCTGCAGGCAGTGACTATCAACGCATCTGCAAGTTGCACAAACACAATCAATTGGCAGGCTAACTCTTCTGCACAATGGATCACCGTCTCCTCCACACAAGGTCAGCTGGGGAACGCGGCCATGAGCACGACGACGCTGGTAGGTGTTAATGTGACAGGTCTCCAACCTGGCACATATACCGCTCCAATCTTTTTTTCGACAGGACAGAGTACCCAATCAGTTCTGGTTCAGTTAACGATTTCAGACACTTCCCACTCCTGCCTCACCGATTATGAGTGCATCTCCACTGAACCTCAACTTCAGTACAATCCAGGGACAGGCCAATCCGCCGCCTCAGGTCATCGCGCTCACAAACACTGGTGGGAGTGCACTCTACTGGCACGGCACATACGTTATGCTAACCTCTTCCTGGTTTGCAACCAGCCCATCAGGCGGGCAAATTGCTCCCGGACAGACGGCCCAGATCAATACACGTATCAACGTGGGTAATTTGAGTCCTGGGACCTATACAGCGCAGGTAACACTCTTCGGCGCAGATGAAAATAATACCTTAGCCGGAGGAAGCCCCCTGACGATTATCGTCACACTGGTAGTATCAGCTCCCTGTACCCTGCCGCAACCATCAGCAAGTGCGCTCTCCTTCAATGCAGTGCAAGGAAGCTCCAATCCAACACCACAGTCCGTGAACATCACTGCATATGGGAGTTGTTCTGGCTGCTGCATTGGGGTACAAGTATAACCAGCACAGCCCCCTGGCTGAACCTCTCGTCTGCTGCTGGCTCATTCAATACCAGCGGTCAATCAGCAACATTGTTCCTTGCTCCCAATATTGCTGATTTAGCACCTGGCATCTATCAGACACAGGTCTCTATTACCGCTATCGGTGGCACTGCGCAGCAAACGCAGGGAAATCGACTGGTCATCTCTGTTACGCTAACGGTCACATAAGCTCAAACACGGTCATCTCTGGCCGGCAGTTGAGCCGTAGCTTAATCTCACCATGCTCGCAACTTCAAGCCCAGGCGTGCCAGAGCAGGCTCATTTTTGTACGGAGTCTTGCAGAGCTGACCATAAAGAACTTCAATATCATGCATACTCTGACGTGATTGGATCTGCTTACAGTTGTCCAGTACTGACAACGCCTGCTCAGTTGCCATACTATACTCTTTGTTGTTGATCAATGTTTGTACTTCAAGAATATCAAGGATCACATGGCGACGTTTTAACGTAGGACTGGTGAGACGCCGGGCCTCTTCGAGATGCCCGCTCACAACGCGAGAACCTCCTGGAGCGAGGAGAGCATGGGCATACTCAAGATGTACCATACCGAGATTAAAGTTAATAAAATTGTCATCCTCATCATTTATACCAGAACGAGCAAGGCGCTCAGACTGCTTCAGGTAGGACATGGCTTTGAGCATATCGTCACGATCTTGCGCAGCATAAGCATGGATCAATCCCGCATCGAGTAATACATGACCACGCACATGTTGACCTGCATGTTTGGATATAGAGAGTGCCTTATCAATATCTTCCCTGGCCTGTGTGAAGTTTCCTTCCTTAAAATATACCAGGGATCGACGCAGCAGCGCTGCTCCGATCAAGTCACAATCATCCGTCTGCTCTGATAGCAAGACACTCATATCTGCATGAGGCAGCGCAATGCTATAATTGCGTTGTTCAAGCAGGACATTGGCAATAAAACCATAGTAACGCGATTGCATAGCAACAAGCTTGTGTTTCTGCATCTCATTGGCAAGAGAAATGGTATCATTGAGACACGCAATCCACTGTGAAGCTTTGCCCACAGCACTCTGACCATGGTTGGTAAAGTAATCGGTCCAGAAGTGAGCTTGTGCCGACTGGTATTTGACCAGGGTAACATCATCCAGACTGGTCCTGGGTATATGGATCGCTGGTACAGCAATAGATGAAATATGAGTCAGCGTGTCCAGACCCAACAGAGATGGAGGAATGTTTAGTAGAAAAGACAGCGCACGACGACGCGTTATGGAATCCAGGCTCGCATTTCGATTTTCCATTTGGCAGATTGCCTCTCTAGTCAATTGTGGATCGAGCGCCTGACCAAGATCCGACTGCGACCAATGCTCCTGTGTTCCATCAGGAAGGGTCTTCATCCGACGCTCACGAAAAAACTGCACAACTTGACCAGGATGAGGAAGATCGTCAGAACCTGCATCGAGAGATGGATATTCCAGATGCCACCATGCAGACGGGCGAGACGGCGTATCGAGGCCAAGAAGAGTGGGTGGGATCTCTAGAACAGTAACTAGTTGACGACACAACGCAAATGAGTCGATCAAGACACGACACTCAACGTGACAGACAGTAGATGAGCGACAAACAAGCAGCTTCGCAAGATCCGCCTGACTCCATTGTTTCAAATAGCGGTAGTATCGCACGACCTGGCCGCTATGGGGCCATTCACTTTCACCAGTCGGTGAGAACGAGCCATACTCGCTCCACCAGGGAATAGTTTTCTTCATTACATCATTCCACACCACAAAGTACCTGCTTACCTGGCTAGAAACGACGCTCCTGCGTCTGGCCTTCGGCTTCTCTAGCTGTAAGGAAGTACTCATAGAGTAGCAGGAGACCTCTCTCTTTACAAGCAAACGTGCTGAATTTAGATAAATATTCAAGAAAAGAGAAATATGTAATGCATGTATAAAAGTTACAATAATCATAACTATTCAAGTCTGCTCGCCGCGACTTAAGGGGTGCAGGGTCTCCCTGCCGGGGTTTGGGGTGTCCCCAATACCCCTTTTCCCCTCTTTTGCTGCTGGAAGCGACACGAAAAACAAGAGTGCAGAGGGACCCCTCTGCAAAAGCGCCTATGGGGGGCACCATCACCCCTGCTCGGGGCTAGAGAGAGAGGAGAACAATGCTATCAGCGGAAGCACAGCGAGACGAAGTCACACGACTGCTTTCACGGATCAGTGAACAACAGGCAGAGGACACAGTGAACCTCACACACATAGAGCACTTAGTGCTACTCAGCAGTCAGTTAAGCGACATCATAGGAAATGATATAACAAGAGCGATGATTGGGGAGAAGTTATGTGGAACAGAGGAATTACTCTCTTTGTCCAAATCGACAACGACATTAATTAAAGCTCCGTATTTCGACCACTAACAGTACATTGTTAATTACCCATATCAGCGCACAAAGACAGTAGTTGCGAGGAAATAACCAACTACAAAGAAGAGTCCAAAGAGCACCAAACCCAGCAATAACATCAATGGCAGATTTAAGCGGCGAGGTTGTACATCCTGCCCCATAGACGAATACATGGTCTGGCGTCCCGACATGACATTCAGGGGTGATACATCAGCCACGGTCGGATCTGCGAGACGCATAGGTTCCGCCGACGAACCCGACTCTGACCGAAAAGCAGAGAGTCCCAACCCGGTATCTCGCGTTGGTCTGGCGCTGACTAGCCTGCCAGTGCCAGCTGGCGAAAACTGTCGGAATGAAGCGATATCATCCGTCTGCTGGGAACCGGAAGCGGTAACCGCAATGGGAAGGGGCGGTGGCTCAAAAGTTTCCGCAAGAGACTTTAACTCTGTAATAAGCGTCTCAACGGTATTAATGTGTTTTGGATGTTGGCGCACCACAGTGCGTGCGACAACTTCACAGAGTTCCGGCGGAATATTGCGTTGGAAGCGCAATCGTCCATCTGTGGGAGGATCAACCACAGTCGCACCCGAAGCACGCCCGGCCAACAGCTGGTAAAGCAACAGGCCAATGGCACGTATATCATCTGTACGTCTCCCTTCGGTCAGTTGCCCCCATGGTAACTCCCTATCAGAGACCGCCAAACCGTCGCCTCCCACGAGGCTCCAACCGGCAAAATAGTATAGATCGGTTGGCAAAGCAAAGTTATTGATACGAATTCAACCCCCGGCGGTCGCGTATGATCGCCGAGGGCGTCAGATCACCATGGCAAATTTTACGTGTAGGGCTACCAGCATAGATCAATGACTGGCAGATTTGCACTCCCAGGTCCGCTACCTGGTAGGGAGAGAGTTGAGTTTGCAGTAACGTAGCGAAGTCGTCTCCATCGACATACTCTTGCACAATAGAGAGAGTTTCGGTTTCAATAATCAGGTCATAGATACCAATGATATTTGGGTGAGAAAACTGGGCAGTTGCACGAATAGCCGCACGATATTCCCCAACATGTTCGACTGATGCAACCTTGATAGTAACGGCACGCTGCAGTACCTGATCGAAGCCCTGATAAACAGCACAGGCCTGCCCTTGTTTGATCAAACGTTGCAGTAGATAGCGCCTGTGAATAACCTGGCCTATTTCCGCCATAGCTCCCTCAAGATTACGCACTTATTAAATCCTGTAGCGCCAATGTGATTGCTTCCACTCTACTCACTTTTAAACTCAGGCTCCCCTGGACCACACGCAAAGACTGACTTGCCGCAGGAAGACACAACTTCTGGATATACGCCTACAATGGAGCAATGAATAACTCACCCACCAGTGCTATCTGCCCCATAATAATCATATTAGGATTTACTAATTGAACAATATAGGCGCTACTAAGACAATGGGTTTAGTATATCATACTCAAGTAACCACGCAAAGTACGCTAGGAGGCATGTCTCAGTTCAGTGCTTTTCGAAAGTCAATGAGGAGTGAAAAGAGATCTGCTTTATTTTATGTGAAAGCTCAGTCTATCTTAATGCAGCGGAAAGATTAAGCATTCTTTTTCTGTGCTCATCTGTAAATTGCGGACCTGGCTCATAATATGTCGATGTGACTCCAAATTAAAAGGGCCGAGCATCGGTGTATCCGGTGCTTCGTTATATGAAAAAACTTTTACGGTTGCAAAGATGGCTGGTATATCTTGAATAGGGGGTAGCTTGGAAATAGCGAGCATCTGATCTCCAGCATGCGCATTACTAAAAGTACATGTAGTATCTATATTTGATGGTGTCTGACCATTGGATGTGATGTTAAAGCGATAGCTGTATGTCATGTTATAGGATGATGAATGATTATGTAATACTATCCATTTTGAGGTCAGCCAGTTGCTTTTATTGTCTCCGAGCTGATTAACACTGCCCTGGGTAATAAGTTGGATGTCCCGGCCAAAGATATTTCCAGGAGAAGAGATCTGGGTTGCAGGAGGATAAATTTCATAAATCTTAAAGGGAGCACCACTTAGACGTGAGGCTTCCTGGAGCAATCTTGCTCCAGTCTTTTCTGCTAATTCCGTACCTATCGGGTTATAAGGTGGCAAAATCAAGATTCCCGGCCCATCTGCTTGATTGGGAAGAAAGAGGCAGCTTTCCATAGAGAAGACAGTTGTTTGGTGTTGCATGTGTTCACCAAAGTAGTACATCAGACTCTCTGTTGAGAAGTCTGTCCCAATAAGATTTGCTTTAGATGCCGTTGTTCTGCCAATTGGTCAGCATCACGAAAAAGTTGTTGTAATGAATGAAGGTCGTTATAGTAGACTCCGTTTGATAACATATCATCGAAATTTCCGTGATCTATATCACGAATCAGGGGCGACACTTCCGGCAAATTGGGCTATAACTACAAGGGAGGCCATCCCGTACAATCCACAAAGCAGGAAGGCACGTAGCGGTAAGTAAGAGGTACGTATCGCACCTAGTTTAGAGATAAAGTAGCCTGCCAGGATAAATGGGCCAGGCATTATAACCAGCAAATAGTGGGGGAAGAGTAGGGAGGAGTGTCTTATCATTGCCAGAATCGGAGCAAGCTGCCAGGCACAGAGTAGCAACAGACCTGCCCCTGCTGGCGTTGGGGTAATCCGCCTCCATACTCCCTGACTCTCCTTCTCTGCCAAGTCTGTTGGTTCCCAAGTTCGTATTTTCTTTACCCATTGATAGATAGCAATACTGACAACAAGAGCAAGTCCGCCGACAACCAGGAAAAAGACGAGGTGATAGAATTTGGCAGTATAAGGAAGAAGTGCTCTGACGTAAGAGTTTGCTGCTAGTAGTGGACTAGATTGATCGTGGGGACTTAGCATGTAGCGATAGAGTTGATATACAGCGTCGTCAGTAATGGCTTTTTGCTTTGTCTGCGCCAGAATAATGTGCAGATCTGAGAGTTGTGTTTCTATATGCCAGAGGAAGAAGGGAAAGAAGATGATGACTAAACCAATGATGGCATAAACGATATCGCGCCGACGTATAGTATCAGGTGCAAAGAGTATTGCTAACGCAAGAGGAACAAGTAGAGTAAGCGTTGTTCCATGAGTTTGAAAAAGTATTCCTTGAAGGAGCAAGGCTGGGAATAACCAGCCTTTGCGGCGCTCAACGACACCACGGAAGAGTGCAAACATAAAAAGAATAACAAATGGAGACATCAGATTTGGCTGCCATAAAAAGCGTGCATACCAGAGTGGGGTAGTTGCTGTCGCATATAATAAAGAGACAAGTGTTCCTGTGATGCGCCCATAGTAACGTGTAGTGAATATATAGGTAATAACTACGGCGGCAGTGGCAAATAAACTTGTAAGTATGACACCTGCGATTGGATTACTTGTAATTGCGGCAGGAATTATCAAAAAATAGATTGGCCCTGGGGCGTTAGCAAATCCAAGTGAAGCGGTACTGGCAGTTACAGGAAGCAGGCCATGGTGCACTGCGTCGTAGGCCATGCGCCACATCACACCTTGATCACCCTCAAAGTTGCTTGTATCAATATGATACAAGCGGAGAAAGCCCCGCGATAAAAAGAATTGGGTAGATTTCCCAGTTGAGAAACCATGATCTCATCCGAACTCTTTCTTTTTTTGAGATTGTTTCGACTTGACTTTTTGCCACAAAGATCTTCATATAAATAAATTCCTCTTTTGCCATTCTGAGCAGCAGATCATGTCTCTCCTGAGCTCATTGCTGCCGTTCTTGCTCAGCCATATACAGGCAGCCGCACAAGAAATGGGTTCCACACAAGCTATGAGCATATTTGTGCTGAAGGTAACTGCTGGTCCTGCGATCGCACGTTACTCATCCCAGGACAATGCTTTCTAATGCTTCGTTCCTACGCTTGCAGTGCCAAGTGTAATACGTTAGTCAGGTGCATGCAACTCACGTGGATACAGTGCAGGTTTTCCTCACTCCTCAAATTTTCCTCCTGGTCAAGTCTGAACAGTTTTCCCAGTTTTCGTATCTTGCATTGCACCTTTCCTGTTGATACAATAGAGTAAATCTCTGTTCAATGTGTTGGGAGCTGCTCATGGCATCATCTTCGGCTATACAAGGAAAGGCCTTTATCGGACCAGGACTCAGTCCATTTAAACGTATCGTTACAGTGCTGGGTGTTCTTGGTGTCACAGCCCTTGTTCTATGGATCGCTATTCACCAGGGGGCATCAGCGATTGGGAGCACGATTGCCGCAATTGCGTTTATTATCGGCTTTATTGTTTATTTGCGCATCATAGCCCCCATCCCCTTTACTATTACCCTGGAACCAGGGGTACTCGTCAAGCAGAGTCATAACAAAGAAATAATCGAGATCCGCTGGGAAGATTTGACTCGCATCAAAGAGGAATTCTTTCCCAACGGCAAGCGTATCAGCATCACCATCTACCGTAAAGTTTCCTCGCCTGAGCAAAAAGCCAAAGCATGGGCAGTCTATCGCGACGATGTCACCGACCTGGACGGTCTGGCTGAAGCACTCCAACAGACCATCCCTGCTACTTGCGAGTGGCAAAGCGAAACAGTACATGAATAGCAATTCCTCAGACCTCTTGCTTACTTTTTACACGTAACATTACTTGCCTCAGAAATAAAAACATGGTATACTAATGTTACACATACTGGTCGTTCCCTAGTTCCCGACTCTGGTCCGCCTTGAGCTGAACCGGAAATGGCAGGCAAAGATGGCAACGCAGCCAACGAATTCAACAATCATACCCACAACAATAACACACACCTGTCCCCGTTATGAATACGCAGCACAGATGCTCGGTAAGCGTTGGACAGGACTCTTACTCGATGCTCTCATGGACGGGCCAAGGCGCTTCTGTGAGCTAACCACGCTGGTCGAAGGCCTCTCAGATCGTGTGCTGAGCGACCGTTTGCGTGAACTGGAGATGGAAGGCGTCGTAAAACGTGCGGTATATCCCCAAATTCCCGTACGGGTTGAGTATCAGCTTACCGAAAAAGGGCGGGCACTTAAACCCGTTGTGGACGCCATACACGCCTGGGCAACGCAGTGGGTCGGCTTGCCGCCATCCACTGCCTGCGATTACAATAATCAAGATAACTAATGGGAGATGATCCCATTGGATCTCTTGTAACTCTTTCTTTTTCGAGGGCATCTATGGAGAATTTGTGGGCACCGTGGCGTATGGCTTTTATTAAGCCAAAAACACCACCTGCGCCAGGTTGTATTTTTTGCACGCAGCCAGCCGCACAGCGCGACGAAGAGTATTATATCCTCCATCGTGGAGAATATTGCTTTATGATGCTCAACCTCTATCCCTATAACAACGGACACCTGATGGTTTCCCCTTACGAACATGTAGGCAGTATCAGTTCGCTCAATGCAACTGTCCTCGCCGATTTGATGGCTCAGGTCACAGCTTGCATTAAAGGCTTTACGCCTGGCGCTCAATCCTGACGGTTTCAATATGGGCATTAATGAGGGGAAGGTTGCAGGTGCAGGTTTTGCCGATCATACACACTATCATATTGTCCCTCGCTGGAATGGTGACACAAATTTTATGCCCGTGGTCGCCGATATCAAGGTCATGCCCGATCATCTGGACAATGTGTACAAGCAACTAAAGGATGCTTTAGAGCAAGTTAAGCATGAATAATCTCCTTGCAGATGTAACTATTCAGGTCTCTTTTTCTGATTCCTCAGCGCCTACGGCGCTTCGCAATTTGTTTGCTGTGTAGTTTTGTTGTCTGTGGAGGAGATTGCGACGCAATCTCCTCCACAGACAACAAAACTACACAGCAAACGGGAGCGAGCCACCGCAGGTGGTGAGAAGACCTGGGTAGTTACGAATATTTATGAATAGCTTATCTGGTTGCCGTGTAGACACCCCCAGGCGTTCCACTATGGTAAGGACACCCTGAAGCAAGAAGACGCTGCACCTTCTGCTCCGTCTCCTCCTCAAGGGGAATATTCAGAACAAGTTGAAGATGAGGAGCATCGGAGACGTGAAAGGTTGTGTGTTCCAGGGTCAGATGACCGACTAATGGATGGTTGAATTCTTTGCGTCCTTCAGGCATACCGAGGATCTCATGGCGAGGCCACCACAGCCGAAACTCAGGACTCCTTTGCCTGAGCATTTCAATCAGTTCTTTAAACCAGGGATCACCCACACGAATACCAGCGCTGGCACGAAACTGAGCAAGCATACATCTGGCAATGGACTCCCAGTCATCATAGAACTGCCTGATATCGGGATCACAGAAGAAACGGTACAGGATATTGCGCTCATGGGCAGGCATCTGACAAAAATTGTTTATAACAGCACAAGCGGCTTGATTCCAGGCCAGAACATCCCAGCGTTGCCCACGAATATAGGCCGGAGTGGTTGTCAACTGCTCTAACACGCGCCGCAGAGCCGGACTGACCGTCTCCTGGTTTCCGGATGCCCCGCAACAGTCGATTGCACGGTAAGTTGGAAGAGATAGCCCCGCTCGTTGGCATCGAGTTGCAGGACACGGGCGAGACTCTCAACCACCTCGGTGGAGACCTGAATAGCACGCCCCTGCTCCAGCCAGGTATACCAGGTTGTACTCACCCCTGCCTCCTGCGCGACTTCCTCTCGTCTGAGTCCAGGGGTACGGCGACGACGCCCAATCGGCAATCCCAACAGTGCGGGTGAAAGGCGTTCACGACGTGTGCGGAGAAAATCTGCTAAGGCCTGACGGCGCTCTTGCTCATTCATTGGATTCCCTCACACTCTTTATCTCTCAGCTAAGCCTAGTGTTACCAATACCAGGATAAACACACACTGGTACGCCATCACAGGCTCGACTATACTTACCCTAGTATACCACTACACATTTATTAAGCAGATAGGAGTACACCACAATGGATATTACGAATCAACGCGTCGTTATCATGGGAGGAAGCTCAGGGAATTGGTCTTACCACTGCACGTATGCTGGTAGAGGCTGGAGCAAATGTAGCGGTCACTGGACGCAGTGCAGATAAGGTCAAGGTGGCAGTTGCACAGCTAGGAAAGCAGGCTACCGGAGCGGTAGTTGATGCCACATCACTTCCGCATATCCGTAAGTTTTTTCAAGAGTATGGATCATTCCAGCATCTGGTGATAGCTGTAAGCGGCGCTGGTGGTGCCGGGGCGTTCCCTAGCCTTGATCTGGACGCACTCCGTAATGGGTTTGAAGGCAAATTTTGGCCCCAGGTCGCCATTGCTCAAGCCAGCCTTGATACATTGCAACGTGATGGGTCACTAACTTTTATTACGGCTGGTTCAGCCCGCGCCGCTTTTCCAGAGACAGCCGGCCTGGCAGCGATTAACGGTGCCCTCAACGCGATGGTTCCATCGCTTGCCCTGGAGCTTCGTCCGCTCCGTGTGAATGCAGTATCACCTGGAATTATTGCAACATCATGGTGGGATCAGGTGCCCGCACAATTCCGCGATACCTTCTTTGCACAGACGGCTGCGACGGTTCCTGTTGGGCGGGTCGGCCAGCCAGAAGATGTTGCGCAGGCCATCGTGTTCTTGATCCAGAACAGCTTTATGACGGGCACGATCATTGATTGTGACGGCGGTGCTCGCATCAAGTAGCGCTTATGCTGTCTTTGGATGACCACGATTTCACGGCGGACAAAGATGAGGTTGTGGTCATCTCGATGTATGCCATCGCAAAAGAAGTAACTATTCAGTTAATTCCCATAAGTGATCACCATTGGTGAGGGCTTGAGTGCAAGCACTTCCTGTGGTGTCATCAGTGTCTTCGCTTCAATATGATAGAAGAGTTTAAAGCCGCCATAACCGAAATTGTGGTAGGTTCGCATATCCTGGCTAACCCATCTGTTATACTCGTAGCTCTTATCTGCTTTATCACCGATATAGCCACCTACACCATCAACATGGATGACTACATCGACACGCGTATCAGACAGCAAATGCTGCTTATCAGCAATCTCAGCCTGTCCTGGATCATACGGATTTTTCAGGCCATCCCCATCAGGACGATATTGATGAATCAATAGGATTTTGCGTGGCACATGATATTTCATGGGAAGCGCTGCCAGGGCTTGAATAATAGGATTGAGATCAGAGGCACGCACATTGCTCAGATTGATACCAGGGATGCCATCATGACGTGGAAACATCCATTCAGGATCTACAGCCATATGCACAAATGAGTAGCGCTCCAGATACGGCAGGAAAAAGTTTACCTCGCTCATAACGGGTGCCAACCCAAAGTTGAGATCCAAAAACAGGATGAGGCCATTTTTTTGACAGAAGTCAATATAGGACTGAATCAGAGCAGGGTCCAGATGATGGCTATATGTGCCATCAGGTCCGGGAGCAGCATCCGGTACACTCACGACCAGATCAATACCACCTTGCACGGGGTGTGAGGGATCAATCTGCTGGTAAGCTGCTTCTTGTGCTTGCAAATTGTTCAGCATGGTTGGAGTCAGTTGATAGGCTGGTCCCGTCGCTTGCGCACCAGGGATGGCATAGAAGGCAACTATACGGTGATTGGGTAATACGGTTCCGAGATCGGGATTAAAAGGCTTCGGTGCCAGTACTACCGTTACCATGTTATGGCTCTTTACTTGCAATGGTTTCATCGTAAGCAGAGGATAGAGCACAACGCCCAGAACACTTACGATGAGTATGCTTAGAAGTATCAATCTAAATTTAAAGGGTATCCTCCGCGTTTGCTCTCCTAGTCTACAGGTAACCAGATTATATACCTGTCTTTGCTCCCTTAATTTCTGGGCAACCAGATCATATACCGGTCTTCGCTCTCCCAGTTTCTGGGTAACCAGATCATATACCTGTCTTTGCTCTCCCAGTTTCTGGGTAACCAGATCGTATATCTGTCTTCGCCGATTATCTATATATCTATTCATCAGAGTCTCCACCCCCTGGTGAAAACCACCTGACATTCCTGGCATTGTTCAGCTAGAGTTATCTCCGTCAGGAGGCACGGTGACCACATCAGGTTTTCTCTCTTCCTTCGATCCGTGTCAGGATACTGCAAAAAGTTGCATCTGGTAAAATGTACAAGCGGAGTAGATCGAACGACACGATAATCCCTTCTGTCTGGTTCGTTCCCAGCTTCGTGCTATTTTAAGTTGGCATGGCCTTCCCTCTATTGGCTTAGCTATTTGTTTTCCTACCAGATTCAAACGAAGGATAGGCCCTCTATATTTCTTCCTGTGACTTTTTCCTTACACTTCATATTAAAAGAAAACTCTTCTCCTTGTAAAGCCTGTAATTACTCATATTACCTTTTTCTGAATTCTCACCACCTTGCGGTGGCTCGCTCTCATTTTGTTGTTGGTGTGGCAGGGGTGCGACGCATCCCTGCCACACCAACAACAAAACGGATTGCGAAGTGCCCCAGGCGCTGAGGATTCAGGAAAAAGGGATCTGAATAGTTATCAATGAAACATAATGAGCATTATATAGCTGTAATAATACATTATATGGAATTACGAGGCATTTTCTATGAAGAAGTTCACAGTTTTATGTGTTTCCTACAAAATTTGGTTACAAATTGTCATACACCAACACCTGCTAATTTCTCTAATTCCCCCAAAACTTATAATCGCGTGTCAATTTTCATGATTGCCTTATAGCATGAATTTTGGTAAAATTATATAAGCTGAAGAAAAACGAAGCATTGAACTGGTCACGGAGGAACTGATTATGGTGATCCTGGACGTTCAAGATCGTCGCCAATTGATTGCTTTATTGCAAGACATGCCTGAGCTAGCTACAGAGCAAAGCCGCCGATTACTGCTGGAAGATGCTGGTCTGAAGAAACTGCTCCCTCGAATTACCCTTTCGGGTGCCTCATCCACAGCTAGCAGCCAGATTGTGAGTTACCTTGCCAACTTTGGTATCCTCAGCGAGAACTGTGAAGCCCTTGGAGTGTTTTTGAATGGCATTAAGGATCTGGTTGGACAAGAACAGCAAGCTTTTCTGAGTATTCTCTTAAAAAAATATAAGATGATGACGGCTAGCTTACCGCCCTCTGGGATCGCTAACTGGCAGGGCAATGAAACAAGCGAAGGCGTTTTTGAAAAGATCATTGGAGAAAATACATTACGCTCCATCGCATTTCTGGCTCAAGGTCTGAAGGTAGCGCGATCCGTGGCCTACATTGGTATAAACACACTAATAGACGCCGGGTCAGGGACAGGATTTCTGGTTGCCCCTGACCTGCTGCTAACAAACAATCATGTTATACCTCATATTCATGTTTTACCCTCTTCCATCTTTCGCTTTAACTATGAAGATAATTTTCTAGGTGAGGCGCAACCAGTCTCCGAATATCGTGCAAAGGTGGGTGGGATCTTCCATACCAACGGGGCACGCGATATGGACTATACCATTGTTCAATTAGAAGGTGAACCGGGAAAAGCATGGGGATGGCTACCACTGCAAAATCAAACGATCACGAGAGATGAGCGGGTAAATATCATTCAACATGCAGGAGGCCGCCCCAAACAAGTTTCTCTCCAAAACAACTTTGTAGAATACGTCGGAGGGAACGTCGTTCAATATGTCACCTCAACCTTACCTGGTTCATCCGGCTCCCCGGTGCTTAACGACGCCTGGCAGGTCGTCGCGGTGCACCATTCAGGAGACGAGAAACTGCGCGAACCCACAACTCAACGAGCCTACTTTCGTAATGAGGGAATACTAATCTCTAAAATATTGCTTGATTTGCCCACAGAACTGAGACAAAAGATCGAGACAGCAGCCATAGCGCACTCTTAAATAAGTAGGGAAGCTCTAAATCAGGAAGGATTTCCTCAATGACCATGCTATCCCAATTGCAGAAGTTTCTGTCCAATTTGCCAGATTTCCAGATGCAAGAAGAACGCGAGGCATTGATCGGCCAGGTAGGATTTGAACACCTGCGCAGTAAAATTGATTGGAGTGGCAACGCTAACACCTTCGTCCATGGCCTGATTAATGTTCTTATTCAAGAGGGACGAGAGACACTTCTCACATTTCTCATCCAGCTTGAAACAGATGACACACTTCTGGGACTGGATCAGAAGAGAAAACTAGCTGACTTGCGTCAAGCTATTACGGATCTGGCACTAGAACAGTGGGAAACCAAAGTGACCGAGCACATTCTGGACAGCGCCACTATCCAAAAACATCTTGGTCCGGCAGCGAGATGGGTGAAACTTTCTGAGGTTATTCCCCTTTCAGACGAAGAAATCCAACAATTTTACAAAGGTGCCCCATTAACATGGAATCTTATTGCAGCTCAGGGGGATGTCGAACGCGACATCAAAGATGAATTAATGAAAAACCTCTCTGCACCAACGCAACGAACGACCATGTGGTGTATCAGTGGAGAACCAGGTTCGGGGAAAAGTACATTTGCCAGGCGAATAGCTGCTGATCTTGCCCAGGCAAAAGAAAAGCCATTACTGCACATACTTAACAATAGAGTATACGAAGCCTGGTATGGATTAGAATATATCTCTCAGCAATATGAAGTACCACTTGCACTGGTGGTACTTGTGGATGATGTATTCCGCAACAAAGATGCAGCAGAGGCATTATCGTCCATCAGTCCAGATTTACATATTACGATCATTGCTGCTTCGCGCAGCAACGAGATACCAGATGACCTGCGTTTGCCTTTTCCCTTACAAATTAAAGAGTTAAGTGCACCAACTCCGCAAGAGAAAATGTATATGCTACAAAAATTACGCTTGCGTGAAAGTGATTTAAAAGTAAAACAGCTCCAACGTCTCCGCATTGCTAACTCATGGCTAGCAATGATGATAGAAATGACCACAGGGGAAGAGTTAAAGAAAATTGTACGTGACAGTGTCCATCGCTTACAGGAACAAGATCCGATCGTCTATCGGGCCTATGAATACCTGTGCTATGCAGGACAATATGATCTCGCGATACCAAAAACATTAATAGCCAAACTGGACAGCCAGGGAAATTTTTACAACTTGCTGGAATACCCTGCGAGTAAGGGCCTCATCTTTGAAAGTTCAAGCGTGAAGGACGCCATACGCACACAGCACGCAACCATCGCACGTGAAGCCCTCAACGTCTACAGACGCGGGCGTGATCCTCTCATACCCGCTCTCCATTTCATCAATGGCATTCAACCAAATCTCAGTGAACATCGATTTTTCCTCTACCGTCTTCTGTACCAACTTGCCTTAGACCCACAAAAGTTACAGGTGGCCAGACTACTTCAGCAAAAGACAAATATCCTTGAGGAAGTTCTTGCGAACAGTAGAAGTGGTGAGTTGATGTACTGGTGGATAGGACTCTATCAGATACTCCATAACCAGGAGAAAGTTACACAACTCAAAGAGATGGTGCTCACCAGGGCTCCTCAAACATATACAGATTGGCATGCACACTTCAGGCTGATAGAGCAAACAAGAAGCTGGGAACAAATGAGAGCGCTGATTGATACCTGTACTCCCTGGCTATCTGCCAATCCCCAGGACACTGTTGTTCGCACAGCATATCTGGCACAAGTAAAGCGTAAAGGGACGGCAAAGCAGATCGCCACTGCAATTAGTACTACCGCTGATTGGTTAACTGGCCATCCTCAAAACACTAACATTCGTTATGCTTATCTCCTCTTCCTGAAGGATAAAGGAACAAGCGAGCAAACAACCGCCAGCATTGATGCGACCACTGACTGGCTTTCTGCCAACCCACAGGACTTCACAGTACGCACAGCTTATCTCGCACTGGTAAAGGATAAGGGCACCAACGAGCAGACAACCACCATCATTAATGCAACCGCTGCCTGGCTCATTGCCAACCCACAGGACTCCACGGTACGCGCGGCCTATCTCACACTGGTGAAGGTTAAAGGAACAATTGAGCAGACAACTACCATCATTAATGTCACTGCGAGTTGGCTTGCTGTCCATCCGCAGGATTCTACGGTACGTGCTGCTTATCTCACACTGGTCAAAGATAGAGGTACTGTCAAGCAGGCTGATATGCTGATCGAAGCGACCACTGGCTGGCTGGCTGCAAACCCACAAGACATTGCGGTACGTATCGCTTACCTGGCACTGATTGAGCATGCAGGGACGATTGAGCAGATTGTCGCCGCAATCGAAACGACTACAGCCTGGCTGGTGGCTAACCCACAGGATGATAGCGTTCGTGAAGCGTATCTGGGACTGGTTGAGCAGGCAGGAACGGTTGAGCAAATCGCTACGATGATCGATGCAACGACTTCCTGGCTGGCCGCTAATCCACAGGATGGCAGCGTTCGTGCAGCATACCTGGGATTGGTCAACCGGAGAGGGACTTCCGAGCAGGTTCAGAGCGCAATTACAATCACCATCGAGTGGTTGGCCAGCCGTCCTAACGACGTTAATATCAGAAATACCTACCTGGGATTGGTCAAACGGAGAGGAACGGTTGAGCAGGTTGTCACTATGCTTCCTATCATCGCTGATTGGTTAGCGACCAACCCTCAAGATACCAATATCCGTCAGACATACATCAGCCTGGTAGACCATTATGGAACAGCAGAACAACGCATAACCCTCATTGATACTACAGCAGAGTGGTTAGCATTCCACTCTCAGGATAACAATGTACGCCATACTTACCTGCGATTAGTAGAACATCATGGTCTACCAGAACAACTTCTACTTGCATATGATCTGACCAAACATTGGATTGACCAGCACCCCACAACAAAAGACAGCTATATGATCGAGGGTTACGGACTCATTTTGTTAAAGCTTGAACGATATAAAGAGGCAGAAAAGCAATTTCGCTGGTTGTTAAAGATAAAGAAGTCATACGTCCCTGGCCATGTCTGGTTAGCATGGAGCTTGTATTACCAGGGTAAGAAAAAAGAGTCATACGAAGAGCTACAACAAGTCAAATTGTGGGCAGAGAAAGGAAAATACTCCCTTGGAGGAGCACTCAAACACCTGGGACGCTATCATTTCCTTATAGGAGATCTGGAACAAGCAATTCAACATTTCCAGGGTGCAATTCGTGAAGAGCCTCAGCACTACAGCAACTATATGGAACTTGGACGAACACTGCTGGCTCAGAGAGAATTTGATCAGGCATTCGTGGCCCTGGAAACAGCACAGAAGTATCTTCAGATCAGTGTCAATGAGAAGATACGTAGGGAGTTGCAGGAGTTAACTGAGTTGTCTCAGTTAGAGAATGATTAGCATGAAGGTTAGAGTTTACCAGCGAAAGACGTAGCCAACCCCACGAACCGTTTGAATCAGCCTGGGATTTGCCGGGTCTTCCTCTAACTTCTCACGAAGCCAGCGCACATGTACATCGACGGTCCGTGTGTCGCCAGAATAGTCATAGCCCCATACGTTATGCAACAATTGATCACGGGTCAGTACCGTACCACGATTGCGTACAAGATAGGTGAGCAATTCAAACTGTTTAGGCTGTAGCTCCATATCATTGCCCCGGCAGTTAACACGTCTGCCAGCCAGATCAATTCGCAATGGCCCGGCCACCAGTTCTCGACCGGGAGGGCGCAACTCCTGGACGTTCTCTGCTGTAGGGTGATCACCAGTGGGAGAGGAAGGATAATCAGCCCGACGTAGTAATGCACGCACCCGTGCCAATAACTCACGACGACCAAACGGCTTGGTCACGTAATCATCGGCTCCAACTTCCAGACCCACCACCTTATCAATCTCGTCACTTTTTGCGGTAAGCATCACTATTGGCGTTGTGGCCGTAGTGCTCTCACGGCGCAGTTGGCGACAGACCTCCAGGCCATCAATGCCAGGCAACATAATATCCAGGATAATCAGGTCCGGGGCCTCACTGCGGGCAGCCTCCAAGACACTACTCCCATCGGTGATAGTCACCACCTGATATCCTGCCTGTTCCAGATTATAGGCAATCGTCTCTACTAGAACGGCCTCGTCATCAACCACCAGTATCTTGCGTACCACGGGAAATCCTCCCACCTGACATATTAACCGAAGCGTCCACTGATATAATCTTCGGTCTCTTTTCTCTCTGGTCGCTTGAAAATATCTACAGTCGGGGCATACTCAATCAGTTTACCACTGAGAAAGAAGCCCGTAAAGTGCGAGACACGGGCCGCCTGCTGCATATTGTGTGTCACAATCACTATAGTATAGTCCTTAACCAACGTTGTAATCAACTCTTCGATCTTCAATGTGGCAATAGGATCAAGCGCTGAGCATGGTTCGTCCATCAGAAGTACTTCGGGTTGGACCGCCAGGGCACGCGCAATACACAAACGCTGTTGCTGTCCACCAGAGAGACCCAGGGCTGAAGTCTTTAAACGATCTTTGACCTCGTCCCAGATGGCGGCACTACGTAAGCTCTGTTCTACCCTCTCCTCGATGTATTTTTTTGACTTTCCCTGGACTTGCAAACCATATGCGATATTGTCAAAGATTGACTTTGGAAATGGATTGGGACGCTGGAAAACCATACCAATGCGCTGACGCAACAGAACCACATCAGTGTTTTTAGCGTAAATGTTTTGCCCATCGAAGAGTGCCTCACCCTCCACACGTGTGCCAGAGATAAGATCATTCATACGATTGAGTGTCCGCAAAAAGGTTGATTTGCCACAGCCTGATGGCCCAATAAGCGCGGTTACCTGGCGCTCCAGCAGCGGAAATGACACATCGTAGAGGGCCTGCTTAGACCCATAGAAGAAATTGGCATGTCTGACATCTATCTTGATAGCCGCATCAGCATTCAGATTTTTATGAGGAGCAAAGCTTCCCATAGCCTCATTGGATAAGCTTTCCAGTGGCGTCTTTTGCATACTGTCATGAACACTTTCTGATTGGGCACCCTGTGCAATTTTTCCCGGTGGCAACTCTTGCATGAATTGTGATTGATTTACACTTGATGGCCTTATACTCATGGTGCATCTCCTAATATACCTTAGACAAGGGAGTACTCTTTATGCAACGGAATAGACGCATCGACGATCAAACGATCAGCGAACACAACAAGCCGAATGTAACGTCCCGCAAGGGCCTTACTAACAAAATACGGACGGCCCTCATAGGAGATATGGCCACTCCGTGCAACCTTGCGAGAGAAAATGTTAGCCCCCTCAGAAAAAGAGGTATTCCCTCCCTCTGGTGTCATTGCATCTAATGAAGCTTTCATGATAGTATTGTCCTCATATTCCACTGTTGTTAAGGCTTACTCTAGCACGCTGTCAGCAACGGCTCCATTAGCTAAAGCGTCCGGCGATGTAGTCCTCGGTTTCTTTCTTTTGGGGACGCTCAAAGAACGGTCCCGTCTCTCCCTCTTCAATCAGCTTTCCCTGTAGAAAGAAGGCCGTCCTATCTGCCACACGCCCCGCTTGCTGCATATTATGTGTTACGATCACGACGGTATAGTTATTCTTGAGTCCCCGAATCAGTTCTTCGACCTGAAATGTCGAGATGGGATCTAACGCCGAACAGGGTTCGTCCATGAGTAAGAGTTTTGGTTCGACGGCCAGCGCACGGGCAATACACAATCGCTGTTGCTGCCCACCTGACAATTGCGAAGCAGACTCACCTAACCGCTCTTTGACCTCGTCCCACAGAGCTGCCTGCTTGAGACTGCGCTCCACCACTTCTTTAAGCGCTGCTCCGCGAACCAGCCCATTGAGGCGAAGGCCAAGCGCCACATTCTCGAAGATGCTACGCGTTGGGAGCAGATTAGGCCGCTGAAACACCATCCCGATATGGCGTCGTACATACATTGGCCGGATAGAACGCGAGTAGATATTGACTCCATCGATCAACACTTTGCCTTCCACATAACCTCCCGCTATTTCTTCGTGCATGCGATTCAGGCAACGCACAAAGGTCGATTTTCCACATCCTGACGGACCAATAATGGCGGTGGCACCACGGGACTTAATAGTAAAATTCACATCGTAGAGCGCCTGTGAACGCCCATACCATACATTCAAATTGCGTACTTCTATTAACACGGCTTGCTCCTTTTATGCTCGGATGCGCTGATCCCTGTCTCCAGAGAAGAGGAATAGTCATCGACCACTACGTTGAAATCCTCCTGTTACCCAGCGTACCGCAAACGAGGTCAGGAGAATGAGCACGATCAGGACGAGTGAACCCGCGTAGGACTGGTTGATCTGCGCTGAGTAGGGACTTTCCGCAAAGTTAAAAATGCGCAGGGGCAAGGCATCAATGGGCTGTGTGATATCGGAACTAAAGAATGGATTCCCAAATGCCGTCATCAAGAGGGGGGCTGTCTCGCCGGCCACACGCGCCATAGCCAGCACCACCCCGGTAATGATGCCATTACGTGCCGCGGGAATGACCACGCGTAGAATCGTCCGAGACTCGGTAGCACCGAGGGCAAGCGAAGCCTCGCGCAGTTCTTTGGGCACCAGACGCAGCACCTCTTCCGAGGTGCGAGCGACGATTGGAATCATGATAATCCCCAGAGCCACACCTCCTGCCAGACCCGAAAAGGTTTGTTGGGGCACGACGATAAACACCCATGCGAACAGGCCGAAGATGATCGTCGGCACACCAGTCAGTACATCGACCAGAAAACGTACTCCGGTGGCGATGACCCCGCGCCCGAATTCCGAAAGATAGATGCCAGTGAACAGACCCAGCGGGACGCCGAAGAGCGATGCCAGGCCGATCAGGATCAGCGTTCCCTCGATCGCATTGCCGAGGCCACCACCCGGCTCTCCATTGGGCGTAGGGATCCTGGTAAACAGATCCAGATTAATATAGGGAATTCCTGCACGCAGCACATACAATAGCAGATAGAACAAGACAATCACTGCAAAGGCAGTTGCAAGCAGCGAGAGGACGATGATCCCGATATTACTCACCTGCCGGCGCAGGTTGTGGGCAGTTCGTGGAGCCTGGAAAGGGTTCGCCACTGGTGGCTTCTCTATGGTCGTACTCATGCAACAAGTCCTCCCATACGTTCACGACCCATCCTGTAGATCAGGATGCGCGCCACAATATTAACCAGTAAGGTGATGAGAAACACCAATAAGCCAGCCTCGATCACTGCTGAGAGGAAGAGACCTGGTGTGGCTTCGCCGAACTGGTTCGCGATAACACTCGAAAGCGTATAGCCCGTATTGAAGAGGCTTGGACTGATGGGTGAGGCCTGGTTCCCAATAACCATCGTCACAGCCATCGTTTCACCCAGCGCACGGCCCAATGCCAGAATCACTCCACCAGTGATGCCGATGCGTGAGTAGGGAAGGACCGCATAGCGTATGACTTCCCAGCGGGTAGCCCCCAATGCCAGGAGAGCTTCGCGTTGTCCGCTCGGTGCTGTCAGGATGACCTCGCGTGAGACGCTAGTAATCAAAGGTAACACCATGATTACCAGAATCATCCCTGCGGCCAGTAGACCAAACCCATGAAACTGGCCCTGGAACAGAGGGATAAAGCCCAGGTATTTTTGCAGCCAGGGCTGCCCCGTTGACTGAAGCCACGGGACCAGGACAAGAAATCCAAACAGGCCATAGATGACGCTTGGAACCGCAGCCAGCAGTTCCACGGTGAAAGCCAGGGGCCTTTGTAGGGAGCGCGGGCAGAAATCAACGAGGAAAATGGCCGTGCCCACTCCGATAGGGATGGCAAAAACGAGGGCAAAAGCCGATGTCACGAGTGTTCCAAAAATGGCTGGGGCGACTCCGAACACGTTGTGGACAGGATCAAAGGCCTGATTACTAAGAAAACTCCAGCCAAATTGCTGGATCGTCGGTATCGAATTACTGACGAGTACCCAGATTACTCCCATAATCACTGCCACCACAACCAGAATGAGCAACAGGGTAAAGCCACGAAAAAGCATATCACTGAGCCGACGACTGCCTCCTCCAAGCTGCCGCACCACACGCCTCGTTCCAGAAAGGCTCCGTTGCATGCAACACCACTTTCTTTTTTTGCACCAGAATCGTACTGATGGCTTCATCCTTGAACGCGCTTTTTCCTGTGCTTGCTCTGGTGCGCTCTGCAAGCAACAGGAAAAAACGGCTCCATTATAGAAGGGCAGGGAAGGTGCTTCCCTCTCTTCCAGCGATCACACTAGCTGACCACTCCGGTGTAGCACGGCGCATTATTGCTGCCACAAGTCATCGACTTAATCTGTGCCTCGCCTTTGGTGACAATGGTAGCAGGCAGCGGCACATAATTGAGCGATGTGGCATACTGCTGGCCCTGGTGAATCATCCACCATAGCACGTTCGCAATCGCCTCTCCCTTGTTCACATTGCTCTGATGCTGGTAGACGACCATCCACGAGAAGCCTGAGATGGGATAGGAAGCATCGCCAGATGCATTCACGATGAAGAAGCGCAGGTCGTCAGGAATATTGGTAACATTTGCCGCATCAGCCTTTGCCCCATCAAGGGAGGGCAGAACATATTTCATATTGGCATTCTGGACAGCAGCATAAGAGAGATTATTCGAGAGGACATACGCCAACTCAACGTAGCCGATCGCTCCAGCGGTGCTTTTGACCGCTGCGGCGACACCCGCATTCCCTTTGCCGCCAACACCGACAGGCCAGTTGACTGTGGTGGCTGCACCCACTTTCGAAGACCACGTTGTGCTCACTGTGCTCAGGTAATGGGTAAATATACCTGTTGTGCCACTACCATCAGAGCGATGTACGGGTGTAATTGTCTGGTGTGGGAGCGTCACGCCTGGATTGGCGGCCTTGACCGTAGCATCATCCCACGAGGTGATCGTCCCAAGATAGATCCCGGCGATGATGGCAGGTGTCAAATTAAGATGTCCAGAGATACCCGAGAGGTTATAGGACATGGCTACGGCACCAAGTGTAACCGGAACATGGATGATTAGTCCGCTTGTACTCTTAGCAAGCTGTGCATCGGTCAAGGGCGTGTCCGTTGCACCAAAGTCCACCGTGTGGGCAAGTAACTGGTTAATGCCTGCGCCACTACCCACTGACTGATAGTTGACGTTGGTACCGCATTTGGTCGTCGGATACGCGGACGGGGCAAACATCTGAGAGAAAAGCGGGTTATCAAAGGTGGATCCTGCCCCGGTTAATCCTGAGACCGAGGGGCAGGTTGCAGCAGGCGTCCCATTGCTGCCATTGCCAGTGCTGCCACAGGCAGAAATAAAAACGCCTAATGCCATCAAAATAATTGCAATACGCCACTGCTTTAACATGTATTCTCCTAACTCTCACAGAGCAAGAAACCAACTACTCGGTAGACCATTCAAGTGTCGAGGACTTTCCTCTGCAAAACCTTTAACACTTGCTAATCTTTTCTCTTATATCATAATGTTTCATAGTTAACTATGCTTTATAGATATGTTAAAGTCTGATTAATCTTTCCCTAAGGATAGGTGCATTATGTTAAGCCAATGTAATAAAAAGGCTGGAGAAGCTAAAACCAACAAAAAAAGCCCTCTTCAATGAGAGTATCAATGGTAGAGCTTAAAGACCTATTTTTGATATTGCCATACTTTAAGTACTAAAATCCTGATTTTTCTTCTCATGATTTCTTCCTGCTATTTCTCCAATCTCTGACCCTCTGTCTCCTATCAGAAGTGGTATAATTCATATCAAGGCTATCAACAGGAGAAAACTTTCTCATAAATCTCCCTGCTATCTTGTTCCGCCAACCTCACATAGACTTCTATCATCTTCCAGCTCTCATGACCCAGGATCGTTTTTAATGCAATAGTAGGCATACCGTTCTTGATTGCATTCACAGCAAACCAATGTCTACACGTATGAGCACTCACCCGCTTGTCTGTAATACCTGCCAACAGTTTCAAGCGTGCAACATCTGCTTCACAGCCGACTGTACAAGAGGCTTCTGAAAAACGCTCAGAAACACCAATTCATCTGTACTAGAAGGAGTACCACGCCAATACACGAGATATGTATTCAAGTGCTGCCTAGCAACAGAGCCTAAAGGAACACGCCGCTCTTTTGCACCTTTCCCCTTGACGCTAATCATTCCTTGTCCCCAATCAAGATCACAAAAGCGCAAGCCGCATAGTTCCGAAAGGCGGATACCAGTTGAAAGCAAAAGCCAGAGGATAGCACGATCACGGGCTGCCAACATTTTACGCTCGTCAGGAGTTACGGAACGTCCGCTAGGAGCACGATCACACGCAGAGTCAAGCCTAACTAGCTCATCTTTTGTAAAAACACGAATAAGGGGTTTATCTGCTTTAGGTTCCCTGATTTTCACAGTAGGATCAACAGTCAAGTAACGATGCTCGACCAACCAATGAAAGAAGGTTAAAACATACCTGCAATAGGTCACTATAGAAGTAGGACTATATGGTTTACCATTAGCATTTTTTGTTTCACGCAAATACACCAACCAGCCAAGAATATCAGACTCTTTTACAAGATGTATAGAAGTGTATCCGTGCGTGGCAACCATATAACGGGTAAAAATGCCCAATACTGCCTTATAATCTTTCTTTGTTGCGGCAGAATGTCCCCTTGCATCCTGGACTTGCAAAAAAGCAGCTATAGCACTCTCAAAAGAGAGTGAAGCAACAGAAGCAATAACAGTAACTTCGGGAGAAACCACTTGAACACGCCTTGATAATCTCATAGAACACCTCCTTCTAACTAGGCAACATCAGACAGAAATGAATGAGAGGAAGAACGTTTTCCCATCAGGCGGTCAAGATGCTCAGAGAGCGTTGACCAATCGGCGTCAGTGAGTTCAACGCCATGCAATCGCCGTTCCTCTTCAAGTTGTTGGGCAGTGACAAAGCCATAGGCTAAACGCTTTTTCCAGACCTCTTCCAAGTGGGAACGTTGACGCGATCTGTCATAGTGCTGGACTTCTCCAAAGCACCACACCAGAGAGGCCATGAGGTCGGGGACTGGTTCCATTCCAGGGACACTAGAGATCTCATCACCAGCGAGGGCCACCGCTGAACGCATATAGCCAGCGAGGCAGCAATGCACGCTTTCTTTTTCGCCATGCGCCTGGCTCTCTTGATCAATTTCGCTTGAACCTGCTCAAATGGCTCAGGACAAAAGCGATCAATGACGAGTTGGACTTGATCAGGATTCAGATGGGAAACTTGCTCACTTGCCAGCTCGTGCTGAAGATCTCTCGATTCCTCAGAGAAGGTCTCTCCAATGGTGAAGAAGTCATCTGAGAGGCGTTGACTCATTCTTTGCTCGACAACACGCCGGAGCAGTTCCGCCAGAACGGACTGATTGAGCAGAGAAGAATGGTCAGACTCGACAGAGACGGAGGTTATCTCCTCTTCTGTGAGTAAGCACTCTTCTTGTAAGGACTCCTCAAGTGTCAGGGAAGACGCCATCTTCAACACATCAAGTGGTTTCTCCTCGAGGAGATGAGTCAGACGGACTTCAGATTCTCCCTCTGGATCACGGGTCTGTATATCATCCTCAACGGTGTAGGCTTGCTGAATCATTTCCCAGATGGGATGAGTTGACAGCCGTGATTTATTGGAGTCCTGGCTAGAGAGGTCCACATAGCGCAACCATTCACAGGTGACATAGGTCCAGAGCAGTTTCATTTGACTGAGAACGGAGAATGCTTCATTGAGGTCGAAGCTTGCCAGGAACTTGCGTTTCAGGCGAAATTCAAGCCGCCAGACAATTGATTTCCCATCCCACCCGTTAGCTATCCAGATGGGATAAAACCATGCTTTTTTGTGCTTGACGACTTCAGCCGACTTGTTATAAATTTGTGCCGAGATTTGAGAGCCATGAGAACCAAAATCCAGGGTTGCAATACGACGGTGTGTTGTACGAACCATGGGGAGCAGAACCGCCATCTCTGATGACTCATCCAGTTCACGGGCTTCTTTCGGAGAGAGGCTGCCCTCTTGTTCACGTTCAGAAGGAAGGTCTTCAGGACGCATACGGATATCTTTGACACGCGAGATAAAACCATGCTCCCAATCCACTTGAGAGAAGTCAAAGCCCTGCATGTCAATGCAGAGGTAAATATCGGAGGCCTGTTGATAGATCAACTGTCCCATGAGTTCATAGAGCATCTCTTCCAGATGAACAATAGCCGCTTCAGCACTGATTGACCAGAGCAGATGAGAGGAGAAACGCGCTTGACAGAAGACCGCACCGCTCAGGGTCCCATGACAGAGGGATAGCTTGACATCATCGCAGAAGAGCAACCAGGACCACGGGCTAGAGCCATGTGGACGCATCATTAGGGATTGCTCGTAGACCTTCTCACCCACACGGTAACGAAAAGCGAGATCAGTCGGAGACGGTGTATGCTCTTTGCGTGCCCTGGTTTGCCATTCATCGAGGAAATCAACCACAAAGGCGGGAAGCTGTTCACCATGGGCTTACCATCTTCGTTCGCAAATTAAAGTTGACCAGAAAGGTATCAACACCACGATTGACAATTTTGAAGGGAGACTCACTCATTGAACACCTCCTGATTCTTCAAGAGCCAGAGAAAAACTCAACCGTCATACCGATGAATGGTCAACTCGTCAGTATCACGCGCAGAAGCCGCAGCCACACGACGAAGTCTGTAGAGAACATCGCTTGCAGCACAGCCAGAAAAGGTCCTTCAGCATCGATGTATTCGACGTGATCAGAAACAGAGAAGCAACGCCGCCAGAGTGCTACATCATACGTTTTCAGAGCACCCCCAGGAGATTCTAAAGAGACAGAACCAACAAAAGAGATGTAGATAGCACACCACGGTTACTGTTTTCGTGGTGGCGACACTTACCACAGCCATCGGAGCAAAAGAACAGATTGAAGGTCAGTGAGCATTTTTTGAAAACGATGGTCGGTAGTGAGCGTGCAGGCGACATGGAAGGTTGGTAGTAGGAGAGCAGATCACCCATGTTCTCGTCTGGGACAGAAGGCTAAAAATGGGACCCCTTGTGGAATGTGATACCCAAAGGGTGAACGTAGCGCGGCTCAGGACTAATGCAGGTATCAAGCAGGCCCGCGCTACGTCCAGGCAAAGCCTATCACATCCCACAAGGGGCAAGCGCAAGCGTCCCATTTTCTTGACGCCTTCTGCTCCCTGGCTGAAGGTGGGAAGTACGGCAAACGTGCCCCTGGCAGGAACGAGCGGGTCTAGGCCACAGCAGTCCTTTGGAGCGCGGCAAGCGGTTCCTCTCGTTGTGAACCGTCTCACCAGGGAAGCGTTTTGACTGACGAGTGTTGTTTGAACGAACGGGTAGCAGATAGTGAGAGATAACAATAGAGTTATAACTAGTAGTCAGGAGAGATAGTATAAGGTTATCTATGCTTGTGCCATGAGAGCAGAAATAAGTCAAGAGAACGAGAGATGTAGATGCATAGTAAACGCACTGTAGTAGCAAATATGGACGTTCTGTTGTCGAAACGTCCAATCATACAGCTTGCTTCGGCAAGGCCCTTTCTCGTTGATGGGTTGTGAAGCCGCTTGTAGAGCCAGTTCAACACGCAGCACTTTTGAGTACTGATTATCAACGATGTTATATGAAACTGAAGGGAAAGAAGGAATTGAGAAAGAGAGACAGAACACAGAGAGCAGAAAGACAAGCGCTGTACTCGTGGAGATGCAGAAACAGGAGCCAGGCACAAACGAGAATGGAGACGAGCAGAGCGCAAGACTGGCGCAGCGCGGAGCGCAAAAAGAGACAGGAGACGGGGAGGGCAAAGACGCGATCCATCCTTTACGAGAGAGCAAACTAGCAACGAATGATATGAAACATGAATGCGAAATGAAATAGTGAAATGAAACACCAGGGAGCTTTGACAACAGCAGAGCGAGAAGCACAGGAGCGCCGAGCAGACAACGCAGAAAGCGCCAGAGCGACAGAGCACCAGAGCGCGAGCAGGAAGAGCAACAGCAGCTTTCATAGAGCGTCACCAACCTTTCCATAGGAGCGAGGAAAGCGCACCAACGCAGAGCGCACCTTCCCCGCGATACACGCACAGCAGCTAAGAGAGCCTTGAAGCGCCACCTCTCGACGGAGGAGCAGGAGGCGGAAGTTGACGGCGGATACTGGAACGCGCATCAGCGTAGACCTCAGAGAGCAAGCGCCGCCCTTCTTGCCGAAATTCTTGCTCCTCTATCTCCTCTCGCAAGCGATCGCGCGCACGTTGACGAGCCAGACGCGCAGCCCCAAGAGCCTCCATAACACGACCAGCCGCGTTGGCTTGCTCAACTTGCTGATTAGCCACACGGTCAACACTGGTCATCAGTTCAGTACCAGCAAAGGAAACCACAAACATCGTCATGAAGAGGGAGAGCACACGCACCGCAACCAGAAACAGAACCACACCATAGGCAAAAAAGGAACTCCCCTGAGTGGCTGAGTAGAGAAAGACAACCTGGGCAAGCGTATCCATAGGCGCGACGATCCACCATAAAAAGGTCTGCAAGCGCACCGCCCGACGCTCATGCCGTTCGACTTCAATTCCTGCTCGTTGTCGCTGGAAAAGTGCCTCTTTGTTCATCGCCAGCAGCACCGTCAGATAGAGATAGCCGAAATCCACCAGGACGGCAAACACACCCGTGAGGGTTGTCAAGGTTTGATCAGGATGAGTATAGAGGTGAGTAAAGACCCAAATGCTCTCAGGGATCGTTAAGAGCAGCACAGCAAAAGGTGCAAAGGTTTTGAAGAGGAAAATGACGACACAATTCAACAGGTTATGCAGGCCAATCCCTGTGTTGGCTTTGGCGACCATCTTCAACGCCTCATCTTCCATCTGGTCGAGTGTCAGAGGAGAAGCGTCAACAACAGTTAAATTCAACAACGACGCGCGTGGTTGTGGGTCACCAGAGAACGGCATATTTCAGCGATCAAAGAATCCCATAGGTTTACTCCTTTCAGCAAGAAAAGCGGTCATCCCAGGAGGGACAACCGCAAGAGAGAACAACTATTCATCCTCATCAGGCATACCCATGTCACGCAGGTTGGTGACACGTATGCGAGTCTGAAGGATGGTACGGACTTCTCCTGTTTTCTCGTCCTCAATTTGACGCTGAGTCGCCTGGATGGAGCGGATTGTCACCTTGACGTTATGGCCCGTGTAGTCAGCAAGCAAGTTCTTTCCATCAAAGAGTTTGCTATATTGAGGGTCACGGTCAGAGAGTTGACAGAGTAGACTTGACCGAAGCGAGGATCAGTAATCTCCATAGAGAGGAACTGCCATTTTGCGCCCGCCGCATATTCGAGATCTCCTTTGTTGCCAACGGAACGCATACCGAGCATAATACCAGTGAGAACGAGTGCCATAGTGCACGACCTTTCTTGTGTTGCTAAAAGTTGTCGCATGCCCAATACGTTGAACCATCTGGCGCTGTAGCCACATGGGGCCTCTCACAAACACAACAATAGTAAACAAAGCAGTAAGTACAAAAGAGCTTCTCATAGTGACAAAGCGGACAAAGCGGGACAGAGGAAAGAGTAGGACTCACATTCTCATCCACCGCATTCGTAAGGCTCTCATCCAGAAAGAGACCTTCGTCATGAGAGGTTTGATCTTTTGGCTTACCGAATCCAAACGCCATAGCAAAATCCTTTCTGAAGGTTGACAGGCCAGGACCCCACATGACACACTCAGAGATGAGATCCTAGCGAACGATGAACGGAACTAGTGCTCAGAGTTGGCTCAGGTGGACAAGACCTTAGCCAACCACTTTGAAGCACGAACGACATAACACGTGGTACCAATCATTGAAAAAATGACGACCGTGTATCAGGCAAGCACACCGCTCACACATGCGTGCAACGCGCCGACCTGATGCTGTTTTCCCCAAATGAAAGACTCCTTTTACACACGACGAGAACGACGAGAGACCCACTACGCAAGGCGGCTAACCTCTGCTGAGAACTCTTGCAACTCTCGCAATACACCGAGCCACCAGACCGACCACAGTTATAGCAAGCCGGTTTCCTGCACTGTTGGCAGACTTGACGCATCGCATACCCACAAAATCTGCACTCCACTGGTTGTATCAACCTCCTTTGTACTGCCTTGTTCTAGTAACCACAACCTCTATCCATAATATAACATGATCTAGGTCATATTGTCAACATATTTTTAATAAAAATGATCTAGTCCATAAATATGACAAGAAAAGGAGTAGGGGGTACCTACTCTCAGCAAACTTAAAGCTACTTTGTTACCTCAGAGGTAAAGAACAACTCAAAAAGACTACCTACAAAAACAAGCTTATTCACCATGACTGCTAAAGCGTTTTCAGCAAGCTGGACCCGATGCAACTCAAGTACCGGAGTACCTCTCACCACACCTAAGTATTCTTGTTCTTGCAAAGTAGGTAGCCTAGCAATTGCAACGTTTTTAGACCTTAAAACCTCTATACCATACTTATCTTTCATTGCAATCCAGGTATTAAACTGTGGATCAGATTGCAAACCTAGAAAAATCTCGTCCTTTATCAAATCAGGGTTATAAAAGTTTTCCGACAAACGATAATGCACGATCCCAGAGGAGTACTTAATACCTTGTCGCAAAAGGCGATGAGGTACCATCTCACCCTCTTTCCTTCCCATTAGTTTTGCAATCAATTCTGGCATAGGAACAAGATCAGGTTTCTCTAGAAACATGCTCACAGGTTCCTCACCATGATCTCTAATATACTGATCAAAGTTGGCTATAAAAGCCGGTAACTTCATAAGAGGAGGCTTAACATACACTGACTTATCTTTAGAGACAAGTAAACCCTCACTCTGAAGCAATTGAACAACTTTATTCACAGTCTCACAAGTTGTGTTAAGTTGCTCAGCCAGAACACGATGAGGAGGAATACGCCCAGACGTTCCAAACTCACCACTCTTAATTCTCTCACGGAGCCTCTCAGCAAGTATATCTATTTTTGTGTCCATAAAATCTCCCTAGGTTTAAGCGACATTGCTTAATTATTTAACCTAGTTCAACTATAGCACAAAACGAAGCAACAAAACAATAGTCAATACGATCTAGATCATATTGCGTTGCTTTAATATTGTAAGTCTCATGTAGCACAAGATTCGAATGTCATGCTCCAAAGAAGCGGCAAAACAATATCACCGTCTCTCTATTGCCTTACTTTAACTACGCTAAACCTACAGCAATTAGAGAGAGTAAAGCGGCATCAGAAGCCAATCACAACAAGCAGACAAGTGTCAGCTAGAGACTTTATAGATATGTTAAGTTCTGATTAATCTTTCCCTGAGGATAGGTGCATTTTGTTAAGCCAATGTAATAAAAAGGCTTGAGAAGCTAAAACCAACAAAAAAAGCCCTCTTCATTGAGAGTATCAATGAGAGGACTTTTTATTGGTTTGGCTCCGGCAATTCCTGGCCGCTTGAATGATTTACAGGGAACTAGCTATCGACTGACTGATCTGACAATTGCCTTGATGGGCAGCATGCTCTTCTTCTCATTTTCCGACAACTTGATGCAACTGATTGACGACTTGCTCTAATTGATCAGAGGCCTCCGTAGCAGAGTTTGCACCAGATGCAAGTTGTTCTGTTACCTGGGTTGTCACTTCAAGAGCCGTTGCCAACTTCTGGTTACTTTCCGCCTGGTATCGTATGGCTCTCTCAACATACTCATTAATATTCAACAGCTTTATAACTTCCTGTTTTGCTCCCTGCCTATTACACATTTCCCAATATTGCACCAGGTTTCTACCCTTCTCATCAAGTTGTTGCGTAGCTACTCTCGCCGCCTCGCTGTAGTACTGCACCGATTCTAATCCTACCCCCGAAGAATTTACCACCCACGTCTGCTCTTTGGCCGCACTCTTTTGTTTAATAGCCAGAGTGTTGAGTGCTTGACTGTTGCTACGTATATGCTCTACGGCCTTTAGAATAGGTCGTGTGATGAGCCTTCCTACGATTAAGCCAGCACCAGCTGCCGGTATAAGGATCAGCAACGCAATCAGCAGAGTGACCTGCAGTTGCTGGTCTGCAACTGCGGTGACCGTGCTGAGAGGACTCACGACAAAGTACATCCAGGGAACGACTTGCGTAGCATGCAGTGCTACCTGGGAAGACTGATTGTCTCCAGATAGAATTATCTGAAAGGTGGCTGGAGGACGGGGATTTTGTTGTATTTTGGCCAGTCCGCTGTCCCCCAGGATGGGTACAGTAGCAGCCGCGCCGTATCGCTCCTCTTTGCTGATTTGCTGCTGTATCTGAGGAGTAAGTGGTGCAATAGCAGTGAACTGGAGAGCCGGACGAGGATAGGCAATACGTACCCCATTCTGATCAAGAATAAACGCATAGCTACCCGTTCCATTTGCCCCAGAATTGTTGCTGACGATATTCAACACATAGTCCATTGTGAGCGTTGCACGCACAAATCCTAATAGCTGAGAGTTGGTAAACGAGATGATGGGCGCATAGATATCGACACAGGCCTTTCGAAGCACCGGGTCGAAGAAAACTGTCGAAATGAATGGTTTACCTGAAGTTACCGCATGTAAATCGTCTGGCGGAACAAGGTATTGGCCATGAGGATGGGGGTTGCTGGGACTGGAGATAAGGAGATTCCCTTCCATATCGAAGAGTGACCAGGTAGTATAGTGGGAATCTCTTTGACTACCAGCGAGAAGCCCGGTGGCAAGAGAGGGTGCAAGATCCGGACGCACAGCTGGATCAACGAAAAACTGTTGTACATCGGGAACTCGGCTAATTGTTTCTACATCTAAGAGACGCTCAGTAAAATAAGCATCGATCAATTGCACACGGGTTCGTACATCAGTTTCCATCGCCGTACTGGCCTGGGCAACCAGGGTAGAACGTGTGAGCGGTTCGCTGACGGCAACGGTAATCAAAAGTGGTAGGATAGCCGCAACCATGAGCAACAGCGATACGCGTATAGATAACGAGAGCGAACGCCCTTTTTGTCGAGCCATCGAGCATAACCCTCCTTGCAGCAGACATCATGCTTTTCCCCATTGAATAACACCGACGTTTTCTAAATCATGCAATATCTCTTCTATCTCGATACTTCCACGTCCCGTCAAGCGGACTAAATCTGTGGGTGTCCGAACGCCATCAACCAGCAAAAACACCTGCCTATGAGTACGAGAAAAACCTGCTTGAGCAATTGCCAACAATGCTTTGTTTGTGTGTTCCATACGAGGGGAAACTCTGGAGATAAGAGCAGATATCTTTGATTGTTCTAACTCTTTGTTAAACTCACTTATGTTAGCAAATTGGCTCTTTTGTTTATCGTGAGCAAGTGGTTGCATCTGCTGGTATCGAAATGTCTCTACCGGCTCTGTATCTGGCCTGGAAGCAGGGGGGAGGTGGGCTTCAGATGCATTCGTATGGACAAATGTAAATAGGCAAGTATCCCAGGTACAGAGCCAATTGAGAGCTTCCCAATCACTTCGATGGCCCGCCCGCGCCTCAGTTATCTTTCCATTGACGAAGATGATAGCGCCTTCTTCAAGGTTAATCCCCTTACTGCGCTCAACTAGCAGCAAACCCGTTCTCCGCCCAAGTTGAGCAACTTGAATAACGTTGGTAAGTCGATCTGTTGCTGTGTCTGGCTGCAGTAACATGATGCATTGCTCCACGCTACGAAAAGCTCCTATTGTACTGTGTTTTTATAAAATACAGAAACAATGGAACATGCTGTTATAAGAGCATTGTACCAATTTTCCCATTTTCTTATCCATATGTGCTCGAAGTAAGTACTTTTAACCTATATGAAAGTACCCTTACCTCCTCCCTGCTCACGACGCCACTGCTCATACTCTACAAACACACCGCCCTCAATAATGTAGAAACCCGGCAGCGTTACCGTCAGCAGACCATTGCCTACTTTGATCTTGAGTCGATAGAGTGGCAGGTCACTGTCAAGTATACCCGTATAGCCGATACGTCGGGCCTCACCACACACACGATCCGGGGCAGCCGTGGTAGCAACAGGGATCCTACAGCACGATTGTTTCAAGCCAGAACAAGTGGTCATAGCCACTGCGGGGATATACTTTTTTTGTGGATGCACCTACTATATACTCCTCCATGCAACGCCTTGCGCATCGCTCAGTGTTGCCGGGAATCCTACAACAGAGAAGATATTGTGAAAATATTAGATCCGTTACAGCTTATACGTATAAAAATTTAGAAGAGAGACATCACTCGCACCGTCTCGTCGCTCGCTGAGGCGATCTCTCTGCCGATAGGAGACCATGCCACAGTACGTACCCAGGCAGTATGACCATCATAGGTGGCTACCCATGCTCCTGTCACAGCGGACCAGATCTGCACCGTCGTATCATCACTACCAGAAGCAACATATCTGCTGTCCGGTGACCATGAGATCGCCTTCACAGCATGTGTATGACCACGGTAGATACAGATAGTTTTTCCCGTGACAGGGGACCATACCTGTACCGTTGCATCCTGACCAGCCGAAACAATAGACTTACCATCGGGCGACCAGGCTGTAGCATAGACCGGGCCACTGTGACCATGATACGAGAAAAGATTGTCACCACTCAAGGCTTCCCAGATCTGGACACGTCCATCAAAACTGCCAGAGGCTATCCTTCCTCCCTGAGGTTCCCATGATACAGTAAAAATTCTGTACTGATCTTTATGGGTATACAGACAATTTCCCGTAGACGTATCCCACACCTGGACGGTACTATCACCATATTCTCCCCCTGAGGCGATGTAACGGCCATCTGGCGACCAGGCAATGCCACGCACAAAACGCACATGCCCACGGTAGGTGAGTGCGGTTTCTCCTGTGGGAGGCTGCCATACCCGGACAATGCCAGCGGTACAACCCGAAGCAATAAAGCGACCATCTGGCGACCAGGCAAGCGCCAATAGACAATCAGTATGTCCATGATAGGTGCAAATACACGCTCCTATGTGGGGATTCCAAATTTGGATGCTACGATCGCGCCCTCCAGAGGCGAGAGCTTGTCCATCAGGAGACCAGGCAACAGCAAAAACCTTGTCGGTGTGACCTTGATAGATGGAGGTGGTGAACATACTCAATGTTCCGCTGGCCCTTCAGTGAGAAGATTAATGGCATGTGGCAAGACTGGCAAGACATATTCTAAACACTCTTTGACAGCCTTAGGACTGCCAGGTAGATTGATAATGAGGGTACGACCGCGTACACCTGCCACACCACGTGAGAGCATGGCACTACGAGTATATTGAAGGCTAATGGCACGTAGGGCTTCGGCAATACCAGGGGCTTCGCGTTCGATGATAGCTTTAGTTGCTTCGGGCGTGATATCACGAGGAGCCAGTCCCGTACCGCCAGTAGTGAGAATAAGGTTGAGATGCTTATCATCACTCCACTCACGCAACATCGCCGCTATCTGCTCGTGTTCGTCAGGAATAATAGCAACAGCACTGATGAAGGCATTGGGGAGTTGTGTTAGCATTGCACGAATATTTTCGCCACTGGTGTCTTGTCGCTTGCCTTTTGCTGCACTATCACTGATAGTGAGGACTCCAACCGTAATCATTGCCGGCTCTCTCTCAACACTCCGGGGTTAGCTCTCGCATCAATGCCCCGATCTGGCGACGAGACCCATAGAGCCAGACAGTATACTCGTCGGGCAGGTCTTCCACTTCGATATTACAATTCATTTCAGTCGCAAGTTTACGGGCAATATCGAGAAATTGTCCCCGCTCAGCTTCATTATGGCTTGGCGTACTTAAGGCAAGTCTACCCAATCGTTCATCGGGACGTAGTACACCATTGATGAGGGCATTGAGTTGGTCGAGTCCAAAGACAACTTGCAGAGGTGGCATCTCTTTAGCTTGTGATAGAGTGATGGAGACAATTCGTCCACCATCGCCATTACTCTCTAACACATTTTCTTCTCGTTCCGGGGCATCAACTACATCCATATAGACAGAGCGTAACTTCTCCAGAATGAGAAGGCGTGCCTCTTCAGGAGCATCTCCGCGAGGATGGACATATGCCAGAAGATGATAAGCGGGATCAGAGTAGATAAAGGGTGTGGCAATAGCCGCACGTCGTCCACATGCCGAACATGTAGCCACATTTAGAAGGCCAGCCAGCACTATGTATCGCAATTGTGGGTCCCGCGCAACATTGACATATTCATATGTCAAGCTGGTAAACACCATTCCGCAGGGACAGGTGAATGTATGAGTTTGCGAACGAGACATAAAGAATTTCTTTATCGTGCTTTCTAATCAAACGGTCAAAGTATATAATAGCAAGTATAACATATACAACCGGAGAGTGTAATATGTTTTACCTTCTTCTGCTCTTGCTGACTGATTTTGTAGAAAAGGTGAATTTTACCCCCTGTCTTTCCATAAAGGTCTGAAACTGGGCATAGAATTCTTCGCGGTCTTGCATAGTAATGACAGAAACAGCATCCGCAGTTTCAATCGCATAGGGATAGCCATTACCAGCAATGACCTCAGCCCGCACAACATCCAGGACAGGTCCAACAACGCCATCATCAAGCATCCAGCGGGGAAATTCCAGGCGGGCTGGTGGACGCCTGGCAGTCGTTTGGAGGTAACAGAAAGCCACACATTCACGATAAGGGCCATAGCTATCCAGGATGTCACCACGAGCACAGATCATAGCAGGGGTGCGATCTCCCCACTGCAAACGCCCCTGCCAGAGCAGGGCATCATGAATCCTTTTCGTTTCACGCAAGATCGGCTGCTTCTGCGTAGCGTCCAGACGGCGTAGCATGGTAATAATGTCACGTGCATAACTGGTATCGATATAGCCAATTAATGGCACGCGCAATTCTTCTGAGGTCTTCAGCAGCCTCACGGCAGATTCAATATAGCGTTCGCGGTAGGGACTGGGCATGGTCAGAGCAAAGGAGACCACAAGCGACCCATCAAAGAAGACTACAGGGCTGTGTACCGGGTCATCTGCACATCGAGCACTGGCACATTGCTCCATCTGACTACAGACGGTGTCGACTTCCAGGAGATAGCGGCGTAGCGTTACTTGTATCTCAGAATAGGGATAGCTATCAGGATCGCTACGTTCGTTCTTAGACTCTTCCATGATCTCGTCAGGGGAGAGCACCTCCATACGCACATCCTTGGTATAAGGGCGTCCTTGCATATGGGGGTTGATAAAAAAGCCGACCTGGATTAGCGCAACGGGGATGGAAGCATCACGCCAGGGCTGTAACTGGCTTCCATCAACTGCCACTGTTGTAATTCCTTCGATGCACTCTGCCCATTGACGCGCCTGCTCGTGGTTAGCAAATTCATATCCAAAGGGCAAAATTGGTCCATGATACGGCTGTTGGGTTGCATTGACTAACCAGCGATCAAACTCGATGCTGGGACGTGCCCCCACTGAAGACGTCGCGCTATCGCCCGATGGTAAGTTCTGCTCAAGCTGGGCACTTGAAGCATAGTCTACATATAATGTTTCAAGCACATACTGGTAGGCTTTGAGTTGTTCGCTAAATGAGCCATCGTAGAGTGAGAACTGGCCCCGCTTGAGATTGAGAGCTGCTTGCAGTTTTCCTTTATGAAGCATATGTATCCACCTGTTGTATTGATCCCATAGTCTCCTCGTCACGCAGTACATGCGTCGCACCATTGACTTTATGCAGTCGTATCAGGCTATCCAGGCTTTGCTCAAAGGTATCATCATGGCTGATGACGATAAGCTGATCAAAACCGCGTACACGGCGAATCTGATCAGCAAGGTTCATACGCCGCAGTTCGTCCATGTTCTGGGTCGGCTCATCGAAAAAGGCAATATTGAGCGTAGAAAGTTTCTTGAGAAGCGCCAGACGTACGGCTAAAGCCGCGCTCATCTGTTCACCACCGCTCAGCTGAGCAAAGCTACGATTGACCCCCTGGCGACGCAGGACAACCTCATAGTCATTCTGCCAGGAGAGTTGGGCACTGCGATCACCCATGATTTCACCGAAAATACGATTGGCTTCAGCAGAGATATCCGCTAGCATGGCCTTTAAGACATGAGGAGCTGCCTCCTTGATCAATTTACGGAATTGCTCCATCATCGCATGCAAATCTTCAAGCGTCTGGTATTCCTGCTGGGCAGCCTCCAATTCCAGGCGGAGTTCTTCAGCTCTGGCAATCTGTTGCTCCAGGCTGTTGATGTACTCCTGATGGTGTTGCATATCCTGAGCCAGAGCGGCTAATGCTGTCTGTAGCTGATTGATCTCTGCATTTACACTGCTTCGCTCTTCCTCGCGAAAGGCTGCCTGGGCTGAGTGAAAGGCTTGTTCTGTCTCCTGAAGCATCTGAGCTGCCCGCTCGGTTGTACTCAACTGTTGCTGGTAGACCCGTTCGTATTCAGGCAGGAGTCGCGCCTGATTCTCGTTTTGCAGATAGTTCTGGTACCCTTCCTGGCATTGCTGGCTAATGGCCTCCTGATAGCCGATGTCTTCGTCAAGAGTGTTATACGCTGTGAGTTGCTCACTGAGGGCTTGAATCTGTTGCTGGGTTTGCTCTGCTTGCTGCTGTTGTGCCTGCAATTGCTGTGTAAAGTGCGATTCCTGCGCGACGATGGAGAGTTGCGTCTGATGGCGTGAGCGTGGATCGTTGAGATTGCCCAATTCCGCCCTGATGTGATTTAATAATGCATCACTCCCCCTCAACAGCTCGGCTTCCTGGCGACGTTCCTGTAAGTCAGCCTCCCACTGCCGCGCCTGCTCCTGGAACTGCTGCACCTGTTTATACAGTCCGGCAAGTTCACGTACTTTCTTATCGGCAGCTTTACTCTCATTATATGCTGCCTCCATCTCTTTCATACGCGGCTCAACAAGTCGAAGTGCCTCCAACTCTTGCATAAGATCAGCACCATCTTGTTCCAGGCGAGCAATCTCGATCCCTATGCGCTGTGACTGTTCAGCAAGGGTATCACGCCGCTCAATATACAACCCCAGTTTGTTGAGTGCCTCAGCATACTTCTTGATCTGCCCGATACGTTCCATAATAGTCTGTTGCTGCTGATTTATGCCCGCCAGTTGGCTATGTTCCTCTTTTAACAGGCCCTCAAAGTAGAATTCCAGGCTGACCAGTCCACGCTGCTTGATGTTAAGGCAACTTTCATGGAGCAATGGGCATTGTCCACCAACGGATTGTGCTCGCCATTTTGTGTAGCCCTCAATATTGCCTTCGAGTCGGTGCTTTTGAGCAGAGAGGTCATCGTATTGCTTTTGTAACAGGGGCATCTCTTCCGCCTCTTGACGATGCTCCTCAATAATGAAGACGTTGTTCTCTGCTTTGCGCAATTTTTCGGTGGTCTGATTCTGCTCAAGCATCTTCTCTCGCAAGGACTCACGCTTCTGCTGCAACTGCTTATCTTTGCTATTACGCTCGCTCATCTGGATACGCAGTTGGGTTAAGATCTCCGTACGCTCTTGCAAACAATCAGCAATGGGTGCCAGCGGCTCAATCTCGTCAATCTTACGCTGAAGAGCCTCTTGTTTTTGCTGGTGCATTGTCAGTTGCTGATTGAGGCGTTTGCTTTCGGTTACTATGGCTTCATAGCGTTCGACTTTTTTAATAGCCTCATCGCGCTGCTCTTCCAGTGCAATCTGCTGACCAACCAGCGGAGTCAGCTCTTCAACCTTTTGTTGGGCAACGGCAACATCAGCTAAACGGGCCTGCCAATTTTTCGCGTTTGCCTGGACTGTTGCCAGTGCATTGTGCAATTGCGCATGTTGTAGACGCAGACCATTGCGCCGCTGAGCATCCTGACGCAACTGCTTGAGTGCCTCATTCGCTTCCCCATAGCGCTGAAAATCTGTTTGACTGGCTACAACGATTTCCTGTGCAGAGCGAGCCTGATATACCTGTTGCTCACGAGTAGCCAGGATATTTTGTGCATTCTGGTAGGTTGCCTGGCTGGTTGCATAGCGTTGTTCCAGTGCCTTGAGATGGTTGTATTGCTCGTTCAGGATTACTAAGCGTTCCTGAGAGTGTGTAAGTTGTGCTGTCCATTGCACATTTTGCTGTTTCTGTTGCTCATCAAGCAGTCTGGCTTCTTTGAGTTTTATACGCCACTCATCCAGGTTACGGGTCTCATAGGTAAGTTGATTAATCTTGCCCTGCTGCTCCTGTATCTGTGTCTTATATTGTTTCTGGGCATCCAGCAGGTAATCAGCGGCGGTCTTGTAATCTTCAATCTGTAGTAGAGCGTCAAAGGTCTGCTTACGCTTACCAGTGGTTTCCAGAAAAATAGAGGTAAAAGTACCCTGGGGGACCCCGAGAGCATCGCGGAAGAGGGAATCGAAGGGACGCCCATGATCAATGCCAAAGAGTTCGTGAAGTTTGTCGAGCACGTCGGCGCTCTGCTCTAAACGTAAATTGGCTTCTTCGTCAAAGATGGACCAGCGCGAACCAGAGCCGCAGCGCCGTTCAACAACGTAGGGGCGATCATCGCCTCCTATCAGGTGAACGACCACGCGTCCATACTTCTCGCCTTCGCGCACAAAACGCATCTGGCTATAGGGCAAATAATCGAAGAGAGCAAAACCTATAGCCTCAACAATCGTAGTCTTACCCGCCCCATTTGCACCACTAATGGCGGTTGTGCCACGCCGAAACTCTACGGAGAGGTGATGATAACTCTTAATGTTCTCCAACTCGACACGTGTGATGAGCATGATAATGCAGCCAGCCTTCCCAACAAGTGCGCTCAAGACGCCCCTACTGGCTATTTCTAGCTACAGGGGCCAAAAACGGAAATACTCAGGCGCATTATAACATGAGATGGAAGAGTGGGTTACTACTCCACTGCTAAAATCACAAATGGCGTATTCGCTTTTTCCCATTGTTGGATTGATGCATACAATTGTGTCTTGTAGAAGTGGGAGCGTTCAAAGGCCAGTCGCAGGCTTCTCTCAAGAGTGTCTAGCTTGACATCATTAGTATTCCAAGTGCCGATCGCTTTGCGCAATCCTAGAGACAAAATACACATTAAATCATGACCACAACAAACATGCCAGGGATCATGGGTATCTTCCTTGACACTTTGTATACTGACTTTGAGCCGTGCATCTGGAATATTATGTCTCCCTGACTTATCTTTCACTGCTTTAATGAAGCTTTGCTCACTTATACGCAGTGTCTCTTGATTTATGAAATCAGCAAAATTCAACCCCTCAAATGTTAAAGATAGCCCTTCTCTCAGAGAAATCCAGCGCAAATAACCGATAAGCATGCCACTTGCGAGCAATAGTGCTCGTACATCTTTTCCGGTACTTTGAGTAACTTGACCTATTTTCTCTTCGGAGCCAAATTCGCCAAGCACTTTCTCAAGAGCTGAAGTTGTTAGAATCATTGTCTCAAGATCGTGAGTATCTGTAAACAACAAATTTTGATTGGATGGGAACTTATTCTCAAGGACATCAAAGTCGGCATCAACGATAGCCAGAACACCTGGAAAGCTGCTCTCTTCAAGAATTGATAATACCTTAATTGCTGCGGACCTGTTGCGAGCATTAGTCATTTTGCATTTCTCTTTATCAACAAATGTTTTATAGAACGTCTCATCAGTATCACCTTCTACGATAAGAAAAGAGAATGACTTATTACCAGGCTATCGTCGCGTTTCGATAATTTTATTTGCAATGCCATCCGGACCACGCAGTTCCCTGTCTCTATACTCACTATAATTTCCCATTCTTATGCCTCTTCTAACTCAACCACGAGATCCCGTCATCGCTGATGATATCAGGAGAATGTGTTGCAAGAATGATATCAATGTCTGTAAGCTGTGTTACTTGCTGCACATCTTTCAAAAACTGCTCCTGCCATACAACATGGAGTGACAACTCTGGCTCATCGATAAGGATGAGAGAGCCGGGAATAACTCTGAATAATAGCTCATAAAATAGCACTAATTCGTGCTGTTCTCCAGATGATAGATTTTCAAGAGGCAGAACGGTCCCATTTTTCGTTGTGAACACAAGCCCTTTCTCTTTACTAATAGTCATTGTCTTGTAGAGAAAACGGTTGTCGATAATGGTAGTAAGTAAATCTATTTTCTGAGCTAATTCGTCAAAAATCCCTAGTTTCTGTTCAGTGTCCTCCGCGTAGACTGCCAGTACAGCTTTTGTGTTAGGCGCTATCCCCCGATCAGAACCTATTGGGATCGTAGCTCTCGTTTCTTGATCAAGCAAACCAACTGCCATTAATCGTGAACGTTTTTTCTCTAACTTCTCTAGCCTCTCAAGGAGTTCATCCTCCGTTACTTGTAACTGTTGGGTCGTTGGACTAATCACCCTACCCCGGGAAAGTACTATCAAGAGATTGCGATAAAGTGGCTGATTTGGCAAGCTTTCTTCTGATCACTTCAACGAGATGTCTAGATCTTCCGTGACAGCATACTCTGGTGTTATTGTCCTGTCATACTCGCTGCGTTTAGAGATCTTGGTAGAACTTAACAGGCGCTGGGTCTCAATAAGGCGAATAGGGACAGATTTTCTCATGTCTACCAACCATTCGGGCATTTTTGTCCTTTCACCAGTAATCCCTGCCGGTAATCGATCACTAAAACGCTCTACTACATCCTCTAATGAGAAAATTTCACCTGTAGCGGCATTTCTCCATGCGTCAGAAGCTATACGATCAAGAGATGGTACTAAACGATCTATTAGAGACAGTGGAATTATGGAGTTTTCCTTTATTGAGGGTTTTAAGCGTAAGGAATATGGTTTTCTCCCCGTAGCGTGAAAGACGATCTCTTGCTCAACAGTATGCTCTTCTTCCGTCAACTCATGTGATCGGGAGGTTTTACTAACCCAGAAGCTGGTATTATCCTCAAAGTCGACTCTAAATTCATCAAATGGTATGCTTTGAAGGAGGCGATTGCCTTGACCAAAAGAGCATATAGTAACTTGAGCATCATAGTCTTTCCGAACCCATTTGGTCCATGGATGATTGTGATGCGATCATTCATTTTCAGAGAAATCACATGATTGAAAATTCCAAAAAGGTTAGTAACTGATATTTGCCGTATTCGTCTTATTTTTCTTGTTTTCTCTTGTTGCATTTTAGTATGCTCGCTTTCTTACCTTGCGCCATTTCTCGGGAAATAGTACTTATCACCATTGTACCTTGGAAGTACTATATTGAACAATCCTCTTACATTCCCCAGAAACAAAAATAGATTTACCAACTCAGCCTCTCTGCATTCTCTAGTAAATTTATTCCTCCCCAATTCCACATGACTCCGATAACTCTTCTATAAATTCAGGTTTTAGATATCTTATTACGGGCATTACTTGTTTTATGCGATCTTGTAGCGTAGGTATAGAGATAAAACGGCACATTTGAATTCATTGGTGGAGACAGTCGTGAAAATGTTTGATTGATTTCTTTATCGGGTCGCGGGTTTAATGGCAAACCATTTGCTAGATAACCTGCTGATATAGGTCATTCCAAACAAAGAAGAAAGCATAGAACCGCTCCATGCCTTCTTCTTTGCTCATTGGCTCACATCTCATCTTGCCCAGCCTCCCACATCCCTCTGCCCATCACACACACTATCTCATAATGCCTACCTGATTAAAAGAGAAAAAGTCATCAGGATAATCAGTGTTATAGTTCGTACCGTTAATAGTAAAACCGCTCAGGTGATCTAAATCATTTATCCACATATCTTTGAGAAAGCGATCCAATGACCATAATGCTTCAGAGCTGGGCACCTCAAAGTGTAGCCAGTATTGTGGGCTGTATTGGCCTTCAGCCAGGATATGAAACAGACGTGTTTTTGTCTCCTGAGATTTCTCCTCTTGCGTGGCAATAGTAGCAAGTCGCTGTTTACAGCATTGGAGGTGCTGCATCATCTTATTTTTCGTCAGTTCAGCTTTGCAAAATGTGCAGCTTCCTTTTGATATTGGCCTACGAGTGGACCTGGTTTCCATCTTCTCCTCCTCCGACTTCTTTCTCTCTATAGATATGGGAACGTTCAGGAAATATGTCCATTTTAAATCGCAGCAACCTCTTCGTCAATCAATTCCTCACTGCCTGCGGCAGCTCGCAAAGTGTTGAGTATGATTGGCAGGATTGGCCGCCGGCGGCCAATCCTGCCAATCATACTCAACACTGGGAGTTGATAAAAGAGGACTAACCTCTAGCCGGAGTGCTTGCGAATCCAGCTCACAATGTCGTTATCCATTTGCGAGCGATCATCTTCTAGCTCGCTATCGTGAGCATAGTTGGGATAGGTAATCCAGGTTTTATCGCTACTTGCTAATGCATCATAAAGTTTGCGTGTCGCCGTTGCAATTACCGATTTATCAGCTTCAGCTTGTAGGACAAGAGCGGGAATAGTGATTTGTCTGGCTTTCTTAAGCACCGCTAAACGCATAAGGAGAATTTGCACCAGAAATGTTGCCGTCTGCGAACGTCGCCAAAAGGAATTTCTTGCAACATTTGTACGGCTTCTGGATTGGCCGTCATATTTTCGTGCCCGCTTGCAACTTGCCAGGCACGTTTGGATTTGCTGATCCCTCCTGCAAAGATTGGCAGTAAGGTTCCTAAAGGGACCTGCGAAGAGTCCTCTATCCATGGGTTAAGGAAAAGTACACCCGTCAGCATATTGCCATATTTTGCGGCAAAGTATGAGGCGAAGAATTCCTCCCATACTGTGTCCCAGCAGATAGATCCTGGCTTGAGCATGGCGCTTGCGGATCTCGCTCACGATAAAAGCAATATCTTCAACATAGGTTTGATGGTTGTCGATATGGCCCGCTAATCCTTCAGAACGACCGAAGCCACGATGATCCATAGCATAGACAGTGACGTCGCGTGCAGCTAATTCATTGCCCATGTCGATAAACCAGCCACTATGAGCACCCAGGCCGTGTAGCAAGAGCAGAACATCAGAGCTATCCGTTTGCCAACTCCTTAAAAAGAGCTTACATCCATCCGTTGTCACCAGTACTTCGGTTGCTGTTTTGACAGCCTCTGTCTCTTGCATACTGCCCCAGTCCCCTGGAGCATCCTGTTGGTAGCGCATAGTTAGTTTCCTCTTTTACCTTTTATAGTACAACACTGGATTGTGATCTGGGCCGCTCGCTCTCGATAGACAACGGTTGTGTGGCCTGACTTTGGATTATATTGATCTCATTTTCCATAATGCGGCGTGCTATTGCAACAGTACAGGCATACGTTGAATCCATTCCGAAGTACGAGAGGCTACCTGCTCCCAGGTTCTTACTCCGCGTATAGGGTGTATCCGATGCGTAGTGCAGGATGCCCAGATCGTAGGGCAAACGGGCAAAGTTGATATTTTCACCCATAGGATAGCGCAGCAAGTACTGATCCTCGTAGACTGCATTCAGGTAGGGACCACTCTCCATCTCAACAACAGTATAGTTGGCAAGATAGTAGAAGTCCAGGTATTGGCGATTTTGCAGGTAAGTGCCCTTGGCAGAGACAGCTTTCTGGTTGTCCAGGACTGAACCATAGACCAGATAGGGTTGCACATCTTGAGCAGTAAAGCTGTTATCCAACCAGTAGGTATTCAGGCTATGTTCGTCCATCACGACGTTGGAGACCATTACATCACCGATACTCCCATTGAGCGTTGCGGCCTTGCCCAGAATGTAGATACCACGAATATGGGTCAGGTTCTCCGTAATCTCGCGCATCATGCGATACGCCGCCATTCCCAAAGGATAATCAATATTGAGAATAATAGCCTGACTTCTGGTCAAACAGTCCATTTGCGGCATTTGGCAGCGTGGGTCAACCTCCATTGGTCGTAGTTTGGCCAGTTCGCAGACTTGTGCATCAATTTCCAGGCCATAGCGTGCCCCAACATACCAGATACCACGCTCCTGTTCCTCTTTTGCACGGATACGGATAAACTCTTTCCCTGCCGGCGTGCGCATCCACTCACGGGCCGCAAAGTAGAGGAAATTCTGCCAGTTTCCGGGAACTGCCCCCTGCTGGAGTTTGCGACACTCCTCTGCCAGGTAGGGATCAGATCCCTTCAGCGCAAACTCCGTCAATTCTTCCTGGCGATTGGTGAGGGAGCCGGATAGGAGATTAACCATGCTGTGTGTATTACTGGAGACAAAGTAGACCGGACGATCTGGTAAACCCAGAGTATCAAGCAGATTTCTCACAGGCGTCCACCACTTGCGTGTAGACCGCACATAGCCTACATGTGATCCACCGAGCATACGTACCCCAAAACTCTTGCGATCTCGTCCAATCACCAGCAGATTTTGCCACAGGTAATCACCCCAGATTACTTCTAAGCGCTGCCAATCATCTGATGCAATATGCAAACGCTCACGCAGTACCTTACTAATTTCGGCAAAGACCGGCGAACCACGATCCATATGCGTCTCTAACAATTGCAAAGTAGTTGGATCAGCTTTTAACAGGTAGTAGATCTTGTTCCATTCGATCTGCAAAGCAACCAGAACGGGTATAATATCATCGGTATCGCTCACACTGGCAACATAGGCCGCCAATGTTTCTTCGCCATCATAGAACCACTTGCGCCGTCGTGCCGAGGCCGTTACTGCTTCCCACTTATCGACATGCAAGCCCTGTTGCAGAAACACTTCCTCTGACTGACCTAACAAGACCCGGTGACAGTGAATAATCGAGTCAGGGAGGCGCAATATACTATAGATGAAGGCGGACATATCGGGATAAGGCGAGCGTGCATCAGGGTGCAGACTGGAATCAATATTATAATGTGCCTGTACCAGTGCCTTTAAGCTTACCTCACCTGAACTACTCAGCAGAGTATTATATGTGCGAATATAGAGTTCAACGTCACGTTTACCCGCCTGATGATATTTCTCACCTTGCTCAAAAGCAGGTGTGATAGTGGTACGTTTCGTGCTCCGCGTGTCGAGTAGTTCATCGTTCGTATCGAACTTTCCAATAGTGTGTGGCTCCAGGAAAGACCCATGTTCAAGTTGTTCATCGCCGATCTGCTGATTACTCAAGGCATTCTCGCTCTTCTGTTTACGTGGCATTTCGTGTCCCTCTTTCTCCGAGGTTTTCTTCTTCGATGTCTTCTGCGTTTCCAATCATTATACTCGGCGAGTGAAGAGTATGGTAGGAACCGATAGCTCTAGACTGTACTTCCCATCAGGACATCTATGGTTTCTGTAAAACGACAATATACTGATGTGCAATATTCGGTATATAGGCAAAGGGATAGCCGTATGGTCTGAGCCGCGTACCTGCCTGATACCAGACAATCTCTCCCTTGGGGATAAATCCATGCAGTTTGGCACGACGAGCCAAGTCTACATGCGTAAAGATATATTCGCCATGTTGATACGCATTTCTGATGATCACTACCATATATTTTTTTTGCTTCAACAACCTGTAGCAGGTTGCAAAAACGCGCTCCATCGCATCGAGGTAGGCGGCATAATCGGAGAGATTTGCCAGATCAGCAGGATCATCAGAACGCATATTGTAATCGGTACGCCTGTTGCTATATGTTTCAGCATGCTGCCTGCTCGACATAGTCTGCGTAAAATGAATATTGTAGGGAGGATCGGTAACGATAAAGTCAAACGATGCCGTTTCCAGCGTCTCCATTACCTGCAGGCAATCACCGAGTAACAATTGTTGTACTAACAAGGTATCATCGCTTTCTGCAAGAATCTGGTGGTAGATCTCCACCCACTTCGGGTTGATCTCGATCCCCACGGCCTGGCGTGGCTTCTTACAGATAGATGCACCGATAAGGGTCCCACCAACACCAGCGAAAGGATCAAGTATTCGTCCACCCGGCTTGGTGAAGAACTCAATAAGCTGGCTCATCAGTTGTGGGGGCTTGTTGGCACCATGAGCTTTGCGTAGTTTATGCCCATACGCGGGTGGATAGGCTGTAGTCAAAAGACTCTTTGTAAAATAGAGCCATTGGGCACCCGTCAGTTCGTTGAGCGCATTTCGTAAGGAAACGTCTTCATTCTCCACAATACCACTCCAAAATGTAGCTGTTCTTAAACTTCCCATCTTTTCTTGCGAAATTATGTCACTAAACACACAAAGTTAGCGTACATTACTCTTAGGAGGTGTTACTAAAACGTGAGGTTTCCCCATGCCGAACGTTTCCCCCTGGTAGCACCTCTTTCCTGTGCTGTTCCATTGGAGGAGACGAAATATTATCTCCACACCAGAGTATCATCGTTTCCAGGTAGACGCTTCTCATCAGTTCCAGCAGATCTTGATCTCCATTCACAACGCACCTCTCTACTCATTATTAACTGCTGCATGATTGTATCGTACTCTTGTTGGGTAAATTGACCAAAGTTGGCAATAAGTATCTGTTGACGTAGATCTGGCCAACGTCGTATACGTTGAGCCTGTCCCTGTTGTAATATACGCTGGGACGCTTGTCGCAACTCAAACTTCAGACGTTCTTGCTGTTGTGCAACAAACCACTCCTCGCCTAAGATCCCACGATAACTCTGCTCGTTGAGACGACGACGATACATGCAGACAGCATCATTCATATGGATGAGACTATCCTGCCGACGTGTCGCAAAGATTAATGTATATGGTATTATCTCTATAGTGGCGGGTCGTGTTTGTGCTGACAGGGTGATATGTTGCACAGGCAACGAAAAATGTTGTTGTATCGATGTAGTAAACATGTTGATCAATCCATCAAGCGCCTGTTTCCTCTCCTCTTCTCCGGTTGGTAACGTCTTCCAACGATCCGAACGTAGTAGTCCAGTTAACATCGCGCCTTGCCTGGGGGAACGCAGGGCAGCGCTTAGACGGGTTTCAGCCTGCTTATGGGGGATAAGAAGGCAAAGCTCAGTTGGGATGGTACGCTGATAAAACAGGGAAAGATCATCATAGGTGAATAGAGTGGGTCCCAGTGGGTTGAGCAAGAAGATAGCTGGTATTTGCTCGATCTCCTTGAGCAATGTCCGGGCCACTTCTAACCAGCTGCAACGTATAATGCCACTTTCTTTAGGGATCGGGATATCTTTTGTCATGACAGTACTGGTACTTGGGCGCGTCTCTTTGCGTTTACTACTTCCTCTTTTGAGGATAAGGCCACGCAATGTCATTGGTGGACTCTCCAGGGCAAGTTGTTGGGAAAGCGTCATGATAGGTTGAAGTGGGGGGGAATAACCTGTCCTTTTTCTTTCCTGCGCCCTTTTCTGGTTTCGAGAGAACTCTCAGACTCGATTGGTGCTTGTGTGAGGTCGGCAACTTTTGCGTCGATACCCAATGCATCAACTAAGCAGCAGCGTCGAAAAATGCGCGTTGCTCCAAGAGAACGACAATAGGCTGCTACATAACCTTCAAGAAGCCAGGCACGTAGCATAGACAAAACGGCACGTTCGGTGAGAGGACGTATACGTCCATGTCCCGAAGTGTCTGCTTGCAGGTTGTTGTCGAAGTCGGCCCACAGGTTCATCTTATGTGTATTTTATCACATTTCGGGACCTGCGCTTACATGTATTTTGAGCTAATTTTTCAGAGTTTCTCCCAATCCGCCCTGTCGATTCTAGCCTGCTTCAATAGCCTGACTAGAAGTGACTCTCCGATATCACTATGATGTGGATTGGGTATCCTTAACGTAAGATTTTCTTTCACCATAAATTGGTGGTTTCCACCAGAATAAGGACCATCAAAACCTAACTGTCTCAAATAATAAATCAAGTCTTTACGCTTCAAGGGACCTACATGTGGCATTAGGCAACTTCCTTAATGGTTAATTCGATACCATCAACTGGGGGTAATGGGAGATGTTTCGAGACACGCAACAAAATCCACTCTTCCAAAACCTCCTCCAACTCATCACGACATGCCTCAAGTGTGTCTGCATTAGCATAGACTCCATTGAAGCCTCCAATCTCTCCATAAAAGGTGCCATCATCAGGTAAAATCTCATACCTCGCTTTGCCCATAGCAGTTCGTATATATTTTGTTAGCATATAGGGTCCCTACTCTCTTCGTGCTCAGACGATTGCAGAACGAGATGATTAACCAGTAACTATGACCTGATTATCTTCTCCTCCATTGTACCTTACCATGGAATACTTGTGAAGTACTCTCTTCGATACAATCATATGGTCTCAAGTATTTGACGCAAATTTGTATAACGGGCTGCAAATTGTATGGGATCAAGCCTATTGTAAGGGCGTTTCCCTACACGTGGAAGAATCTCATTGTAGGCAGTATCCAGATCTGGCAGTGTGATCACTTTCTGCTGAAGAAGCAGTTTGACGTCATTGATATCACGAGTACTTCCTCTTTGTATTTTGCTCAGAGCGATACTATAGAAATCAAAGTAGAAAACGTCAATTGACCCATAGCGGGCTATGAATTTCGCGCTCGTCTCCCACTGACCAGGAAGCGGAATAAAATCTCCCGGAGAGGCAAATTCGATGTTGATTTTCAGAGTATCCTTTAGTTGCCGAATAGCATCCACCATTTCATCTTCATCGGCGGCCTGTACCTCTACATCGATATCCTCTGTAGAGCCAGGCCGCAGTCCTGCATGGACCAGGGCTGCTCCTCCGACCAGATATAAACGCCCAGGTTTACGAAAGACTCGCCCTAGATTCTTCAAAAATTTTTCGATCTGTCCTTTATCCACATTGGGCCGCATACTCATCTCGGACTCCTGTTCATACTGCATATCCTCTTCCACACACCAGACAGGGAGAATCGTCACATCACGGTGGTAAGTTTCCTCTTGCAAGATAAGATGGTCTATCTGATTCTGCCAATCATCTAGATAGTTCAGATGGAGGCTGCTACGTCGTTGTTCAAGCTGCTGTAATACCGCCAGTCCCCATTTTCCGTTGTGGTATGTTGGTGGAGGAAGATGACGGTTACGCCACAGAGTGGTAAAGGGCTGCTCAGGGAAGTTGGGAGTATGGCCTAGCGCTAGAGTTAAGCGGATAGACCACAGTCGTTGGAGGTAGAGTGTAGCCAATGTGAGAACTGCTATCTGCTCCGCTACTTCTGGCTGGCTCGTCTGTAGTGCTTCCAGTACCTCTCCTGCAAGCTCCGGATGGAGTAAGAAAAGTGAGATGCTCGCGTCGCGTACTCTGTGGGTATTTGCATTGTGCCAGACGCTTTATGAGGGTGACAGCAGATTGCTGGCTTTCCTCATTCTCAGACGGATTGATGGGCACTCCCTCCCCAACGAGGTATTCAATTCCCCATAGGCGCAGGCTACTGATAAGTTGATTGGCCTCATTCCATGAAGCTTGCATATTGATCGTTGTATCCATGACCCTCTAGCCTGATAGACTCAGGTTCTTTGATCAACTTCTCTCATCAAGAATGAAGGCTCTCTCCAACACTTACACTTCTGTTCTCCTCATCCTGCTCCATCTCACGAGCAGGTGCCAGACGTTTGAACACCAAAAAACCAGCATAGAACATGACCACCCACATCAAAACATCCACAATACCAGCTCCCAGCATGTTCTCCCATATCGCATATGCTGTGCCAGTTATTGCAGAACCGTAGATATCGCGGAGTATACCGAAAAGAGGTATACCTATGAGTAAGAGCAGCGCAAACCAGTGCCCACGTCCAGTCCAGAAACGCCAGATTAAGAGATAGACCACACTTCCGTAGATCAACACCGGAGTGATATAAAACGGCAAAGGCAGGTGCAAGATCAAACCATTCAAGGTATAATGCCACAGATGGGTGTAATAGGCCAGCAGATCAACCGCAAGGTTGATCAAACCCATAAGCAGACCACCAAGTAGCGAGGCTAGCATGACAGCCACTGGTGCACGTATCAAGAAGAGAGCCGCCAGATAGACAACTACAATAAAAGGGACAACAAGAGCAAAAAAAGCACTGATCTCCATAAGAGAGATACTCCTTACCCAGAATATAGTTTTGTTTGTCTCTGCCAGGTAGCGTAATGCATAATGCATTTTTCGTCAACAGCAGAAAGGATTTGCTAATGAATATCATACCGCTACGTGTCGCGCTTGCCCAGGTCAATGTGACAGTTGGTGACCTGGACAATAATATGAAGAAGATACTTTCAATGATGCAGGAGGCTCATGAAGCTGGGGCACACATGATATGCTTTCCTGAATTAGCACTCACAGGCTATCCACCGGAAGATTTGCTTCTCAAGCCCGGCTTTGTTGCTGCCAATATCCGCAAACTGAACACTCTTGTACAAGCGAGCAAAGAGCTACCAGGATTGACTACAGTTGTCGGCTTTGTGGATCGTGACCACGATATCTATAATGCGGCAGCAGTTATCCACGAAGGTGTTCTCTCTGGCGTGTACCATAAACACTATCTCCCTAACTATGGTGTCTTTGACGAGAACCGCTACTTTCAAGCGGGTCGCCATGCCCCTCTCTTCCTCATTCACGATGTCCATGTGGGCATCAACATCTGCGAAGATATCTGGTATCCAACCGGCCCGATGACCCGACAGGCTCATGCGGGAGCAGAAGTTATCATTAATATCAATGGCTCTCCCTACTATGCCGGGAAAGGGATCGTTCGCGAAGAGATGATTGCCACCCGTGCCGCTGATAATGGTGTCATCGTGGCCTATCTCAATCTTGTTGGTGGACAGGACGAACTGGTCTTTGATGGTGGCAGCATGGTTTTCAATGAGCAGGGCATCTTGATTGCGCGTGCCAAACAGTTTGCAGAGGATCTGCTTATCGTTGATCTTGATACAGCCTCCGTCTTCCGCTCACGCCTCCATGATCCGCGCCGTCGCCAGGAACGCTTACAGGTAACGCCTGAAGATGTGCCTGTAATTACCGTAGATGCACGCCCACTTTCATCACCTGCCGTTAATACGCATACCATTCTGGGTGCTCCACAACGCGTCGAACCGAAAATGGAGCGTTTACAAGAGATCTACTCGGCCCTGGTTTTGGGAACAGGTGATTATGTGCGCAAAACGGGTTTTAAACAGGTCGTCATCGGTCTATCAGGAGGTATCGATTCATCCTTGACAGCGGCTATTGCCGTCGATGCCCTGGGAGCAGAAAATGTTCTGGGTATCTCGATGCCCTCCGGCTACTCGTCCGAGGGAAGCAAGACCGATGCACAAATATTGGCGGAGAATCTTGGTATCCAGTACCTGACGATTCCAATTGAGGAGACGTTCCGCACTTCATTGCAAATGATGCGACCTGCCCTGGGAGATGAGTATCCTGGTCTGGCAGCAGAAAATTTACAGGCCCGTATTCGCGGCAATATTTTGATGACCATATCAAATAAGCTCGGTCCAATTGTTCTGACCACAGGCAATAAATCCGAGACGGCAACAGGCTATAGCACTCTGTATGGTGATATGGCTGGCGGTTTCTCCGTCTTGAAGGATGTGTTGAAGACGCTGGTCTATGAATTGTGCATCTATCGCAATAGCATCAGCGACAAGCCTGTTATTCCACAAGAGGTGATCGACAAGCCACCTTCCGCCGAGTTGCGTCCCGATCAAAAGGATATTGATAGCCTCCCACCTTATGACGAGCTTGATGCTATTCTTGAGGCTTATGTGGAGGATGATCGCAGCTTTGAAGAGATGCTGGCAATGGGTTTTAATCAGCACACCGTCGAGCGCGTGATGCGACTCGTTGATATCAGCGAGTACAAACGCCGTCAGGCTGCACCAGGAGTCAAGATCACTCCACGTGCATTCGGACGAGATAGACGTTTGCCGATTACCAACAAATACAGAGATTTGCGGTCAGACATATGAGCTATTTCACAGCATTGCAGCCCTGATGGAAGACGATTAGACTTGTCGGCAAAAATAGAAGCTCTAAACAAGATAGAAAGGAAAAAGAAGCCATGACAGACGTACCACACTACTCTATGATTATTCGATGGGATAATAGAAGCAATATATTCGTTGTAAGCGTCCCTGAACTTCCAGGATGTATGACACACGGGAAAACATACGAAGAGGCAATTAAACAAGGCAAGGATGCTATAGAAAGTTGGGTCATGGCCGCCCTGGCAAACAATGAAACACTTCCACCACCACAACAATACACAGATGTGGCATAAACACAAACTAGCTTACACCTGGACACTATAAGATAGCATTCCAGGTGTTTTTGTGTCTGTTCTGAACCACATTTAACCAGATCAAGAAGTCACACCCGATCCTGACACTAAATTTGACACCAAAGAGGATAAATTTGAGTAACCATCATTAGACATAGCTGGACAAAATGTATACCCCCACAAGCTTGATGATCAAAGCAGCAGAGGTATACACAGAACCTGAAAGAGTATGTTATACTCTTATCAAGAAACGTTGTCTTGTCGAGTAGCGCATGGACCGGGCCATCAGGAGGAAGCCACGGTTGACGAGGAGGAGGCTGTTCGGAAGCATCAGCGGGGAGCCTCCAGGGTTGATCACACCCCTGAGAAGAGAGCGACAAAACCAGTTGGTAACGGCTGGCACAAAAAGCTCTCGGTGATGTAGTAGTCATATGCTTTTTTGGCTACTGCAAAGCAGAAAGGTTTCCCCACTACATGTGCGGTATCATTGGCTACGTCGGCCCACAGGGTACAGACGTTACTTCCATATTGCTTGATGGCCTTGGCAAACTTGAATATCGTGGTTACGATTCAGCAGGCATTGCTGTTCTCACTTCTACTGGTACCCTTGAATTACATCGTCAGGCCGGTAAAATCGCCAACTTAGTAGCAACTGTCGCAAATGGTTCTCGACCAGGAGCAGGAACGCTCGGCATAGGTCACACGCGCTGGGCTACTCATGGTCGCCCTAATGACATTAACGCTCACCCTCATCCCGACTGTACAGGACTCCTGACCGTTGTACATAACGGTATCATTGAGAACTATGCAGAACTACGCCAGGAATTGAAACAGGCGGGTCACATCTTCCGTTCCGAGACGGACACCGAAGTTCTCTCACACCTGATCGAACAAAGCTACCTGGGTGAAGCACAACATAACCTCACAGAGGCCGTACGGCTCGCTCTCCAGCGTGTCACAGGCTCTTATGCTATTGCGGTGGTCAGTCGTGAGCAGCCTGATCTGCTCGTGGGTGCACGCTGCAACGGTCCTCTGATTGTCGGATTGGGCGAACATGAGCAGTTCCTGGCATCCGATATCACCGCCATTCTCAAGTACACTCGCCGCATTATCATTCTGGACGAAGGTGAGATCGTCACGTTACATGCCAGCGGCGTCTCCATCATGAAGCTCGATGGAACTCCAGTAGAGCGCGACTCGCTTACCATCGATTGGGATGCGCAAGCAGCCGAGAAAGGTGGCTATCCTCATTTCGTTCTCAAGGAGATCCATGAGCAGCCAGAAGCTATGCGACGCGCCCTGCTGGGTCGTGTTCGCGATGGGCACCTGTACCTCAGTGAGTTGGAGGGTATGCGACAGGCGGGAATATTCGATAAGATTCAGCGCATTGTGATTGTCGCCTGTGGCACTTCGTACCATACGGGACTGATTGCCAAATATGTGATTGAGCAATGGGCGCGTATCCCTGTCGAAGCTATTACCGCTGCCGAGTTTCGCTACTGTGATCCCATCGTTGGTCCTGAGACACTCTGCATCGCAGTAACGCAATCGGGTGAGACGGCAGACACTCTTGTTGGCATTCGTCAGGCGCGAGAACGTGGTGCTCCAGTTATCGCTATCACCAATGTTGTTTCCAGTGCCATTACACGACTTTCGGATGCTGTTCTGTACCTGCAAGCTGGTCCTGAGATTGGCGTTGTTTCCACCAAAACATTTATCACTTCCGTTACCGTCCTGTACCTGCTAGGTCTGTACCTTGGCCAGCAACGCGGGCGCATCAAGGACCAGCAGATGCAAGAATTTTGGAGGCACTGGAGAAGATCCCCGATCAGATTCAGCAGGAACTTGATAAAGCGGCACGCCCTGATGACATTATCGAGCCACTAGCAAAGCAGATGTCACAGGTCCATAGCATTATGTTTATCGGACGTGGCGTCGGTTTCCCTACGGCGTTAGAGGGTGCCCTCAAGCTCAAGGAAATCTCCTACATCCATGCCGAAGGTTTTCCTGCTGGTGAACTCAAGCATGGCTCTATCGCTCTCCTCGATCCAGATACCCCCCTGATTGGAATTGCCACCGCCTCGCATGTCTACGAGAAAGTGGTTAGCAACATCCAGGAGGTACGAGCACGCGATGCTCAGGTCATCGTTGTAGCAACAGAGGGAGATGAGAATATACGACAACATGCCGATCACGTACTCTACGTCCCTGCAACGCTAGAGGCATTCAGCCCCCTGCTGGTAACCATCCCCTTGCAGTTGTTTGCCTACCACGCAGCCGTTGCCAGAGGCTGCAATGTGGATCAGCCCAGGAATTTAGCGAAGTCCGTGACGGTGGAGTAAGGGGAGCGCACTGGCTCGGATACCGCAAACTACTGCGTACTCATTTCTGCTCACTCTATGGCGGTTCCCAAAGTCAAGACAATTGAACAATCCGGCTAGAAATTCTGGTCATAGGATTTTTAGCCGGGTTGTTCTCTGGGAAACTTACTATCATAAATGGCCTCAGTTCTTGTTATATGTTCGGATAAACTACAAAAACTATTGAAATTGTAATTTTGGTATGATAGTATTGTGATACAGTAAAATAGCAGCATTTCAAAATACCATCACTACGATAGCGCAAAGATATGCAGGGACCAGTATACACATCAGCCGAAGTCGCCAATATTACAGGATTTTCTTTGCGCCAGTTGGATTATTGGGCGCGGAAAAAGATGATTACGCCAGATTTTCAGCAAGCGCATGGCTCTGGTAGCCATCGCCTTTACACTATTGAAAATCTGGTGCAATTGAATATTGTGTGCCAACTCAAAAAGCACAATTGGTCTACACAAAAAATTCATAAAGCGATAGAGACTTTAAAAGGCGTCATGAACGACGCTGATCCAATGAGAAATGCTATCCTCATTCATGGAAAAGGGACTATTTTTGCACTGAGCAAAACGAGAAAGGGAGAACATATCTTGATTGACGCGCTCAGTACAACGAGACAACAAGTAATGATTTTTGTGCTTGAAACGCTACAAGAAGAAATAATGAGTGCAGCTCCTGTATTAGGCGTAGATACACCTATAGAATGCATCAAATAGGAGGAAGGGAGCTATGTCATTAGCTGAGGTGCTGGACGCACTCGACTATAGCCAATCTCCATATTATTTAAGAACAGCGCATAAATGTGAACCAGAGGTGGCTTCGCTTTTTCGTGCAGCTCGTAATGCGGGAGTAGATGGTATTTACGTCTTTCAGTCGAGTAGTGAGAAAAAAAATGTTTTCTCCGTACGAACAGCAGTATACGTAGCAGAAGCAAAAACGCCAGAGGATGCGCGGATAATCCATCGCAACCTATGGAATCTTGGTCAAGCTCCTTTCCTAATAGTTGTACTTCCTAATCACATTAGGGTTTACACAGGATTTGACTACTCACAAGAGGATGTTGGGGCTGGTACGGTTGAGCCACAGGTAGGTCTTGATAGAAATAGTATTCTTGAGCACCTTGCAGACTTCTGTGCAGAGGCAATTAATAGTGGACAATTATGGCGTCAGCGTTCTCACCATCTAAAACTAGATAAGCGTGTTGATCAGCGGTTGCTTAAGAACTTGAGCAAGCTAGGAGAGTTCCTGCGAGAACAGATGAAACTTCTCCCGGAAGTTGCCCACGCTTTAATCGGCAAATACGTCTATATTCGTTACTTACGCGACCGAGATATTCTTTCTGATCAATGGTTTCAGCAGCATGACATAGACATTGATGCCGTGCTGGGTAGGAATGCAACAGTTTATGGTTTGCGTCGTCTCTGTACAGTTCTTGACAAACGCTTTAATGGTAACATTTTCCCACTTGATTTTGATGGTAGTAATGCACCTAAAAATGAACATGTCGAGTATGTAGCATCTATCTTCAAAGGCGATGAATTGTTATCAGGAGGAGGGCGACAACTTAGTCTTGATTTCCAGGTCTACGATTTTACCTACATACCCATTGAGTTGCTTTCCTCTATTTACGAGCAATTTCTTCACGCTGAAGGTAAAGGGAAGAAGATAGGAGCATATTATACACCTGAATATCTGGCCGACTACCTGATCTCTGAAATGAGTTCCGGCAAGCTCTTGCAAGAGGGGATGAAGGTTCTTGATCCCGCATGTGGTTCCGGCGTTTTTCTCGTGCTGATCTATGAAAGATTAATCGAGATGAGGCTGGCTCAATCGCAAGCAGAAGCAAGTACATTACCATTACCAGAGTTGCTGAAGCTATTAGAAAATATCTATGGTATAGAGCGTAAATATGACGCTTGCTATATAACCGAGTTCAGCCTTATTTTAATGCTTTTGCATTATGCGGATGTGTCAGATTTCTTGCGCGATGAACACTTTAAATTGCCATCACTACATAACACACATATTTTCCAGTGCGATTTCTTTGACGACTCCTCGCCTGTTTGGACAAAAGGCATGGTATTTGATTGGATTGTTGGTAACCCACCCTGGATTGTAGCTGATGAGACAGAAGAACCTCTTGCCGCAACCTGGATAAATACACATAATAAACAGGAACCAGTTGACAACAATAGTGTTGCGGAAGCGTTTAGTTGGCGTGTTCTTAACCTTTTGGAGCCTACAGGTTACGTTGGTCTTATCCTACCAGCTTCACTTCTCTATAACCTCGAAGCCAGGAAATATCGTCAGTCCTTCTTTGAGCGATGTGAAGTGCGGAGAATAACAAATTTTTCTAATCTGCGTGGAGAACTCTTTGAGGGAAGAGCCACTGCTCCAGCCATTACAATAATCTATCATCAAGCTTTAGCAGAACGAGAAAAGTCACCAATTGAACACTATGGACCATTTGCTATCAATCAGATTACGAAAAGCAGTGGTAAGCTCTGGACGATCACAATCAACGAACATGAGCATCAGACAGTTTCACCTTATGAAGCAGCGTACGGTGATATAGCTACGTGGAAATTCGCTCTATGGGGAACGTACCGTGATAAACGAGCTATAGCCCGTTTACGCAAGTTTTTTCCTCAGACGCTTGGACAATTTTGTAAAGATAAAGCACAGCATGGCTGGCATCTTCATGAAGGTTCACAGTTACGTAATGGCATGATAGAGCACAATGAAACGTTAGAGTATCGTCCAGAACTTGTAGATAAGGTGCGTTTGAATACGACCGTATTGAATAAATCTGAATACCGATTCTCGATTCCTAATAATGCACTTGAGGATATTCCACGAGAAGAGTGCTTTATACGTACACAAGGGGGTTCTAAGGGCTTACTGGTATCAGAGCCACCTCACATTATTATGAATGCTGGATGGAAATACAGCATCTACAGTGATACATATTTTGTCATTAAGCCTCGACAGATAGGGCTATCTGCTCCATATGCTGACGCAGATCAGTTGCGAGCCCTATCTGTTTTCCTCAGTTCAAGTCTTGTGAAATACTATTTGTTCTTTCAGGTGCCTCAATGGGGTATTGAACGTGATGTAGTCACACTCAATACAGTTAAAAGTATCCCTATTCCGGCATTTACATCAGAGCAGGTAGAGCAACTTGCAATACTTCAGAAAAAACTTGTCTCAATAGAACTTGAACAAGGTGCTAGATACGCACAAGCTTATCTGGATGAGCAGATAATACACATCATGCGAGTACCTGAAAACATTATGACGCTAGTCACCGATTTCATAGAACTGCGTTCTAAGTTAGTTAGCGGTGGCACAAGAGAAGCTGTGCAAAAGGCTCAACAACGTCCTGACCGGGAAGCGTTACAAGCATATGCACAGCAACTTACCAACGATCTTGATGGCTTCCTTGACTCCAGTAAGACTCACCACCGTATAACTATTGAGCATTCATCAAACCTGATTTGCTGTACAGTAGAGTTTGTCAGGTCAGATCACGCTTTTACGCCAATGGTCAAGGGAACCTCATCCCACAATGGGCAGATGTTTACGAGGCTTCAACGGGAGTTAAAGGAAGAATTTAGTCAGTGGGTGTATGTCCAACGTGGACTCAAACTGTTCGGACGTTCTAGTATTTCCCTCTATAAAGTTCCACAACTGATAAACTGGACACGCAGCCAGGCTATGAATGACGCAGATGATATGATTGCCGAGACTCTTTCCACTTCAGGACAGCGCAAATGAACAATGGAGTAGAGCTAGCGGAGGACAAAAACGTGGATCTGGAGGAAGCATATGTTGATGAGTATTGGTCTGCATATCGGCAGCATGTACATACTCTATTAGCATGGGGCTACGTGGATTCCTGTAGTAAGGTTCAGGCTAAACATGATGAGCCAGCTATTACAGGTTTCATCGCAGAGTCTATCCAGGATAGGCTTAATGCAATTGACTGCCCAAGTTGGTGCGATCAGATTGCGATTAAAGATGACCCTCCCATTTCCGGCGGAGGGCGAACAGGGCGGAGGCGGTGGAGACCGGACTTAATTTTTGAGTCAGTGGAAAGAAAGCCCAGACCACAGTATTATTTCGAGGCCAAACGACTACGTAGGCAGCAAAGTATAAACGGCTATCTTGGAGAAGACGGCCTACAATGTTTTCTCAGTGGCAGGTACGCAATTGATAGCAATGAAGCTGGAATGCTTGGCTACATCCAGTGCGATAATATGAACACCTGGATAGAAAGATTGCAATTAGCAATCGACCAGGATTATCAAGACAAAAATAAAATGCATTTATTGTCACCACAACTCAATATTCAGCTTGTAGACGCATTTCCCCAAGAGTGGCTGAGCAAACATAAGAGGCATGCAGATAAAAGTATTACCATATATCATCTTCTCCTTGATTACTGCATTACTCTTCCTATTGCAACCACTTGATACCTTTTGAAGGGCTATACTCGTTAGTACAGAATTATCAATCCGGCCCGTAAAACCCCCTTTCACCAGTTTCCGATCCTGAAAGAGAATATCCACCTACCCGGCCAACCAAAAATAGACCGTCATGCTTTTATACTCAGCGTTCAGCATTTCCCGCTGGTCAAACGGACTATCGAAATCGGCTTCGCCGGCGATTGTAGGAAGCTACAACAAGACTATTTTCGATAAAGCCAAGCAGAAAGCCTATTACAGCAAGCCCTAATCGTAGATAGAGGGAGGGAATCGAAATTCTGTGCGATAGAGATGGGCCGAGTAACCAGCCAGCAATACCCCATCCAATACTAATTGGAATAATACAAAGCGTACCGATCAGATAAAGAAGGCTCGGAAGAGCAAAGGAAAGCAGCAAGAGGACTATTGCACCTGAAATTATCCACCATGAGTAATGCAAAATGCCGAGTATAGCCAGGATGCCCCACACATTCAGGAACATGTTACCAGTTACTATCACTGGAGCTATTCGATACCCCTGGAAAATCCCTGGTTTCTTTTTGGCTAAGGGGGCCTGTTCGTCAGCCTTTTTCACCCGTTCCACTTCAGCTAAGCGAGTTCGTTCCTTTTCTTCTTCGGCCAATCGTACCCGCTCCTCCTCCGCTCTTCTCACGCGCTTTGCTTCTACCAGACGAGCCTGTCGCTCTGCCTCCGCCAGACGTGCTTGCCGTTCCACTTCCGCCAGACGAGCCTGTTCCTTCTCTTCTTCAGCCAGCCGTATCCGCTCCTCCTCCGCTCTTCTCACGCGCTTTGCTTCCGTCAGACGAGCCTGTCGCTCTGCTTCCGCCAGACGTGCTTGCCGTTCCACTTCCGCCAGACGAGCCTGTTCCTCCTCCGCTTTTCTCACGCGCTCTGCTTCTACCTGACGTGCCTGTTCCTCAACCTTCCTCGCATGCTCTGCTTCCGCTTGACGTGCTCGCTCCTCTTCGGCTAAGCGAGCCTGTTCCTCTTTCTCATCAATAGCTTTCCTGGTTGGCTCTATCAGTCCTGGGGTGAAAACGTTCTCCAGTTGTGCTTTCACTTCTGCCACACTGGCTGGACGGTTCTGCTCATTCATTTCCAGCATCTGCGCGATCAATTGGGCAAGCGGCATGGGGATGGTCGGGTCCACCAGTTGCAGGTGTGAGAATTGGAATGGCTTGCTGGCAGGATGCTGTCCGGAGAGCATCTGATGCAAGGTTGCCCCCAGGTTATAGATATCAGAACGTGGTCCGGTCTGTGAATGGCCGTATTGTTCGGGTGGCGCGTAGCCTACAGAGTAGTAGTATACGGTGTCTTTGATCTGCTCCTGCTTGAAGTGACGCGCAATGCCAAAGTCGATCAGGCAGATATGCCCTTTGGGCGTTACCATGATATTTGGTGGTTTGAGATCACGAAAGATGATTGGTGGCTCATGGGTATGGAGGTAGTCCAGCACCTCGCACAACTCGATCCCGATCCGCACGACCTCGTTGAGCGGGAGCTTTTTTCCGGGCGCAGTATCCAGGACAGCCTGGAGATTCTGACCCTCGATGAAACGCATCACCAGATACCAGCGATCTTCCTCGCTAAAATACTCATGGATGACCGGAAGATTGGGATGATGGAGACCGGCGAGCAAATGCGCTTCGCGTCGAAACTGTTCAACCGCTTGAGGGAAATCCTGTGGCATCAACCGACGCATGCTCATCTCTTTGACAGCTACCAGGCGATCCCCAAGCTGAGTATCCTGAGCAACATAGACAGCCCCCATTCCTCCCTGTCCAACGGTGTGCAACAGGCGATATCGCTGATGGAGCATGCGTCCTGCGGGCAGCCTACCCGTGCCGATCATAGAGGACTCCTGCGGCGGCTGGCTCGTAGGAGTATGATCATCCCCTGTCTGTGATGTGCCACACGTTGGACAAAATAGACCGTCTGCGGGCAAACGCGTGCCACATTTGCGGCAATAGAGCGGTGTTATCAAGGATATCCTCCCTGCACGCGATCATTAGAATACTTATGCCGTCTCATATCGATCGATATGGGAGAAACCAAAGAAGAGAGAAGAAAGATAGTCAGTGCTCTCTGAGCTTATTCTAGCAGAGATATGGAATTCAATCAATAGGATATCCAGGCTGCCTTCCTTTGCTCCATTCGATAGATATAGAAGTAGCGGTAATAATGCTTAGAACATATCAGGTGGTGCCATAACTACGTAGTCATACTTGCCTGGGCCAGGGGTCTTCTCCAGTTGCTTGAGGATCTCCGGGACATTATCGCGGGGACCCGCAATAAACAAGGGCTTCCCTTTGCCTTTTTGGCCAAATTTCAATTTGTACGATGTCCTAAATTCGCCACGTGGTGCCAGCATATATTGCGTCAGTTCAAAATCCTTCTGCGGTGTGAAGCCAAACTTTGCTGCATAGTCAATTGATTCATAGATCATCTGGTATGCCAGCTCGGGTGGGCATGCCTGTGATCCTGTCTCCTTGAAAATAGCCTGAACTTCATGCTGGTAACGTGCAGGGGTAAAATTGGCTCTGGCAAACGTGTTCTTGAGTCCGAGACAAAGCTTATCTACAAGGTACACACCGAAACAGATCGTATCATCGGCTTGCTGGCGAGCCACAATAATTTGTACCAGTCCCGGAGTCTCATTTTGCCAATCGTTACTGATCCAACATTCTACCAGCGGAAAATCGCGAGCGCGACGAATAACTGTAGGTGATGAATATGATATGGATTGCTGCCGTAGCGCTTTCGGTAGCGATATCCCTTTTCGCTTTTTCATGATTGTATGCTAGCCTTCCTTAAACATGTCAATGATGCACTTTATACTATACTCTATAGCATATGGCAAGCGTTCTACTTATTCAGGCTTATCCATCCACATTACTTGATAACGACAAACACTCTCGATTACAAAATCCCTGGGCGTTGATACAACTTCACTACTCCCAATATCGCTCCTGGTGCATATCATTTGCTAGTATACAATGACTGGGCAACCTTGACGAAAAGATACCCTTACCATATAACAAAGAAAGAGAGTGTTACAATGACAAGAAAGAAGGAGTAAACCATGACGGACACATCCATCCCGGCAGGGACACGCATTGGACATATCCATCTCAAGGTCGCCAACCTGGAGCGCGCTATCGGCTTCTATCGCGACTACCTGGGCTTCGATCTGATCTTCAACATGGGGAGTGCGGCCTTCCTCTCAGCCGGTGGCTACCACCACCACATCGGCCTCAATACCTGGGAGAGCAAGGACGGACCACCCCCTCCCCCAAACACAACTGGCCTGTACCACTTCGCCATCAACTATCCGACACGCAAAGATCTGGCCGTTGCGCTTAAACGCCTGCTCGATCATGGCTGGTCGATCGATGGAGCTTCTGACCATGGTACCCACGAGGCCATCTACCTGCACGATCCAGATTTTAATGGAATCGAGTTGGCCAGGGACCGGGACCCCGGCCAGTGGCCGCGCAAGGATGGAGCAATCGCGTTTAGCCGACAGTCGCTCGACTTTGTGAGCCTGCTTGCCGAACTCGGGGAGCCGGACCAGACGGGATATCTTGCGATCTTATCGGGATACAGGTAGGGAAGGAAGCACCACAGAAACAGCTTCATCAGGTGATCGCAGTAAGAAACTTTCAGCATGTGGGATTTCTCTTTATCCCTATGCAACAGGACTCCTCAGGTTTTTCTGAGAAGCCACTCCCATCTCCTTCTGAGCAGAGCATACTCACGGGTACAGACACCCAGTGCGACCAGCCCCTGGACACAAAAGACGGTCCAGTGAAGGAGCTACTCAGGAAGAAGATGTGAGCGGCGAGCGCCCGTCAGATTTTTGCGAGAGAACTACAGATTGAACATCTCAAAAATGATAAAAATGATAAATAAAATGATAACGCATGTTCCTAGAACTATCGATAGTTGTGCTACATAATTGAGGAAGAAAGAAAATGAGCAAAGGTTATAATGAGTCATCCCGAACTTTTGAAAAAGTTCCCAAAACCGGGGGTGCAGGGTTTCCCTGCCGGGGCTTGCGGGTTGCCAAACCCTGGTGTCCCCAATAGCTTCTTTTTCCTCTCTCTCCGCCGCAAGCGGCGAGCAAAAGAAGGAAAAGATGTTTTTCGGGGGCACCCCGAACCCCGGCAGAAGGCTGCCGCCCTCTGCACTCCCGCTTGCCAAATAGGTAAAAAGGGCATTTCATGTCCCGGAAAAGTTCGGGATGACTCATTACATACTAGATAAGAGGTAGGACATGGATATAAGGGAGATCAGCACCATTCTGATAGAACCCGTAGACGAACTTCCCTTTGAGATGAACAGGATCGCATACCAATCGGCTGGCCCTTCCGCTCCGCGCAGAACTTTGCAATCTTTGCAGCGTCGATCTCCAAGAGCAACGTATGCTCGTCCACGTCCACCTTCTCGCTCTATCTCAGGCACTCCCATACCCGAGACAAAAGCCGTGCGGCGTTCTCTGACCACCGAACCACTGGTTCGACAGTACCAACCTGATGTACCGACGATCTTGACCACTCAGCGGATCTCACCAGCGGTTACGCAGCAGACCACACCAGTAGCGCAAAAATCTTCGGGTATATCAACCTATCTCTTGTTATCGATGTTATTACTGATCGGAGTACTGGGAGGAATCGGGTTTGGTTATCTGCTCTCAACCTCACAGAGCTTACCCACACAGATATCTTTTCCTTTGGCTCATCATCTCATTGATACTCATATCAACTTCCTGCGTGTCGGATACTAGAGGGCAGCTCAGAGTAAGGAGACCACCATGCAAAAAGTTTATCAGCGCAAGGCCAAAACCTCTTCAGAATATCTCCAACAGGATCAAGAAAGAATTCTGCATTTTTCCCTCCAGGGAGCGCTCCCTGAAGGACACATCCTGGCTTTAAATACAGCCTTTGGCTCACTGTCGTATCTTTCTTGTGAAGGAGGCCGACCACTGCTTATTGCACAAGAACAGTTTTCGAGCAGCGAGATGAGCGTGCTCCTCCCATTATTAGAGGCTTTTCCCTATTATTGTCCTTATGAAGTGATGTATGCTAGTTTCTATCATGGCAATGTTGCTGAGCGAACCGTTGCCCGCTGTCGCCAGCGTTTACGTGAGTCCATGGAAGCGGGCATTTGGGATCAAGAAATCAAGCCAGTGCGTTGTGCTCTTTCTCGCACACGTCTAAAAATGCGTGCTTTTGGAGTCGATATCCTCTCGATCCTGGAGACAGGATATATTCTGATGCTGGGTTCCAGGCTCAAACGCGCTGAAGAATCAGCATAGGCTGGCAAAGAAAGGAAAACGCTTTGCTCGTGGCAGAGAAAACGTTGTCAGATACTAAGAGTTCGTCTCTTCCCATCGTACTCATTGTTGGTGGATCCATCGAGCTTGGTGAGAACCTGCGGCTGCTCCTGCAAGCGCAACAGATACGGGTGCTGACAGTTGCCGATGGGATCTCCGCCCTCTCACTACTATCGCGTGAGGAACCTGCGCTAGTCCTGCTCAAAGCCAACATGTTCGCGCTCGATGGTTGGCAAATCTGTCGAATCATTCGCAAAAATTTGGAGTTGAAGCATTTTCCCATTCTTCTTTTAAGTGAGCAGGGGGGGATTTTCTCGCGGTTACGTGCCCGATACGTAATGGCCAGTGCACTCTATCTGGAGCCACAAAATATCACAGAGTGGATTCAACTCATCAGAAAATTTGTGTAAAGCGTCTTTTCCGAGTGGGAGAGCTTACAAAGAGATTTATCATCATGTTCTGCTATTAAAGAGGGATATTTCCTTGAGAATTCGTCGTTTTTTATCATAGAACACGATGTTTTGCTCCTGCCAGAGAGTCTTGAGAAGTTTTACAGTTGATTGCAGGTCGAGTTGTGTCGTTTCTGCGAGTTCCTGTATGTTTCTGTGACCATCAATAGCAGCATATAAACGATGAAGATGCCTGTCTGACATGATGACAGAGTTCGCAAATGGATTGCGCCTCAACATTATGTCAGCTTCATTCGGATGACAGGGAATGAGAGTGTATTCCTCCTGGGAAGTAGAAACTCCTGGAATATCAGATTGAGGAACGAGTGGCGATAGCATGTGAGCCATAGCCGCAAACGGAAGCCCTGGTAATATCTTTTTAACCGTTTGAAGAAGCACTTCCTCGGAAAACGGTTTGACGAGATAGCAGTTTGCTCCCATCTTGAGGGAATATTTCTGATCGAGAGGTGTGTTTTTTGTGCCTATGATAATAATCGGAATATTACCATATTGCTCTACAGCCCTCACCTGACGGCAAATGGCATAACCACTTATACCGGGTAAGATGACAGAAAGTATGAGGCATTGAGGAGGATTCTCCATTACGTTTGTCAGGCCTTTCCGACCATCAGTAGCAAAATCGACTTTGCAGCCTGCTCGTTGCAAACTGTTACTCATCCATTGGCAATCTGTAATGCTATCATCTATAATAAAGATAGAAGGAGAACCAATCCTATTCCTGGGTTTCATAATTCAACCAACTTTCTTGTCTGGAGTTTATGAAGAATGTGGACAACTCGTTGAGAAGGATAATGAAGAAGTTGCGCAATCTGTACGATCGTTCGATGACCATCAACAAGAGCAAAGATTCTTTTATACTCGCGAGGAAGCTCCACAGAAGACTCCACTTGCACATAAATGCGCTGTGGTACTAGCACAAGAGATCCTTCCTGCTGATCATCATGAGAAAACTGCTCCCCAGCCTCCTCTTGCTTGTTTAGCTTAATTTGATGCACCACTTGCGAAATTTTGGCTTCTCTATCTGGTCGATTTGGGTGATCAGGAGAAAGGACAGGCGAGGCAAAAAACAGAGGAACAGCATCAGAAGACTCTTCTAAGCTCCAGGATAATCCCTCTTTTGTTTCCAGCCATTGTATTGCTTCAGTATCTTTCCACAATAATTGCTTGTCGCTCTTCCTTTGTACAAAGCAAGATGTAACCTCTCCCTGGTGCAGTTGTAAATATGCTTTCCAGGGTTCCTCCACATGATCTTGGAGCGGCTCAAGGTATATAGTGCCGCTTTGACCAAAAGCACGAAAATTCCGGAGAAGATGGACGAATTTCAAAATATACATTTGAGATAGATCGCTTTCTCTGCTAATTCCATGAAACAGCAACCACAAGCGCAACAAGACCAACGATGTCAGTAATATTTCCCAGATTGCTCAGAAGATGTGAATTTAAGTTAGGTCCAAAACTCTGCACCAGAGACATAAAATTGCCAAGACTGATCAACAAGAATGCAACCATCATGAAGCGGTTAAAGTGCGTTGCCTTGTTTGTGAAAGCAAAGAAATAGGCGAAGAAGATCATAAAGCTGATAAGACACCGGATGCCTTCCAGGAATATACGCATTGAGCCGTTGGGAATACCTGGTAGAAAAGGGGATATAAAGAGAATGGCAAGCAGTAGAGGAACAGTCAGGACGCTCAGGATCATAATCAATTTAAGATATCTGGCTGAACTACGTAGCAGACTGAGAAAAATGAAAAAGAAGCCGAACGCCTGAGCAATATACAAAAACCAGTCTGTACCAAGATGCGTAAATGTAACATAGTTCGCAGTGAAATCAGCCGCTGCTGAGAGTGAAACAAGAGCCATTGAGAGTCCCAGAATAAAGAGGCGGAGATAACGAAAGTGAACATACACATCGAATGAACGTACCGAAATAAAGAGAGTTACAAGACATAGAGACACATCGATCAAATTAGAAATCAGTCTGGTATCCATGAAGACGATCTTTCCCTTTTACTTGAAAGCGAAAAGGCTATCCGCGTTTGCCTTTTTTCAACCCTGCTAACACAATCAGTGATTACTGGTGAACATCTCAGAAATAGCCATTCCCATATCAGTTCTCACTTTTTCGAGACAATAAGTTCATTAAATTTTGCGATGATTTATTCAAAATCTTCGTAAAAATAAGCTAATCTTGTGAATAACATTAAAATGTGGCTTTCCGATTTTTAGTAAGTTTACGAGTTTGTAAACTTCACTATATTTTTCCATACGTATTGATAGTAGGCAATAAGCACTGGGTGAGTCAATATACATGGTACTAATATACTAGCCGATATACCCTATTATAAAAAATAAGGTACAATATCTCACGTCTGCTCTTAATTTTCTGTCGAAGTTCACTCTGTGTTGGTTATGGCAGACAATATAGCATGAGGAAGGTTTATTCAATGGCATTTGAGACTGCCACTTTTCCTGAACTTGAACAAGGTATCGAGACACAAGGCGTTGAGCGTGTATCACCACATAACCGAGGTCATACACGCATTTTCGATAATTACACAATGTGGTTCTCTTCTAATTTGGTCATCTCCACTGTCGCATTGGGAGCACTTGCGAGTAGCCTCTTTGCTCTCGGCTTCTGGGACAGTGTCATCGCTATCATTATTTTTAATATACTCGGTGCGCTCCCTGTTGCCTTCTTCTCGACGCTTGGTCCCAAGCTCGGCCTCCGTCAGATGATAATTTCGCGCTTCTCTTTTGGTTGGATTGGTGCCGGAATGATGGCTCTTTTCAATGTTGCGGCATGTGTTGGCTGGTCTGCTGTCAATATTATTGTGGGCGGTCAACTGATAGAGGTTCTCAGCAATGGGGCTATTCCCCGACAGGTGGGTATTCTGGTAATTGCGATGTTAACGACACTTGTCAGTATCTATGGATATAAATATATTCACCACTATCAACGCTATGCCTGGATACCAATGGTGATCGTGTTTTACCTCTTAGTAGTTGCATCCGCGCCACATCTGTCGATTGTTCCTACCCCTGCATTGAACATGGCTGAGCTAGCTTCCTTCTTCTCCTTTGGTGGCGCTATCTATGGATATGCCACTGGATGGAGTACATATGCAGCTGACTACAACGTGAAACAGCGTGAAACGACGTCAGCTCGTAGTGTTTTCTGGCTCACTTTTCTGGGTGTTGCCATCCCTTGTACGGCTCTGGAGATATTTGGGATGGCATTAGCTCTTGCTTATAAGGGAAATAGCGTGATCGATCTCCTGAAGGCTGCTGCCAGTCCTTTAGGTTCTACAGGTATCTTGTTGCTATTAGTGCTTTCTCTGGGTACTCTTGCCAACAATGTGCCGAATGATTACAGCCTCGCTCTTTCGATGCAAGTACTCGGCAAGGCCTTTCAGCGGCTCAATCGCGAAGTATGGACCCTTATCGGATCAGTGATCTATGTATTGCTTGCTGTGGCTGCTGGCCCTAATTTCAACGAGACGCTCTCAAACTATTTGCTACTTATGGCCTATTGGATAGGTCCCTGGTCCATTATCCTGATCCTTGAACACTTTGTCTTCCGCCGTAGATATTACAATGTCGATGATTGGAACACTCCTAAAAATCTGCCTGTTGGATGGGCTGCTATTGTCTCCTTAATCATCGGCCTGGGAGGTGTTCTGCTCGGGGCTGCACAGGCCTACTATGTTGGCCCCATTGCCCTCTGGTTGAGCCGTCCCTATGGAGTGGATATCGGCTTTGAACTGGGACTTGTCTTTGCAGGTATCGCCTACTACTTTTTGCGCAGGGTCGAACTGGCTCAGACAAACCGATAAGATCTTTAGTGAGAGATGGCGAATTGATCGGTTGCCCGGATGAGTTCCTGGGTGAGGCCTGGATTATTGGCCGCATGGCCAGCGTTGTCAACAATCATCAACTCGGCACGTGGCCATACACGATTGAGTTCCCACGCGTTTGCAATGGGAGACTGAAAGTCCATGCGACCATTCACCAGGATTGCGGGGATGTCGGCCAGGATATAGGCGTTGCGAAGTAAGCTTTCGTCCTCTAGCCACAGATTATGGTGCATATAGTGGGTCACGATACGCGCAAACCCCAACGCGAATGTGGAATTGGTAAATTGCTCATCCAGACTCGTTGACGGGGGCCAGTCAGGTGTCGCAGACTCCCACAGGCACCAGGCTTCAGCTGCTCGTTGGCGGACAGTGAGATTGGCATCGTTGAGCCGTCGAGAGTATGCTTCGACGATATCGCCAGAGCGTTCGGCTTCCGGCAACGCCGTACGGAGACATTCCCATTGCTCGGGGAAGAAGATCGCCACGCCTCCTCGGAAGAGCCAGTCAATTTCTTTGTGTCGCCC
>CAWFFV010000057.1:0-531853 GCA_963814985.1 uncultured Chloroflexia bacterium | reverse complement strand
TGATGCTAATGGTGGAGGCAGTCCCAACTATGAGCCAAACAGCTTTGCAGGACCACAGGCTGCTCCCCAGTTTAGTGCTCAGCCAACAGCCGTCAGTGGTCTGGCACAGCGTACGGGGTATCGCAACGAAGAGAACGATTTTGTGCAGCCTGGCGCTCTCTATCGCTTGATGAGCGAAGAAGAGAAGACGCGGTTGGTTGAGCAACCTCGTTGGTCATATGAAGGGTGCAAAGAAGGAGATTCAGCAGCGTCAGGTTCTGCACTTCTTCAAGGCAGACCCTGACTATGGAACTCGTGTAGCCAAAGGGCTTGGTATTGAGATCAAGGTAGGGTCTGGAGCAGCTAACTAAAAGAGATTGTTCTTCTCACTACCTGCGGTGGCTCGCTCTTGTTTTGTGTGGATAGCGTGGTTTGCGCTCGCAAACCACGCCATCCACACAAAACTGCTTGCGAAGCGCCTCTGGCGCTGAGGAATTTGAAAAAGAGAGCTGAGTAGTTACCCTTAGAGATTAGCTCCATCATTCGGCCGAATGAACTGTGGCAGGAGCAGATTCAGGTTCGCTACATTGGGCGTTCCCACACCTGAGGCTGCATCCCAGCCTATTTTCGCATTAAAGCCCTGGATGGCTGCCGTCTGCCCGTTACCAATCTGGACAGTGAACGTGTTGTTTCCTGTTATCACATCACGAATAGCCAATCCAGCTAACGTACTCCGGTTCAGTCGGTAGATGGCACTATTCAGAAAGCCCAGGCGTTGGCCAGCCGACTGATCCATCAGCGCAACGATACCTGCCCAGACGGGAGAGCCAACACTTGTGCCACCAAAGGGAACGATCAGGGTTTGTCCAGGCATCAGCGAACTGGTCACTACCGGAACGCCAGTGGCAGGGTCCCCAACCATAGAGACATCAGGTACACCACGCCCTACTGCCCCTACAAGAGTTTTCTGCTGGAAGGCTGGCACGGCAAAGACTTTACTGAACCCACCACCTCCTGCACCACCTCCTGCAAGCGACCCGTTCCACACGGTCTCGTTCTTAAAGGTCCCAACACCCTGTACAGCCTGCAAAGATGTACCACCGACAGCAGTCACCAGGGGATCACTGGCCGGGTAGCTCGTCCCTTGTACAAGGGCCACCGGGGTTCCAGCAGCATTACACTGAACGGCAGCCGCTCCCCGATCCCCAGCCGAAGCCAGAACTGTCATCTTATTCACAACGGCTTGTTGGAAGATCTTGTGTCCAGCTTTCAAAAAGGCCGGGGTCAGACAGCCCTCACCAGCACCGAAGCTTTGTGAGACGACACTGCCAATACTGTGTTGGACTGCAAAATTGGTGGCCTGCTGAAGTGCCGTCAACTGACCCAGAAGAGTTTCTTGTTTCACATTAGCCAGCACAAGATCAATGGTAGCCCCCGGAGCCATGGCATGTGCCCACTCCACATCGAGCGAGATCTCAGCGGCAAAGCCAGTGTGAAGAGGATCTTTTGGGTTGAATGGCGTCAGACCAAACGGAGCAATAATATTGAGTTGTGGGTCATTGAGTCCAAAGAGTCGATCAAAGGCACGTAAATCGGCCCGCAAGGTCGGAGATTGAAACGCATCGATGATGGTGATAATGCGGCCTTTGCCCGTGATACCTGCGTTCAGAAGCTGTTGTGCTCCATATGCCCGACGTAGTTGCAGAGGAGAGTAACAACGTGGCGCAACCGCGCTGGCCAGACAAGGCAACAGAGGAGCAACCGCTGCATTCACCTCATTGATATTACCCATTTTCATCGCCATCTTGTACATTGGGCGCAAGGGTAACACGCTAACTGAGAGGCCCGTATTGGTGGCCGCAGCATGCGCTCCTGTCTGAGGACGGGTAAGGAAGGTGCCAAGGACAATGCCCAGGAGTACCACAACGACACTCACTGAACAAATGAGAAAGTAAAGAAAACGCGTTTTCTTCATGAGCAAGGTTCTCCTGACCTACAATAGTACGACCTCTGGACATACAATTTCAACCAACACACAATATTCCATAGTTAAATACCGTAAAATACGGTACCTCCCTCTATGCATCTTCACTCTACAAAACACCAAATACGTCCTTTGCCGTTACTATAGATCTATACTTGCATACAAAGGAGCTATTGGGAGCGTACCACAGAGGAAGAGGGAACAATGCATAGTTTTGCACATGATGATAGAAAAGTACCAGATGAGGTTGAGAAATCTTAACTTCTTCTTCGGTGGAATGAAGAAAAAGTCCTGATGGATCTGAGATCGGTAAAAAACACATCTCTTCTCAGTGCCTCTTATGACCGTGATGAAGGCTACAATGATTATAATCGGTATTAAAAAAAAATTAAAATATTTTTATGGATTACTCATCTACTTGATCTTCCATACCATGTTCGTGTTATATTAGATGATAGATCTGTTGTTGTAATTCTTTTTGCAGAAAATCTCTAGGTCGTGAGTCTAATGCAATTAATACATCTGCAAATGAAAGGGCATTCTAATGCAACATATAGGTTCATTCATGCATATTTATCATCATGCCTTTCCTTAACATTACCTATTCTCAACAGAACAGTTTTTGATGAGAAGCAGTATCGGTCGTCAACCTTTTAGGAAGGAAGCCGAAAGAACGAGGACTTTGGCGATCTCTTTTTCGTTTCCAAACCTTCCTCTCAAATTCCTTCTCGGGTAGTGACGTCTCGCTGAGAGTTCTTCTAAAAGGTATCTCAGCTCTCTTTCCCGCTGGCCTATCCCCTCATGCTGAAAGAACGTTGTCAAGCGAGGATTGATCTAGTTGAGAGTAGCTATTTTCGTAATCATTATATTCACTATTGGAGTACGCTCAGAAACGAGCTTGAAAGGATAAAGGGTGTACAACCTTGATCTTGCAACTCTTTTACAGTTACTACAAGAGTTTCGACGAACTGGAAGTATCTATGCACAACTTCCTCCAGGTGCCCTTGCTCTGAAAGAACGTTGCCAGGCAAAAATTGAGTTAATTGAAGGGAAAATGATTTCCTGCTGGATCACGACTCGCAACGGACAATATAGCGCTTCAGGGGATGAGGCACTTCAAATCTTACATCGTTTGGGAACGTTAGATTGGGAATTTCAAGCCCAGATCGAGACACCCCAACACGTCTCCGAAACCTCACCTATTTTATCCACCGACCCATCAGCTTTCATTCCTCGACGCCTTGCATCCGTCGAACAGACCACCTTAAATAGGCTGTCTCGTAAGCAGAGGCGTGTTTTTGTACTTGTTGACGGCGAGAGAAGTATTGCCAAGATTGTCTCTATACTCTTCCCCGCATCTCCAAACACAAAGGAGGTAATCGGGGTGCTACGTGAACTCGAAGCGATGAGATTAATCACCGTAAAAGGGTAGTGACTCCGCTTTGTTAGAAAAACCAGAACAACAGGTTCCTGAAAGCTGCCGGAGAGATGGCTCTCCTCCGACAAACTTCGAAACTTTGTGTTGAGGCCTGCCTGAACGAACTGAGTGAACTCCAAATTTTGACTGCTACACTCTCAGGATCGGAATTACTGTTAAGCTTATTTATATTTGATTAAATATACTATTACCACTTTTACATGTTTAATTAGTAAATATAGTCATGAATATCATGTAACCATTTTGGCAGGTTGTGTGCTCTCAATATTGTCATGTCTCAAAAAAAGAAAGTATAATCGAAACAATACCTTTCGTTAAGAACTTCTACACGAGGGAAAGGAAAACAGCAGATGTCATCAGCAGAAAAGCTTTTGGGCCATTTCATGGGTGACTACCAGTTGAAACAGATTCTTGGCAAGGGAGGAGCGAGCGTAGTCTTCCTGGGAGAAAGTTTGACCTCCCCTCAAGATCTGGTTGCCATCAAAGTCTTACTACCTCCCTCCTATCTCTCCGTAAACGAACTCATCGAGTGTCGCCAACGCTTTGTCCGCGAAATTTTGACCCTCCGAGAGCGTTTACACCATCCCTTCATCTTACCTATCTTAGCATCTGGTGAAGATCCCTCCACCAGATGCGCCTATATGGTGGTACCGTATATTAACGGCGGCAGCCTGATAGAGCGTCTCACGAGTGGTAATATCCCACTAAGCAAAATCTCTATCTACGCGACGCAGATCGCCGAAGCTCTCGATTATGCACACAGTCAGCAGGTGATTCACCGTGACCTCAAACCTGCGAATATCCTGATTGATGAAGATGACCACATCTACCTTGCAGATTTTGGCATTGCCAAACTTTTTGATAGTGCCCTGACTCAGATTTCTGGACCCGGCCAGGCTGTTGGCACCCCTGGATATATGGCTCCCGAACAGGCACGAGGAGCACCTGTGAGCAGTGCAACAGATATTTATGGGTTAGCAATCCTGACGTATACATTAGTAACAAGACGGCTACCCTTTCCACCCGCATCGATGGGGCAGATGTTAATGCAGGTGGCAACCATGCCTCCCATTCCTCCACGGACATTTCGCTCAGATTTGCCAGAGCCAGCAGAAGCTGTGCTCTTACGTGCCCTCAATAAAGATCCTGCAGATCGCTTCGCTACAGCGTGCGAATTTGCCCAGGCCCTGGCACAGGGGATCGAGGGACAGTGGCCACAGGGTCTTCTTTATCCTCAGATGGCAATATCTGCTCAGACGGATAGCTCCGCAGACCTTCCTCTTCACAGAGTTCATCGCTACCCGCAGAGAGTAATGCAGATCTTCGCTCTGGGAGGGGTAGGACATCTCTGCTCGTTTCTCCCCTTCAAGAGTCTGCTGCCTCCTCTATCATGCCTGATGATACAGAAGTGCATGCCCCTCCACTGGTGGGAGTTCTCAATCAGACAACCTCCCTACAAACTGATAAAAAACGTGGCTCAGGTCCCATACTGATATCAAGGCGAATGGCTCTCATGGGTCTGATTGGTATGTCCGTTGTGGGCAGTGGTACCCTCTGGTACCTCCTTGATGCTCCTTCTTCGCTGCCAGCATCATCTCTCAACCAATTGAAAACCATCTCTGTACCCTTCAAGTCAGGAGCTGGACAACAGCCTCCGATGAGCTCCACATCCACTCCTGCAACACAACCTGCACTCCCTACTCGCACACATACCAGCCGGTTCTCTCCCACAACCAGCATGGGAGCAACTCCTACCGCAGCCCCCTCATCAGTGCCAGTCACTCCCACCCCACCAGGCTCGCCAACTCCGGTTCCTCCCCTGAGTGTGACGATCACGAATATTCCCTCACAAGTTATGAGTGGTGACACCGTCTCTGTGGTTATAACGACCAGTCAACCCGGTGTTTCTGTCACACTGTACGTGACCTATAGTGGTCTCACACAACCTTACAACAGCTCTCCACAAACCACCGACATCGGGGGGCAAACAACATTTTTCTGGTCCATCCCCAATTTCAAGAAGCACACTATGACCAGCGCCAATGTGGAAGCTACAGCCAGCAATACCCAGGGACAAAGTGCACAATCTTCCCCAGTCCAGGTGCAGGTTATGCCAGCCAGTGGGTAACAGAACTGAGAGAGCCTCTAGAGGTTCTCTCAACTAACATGGGTATTTCTGGTCCTAGGGGAGCGTCAGCAGTTCTGGTGCACCATCTGTGATGGCAAGAGTGTGCTCGAATTGTGCCGAACGAGAGCCATCTGCGGTACAGATCGTCCATCTATCTGCCAATAGCCGCGTTTGCGGTCCCCCTGCATTGATCATTGGCTCAACCGTAAAAACCATGCCTGGCCGAATAGCTAAGCCCGTTCCAGCCTGACCATAATGCGGTACCTGTGGATCCTCGTGCAGTGAACGCCCAACGCCGTGCCCAACCAGCTCTCGTACTGTGGAAAATCCATGCGCCTCAGCATATTCCTGGATCGCCGCTCCAATATCACCGATATGATGACGAGGGCGCGCTTGCTCAATGCCAAGCTCCATACAACGCTGGGCTACATCCATAAGCCGCTGTGACTCGTTATCGATGGTTCCAACAGCAAATGTCATACAGGCATCACCAGCCCAGCCGTTGTAGAGAACACCAATATCAATGCCAACAATGTCTCCATTGCTAAGGCGTTGCTGAGGACCAGGAATGCCATGACAAATCACGTCGTTGATGGCCACACAGATAGTGGCTGGGAAGGGTGGTACAGACACTCTTCCGTTTTTGCCAGATCGTGCACCATAGCCTTTGTAGAGAGGCAGAGCACCTTTACGGCGAATAAAGTCTTCGGCAACAGCATCAAGCTCTGCAGTGGTAACACCCGGTACGATCAATGGACGTAGTGCCTCATATGTTTCGGCAACGATACGTCCAGATTGACGCAATTGTGTAATCTCTTGACGTGATTTGAAGATGGTGGCCATATATCCCTCTTTTGTTCTTTCTGCTGACTTCTTCTCAGCTTCCTTGCGCTGTAGCAGAGCACACTAGACATGTGTCTCTCGATTTATCGGGGCTGGCGTGTCTGTGTGATGCACCCGTTCCCAAACAAGCAGGTCATTGGTCGTGACCCGAAAATAGCGATTGAAATAGGTGAGGAGCTGGTCGATAGTACCATAATCAATACGCTGACTGCGCCCAGTATGTAAGGCAGCTAATGCGCTCAGAGAGACACCACACTCGTCGGCAAGACGGCGCAAACTTAATGGGGGGTTGCCTTGCGTGGCACGTTCGACATTAACCCTGGCAAGCAATACGCGAAGCTGGCAAGAGATAGTCACGATCTTTCCCTCCTTGAGCGGTTCATACGATGTATATAAACAAAAATATAACAAAAATGTTGTGTGATGTCAATACATTATATTGTTATGCAACAACACTCTTCCAGTTTACCATGCTCCAACGATAAGAATCTGGTCCTATGGCTATCCTCTAAAAAAACACAACCTCTTCAGCGATGATTTTACGGACAATCATACTTTGAGCAGCCATACTAAGCAGACATCTGAAGAGGAAGTTTCATCTATGCACTGATTGCCTCGTGGATTCCTTTGTGGTATGCTATTTTTCCGAAAGGACAACATTCTGCTATTGATAGCATGCACGCTATAAAGAGAGGTTTTCTATGCCTGAACATGTTTCAAGCCCTATCCGCACGCTGGGCGTGCTTACTGGTGGTGGTGACGTACCAGGACTCAACGCAGCCATCAAAACATTAGTATATCGTGCCGAACCTATGGGAGTTCGCGTGATTGGCATCCGACTCGGCTGGGAAGGTATTACCTACCTGAACCGCTCACGTTCACTCCAGGAACTGACCTTCCATCCAGAACGTCCTGAGACCTGGCAGGATGGTTATGTGCTACCCTTGACCAGGTTGACCACTCGCACCATTGACAGGCAAGGAGGCACTATTTTGCAATCTTCGCGTACCAATCCGGCACGTACGAAGGTAAGCGAACTTCCAGCTCATCTTGCCTATCTGGGTGAAGGGCATTCGCCTGATGACCGCATCGATCTCACTGATCAGGTTCTGGCAAATATGAGTCTCCTGGGACTGGACGGTCTGGTGGTCATCGGCGGTGATGATACCTTGAGTTACGGTGCCGCGCTGACGAAAAAAGGGGTACCTGTGTGGGGCATTCCCAAGACGATGGATAATGATGTACCAGGTACCGATTATTGTATTGGTTTCCAGACCGCGATTAGCCGGGCCACAGAGTTCATCACCCGTATCCGTTCGACAGCTGGTTCACATAGTTCCACTGTTCTGTTCCGTATGTTCGGTCGTGATGCGGGTTTTACCGCCCTCGAAACAGCCGTTGTAGCCTGGGCTGACCGCCTTCTGATCCCAGAAGTGCCTGCCAACATTGATACCCTTGCCGAATTGATTGCCCAGGATCGACGCAATCCGCATAGCTACTCGACCGTGGTTCTCTCCGAAGGTGCAAATCTAGGTGTGCCTGTCACTTCCTACGGGCCAGAAGATGCCTATGGGCACCGCAAGAAGGCCAATGTGGCCGAGTTCCTCAGCCAGGAACTTGCTCTTCGTCTACCAGGCGTGCGTTTCTTGCCGATTGACTTGACCTACTTCTTACGTAGTGGTGAACCAGAGGTGTACGATAAGTACATGGCGATCTTCTACACAAATGTGGTAATGAGTCTGGTGGAGACAGGGACTTATGGTGTAATGGCTGCACATCGCGATGGGGACTTTATCTGTACCGACATCCCTGGGAAAAACTTGTCGGCTCGTCGTGTAGACCCGGCAGATTATCATGAAACCCGCTATCGTCCCTGCTTTGAGCATATTACGGGTCCTTATCGGCCACAGCCACAACCACAAACTCTTGTCTAATCAGGAGACTCTCCAACTGCGGAGCAAGGCTTTGTTCTATTTACAAAGAAATGAGTCATCCCGAACTTTTCCGAGGCATGAAATGCCCTTTTTACTCGTTTGGCAAGCGGGAGTGCAGGGTTTCCCTGCACCCCCGGTTTTGGGAACTTTTTCAAAAGTTCGGGATGACTCATTTCCGCTATCGACAAGCGATCATTTTGTCGTCGGCTGAACTGTTGGGGTATTTCTATGAACCAATGTGCCGGTCCAGGGTGTACCCAGCAGAGGGAGCATGTAGCGGTCAATACCGTAGTAGCCACCGATACGCCAGGCCAGAACCAGGAAGAGCGCAAGGACTCCCAGAATAGGATTGATACTGACAGCACCTGCAAGCATAAAGTTCAAGTTCATAAAGACACCGAAGAAAGCGGCTATACCAGTCAGAGCACCAAAGATGAGGCCAAGGCCAATCAGGACCTCCCCAAAGGTGACTACATAGGCAAACATCGTAACATTCGGCAAGACGAAGTTTTGCAGAAAAGAGGCATACCATCCCTGAACAGCCGGATGGGCACCTGTAGCCTGAGCCAGGGAACCCGTGATAAAACTTTTGAGAGCTACACCATCATGTGCACCAAAGACCCACGCACTACCTGTAGCCTGACCAAATGACCCAAAAGCGATTGAGTGTCCAGTCAATTTTTCCCAGCCCGCTGTGATCCATTCATAGCCAACATAAAGGCGTACCACTAACCAGAGCCAGGCCATACGTGTATCGGCAAAGAGAAATTTGGCGATAGGTGGTTCTTCGATCTGGGTTACAGCTTTCGGATGAATGTAATTTCCAATAGTCATGATAATTTCTCCTTAAAATACAGGAAAGAGCTGTTCTTTATAACTTGTAGAATACTTTCTTTCCTGTTTTATTGTATTCACTACTCTCTTGATTGTTTTTAGTATAGTGGCAAAAAATCACTAGCTGATCAATAAGACGAACGCCAATATCACAGACATATCACACAGAAAAAGGGTGTCCACAGTATCTTTTTTTATACTATATAACATTATTGTGCGTACTTGTTTTAAGTGCAGGTGTGATCTATACTTTCCCTTGTTCAGAGATAGGAACTATGGTCCTCATCGATATACAAGCAGTAAAAGAAGGGAAATCCTGATTATGGCAAGAATGAAAGCAGTACACATAGAGAGCTATGGCGGTACTGGAGTGTTTGTCTATACAGACACTTCACGCCCTGAGCCTGGGGAAGGTGAGGTTCTTATTCATGTACACGCCGCTGGGGTCAACCCGATAGATTGGAAGACGCGCCAGGGAAACGGAGTTGCTGGATGGCTAGGTCCCCAGCCTTTCCCACTTATTCTCGGTTGGGATATCTCCGGCGAGATTGAGGCCATTGGCCCTGGTGTCTCCCAGTTTGCTCCAGGCGATGCCGTCTACGGAATGATCCGCTTTCCTGAACCTGGCAACGCCTATGCTGAATATGTAACAGCTCCCGTGACAGATATTGCTCTCAAGCCGCGTTCCATTACTCATATTGAGGCTGCGGCAGTGCCTCTGGCAGCTTTGACAGTCTGGCAAGCACTCTTTGAGAGGGCAAATCTACAGAAGGGGCAAACGGTACTGATCCATGCTGCTGCCGGTGGTGTTGGGCATCTTGCCGTGCAACTCGCCAGATGGAAAGGAGCGCATGTAATTGGCACAGCCTCAGCACGCAATACGGCCTTTCTCCATGATCTGGGAATTGATACGATTATTGACTATACGAAAGAATCCCTGGAGAGCAAGGCACGAGATGTGGATGTGGTGCTCAACCCGGTTGGCATTACTGTTGAGAAGCAATCATGGCGTGTTTTAAAACGGGGGGAATGCTCGTTTCAATTGTGGGTCAACCCTCTGCTGGCCAGGCACGCGCGTATGGAGTCCAGGCAATCTGGGTACTCGTTCATCCCCAGGCTGCACAGCTTGCCGAGCTTGCCAGGCTGATCGACGCCGGAGACCTCAAAGTCCATGTGCAGACTGTTCTGCCCCTGCACGAGGTTGGTCAAGCACATCAACTCAGTCAGCAGGTCATGTACGCGGCAAGATTGTTCTCAATGTGTCCGAGCCTGAGTAACCCATCGGATGGTGAAGAAAAGGGGTATGGAGGAAATTTCTTTGCATACCCCTGGTCTGTTGAGATAGGAAGAAGCTTGCTCCGCCATATCTTCCTATTACGCTTTGTGTTGATGTTCGACTTGTCGCATTGCAGCTAATTGTTGCGACGTACTCCCCCCATGGTGGGCAGCAATATTTCCATGTGTTCCTGACATTGCAAGCATCGCACCTCAATCATGTTGTCTTGCTGATGAAATGTCACATAGATGTCTGGTAATGTGCCACCAGTAATCCAGCGTGTTACCTCTTTCCCTTCGTGCTGAAAATGAGGTTCACCAAATGGACTTCCAGTTAGTGCTAGTCTGATCTTTTGTTCTGTAGTAAGCATGCTATACTCCCCTTCCGCTTAACTGTTGGAGACGTTCTATCCCCTGTTCATTCAAGGGAAACTCATATGCAATACGGCCAGGAGCAATTGATTTCCCTTCCAGAAGGCGAAAACCTGCTTTACGTACAAGGTTATCACCTTCTTTTGTGGACGTGACAGTGTAGACCGTCTCGATGAGGTAGTCATTGGCTCTTATGATTTTCGATTTATCATGATGCGATGAAAAACGAAAGGGTCGGAAGTATTCTGGTAGTTGAATTGATCCCTCCATTGCACCATTGCTAAAGCCCCATCTTTTCCCTGTTTTGTGGCGTTTTGCTGTTTTTCTTTCTTGATGAAGAACGGTTGGTGTGCTTTTTGTTCTCTTTGTCGGGGTTGAGAAAGCTTCCAACAGTGATACCCCAAGTATGTTTTACCCCTGGAGCCAGAACTATAACACAACTACGTATATGCAACTTTGTGTGGTGAAAACCCGTAAATGAGAAAAGAATATTTTGAATGTAATAAAAATGAGCATTAACAACTCAGGAGGTCCAATGGCTCCGTCTAAGAAAAGTCCTTTCCAAATGTTTGCCATCTGGGGCGGCCTCACTTTGATTGGGATACCAGTGGTGATGCTGCTACTGCTTCCATTTGCGGCCGGACTCAGTGGAGTAAGCGGGATGTTCGCTCTCGCTCTTGCCCTGGTAGGCTGGCTGGCTTTCTGGAGGGTCGTGCAAGTACTTGTGCGGCGGTTAGGAGAACGTGCAGTCCTCATGAGAACTGCCATTTTTCTGACTGGTCTGCCACTGGCTTTTTTGCTCTCAACAAACACCATGCTCTTGAGCTTGGTCAACTCAGTGGTGCGCTATTATATACCGAATACTGCATTTCCATCTTATGCTGCTGCAGCAATTTTTTGTTGGTTTCTTGCCCTCTGGTCTCTGCCAAGCGGACTTCTCACAAGAAGAGCGCGAGGAATGTATGTGGCTCTGCACCTTTCCAACTGGCTCTTCTGGCTAGGCATCAGCAGCCTGCGGGATTGGGATTTTTTTCTGCTGATTCTCCCTCTGGGCATCACGCTTCTCTTACTGGGCTTCTCAGAGTCGATCATCCGGAGCTTGGCAAGATTGCCATTCCTCCAAAAAAGGCAATCAGACGCAGTACCCAAGTCTGCCGATCCTCATGACTATGAGCAAGGATATCAGGCGTCACCCTCCTACTACAAAGAAGGGAAAAATATCTACCCATATCCAGGTGAGGAAAATGCATCTGCTGTTTATTCTCCGCTGGCAGATATGCAACAACAACAATAATATGTATAAGTCAGCAAAATAAATTAGGAATTACTTCCGACCCTCCACCGGGCTTCACAAGTCATTCCGACTCCTTAATCGCATCATGGCGCTTTATCCATTCGCCGATTTCAATCCCCACCGGGCTTCACAAGTCATTCCGACTGCCAACGTGATAAAGGCTGCATGGTTCAACGACTAATTTCAATCCCCACCGGGCTTCACAAGTCATTCCGACACGCGAGGCACGAACAACGCGGGGCCGGGTAGTTCATTTCAATCCCAACCGGGCTTCACAAGTCATTCCCACGACGTGAGCGAGGCTATGGCATCCTTAAGTTGCAATTTCAATCCCAACCGGGCTTCACAAGTCATTCCCACGGCACACTTGAACTGCTTCAAAATGCAAGCAGTTCGGACGGATTTCAATCCCAACCGGGCTTCACAAGTCATTCCCACTACGTTCAAAATGTTTCTCATTTACACAAGATTTCGCTGTTCAATCCCAACCGGGCTTCACAAGTCATTCCCACGTCCACACTGAACTATTTCCGTCACTGTTCTTCGGAAGTTTCAATCCCAACCGGGCTTCACAAGTCATTCCCACTCCGTCAATTCCTCATACTACCAGTGGTGCCATTTTAAAGTTTCAATCCCAACCGGGCTTCACAAGTCATTCCCACGCTACCTTTGGCAGCATCCCCTGGACTAACTTTCCGCGTTTCAATCCCAACCGGGCTTCACAAGTCATTCCCACTGCACGTTGTGTAGCGTGCCACCGAGGAACAAGAATTTCAATCCCAACCGGGCTTCACAAGTCATTCCCACACAAGATCTGCAACGTCAAAGCATTGATCACATGCCGGTTTCAATCCCAACCGGGCTTCACAAGTCATTCCCACTCCTTTTCTAGGACATCCTCTTGAGCAGAATTCGTGATGTTTCAATCCCAACCGGGCTTCACAAGTCATTCCCACCACAAAATTTGCATCTAGCCGTCTTGACATACGCTCCGCATTCAATCCCAACCGGGCTTCACAAGTCATTCCCACTAACGTCAGAGTTGGCGGAGAGATGTTACGCCAACGGCAAAGTTTCAATCCCAACCGGGCTTCACAAGAAATTCCGACTGAGAGCCTATTGTGTAATGCGTAAAACTATTTAGCATCAGTATTTCAATCCCAACGGGCTTCATAAGTCAATCCGACCTATAAGGCGCTATCCCGATGCCTATGGTCAATGCAGTACCAAATTTAATCCCAACCGGGCTTCACAAGTCATTCCCACGCAGATCTTGATGGATATGATGGGTGCTAGATTTTTCTGAGGAATTTCAATCCCAACCGGGCTTCACAAGTCATTCACCACGTCCGCGCGCGCTCTATCAAGGGGTTATCAATCTTGATTTCATTCCCACCGGGCTTCACAAGTCATTCCGCACCTGAATGGACTTCATGATGGTGTTGTCGATCATCCGGCGTGATTTCAATCCCAACCGGGCTTCACAAGTCATTCCGACGACATGTCCTTTTCTATGCAGTCGTTCGAGTCCTTGCTCCCATTCAATCCCAACCGGGCTTCACAAGTCATTCCGCACCTACCCTGTCGCTCTGTAGCCGATACCTGATAGCATGATATTTCAATCCCAACGGGCTTCACAAGTCATTCCGACGTATGATGGAGTCGGGAACATTCGTCGCAAACTCGTAGGATTTCAATCCCAACCGGGCTTCACAAGTCATTCCCACAACGCATAGCATCGTGGACGCAGGTAACAAATGCAGAAGTTTCAATCCCAACCGGGCTTCACAAGTCATTCCCGACATATAGCACGTACTAGGGTGAGCAAGCTCGTCACAGATAATTTCAATCCCAACCGGGCTTCACAAGTCATTCCCACGCTCGATTCCGATGCTTATACCAGCACCGGAAAACTTCAGTTTCAATCCCAACCGGGCTTCACAAGTCATTCCCACAGACGATGAAGGCTTGAAGCCAGAGCTTTCATGAGGCTGCGTTTCAATCCCAACCGGGCTTCACAAGTCATTCCCACACAGCGATAAAGCCTGGAAGCGCAATGTGAGGTTCGGGTTTCAATCCCAACCGGGCTTCACAAGTCATTCCGACCAACAATTCATTGCAGCGGTTGGAGCATGCGACCGTTTCAATCCCAACCGGGCTTCACAAGTCATTCCGACACAATCGTTGTCCCGGTGGGAATCCAATAGCGAAATTAACCGTTTCAATCCCAACCGGGCTTCACAAGTCATTCCGACTAACCACGCTCTAGCCTTGCCTATGCGGTTCAACCTGTTTCAATCCCAACCGGGCTTCACAAGTCATTCCGACGCGGAATCACAGCACCGACAATCACGGCATCGCCATTGTTTCAATCCCAACCGGGCTTCACAAGTCATTCCCACGTCAGCAGCGTGTCCAGATCCTGCGAGCCTGCCCGTTTCAATCCCAACCGGGCTTCACAAGTCATTCCCACCCGAGCTGGGCAAGTGTACGGGTTCCTGATGGGTTCCGGTTTCAATCCCAACCGGGCTTCACAAGTCATTCCGACGTACAGCCGCTCAATAAATGCATGTTAAGAACTGACAGTTTCAATCCCAACCGGGCTTCACAAGTCATTCCGACACCCCCCGTTTTGAACATGGAGAGAAACCATAATGCAGGTTTCAATCCCAACCGGGCTTCACAAGTCATTCCCACCGTCAGGTGTATGAAATCGCAGCCCATCGCCTGGATCATGTTTCAATCCCAACCGGGCTTCACAAGTCATTCCCACTGCCTGGCGCTAGTATAGCATATAGAGCGGGGAAATACCAGGGTTTGCGAGATGGTCTTCTGGGAGGAGGTTTTTGAAGCGGGCAATTCGGGCATTTATGCATACACCCTCTCTAGATCGGCCTGGGGAGCGGTGCGAGAGGCTGAGCTCACGGCCTCCTCCACGCACCCCTCTCGCAAAACTCAATTTCAGTGGCTAGACGACGAATACTATCTCCTCGGTCGGTGGCCCACCACCGACCGTTCCGACTTTGTCGATGCAATCGGCACAAAGTCGGTAAAAACGAATACTGTCCTGGGTGTCATCGATGTAACGCGCCATCTTACTCTTGAGTTGAACCAGATCCTTGCAGGAAATATAACATTCAAAGAGCGAGTACTACGTCCAGTTGCCAAAGCCAGTGAGGATTTTGTAAATCCTGGTTCGCCTACGATCATCCGGAATGTCGTAGGCGATGATGTACCATGTGTGCTGACCCGTTGAAGCCGGCGACCTGCTCATACTTCTCCTCTTTAGGCATGATCAACGGCGGATACACGTCGGTCTCGCCGGTAAGATACTTGGCGACGGGCGCTACCTCGCGCCGCTTCTCAAGCTGGCTGATTGCCGCGAGGCAGCGAGTGTGGAAGTATGTCCACTTCGTCGCTCGCGGCAAAATTTTGCTTAGAGTGGGTAGGCGTAATCTTCCTGTGGAACCTTCTCCACACCCAGGAAAATGTTGCCTGACCACTGGTTCTAGACTACAGAAAATGATACAATCCCAAAGAACTATAAACTAAACACTGCCAGTCAGCTAGCTTTTCAAGCCACCTCTCATAAGAAAAGGAGTCAACACAACCAGACTATGTACAAACCAATTTTAGCAACCTTAGGATATATTTTATCACCGGACGGTGATCAGGTCTTGATAATTCATCGCAATAAAAGGCCGGATGATCTGCATTTTGGCAAATACAATGGCCTGGGTGGACGATTGGAGCCGGACGAAGATATTGTTACCGGGATGCGCCGCGAAATTTTGGAGGAGTCCGGGCTGATAGCAGAGCGGACGGTTTTACGTGGGACTATCTCCTGGCCTGGCTTTGGCAAGCATGGTGAAGACTGGTTTGGCTTTATCTTTCGGGTGGAAAGCTGGCATGGCGAAACCCACCGTGGCAATCACGAAGGAACGCTAGAATGGGTCCCACTCACATCAATTGCCACCTTACCACTTTGGCCCAGCGATCACAATTTTTTACCACTGGTTTTCGATGCTGATCCCCGACTCTTCCATGGCTATATGCCCTATCACAAAGGGGAGATGGTGAGTTGGAGCTATCAACGAGTGTAATCGTGCTCCAGGATCACGCTCGTCCATCACCTCATAGCCTGCAATCAGTGATGAGAGCATGCTTGTGCTCTCATCACAAAAGGATCACGGCTTCCACTCTCCACATAACTCAACCTCAACCTCCAGATCCACACCAGACGTTGCGAGAACACGATGGTGAGCTTCAGTGATCAAGGCCACCACATCAGCAGCGTGTGCGCCTCCTAAGTTGATGATGAAGTTGGGGTCCAGAGTAGAGATCTGAGCCTGACCGCGTATTGTTCCTTTCAAACCAGCTTGCTCGATCAGGTGACCGGCACTATTGCCCGCCGGGTCCTTAAAGATTAGACCAGTACGCTGTTGCTGAGGCTGGGTTTTCTGACGGTGCTCGATGTTTTGTGCTACCAGAGCCTGCAATTTTTGCGGATCGTCGCGGTGTACATTGATAGCCAGAACCATTACAATTTCGGGTGGCTCAATCATTACGCGTTGCGCTGGTATGATATGCCCATCTTTGTCGAAACGTGTCCGACGCTCCTCGCGAAAACGACTATGGCGATAACCTAGATCGAGTTCGTTATGCTGATAACGGCGTATGAGCGGCATAGTAATCCCATCCTCTTCACTCTCGCCGCATCTGCGAGCATCCAGGACCTCAATCCACTGGAGCACCTGCCCCAGATCACCATCGTGGGCACCGGCATTGCTGATCACGGCACCGCCTAATGTACCTGGAATGCCAACGCCAAATTCCAGTCCTCCCCAACCCTGTGGTGCCAGTTCATGCGACAGTCGCCGCCAGCTCACTCCAGCATCAGCAATGAGAAGAGCCGTATTATTTCCCTTTTCTTCAATACGGTATCGGCTTGCGGCAATCTGTGCAACGATCCCTCGCACACCTGCATCAGCATAGAGTACATTCGTGCTATTGCCAACCAGGAGCATGGGCCAACTATACTCTGCACACAGGCGCACTACGCCTTTAAGTTCTTCCAGCGCTTCAAGGGAGATCCACACATCGGCAGGGCCACCAACACCGAAGCTACAATGATCGGCAAGAGGCTCGTTCAGACGTATGCGTTCCTGAAAGTGTGGATGTAGTTCGCTATAGACAGTCTCGGCATTAAATATCATCTTCGTATTCCTCTCAACTCTCTCGGTGTCTCCTGGTTGGCATATATATATTTACTCTGCTTTAGTATCAAAGATCTCTCTCACATCTTGATCACAAAATCCATACTCATCTCACGAGAGGCTCACGGCTGCGCAGAGGGTGAAAATGGCGGTTACTCTGCTGTGCTTTCCATATGAGCCGCTTTCAGGCATTAAAATATGTTCGGAGAGAGATGGTTAAGTCTGTACATTCTGATGGTATTCATGCTATGATCGTACCATGAATGAGAGTAGTTGACAAGTGGGTGAGCCCAGACATGCCCACTACTCACATGGGGAAAGTTCTATCGATGGTCCCACATATTTTGATGAGCCGAGTTGCTGTTCGAAGACCATGAGTATATCTAGAGTGGAGAACCGTACTATGTTACTTGCTGGTGATATTGGGGGAACCAAGACCAATCTCGCCGTTTTCTCGTCCCAGGCGGCGCTGCGTACACCTCTGTGGGAAGCAACATTCCCCAGCGCCAACTATTCTAGCCTGGAAACTCTGGTCCAACATTTTTTGTCACAGGTCACAGTCCCTATCCAGCAGGCCTGCTTTGGTGTCGCTGGCCCGGTGACCGCAGGTACAGCCAGAATTACCAACCTCTCCTGGAAAGTGGATGAGCAACAGTTACAGCAGACGCTCAACATCCCCCATGTCCGGTTACTCAACGATTTAGACGCAATGGCACATGCTGTCCCATTTCTAAATACAACAGATCTGCACACGCTAAATGGCGGTAAGCCGGAGGATCATGGTCCGCTGGCAGTAGTGGCACCAGGTACAGGTCTGGGTGAAGCCTTCCTCACCTGGAATGGTACACGTTATATTACCCATCCTTCCGAGGGAGGCCATACGGATTTTGCTCCCACGAACCTTCAGGAAATAGATTTCTTGCGTTATATGTTAGCTCGCTTCGAGCATGTAAGCTACGAGCATGTCTGTTCTGGTCTTGGATTGCCATATATTTATGGCTATCTCAAGGAAAAGAGTACCATACCTGAAATTGACTCGTTAAGCGAACAGATGGCGCAAGTCGATCATCTCACGCCTCTCATTATCGATGGGGCACTCAATGTGGATACCCCCTCGGCGCTCTGTGTGGCTACTCTCAAGACCTTTGCCTCGATCCTGGGAGCCGAAGCGGGTAACCTGGCACTGAAGGTAATGGCAACTGGTGGAGTCTATCTGGGGGGCGGTATTCCGCCGCGTATATTGCCTTTCCTGGAAAATGGGGAGTTTCTGCAAGCTTTTCGACAAAAGGGTCGCTTCGCTGAGATGCTCTCACATATTCCGGTGCATGTGATTCTCCATCCCAAGGTTGCTCTATTGGGTGCAGCGTACCACGGCTTTGAACCATAAGCCTGCTTTTGGTTAGATCTATCTTCCCTGGAGAAAAGATTGAGTTCAATTCCTTCGTCGTGAATTGAGAGATTGCACATGCTCTATCAGCAGATTACCTGCGAAAGAAGCAGGAAGTTAGATGACCAAAATCTAGGACATCTGGATCACATTAGCAAGCTCCAGATCACGTAGCAACTTGTGCATCTCATCTTCGTTGCATTTGACCAGACGCATCAATTCAGGGATTGATCTGCGCCCGTCAACCCAGAAAAGCAGAAGCCGATGGGCACGTGAATGCCCTTTCAGATCAAGTTGATATAAGGCTTCATCAAGCTGCAGCGTACGGCATGGCAATGCAGATCTCTGAGAAGAGCCTTTGGACGATCTGGTCTCTCTCTTCCCAGCTTTTTCCCAAACCAGTGGCCCTGTTTGCCTTCTCGCCGGGGACTCCTCAAGAGGATCATTTCTACGACCTTCTCCTCCATCCGTTATGGGATCAGACGAGGACGGAGTGGCTGGCTCAAAGATGAAGTCACACTTCTTCCAGGTGCAAAGCCAGTTCAGGGCCTCTGAACCATTTCGCCAACCTGCCTGTGCTTGTGTGATCTGCCCATTAGTAAAGGTGATGCTACCTTCTTCTAGAGTCAGACCATTGCCACGCCAAACCTTCAAGAAGCCATGCTGTTGTCTCGCCTGGATGACATGAATGATACTGACCAACTGATCCGTTGGTGTTCTTTTTTGTAACATCTATATACCCTTCAGGGAATCGACTCTTCCTCGTAAAAGACTAGGCAGATCACAATTCTGTAATCTGGAGGACCTGATTTTGTAATGACGGCAAGTCGTCATTCTGGTCCCTCGAAATACACACTAACACAAGATCAACACATATGTTATATGAAAGGCAGGCATCGCTTCACCTATTCGTAAATATTGTAACTATGCTACAGAGTGAAACGCAACAATAATACCCTACATTGGAACTTTTTGGCTATATTTTCTCTTCTTTTTGTTTCTGACAGAGAGCCTGAAGCCGCTGCTATGGCTCGTGCTAACGGCTATTTGCCTGCCAGAGCAGCAGAAGGACAGAGTTTTGCCAGAGTACACTGAGAACATCGCGGCTTGCGAGCATCACAGACTGCCCGACCATGATAAATAACGGTATGAGAGAGTGTGAGCCAATCTGCTTTGGGGATGAGGCGCATCAAGTCTTGTTCGATCTTCACCGGGTCCTCCTGCTGAGTCCACCCGAAACGACGTACAATCCGCTGGACATGAGTATCCACAATGACCCCTTCGCTAATTCCAAAGGCATTACCCAGAATGACATTGGCAGTCTTGCGAGCAACCCCTGGAATTTTGACCAGTTCTGCCATCGTCCGTGGGACTTCGCCATTGTGATGGGTGATCAGATATTGACAGGCTGCGCGGATATTTTTGGCTTTATTGCGGTAAAAGCCCGTTGGCTTGATATCTTGCTCAAATTCTTCCTGGCTCACCTGGGCATACTCTTGTGCAGTGTGATACTTGCGAAAGAGCTGGTCAGTGACGGCATTCACACGCTCATCGGTGCATTGGGCTGCAAGCTGTGTAGCTACAAAGAGTTCGAGAGGCGTAGAGAAATTGAGATTATACCGGGCATTGGGATAGAGTGAGCGAAGTTCTTCGCTGATACCCGTGACTTGTTCTGGAGATTTCGGAGTTGGGCCGCTATAGATCAAAGATGTGGAATCCATCATGGTCTACCTTTCTGGCTATTTTGTTGACGATTTGGAGTACTTATTTCTCTTTTCTTTTTGTCTCCTTTGAACCTGGAATGGTCATAGACGAGCTTGAAAATTATCCACAGTACTCCTTTTTTCTTCTTCATCTTGCCAAATTGATTTTTTTTCGTCAACTTTGGCATGTTTTTCGGCAACCTCTAGTACTTTTTGCTACAGGGATACTGTAAACATGAAGATCCGAAAAATATCTTATACCATCCATGATGTGTATCGATACAAAAAAGTATAAGACATCGCGATGTTTTCCGACGTGAAGTATTCAACATGCAAACCCTGCGGACATGGAGTGTCCCTACAAATGAGGGGAACGCATAGTTGAGGGAAGAAAGTGGGGCGTGTTGGAAGTCTGTTATGGCAGCCAAAACATGCCACGATCACCAATGTGCTTGAAGGATGCAAGCAACGAATTGTGATTAGTATATTTGCGCGGGTCAAGGAGTCAGGGGAAACCGTGACGCAGGGCCGTGTATGCCATCGTCAGGCATGATGCCACGTTGGTCCTGGCTCTTCATACCGCAAGAGGGAAAGAAGGAAAACTCATGCAAAAACAACTTCTGCTTTGGACTATGCCTATTCTGCTGATTCTCATAATTGCAACATATCTGGTTCTGTCACCTGTGATGGTTTCTCATGCTGCTTCAACTCATACTAACGCAAATGCTCCTGTATCGGATGCAACACCTAATAGCTGGTTCTGGCATCCATAAAAGCGTTGGCGTTTTGAATTTGAGGAGGAATAAGTGATGATTTCCTATACTGCTTCAACTCTAACTGACACATCTATATCACAGGACCCAACGTCTAGTGGTTGGTACTGGCATCCTTAAGAGCACCGGCGTTCTGGATTCGAGGAGGAACAGGGGTCCGTTTAATGTTTCTCCTCGCCCCTTTTTGGGGTCTCATTTGCGAGTGAGTTCAACCAGTTGCGTACTTCCGGCGCTTTGTGGTGTCCCATAGTCTCAAGTGCATTGGCACTCGCCTCTCCCAGCATTCGTGCCTCATGAATATTGCCCCGTGAAGCTGTAATCCGTGCCTGTCCATATTGTGCCAATGTGAGCAATTCTTGATTGCCTTTGGGGATGATCGTGAGCATCTCACGAAAGCTGGCTTCGGCTGCCTCTATCTTCTGCTGCTGGATATAAAAGTTCCCATATTCGTATAAGACGCTGGCTGTAATCTGGGACCGGCCAATTTGTTGAGCTAAAGTCAGCGCTTCCTGGAAATATACTTCGGCCTGCACAGCATCTTCACGTTTTTGGGCAGTCTGTCCCAGATTGAGAAGCAAGATACTAATCCATTCACGATGGCCAATCCGACGAGCCAGTTCCAATCCTTCTTGAAAATAGGTTTCCGCCTGGGGATAATCCCCTCGCTCCATGGCTGCCCCTCCCAGGTTTAGCAGCAAGAGGCTAATCCATTCACGGTGTCCAATCTGGCGCGCAAGGGTCAACCCTTCTAACAAATATGTTCTGGCCTGCTTGTCACGCCCTTGCTCAGCAACAGTCACCCCCAGGTTGATAAGAAGCACGCAGATTTGCTCACGATCACCGCTCTGACGTGCCAGGGCCAACCCTTCCTGTAAATACGCTTCCGCCTGGGAGTATTTTCCCCAGCCAGCTGCCACCGATCCTAACACCTGTAGGAGTCCACTGATACGCTCTCGCTGCCCAAGCTGGCGTGCAAGGGTCAGTCCTTCCTGTAAGTATGCTTCTGCCTGGGGATACTCTCCACGTTTCATCGTGACCCAACCCAGATCGGTCAGCAGGGCGCTGATCCGGTCATTGTCTCCAAGCTGACGAGCGAGCATCAACCCTTCCTGGAAAGAGGCTTCCGCCTGTTGATAGTGGCCCTGTTTTTGGGCAACCTCTCCTAGATAGAGCAGGGCACTGGTGAGACCATGCTGATCCCCCATCGCTGTGGCAACTTCATGCATCCGTTGTAAGTGCCGTTCTGCCAACGCATAGGCCCCACGTAAAACCAGGAAAGGCGCGAAGGCGCTGACACCTCGGATTAACGCGCTCTGTTTTCCTGACACATGGGCCATTTCCAGAACGGCCAGGATGGTCCCACTTTCCTGATCAAGCATCTCATAGTCAGCTTTATGCTTCTCAACATAGTTGGTAAAATAGGTCATGAGACGCTCATGCACAGTCGACTCTTTGAGGTGCGCCCGCGCATAGTCAGCAATTGTCTGGTGAAGAGTATAGCGATCGGTACCACTGCTCTCCAGTAATCCTGCATCGATGAGTGCATCAAGGGTTTCTACCGAACAGGCAGCCACTGTGAGGGCGGCCTCTTCGGAAAAGTTGTTCGGCTTGGCAGGAAAGACAGATAAGGCATAGAGAGCTGCACGCACAGGCTCATCAAGTTGTTGATCAGTGACGGCGATGATCGATTGCAAAGACAGGGGCATATCCGCTGGTAGACTGGGATGGATTTCGACAGGGCCGCGCAGTTCGCTAATCTGCAAACGCTCCTCAGCATCACTCAAACGCTCCAGGGCGGCGTGAATGCGACGAGTGTGCCCGCTATAGGCCTGCATGCGTAGATACTTCCCAATCAGCGTCAGGGCCAGGGGAAGACCTCCTACGGCCTGAACGAGGTCGTAGGCCTTCTTCACCTCGTGCTCCACCACATTGGGAGCCAGCAGGCGCAACAGGGTCATACTCTCCTCGTCACTCAGTTCCTGGATCTGAATAGCTCCATCAGCAGCAATGTGAGCTGCAATGGTGGGAAAACGTGTGGTTACCAGATGTGTGCAGTTGGTTCCTCCCACCTTGAGCGCCAATGCCTCTTCAACCTGCCAGGCATCATCAAGCACCAGAAGCATGCGCCGTAAACCAATAGCATTGCGTAGTGCCTTGGCCCAGTCTTCACTGCTATTGAGTGTACTCATCTCAGTAGCGGAGAGGCCCAGGAGCTTGCCCCAACGACTGAGCAGGCCCGCAATATTTGGGTCTGGTCCCAGTCCAGCCCACAAGATACCATCACAAAAGTATGCTCGTATCTGGTGATCATGTGCCAGGGCGACCGAAAGCGCTGTTTTCCCGACTCCGGGTAATCCATTGAGGGCTGTCATGCTGACACCTCTATCAGCACAGAGACGCTGCTTGAGTTCCGAGAGGATCTTGTCACGCCCTACAAGATGAATGGCTGGTTGCAATGGAATAGCAGGATCATACAAAGCCTGGCCAGAGACATCCGCTTCAGAGGCCGTCACTTTCTGGGAGGATTCTTGTGCTCGTTTGCGCTTGCGAAGTGAGGGGGGCTTCGGCCCATTTTGCCGTCGTTCCTGGTTTGGGGATACTGTAGGAGCAAAACCTAATTCGTCCGGCTTCATCTGAAAAAAGGTGCACAACTTGTCGATAAAGTGTGACTGGGGAGAGGTCTCACCTCGTTCCCAACGCCCGATAGTAAAACTGCTGGTGCCTATCTGTTCTGCGACCCGCTCCCGTGACAGGTGCTTGTTTAAACGCGCATATCTCAATTTATCTTTAGGTTCAAGCTTTGCCATGAGGAAATCCCTCCTCTATAATATTCTTCACTTGAGCAGAATCACTCAAGACAGGGCTTTGCCAAAAGGCGTGGGAATCATCACCCGAAAATCAGCAACCTCAGAGTATCAGAGACTATGTGAGTGTCAGATAGTAAAGCTATAGCAATTATATTTGTGACCAGAAATAAGCACAAGAAAAGAGCCTCGCCCAGAATGTCATCGCTCTCTGATACTGTCTAACCATTGGCGAACTTCCTGTGCATTGCGGTGTCCTATCGCGTTTAACACGGCAAGACTTGCCTCTCCCAGTGTGCGTGCCTCCTGGATGGAATCCTGAGCCAGGGCCACTCGTGCCAGGCCATACTGCGCCAGTGCCAGCTGCTCTTGATCCCCTTCAGGGATCATCGGTAGCATCTCGCGAAAATTTGCACCTGCTTCCTCAATATGTTGTTGATCGAGGTGGAAGATGCCATACTCATACAGCGCATTGGTAATAATACGAGGCCTGCCAATCTGTCGCGCCAGGGCCAAACTTTCTTGCAAGTACGCTTCTGCCTGTGCATAATTTCCTTGTTTCCATGTTGCTAATCCTAGATTAATAAGTAAGATACTTGTCCATTCCCGATGGACAATTTGACGAGCATGGATCAATCCTTCCTGAAAGTAAGCCTCTGCTTGCGCATACTTCTCTTGTTCAGCAGCCATTCCTCCCAGGTTAAGCAAGAGAAGACTAATCCACTCCCGGTGCCCAATCTGCCGGGCAAGATGTAGCCCCTCCAGTAAATAAGCTTCCGCCTGTATATCATTACCTTGCTGAGCAGCCGTTGCACCTAAACTTATGAGAAGGACACAGATTTTTTCTCGGTCTCCAATCTGCCGGGCAAGGTGTAGCCCCTCCAGTAAATAAGCTTCTGATTGCGTATATTCCCCTCTACTTGCTGCAACTGATCCGAGAATTTCCAGCAGCCCACTGATACGCCCATTGTTGCCAATCTGACGGGCCAGCATCAGTCCTTCTTCAACATATGCTTCCGCCTGTGTATAGTTACCTAATCTCCACGTTATCCAGCCAAGATCAGCTAACAGTGCACTGATGCGTTCACTGTTTTCAATGCAGCGAGCCAGCTTCAAGCCTTCTTGATAAGCTGCTTCTGCCTGCGCAAAATTTCCTTGCTTCTGAGCAACCTGGCCGAGATAGAGCAAAGCAGTGGTAATCCCATAGTGATCTTCCAATGCTATCGCAGCCTGATGTGCTCTTTGCAAATGCAACTCAGCTAAGGCATAAGAGCCACGCAACAGGAGAAATGGTACAAAAGCGCTCACAGCACGTACCAGTTCGGCGGGCTTCCCAAGCTCATGGGCGGCTTCCAGGGCAGCCAGCACAATGCTGCTCTCCTGATCAAGCAACTCATAGTCGGTCTTGTGGGCCTCTACGTAAGTAGTAGCGTAGGCAATGAGGCGCTCATGAACCGCTGTTCCTTTCAGACGGAGGCGGGCATAGTCGGCAATAGTCTGGTGCAGGGTATAACGGTCGGAGCCGCCACTCTCCAACATACCCGTATCAGTCAGGGTATCCAGAGCATCCACGGTACAGGCAGCAACAGCCAGCGCGGCCTCTTCGGAAAAACTGTTAGGCTTGGGAGGAAAGGCCGAGAGGGCATAGAGGGCCGCACGTACGGATTCACTCAACTGCTGATCCGTAACGGCAATGACCGATTGCAGGGAAAGGGGGGTATCAATGGCAAGGCTGGGGTGCGTCTCCGCCGGCCCATGTGGCTCGCTGATCTGTAGACGTTCTTCGGCATCGCTCAACCGTTCAAGAGCAGTATGGATACGACGCGTTTGACCACTGTAGCCCTGTTTGCGCAGGTAGTTGCCCATCAAGGTGAGTGCCAATGGCAAACCTCCCACGGCCTGGACAAGATCATGGGCCTTCGTGACTTCACGCTCGACAACAGTGGGAGCCAGCATCCGCAAAAGCGTCATACTCTCCTCTTCGCTTAGCTCCTGCAACATCGTGGCTCCATCCAGTGCAACATGTGTGGCAATATGGGGAAAGCGAGTGGTGAGTAAGTGAGCACAGTTGGGACCACCAACCTGAAAATTTAAGGCTTCTTCCAACTTCCAGGCATCGTCAATCACCAGGAGCATAAAGCGTGAGCCAATGGCGTTACGTAGTGCTCTGGACCAGGCTCCCGTATTGCTTAATGTAGCCATCTCGGTGGCCGAAACGCCCAGGAGTTTTCCCCAGCGACTTAACAAGCCAGGGATGTTCGGGTCAGGACCAAGGGCCGCCCAGAGGATACCGTCCCGGAAGTGCGCACGGAGTTCATCATCGTGTGCCAGTGCTATCGAGAGGGCCGTCTTGCCAACACCGGGCAAACCGTTGAGGGCCGTCAGAGCGATACTGCCACCAGTACACAACCGCTGCCTGAGTTGGGCAAGTGCTGCATCACGACCCACCAGACGGATGGTTGGCCGCAGTGGGATAGCTGGATCGTAAATGGCTTCCCTCTGAACTGGTACAACTGGTTCCGCTATGGGTACAGGCGGTGGCAGCTCTGGTACAGGTACGGAGGTGGAGGCTCTGGTATGGGTACCGGCGTAGTAGCAACTTTGGTAGTCACAGGCTCAAGGTTGAGTTCAGCCTCGCTTTTGCTGTAAAGGGTACATAGTTTGCGGCGAAAGTAAGGGTTAGGCCTGGTGATACCCCGCTCCCATCGACTCACATTCACATATGTCGTGCCAATATGATCAGCGACTTTTTGTTGTGACCAGCCACGCAGGGTACGAGCCTCGGCTAAATGTACACGAGGCTGGGGACTGGTCTTTCGTGCTGCCATTTTTTGTGTCTTCGCCCTCTTTCCATCTTATATCGAGCACAGTATAGCACGGCCTTTTCAGAGAGACAAGCCTCACAGGCCTCATAAAATCATAGTTAACTTCATCAATCAACACATCCACAAATTTTGCGATGTCCATCACATTCTGTGATGCTCTGCCACATATTCTCCTTATTGACGCACTTGTGACATGTAGTAGAAATATCCACGTAGATTGATGCGGTTCAGTATACTTTAGATAAAGGTGAGCAAGATGAGGAGGAATGAAATATCTCCGTCTCTTTCGCACTTTTGAAGGTGTTTATGACGCATTAGCTATAGACAGGGCTTGCCCATCCTACCAGGAGGTCTCTCTATGCAGCATGTGATGATTGACATTTATGGCTGTAGTCCAGCACTGTTGGAAAACGAAGCGTTTCTGTTCAATGTGCTTGATACCTATCCCGAATCCATCGGCATGGAAAAAGTGAACCCTGTCGTCTTACGTGATATCAAGACAAGTAACCCGCTCGACGACGGTATGTCAGGTTTTGTCATCATTGCCACCAGCCATGTCAGCTTACATGCCTGGCCAGCTTACGGAATGGTCAACCTGGATATCTTCTCCTGCGAAGAATTTAGTATAGATGATGTAGTCCATTTTGCGATAAGCCAGTTTCAAACCAGTGATGTGGAAGTGCATGCAGTTGAACGTGCGACACGCTCTCCTCGTATCTCAGGACGACAAACTACTCAGAGGACGATGTCGGAAGCATAAAGGTTAGACAGTATGAAAATAAAAACGGTGGCCGGTGGCGCTTTTTTCCTGAACATGATCTTCTACGCCACCTACTATGCTATCTCCAAAGAGGCTCTGGGACGCATTGACCCCATCATCTTCACTTTTTTCGAGATGATGACACTGGTTCCTGTGGCATTATGTATCATTGTCTGGACATGGGAAGATATCACCAAAGCCATCGTCAAGCGCGGTGCCCTGCTGGGGAGTTGCCTATGTCTGGCTCTTTTCACCATCTCTATCGCACTCAAATATACCACAGCTACCAGTACCGCATTTTTCCCGTCGTTAAACGGCTTTCTGGCTGCCCTCATTGCCTGGATTGTACTACGCCATCCTATCCAAAAAGCAACGTGGTTCGCTGGTCTGCTCTCCGTTGTGGGAACAGTGCTTCTGATTGCCAACTCAGCAATGGGTGGAATCAGAGGCTCACTGATTGCCTTCCTGGGAGGCCTCTTCTTTACTTGCTATGTCTTCCTCTCCGATCACATGCAGAAGGACGAGTCCGCCCATTGGCCTCTCTTCGGCATTGAGTTACTTACGATGGCTGGCTGGGCAAGTCTGGTTGTCCTGCTTTTTGGCAACTGGGACACGTTCCATCCCACCCTCCCAAAGGATATCTGGGTGATCCTCTACGTTGCAGGAGCCTGTACCTTCCTGCCCACCTTGATCACTGTCTTGATGCAGAAACACATCTCACCAGTCACCGTCTCCTTCATCTATATCCTGGAGCCAATTCTGGGAGCTGTGATGGCTAAATTCTACCTGCATGAAACACTTCCACTCGATGGCTATATTGGAGGAGGCCTGGTAGTGGTTGGAGCTTTGATTCATACCTGGGGGAGCGCTGAGCGGCCTGCCCTGCAACCGCGTCTCTCTTTCACTGAGCGAAGTTCTCCCTGGCTTACGCGGGTCTATCCGCTACCATTCCTTGTCGTGGGAATCTGTCTTGTATTGTGGTTAGGAGGTTTTCCTCCGCGCGCCTGGTCTACGCTTTACAGTCAGGCACCTCTGCTTTCTTCCTATGTACAACGGGGGTATGGGCTGACTGTCTGCCTGTTAATCGCACAAGCCTGCTCCTGGCTGGTTGCCTGGATCTCGCTCCTCGTCATGGGCTGGCTGGTCACCTATCGTATAGTGCGCAAGCTCTTCTTCACTCCCAAACAGGCACCACAAGCTGAACAAAAGTCGCTTATCTGGGATGTCAGTTATCTACGGCAAATGGGGGTAACTGCCTACCCATCTTCTACCATTATGAAAAAAGAGGACAAGCCCTCAGTACAACGTCGTCGTAAGGAGCGCAGAGAGCGCCTCAACCGCGTCGATGTAGTTGAACTTGTTGAGTAAGGAGAAAAGGGTGCGCTATGAAACGAAACGATACTGGTGACTTCTGCGTTCTGTATGTCGAACCAGCAGACGAGAGAGAGTCGCTTTTCCTTGCCGTTTTGGATCAGAAAAAACCTGTCGTGATTATGCTAACAGATCATTTGCGGATATTTCAACGACCAGAGGATTTTTCCGCGTTGAAGCATCTCAAACGTCAGGTAGATGTGCCAATTGTGTTTGTAATTCCAGGCAGTGAACGCTTAACACAGTTGGCTGGCCGTTATGGCTTCCCCGTCTATCTGTCCATGGATGCTCTCGCTAATGCACTGACAGCAGGCCACCTGGTACGGCGCATGAATCGAACCACTTCACCGCTGGACACGGCAGAACATCATTTCTCTTTCAATTCTGCTGACTCTCTTTCTGCTGACCCCCTTCGCCAGGGTACACCACTGCCTACTGTAGATGATTTTCTCTTCCAGAAGCAAAATACTCCATTGCTCCCCTTATCGTCTCCCTATGCTGAGCCTGTAGCCCCTACAACCAGACGCGCCCAACGTCGTCTCCCTGCACTCATTGCCCTATTCACAACCTTTATCATACTTGCAGCCAGCATTTTCTCCTTCCTGGCGCTGTCTCATAAACTGCCCACAAGTCCGGCAGCCTCTGCTGCAACTCCAGCTATCGTTGGTCATGTCACCTTTCTCAGCAGCGAACAACTGAGTGAAAACAGTAACCAGGGAATCGACGATCAGGTTCTCGTTGATCTGAGTGGCCTTCCCAGGCCCGCCCCTCAGAAGAATTATTATGCCTGGTTGTTAAGTGATCACAGCGTAAGTGATAGCAAAGCCATCGCTCTGGGAACACTGCCAGTCAACAACGGACATGCCTACCTGCTCTATCCTGGTGATCAACAACATACCAATTTGCTGGTTACGACCAGCCGTTTTCTTGTCACTGAAGAAGATTCGACTATGCCACCAATGTCACCCTCACCCGACTATAGTACCTGGCGCTACTACGGCGAATTTTCGCAAACGCCCATCAAGAGTCCGGACAATACTCGAACATTTTAGTTTTCTTGATCACTTGCGCCACCTGCTGGCATCCGATCCCACACTCGACGAAATGGAACTGCCAGGCGGCTTAAACACCTGGTTCTACCGCAATACAGGCAAAATCTTAGAGTGGACTGGCAGTATACGTGAACAGTGGGAAGAGACCAATGACGTAGGTTTCCTGCGTCGCCAGACGATACGCACTCTGGCCTATCTGGATGGATCGTCCTTTACCTGGCAGGATATCCCACCGAATACGCCACTGCAAGTCAATGATCGTCTGGCCCGCGTAGGACTCTTATCGGTGAATGGGCCAAACCAGGACCCCCCCAGCTATCTTGCACATATCGTTCGCCATCTCAATGGCTTGTTACAAGCTGACGGATCATCGAGCACGTTACGTCAAAATATTACTGAGCTAGTGAGTGCCTTGAATAATGTCGAGTTCTGGCTTACGCAAGTACGCCACGCTGCACAACAACTCATAAAGATGAGCGATGCACAACTGCGCCAGCCAGCCACTCTGACGCTTATCAATGATATGATCGCAAATGCCAACCTGGCCTATGTCGGTCAGACTGATCCCATCACAGGTAAGGAGCAGCCGGGTGTGATCTGGATTCACGATCATATGCAATTTCTGGCAACGCTGGACGTTTCACCATTTGTCAACAGTAATTCCTCTTCCGGTATCAGGACACTTGACATTCAGAGCGTTATTGTAGTATTCTATCTAAATACGGATCGAAGGAATAGAGAAAAACAGGATGTCGCCTTTCACTGACACCGTCAGCTACTATCGAGCCAGATAAGTGAGTGAGAGTGATATGAGTAAGCGTGCTATTCTCGCAATATGTATAGCAACACTGATTGTGGCTGGTTTGTCTGCGGGTGTGTTTGCTAATTCAATAGAACGTGCTCTGACTCTGCCCGTGATACAGAAGAAAACAGCACGGGTCCTGACAATCAGACCAACCATGTTGGTTACTCCCACCAGCGCTCCACCAACTCAACTGCCCAGTAATATTCTGGCGCAGGATACTTTTCATCGTGCTGATCAATCACTGTGGGGCATGGCCTCCGATGGTCGGATTTGGGGTAGCGATGCCAATACTCAACACAACTTCTCTATTGTAGGCACTGCCGGAAGGATTGCCAATGGCCAGGGAGCATATGATGCTGTGCTTGGACCCGTCAGTAGCAATGTCGAAGTCGTGATGAATGCTTCACTCAATCACTTTGTAGGAACCACAGTCAACCTGGGAGTAGTGGTACGTTGGAACGATCCCAATAACTGGTACAAGGTTTTTATCGACGGGACTCATCTGGTTATGCTCAAACATGTCAATGGTGTGCCCACACAGTTGCAGAGTACTCTTTTCAAGGCACAGGGAGGGGTGATGTACACCATACGTTTTCGGGCTGTGGGAGCTACCCTCTTCGCTAGAGTCTGGCCCAGCAACACAGTTGAACCGGCTCACTGGATGATCACCGTCACCGATACCTCCTTTACCTCCGGGCAGGTAGGAGTTCGAGTGTTAGTCCAACCGGAGACGGTGGTAAATGTAAACTCCTTTTTTGCTACTACGGCAAGTAGCACTATGTGAAAAATGATTTTTGCCTCGATCGTTATATAACTGCTATGAAAAACTGTGTAAAATATTTGGAGGGTATGTTATGATAGGGCAGTTGAGAGCAGCTTACACGGATTATCGATGGGCCAAAGTCGTTGTTTGCATTGGACTTTGCATATGTGGGTTACTGCTCTATGGGCTTTTTGGGGGCTTCCCTCCCTGGGCCTGGCGCTTCTTAATTCAGGTGTTGCCGCAGCTTCCCCACTTATGGGAAATGCAAGGCTCCGCTATCTTGCTTCCGTTCATAGGGTTGTTGCTACTCTCAACAGCATTGTTCCTCCTCTGGGGTCTGCTCGTTGGCACCTTTTTCCAGGTCATGTTGCATTGGTGGCGTGATTGGCGTCAGCAACAACATCTGGCTCTAGAGCTGCAAGAGGCTGAGTATCTAGCCGAACAGCAGTTGGCCGCAACAGCGAGCTTTGAACAGGGACAACCACAGGGAACGCTGGCGCTATGCACTTACAGCAACAGGCCTCCTATGACACGATGCGCGCTAAATAGGTCTCCCCTTTGTCAACTCACCCAATATCTCGTCAATCCTTAGTCGGTAATACTCATCAGCCTCCGTTGCCCAAACCAGCTTCGATACGTCATCGGTTGCACACTGTTTCCCAATCTGATGAGGCTGATACTATCAGCTTCGATGAAACCGACTCCGAGGAGAGCGATACATGGCCGGCTGACCATTGGAGATGATAGAGATGATATTGATCAGATTGATACGCTACCAGGAAGCAAGCCGCCAGTGCTAGCAGATACCTGGCAGGAGAAAGAGGCATACAAGAGCAATGACTCCTTACGTTTTGTGGTTGGTATCGGTTTGGACCCCGGCCTTGTACGCAAGGATGCCCCCAACGAAGATACACCCTTTGCTCTCCAGGGCCTGCGTATCAGCGATGAGGGACCGCAACCTGTGGGGTTGTTCATCGTTGCTGATGGTATGGGAGGACACGTTAACGGGCAGGAGGCAAGTCGCTTAGCGGTTCAGTCAATCAGTGAAGTGGTTGTTCCTGCCATGGTACGTTGTGCTGATGAGGATGAAGTTTTCTCAGATCTCTTAAAAGATGGGGTACATCGTGCCAACCTCGCACTGTGTCGACGCAATCGTGATCAGCCACGGATGATGGGAACCACTCTTACAGCAGCTCTGGTTGTGAATGAGACTGCTTATGTGGTCAACATAGGTGATAGCCGAACATATCGCTATCGCCCATCTACTGGCCTGTCGCAGATCACACGTGATCACTCAATTGTTGCTCGTCTGGTAGAAGATGGGGTGATTACTCGTGATGAGATGTATAGCCATCCTGATCGCAACCAGATTTATCGTTGTGTAGGAATGCATGCCTCCATAGAGATGGATACATTTGTGGTGCCATTACAAGCCGGGGATATCCTCCTGCTCTGCTCAGACGGCCTGTGGGAAATGGTTCGTGACCACGAGATAGAGAAGATCATTGCGGCTTCCACTATGCACGCCTCCCAGATTAGCACGCAATTGATCCAGGCCGCCCTCGATGGTGGAGGAGCCGATAATGTGAGTGTTGTAGTGGTCTGTGTGGAAAACGAAAACCCCGACTGAAAGAATTGATGACTGAGAGTGATCAAGCGGCTCTCAGTCATTATCGTTAATCGTTAAGGGGACGGAAAAACCATAAAGGGAACCTCGCAAGTGATTGCGAAGTTCCTGCATTCAAAACGAGAAGGATATCAACCTTTCACACTTCCGCCAGTGAGACCTGTGATCAGATAGCGTTGTGCCCACAGGAAGGCAAAGAGTACCGGGAGCGTCACCAATACAGCCGCCGCCGTCAGCAAATTCCAGTCTGCACCAAAGTTATGGACATAATCCTTGATGCCCACCGGTAATGTGACATTATGTGCGTCATTCAAAAATGTAAAGGCCAGTAAGAACTCATTCCATGCCGCCATAAAATTGAAAAAGGCGACCACAGCTACACCCGGAATGGTCAGGGGCAAAACAATTTGCCAGAACGTGCGAAATGCTCCCAGCCCGTCCATAAATGCTGCCTCATCCAGCTCTTTAGGAACAGTATCAAAGAAGTTTTTGAGCATCCACACACTGAAAGGGAGAGCACTGGTGGCATATGCAATCACTAATCCATAGTGGTTGTCGATCAGATTAAATTGGACATACAAATTGTACAGGGGAACAAGTAAGAGTACTCCAGGAAACATCTGTGTAATCAGGAAGGAGATGAGCACTGTCTGTTTGCCAAGAAAGTCCCATCGTGAAATGGCATAGGCTGCTGGAGATGCCAGCAACACCCCCACAATTGTGGTAAGAATTGCAATCTTGAGGCTGTTAAACGCCCAGGTGAAGAATATACCACCATTGTCCGTCATGACATGCATATAGTTATCCAGCGTGGGATGAGGTGGGAAAAACTGGAGAGTGGTTGTAAAGATGTCTGCTGGTAATTTGAATGACGTTGAAATAATCACAAGCAACGGAATAAGACAAATTATGATCGTTATGATCATGATTGCATGTGCTCCGAGTGACTCCAGCGTCCTGGTAAATTGCTTTCTTCTACGTACATTGGCAACAGTCGTTGTCGATGCAACCTTCTTGGCTGGCCGTGGATGCTTGATCCACAGTAACATTTTCTGCCATACATCGTTCCTTTTACCTGGTGCAAAACCAATTAACCTTTTCAGTTTCTTGATAGAGAGAGATTTCTCCCCATACAAAGGGATGGCGGGAGAAACCTGGATCTGCTTGCTTTGACGATCCGCTCAAAGGATACGTGCCCTAGTAGACCGTCTCATTGGCACGCAACATGCGCGAATAGAAGAAGGTAAAGATGAGCAGAATCGCCAGGATGATAAACCCATAGGCTCCACCAAGACCAAACTGCTGACTACCCTGAATAGACTGTGTCCACGCGTATGTTACCAGCGTCTGAGTACGATTAAATGGCCCTCCTCCTGTGATCAAGAAAATCACGCTGAAGATGTTGAAGGTCCAGATCACATCGAGCAAGGTGATCAGAAAGGCAACAGGCCGTAACATAGGCAAGGTGATAAAGCGGAACGATTGCCAGCGCGTCGCACCATCGATAGCCGACGCCTCGTACATCTCAGTGGGAATACTCTGAAGTCCTCCTAAGAGTGTCACCGTCATGAAGGGTACCCCTAACCAGACATTTACGATGATAACCGAGGCAAGCGCCCAGTTGGGATCAGATGCCCAGGGAATGGCCGGTAGCCCGATATTCTGAAGTGTTACATCGATGTAGCCATATTGCTGGTTGAAGAGAAAGAGCCAGGCAAAGGCCGCGACATACTGTGGCATTGCCCAGGGAACCATTAGCAGGACACGGTAGAACGTCCGAAAACGCATCTTGCGGTTAAGAATAAGAGCGAGTCCTAAGCCAATGACAAAGTGAAAGAGAGAATTAGCTACAATCCAGATAGCAGTCTGCAACAAGATATGTGCGCCATCACTGGCAGGATTGAACCAGTCCTTGATAATGTTAACGTAGTTCTGAATCCCAATAAACTTATAGGTAGCTGGCAGGGTAGTACTACCCAGATGTAATGCAATATTGCCCTGGTTCGCATCGGTGAAACTGAGAATCAAACCATAGATCAACGGATAGTAGACAATGAATGCCATACTCACTAAGATAGGAAGAAGCCAAAGATAAGCACGTCCAGCAAGTTTGAACTTCTTTATTCTCTCTCTTCGATCTCGTTGCGAAACTAGTGAGGTTGGCGGCTTAGCGATCACTGACATGAGTTGCTGCCTCCTACTTCAATCAAAGACACTAATAGATAGAGAGAAAGGGACTGTGGCAGAATAAATTCTGGCCACAGCCCCTTCCCAAGGGCAAGCATTCAGATGTGCTATGGGGTCGCCAGAAGTGTCTTCCACTTACTAGCAACGGCATTCAGCGCATCAGTGGGAGACTTTGCGCCGACCAGCGCAGCCTGGATATTGGGATCAAAATCGGTAAACAACTGTCCACCTTGTGGAATAACTGGACGATTGACCGCAACGTTACGCACAGCATAGTAGCCAGAAACTATGGGGTCTGTTTTGACGGTTGCATCCGCATAGGCTGATTGACGTGTGGGTAAGGTGTGGTTGGCTTTGGCGATCTCGATCTGGCTGGCCGACGAACTCATGAAAGAGATGAACTTGTAAGCCTGGTCAGGATACTTGGTGCCTGCATAAATGACGTAGGTCTGCCCTCCAGTTGGCGAACCTGTCGCTCCACTGGGACCAGTCGGGATACCGGCAATCCCCAGATTACTGGCATTGCTGGTAAAGGCCGAACCTGTCAGGACATCAGAAGCTTGCCATGGTCCCTGGAAGATCATAGCAGTAGTGCCATCCTTGAAATCGGCATCCATGTTGTTATATCCATTGTTGAAGTCCACTTTGGCTGGCATCACCTTATCCTGGTTTTGCAGCTTAAGCAGGAAGTTCAGACCCGCAACGGACCCCTGGTTGTTGACCACAATGTCGTTACCGGGGTTAATCATGCCACCACCAAATGACCAGAGGAAAGGCAAGGCAAAGTAAGAGGACCCAGGAGTCTCAAAACCATATTTGGCCGCCTTACCCTGAACAATCTTGACGGCATCGGCTTCCAAATCGGCCTCCGTTGCTGGAGGAGTGGTAATTCCTGCCTTTGCGAACACCGCTTTGTTATACATCAGAGCCAGGAAATCGGTTACCTGGGGCAACCCGTAAAGCTTGCCGTTGAACTTGTCATAGTTGAGAGCTGAAGGCAGATAGTCCGCCAGGTCGCTCTGGGAAACCATCGAGTCAATGGGAAGCAGGTAACGTAACGAAGCAAATTGGGTGGCCCAACCAACATCGGAACGTAACACGTCTGGGGCTTTACCAGCCTGGGCAGTGGTGGCAAATTTAGCCTGGGCATCTCCAAAAGGAACGAGTTGGGCATTGATCTTGATATTGGGATTCTGCTGCTCAAACTGCTTAATCAAAGTGAGGATGACGGGTGTTTCTGCTGTCCCCTCAGTGTACCAGTACGTCAATGTGACTGGTCCTGTAGATGGCGTTGTACTACCTGAGCCACCACAAGCGGCAAGAAGCATGGTACCCAGGACGGTGAGTGGCAACAGGTATCGTAGGATACGCTTGAATGACATGGCCAAATCCTCCAGTATCGGAAAATACAAGGAAACTAATGTGTTCCTCATCCTATATTTACGAGTATCGACGAGCAATGCTAAAACGGAGCCTACCCGCAATGGATGATTGTATGCATGCTGTTTCTCATTTGTGAAAACATGCCTGGAGAAGATGCGAGGTGTTCATGAGGCGTCTTCTTTCCTCTCTTGTGCCACATTGCACACTCTTAGCGATCTCATGGAAACATGTCAAGAAACTTGTGTGTTGTTGACATGCCCCAGGTGCGTCTCGATATTACGGCTGATCGCATACAAATAATCTAGTAAGGATTGCAAATTTGTGCCATTCGCTACACTCATGAGATCACAAATGCGCAAATCATGCTCTTCTTTCACCGCATTACGTAGACAATGACCTTCTGGTGTGAGTGCGACAAGAATCACTCGACGATCATAAGAGTTGGGTGTTCGCGTAACAAGGTTGAGGTGTTCCAGACGGTCAACAATACCAGTTACATTGCTCTTATCTGTGAACAAAACGCGACTCAAATCTACCATCGAACACTTTTGCCGCTCGCTAAGATGTCGTAGCACCCAGAACTGACGCGTACTCAATCCGTATTCAGCGAAGAACTGGCGCTCACAATCATCCAATAGGATAAATGTCTTCTTGAGCATCAGGTATATTTCATGCTCTACGCTAGTATCATTACCAACCATACTCATGACATTCACCAAAATCCCGTTCTGGATACCCATCTCCGCTTACAGGATGGGAAAATCCTACCCTTACTAGTATAGTCAAAAACGGTTGAAAAATCAACAGTCTTGCTTTCTACTTTTTCCCCAACAAAAAAAAGAGGCCATCGATCTTTTCCTCTCCAAAAGAAGGGAAATGACCAATGACCTCTTTTCAACTTCACAACATTACTTCGGGCCTGCGTTACGTACCTCGTCGGTAGGCAAGGTGAACTGGGTAAAATTCTTTTTGAAGCGCTCGGCTAAATTCTTCGCCTGTCGGTCATAGGCCTCTTTATCATCCCAGGTCTCACGAGGGATGAGAACCGAGCTGGGCACCAGTGGACAGCTTGTGGGAACATGGAAGCCAAAGATCTGATCCGTCACTGTTTCAACATCATCGAGTTCTCCACTAATCGCTGCACTCACCATAGCACGTGTGTAGTTGATATTGATACGGCTGCCAACTCCATAAGGACCACCCGTCCAACCTGTGTTAATGAGATAGCAACGTACGTTGTGCTTCTCGATACGCTCACGAAGCAGGTTAGCATATTCACCAGGACGCAACGGTAAGAAGGCCGCCCCGAAACAGGAGCTAAATGTTGCCTGTGGTGTCGTGACGCCGGCTTCGGTACCCGCCAGTTTGCTGGTATAGCCTGACAGGAAATAGTACATCGCCTGTTGCGTGGTCAGTTTGGAGATGGGAGGCAACACACCAAACGAGTCCGCTGACAGGAAGATAACCGCCTGTGGGTGACCACCTATGCCCGACTCAACTACATTATCAATGAAATCGACGGGATAGGCCACACGAGTATTCTCCGTCAGCGAGTCGTCATCGTAATCTGGTACTCGCGTTTCCGCATCAAGCACGACGTTCTCACAGACAGCACCAAAGCGAACGGCGTTCCAGATTTGTGGCTCGTATTTCTGCGAGAGATGAATACACTTTGCATAACAGCCACCCTCGAAGTTGAAGACGCCATTCTCGCCCCAGCCATGCTCATCGTCACCAATCAGATGACGGCTGGGATCTGCCGAAAGGCTGGTTTTGCCTGTTCCGGAGAGACCAAAGAAGAGAGCGACATCCCCCTCTTGACCAATATTTGCCGAACAGTGCATTGGTAAGACACCTTCAGCAGGTAAAATAAAGTTGAGAGCAGTGAAAATTGATTTCTTCATCTCACCCGCATATTCGGTGCCTGCAATCAAAACAAGGCGCTCTTCAAAATCGAGAATGATTGCGGCTTCAGAGCGGGTGCCATGGATGCGCGGATTGGTACGGAAATGCGGTACGCAGAGAATGGTAAAACCAGGACGCTCACTGAATTCATCACTCGCTTTTGCTCGCAAAAAGAGTTGTTGTGCAAACAAGTTATGCCAGGCTAACTCAGTAATCACCTGGATAGGCATGCGGTACCGTGGATCGGCACCAGCTGCGGCATCCAGTACGTAGACATCACGTCCCTGTAAGTAATCGGCCAGACTTCTGCGCACTACTTCATAGGTTTCACGTGTCATCGGATGGTTGTTTTCGCCCCACCAGATTTTTGCCGCTGATTCCTCACTGGACACGATGAATTTATCTTTGGGGGAGCGCCCCGTGTGCGTTCCTGTAGTCGCTGTTAAAGCTCCATTGGAGGCTAAAATACCTTCTTTACGTGCCAATGCCTGTTCAACCAGGACGGTTGGAGAAAGATTCCAGTTGATATTTCCCAAATTTACCAATCCGTAATCTTCCAGAGCCTTCCTGCTCACCATCATCTTCATAAAAATATTTCTCCTTTGGGGCTGCTCTGTTATGGCCATGTTATAAACTACTATTGACGGCGCACCTACTCTATCAAAGTATACCCTAACGCGCCCCGCCCCTGGCTACTGTCAGTCTACCAAACTTGGGAGTCGAGTGCAACTAATTAAAGCACTAAGTTATATATACTTATACGGCCTGTGGAGCCGCTTAACCAGACAATTCAAAGCACACCAATCTGGTGTTTTGCGGTATCAGTGAAAGACGTCAGCATCAATACTAAAGCTTTTACTTATGTATAAGCAAAAAAACTTCTATGGATCGGATCACATGCTTCACCTACAAGCCGTGAACATACTCGACAAACTGATCTCCACGATGAAATTCGTTAAGGAACATACCAAAACTGGTGAAACCTGGAGAGAAGAGCAAGACATCCCCAGGACGAGTCAAAGCAACACCAGCATCCATAGCCTGCGTAAAATTGTCAAAGACGCCTCGTACAGGATCACTCGCGCCCTGCTTCTGTACTTCCTCGCGAAGGGCGATGATCAACTCGTCTGTCCCATTTCCCGCCAGTAGAATCACGTCTCGACAACGCTCAATAATTATTGCCGGCCATTGTTCTAACGGAAGATGCTTGGTATTGCCACCCGCAACCAGCACGATTGACCCTTCAAATGCTTCTAGAGCTACACGTCCTGCTACTGGTGTCGTACTCGTACTATCGTTGATATAGCGCACACCATTGACCACACACACCTCTTCCAGTCGATGTGCAATCCCACGGAAGCGGCGCACAGTAGCATCAATAATTTCATCCGACACCCCTAGCAAGCGTGCCACTGTCGTTGCCTGCAAAATATTTTCCAGATTATGTTTTCCCACCAGCGGCGTCCTGGTAAAAATGAAAGGATCAAGTTGAGTGGAACCTCGTGCAAAACTTCCTCCACGTTGGATACTGGTAAACCATGTTTTGCCTGCTGCTTGCTCTCCAAAGCGACGTGTCCAGGAATTATCATAGTTAAAGAGAGCTATACCGGCAGAGGACTGATGACGAAATATGTTAGCTTTTGCCTCAGCATAGTCCTTCATATCACGATACGTATCAAGGTGATCGGGATAGACATTCGTCATCACAGCTACGGATGGACTCATCTCATGGGGTGCCAATCCTTCGAGTTGCCAGCTTGAGAGTTCCAATACCACTAATGTCTCTGCTGTGATTTGTGGTAAAAGTGAAAGGGTCTCAACACCTGCTACATTGCCTCCTAAAATGGTCTGCGCACCACTGGCATGGAGTATTTCATAAATGAGACTTGAGATCTGTGGTTTTACCACGTGTACCCGTTACGCCGATGATACGTCCCGGACAGACAAGAAAGAAAATCGCTATCTCCATCTCAATACGCGCGCCATGTTCCTGGGCAAGCAACAGATAAGGCGAAGAACGTGGAACACCAGGATTACGAATTACCACATCAGCCCAAAGAAAATCTTCTTCGCGATGCTCACCCAATATAAACTCGATTGGCAGGCCTGCCAGCGCCTGTACGCTAGGAGCCAACACTGTTGGTGACTTCATATCCGTCACACGCACAATCGCCCCCTGTTGAGCTGCATATCGTGCCGCTGCCATACCAGAGCCTTGCAAGCCCAATCCCATCACTAAGACACGCTTTCCACGCAGATCCATAAACTATAATCCCCCATTTTCAGCCAACTAAACACCATATTTTATGCTGCAATGATAACAGAATCACTCTTCGCTGACAAACATCTTGCGACAAGGAGACATCCTTACAAAAAAACGCTATAATATGAGTAGAGAATCTAGTTCCTTTACAAGAAGTTTGACACTGCACCACTATGACAGATACTAGTAAAAAGAAGATAATCAAGCATACCCCAGGGGTATCTAGAAAAAGTAGATGTACGAAGCCAGGACAAGCTGGACAACTTGAGTATATCCTCGGATATGTCTCGGTTGGCGTTGCTATCCTCGACTCCGTTAATTTGCGCATTCATTACGTCAATCCGTATCTGCATGCACTCTTTGATGAGCCATGGAATCATCAAGATGTAAGAGGACATTGTATTGATGAAGTGATACCCACAGCTGTCTACATGGTGGCAGTCCCGCTCTTGCAACATGTGGTCTTAACAGGACAGCGCTTACAATATGAAGAAGTTCCTTATGAAGGTTTTCTTGAAACCAGAGGGCGCACCTATTGGCGAGTCTCCATTGAACGTTCACCTATTCTTACATTGCCAGAGACAGACAAAAGGGAACAGGATACACAGATCACGGCTCCCCCACTTCTCATTACCATTGAAGATGTCACTGATACTGTTCGCTCACGCCTGCATTTAAAGGCCATCCACCATATCTCCTCAGCTATCGCAGGTGCATCTGCATTGCCACAAGTACTCGACCGCATCCTACAAGCCTTGCAAGATATGGTGGGATCAAAACGCTGTGCAATCCTCTTAATCGATCACTCAGGGGAAACGCGTATCTCAGCCACCGAGGAACCAAAACGTAATACATCTGACATCCCTCGTACCGTCACCGTTGCCGCACAAAAAGGTGTACATCCCCGCTCATATGACTGGCATCCACCAATTGATGAACATACTCTCTCAGGTCTTGTTGTGCAAGAAGGCTCCACGATGATCATTACGGATACAAGCAAGGTGCCCGATATGGAGTTTCCCTATCTTGACGAAGCGGGTCTCCCTTATCGTCCCGGTTCAGCTCTCAGCGTTCCCATCTTCGAGCCAGCTCCTACTGATAACAAAAGTAATTACCAGACGGTCGGTCAGAAAAAAGATGTCAGGTCACATAGCAGTACCGTACTGGGATGTATTGAGGTCTATCATATCCGCGCACGAGGCTTTCCAGCCGAAGAGGTCGAGTTATTAGAACAGTTCTCACTTCAAGCCGGGCTAGCAATCCAGAATGCCCGTCTCTTTCGCAGCATTGATCAATGGGCACGAGTGGCACGCCGTAATGCCCACCAGAGGGAAAATGTGATGCAAGCCATACCTGACAGTGTTGTGATCTATGATCCCCGCTGGCGTGTGGCAAGCGCTAATCATGCTGCTCGTAAGCTATTTGGGTGGAATGAAGAAGTACTTGGCATGTCGGTTGTCCAAGCCATTGCCCGCAGTACCGCCAGATTCCAGATAGATCTGGGAAACACGCCTGATCTCATACACGAACTTGAACGTCGTGCTCTGAAGAGACAAACTGATGAGATAAAGGTAGTAGGAGCCGATGGGTACTTCTACACATTAAGTTGCTCATACACCCCTATTCGAGATGACCTCGGTGATATTTTTGCCTTCATTATCATCTATCATGATGTAACCGAAGAAGCCGCTGCACGGGAACACATCGAAGCCGAAGTGGTAGCTCGCACAGCAGAGCTAGCCCAACGTAACAAAGCCTTACAAGAGGCAAAGGCTGCACAGGAATTAGCCAGCGCACGTATGGAACTGCTCCTGGAACGCTTGCCCTCAGGGGTGATTTTGATTTCGGCAGAAGATAGCTCGATCGTACTCATCAATTTCCGTGCCGCACAGCTTTTACAAAAAATGGGACTCCCACTGGAGCCACTCGACAACTCTGACGAAGCCGCTAAGGGTCTTGTCGGCAAAAACGCTACCACACTCTTCCGTATGATCAGCGTCTACAGGACACCTGGTTCTCCAGTACCATATGAAGAAAGTCCCCTTTATCAAGCACTCATCGAAGGAGTTGCAAGCGAAGCAGAATTGCATACGACAATGAAAAATGGACAAACAATCCATCTCCTTGTCAATGCAGCGCCGTTACGTACGACCGACGGAACAATCTCAAGTGCAATTGTTGTCTTACATGAGATCACTAACATCAAGGCGCTGGAACATGCACGAGAAGATTTTTTCACAACAATGACGCACGAACTCAAAACACCGCTGGCAAATATTCGCGCACACTTGAGTGCACTGCTTGCTAAGGACTTGCAGTGGTCAAGTGATGAACAGTACGATTTTTTACAGACCGCAGATGAACAAGTAGAACGACTTGTGGGAATGGTCAACCACTTCCTGGATGCCTCTCGCGTCGAGGCAGGCGCTTTACGCCTTGAGCTTGAACCAATCCTTTTGCCAGAGATGATGGAGGACCTGCAAGATCGCCTGGAAGCATTAATTACCTCTTCAAAGCGATTTTTGCAGATTAGATTGCCACCGCAATTACCTGCCGTGATGGCCGACTATGAACTGATTATGAGCGTCCTTACTAATCTGTTGAGTAATGCCTTTCGCTATGCACCCGAGGGAGATACGGTCTCTCTGGATGTCGAACCTGTCTTCGAGGCAAATGATCAACAGCCAACAGGCGTAACCCTGCGCGTCATTGACCGGGGACCAGGGATGTCTCCCGAACAACAGCAAGAACTTTTCACACGCTTTAGCACATTTGCCGCGATGAGCCGACCAGCGGTGGATCGTCCAGGACAACCAGCAATGGAGAGACGACGTGGCACTGCGCGTTGGAGTCCAGCAACAGGATTGGGTCTGTATATCAGTCGAGGTATTATCGAAGCTCACGGTGGCACACTTACATTAAAGAGTAGTCCTGGTCAGGGAGCAATCTTTGCGTTTACACTTCCGGTCTTTGTCGGAAAGCGGGGCAGGTAGAGGCACAAAGAAAGAATACAATCAAACAAAAGACACTACTGGAGGAAAGCAAACACAATGTCCACTACAGATAAAAAGGTCCGTATCCTTTGTGTTGAAGATGATCCACAGATGCGTACATTTTTGCTCGCACAGTTGAAGGCTCGCGGATTTCATGTCCAGGCCGTACGTGATGGTGCACAGGCTATCGATCTGGCAGCGATTTTTCAGCCACAACTCGTTTTGTTGGATCTCACCCTGCCCACATTAGATGGGTTAACATTTTTACGTCGCCTGCGTGAATGGAGTGGAGCACCTGTCATTATACTTTCTGCCCACGACGAAGAACCAGTAAAAATTAAAGCCCTTGACCTTGGTGCCGATGATTATCTCACCAAACCGTTTAGTATTAATGAATTATTAGCTCGTATCCGTGTTGCGCTACGCCGGGCCGATGAGGCTGCCCGCTTGCGTAGTAGCACCACAGGTAGCGATGGGCAACGTCCTACTTATTGCTGCGGAGGTGAGCATGGCCTCCTGGTCGATTTTGCCCATCGTATCGTACGTTCAGGGGGCCAGGAGGTTCACCTTACGCCAACAGAGTATGACCTGCTCCGCGAACTCACCCACAACGCTGGAAAAGTCCTGACGCATAAAGACTTGTTACAGCGTGTGTGGGGACCAGATTACAGCGGCGAAAATACCTATCTGCGCACCTTTATACGTCATCTGCGCCGCAAACTCGAACCTGATCCGTCACAACCACGTTTTTTACACAATGAATTAGGTGTAGGCTACTTTGTTCCTCCACCAGATCCTGAAGAGCTATAACTCTTTTTCTTATCCGCAAAAGAACTGAAAACAGGTATTGAAAAATATTGAGAAAATTCACACAATCTTCACAAGGAAGAGGCCATATTCACGAGATTATCACTTCTTATGAGGTATGCTACAGATAGAGATAAAAGTATATCCTTGCGGAAGCAGGATGTTATGCAAGATAATGATGCGACTAATAGAATGTTGGTCAGCGGTACCATGGGTTTGTTGAGCGGAACAGCGATACATGGTTTCCACATATCTGTTCTTCCGCAAGACAAACAGCTTGAAGGGCTGCATACCTTTCAGCGCATTTTGGTGGTCGAAGACGACCCCACGCTTGCTGCTCTAGAAGCTGATTTTTTAACAGTTCACGGTTATATCGTTGTTACCGTAAATAGTGGAGAATTAGCTATCGCAACTCTCCATCACTTTATCCCCGATCTTGTAGTGCTCGATCTTGAACTCAATGGCAATGTCCATGGCTGGGATGTCTTGCAGACCTTGCGAGCCTCCACTGGCATACCAGTAATCCTCACAACGAGTTCAACTACTGCCGCGCGAAAACAGATACGTAGCAACGGTGAAACCAGACTCACATTGGACCATTTACCCAAACCATATCCCATTCAGACACTTCTCAAGCGTGTAAAACGCATGTTAATGATCGCCCCTCAGTAGTTGTTATCAGCCCCAAGAAGGAGGTTCATATGGACCGCAAGGAAGATCGCGACATCTTACGTAAGGGTGGATTTGCAGAGAATGAAGTCATTCAGTTAAGTAAACTCCGTATCGACTACAACGAGAAAGAGAGACGTCAGGCCGCCGCTGATCACCGTCGTCTCGAATTTATCCGTTGGTTGGTAAATACGGGTAAACTCTCAGATCAGATCGCATAGGCATGGTCACAACACCGTCAGAAGATTCAATGATTATATTCTCTTAATCACGCGTAACATTTGAGAATCTGAGGCAATAGCAGCAGAATGCTATGTACTAAGATGACCTTGCTCGTACGGTACATGGCATTCTTTGCTCTCTGGAGAGTCTACTTCGCTTTCAAACAGGCCAGATTGCGCAATCTGGCTCAGGATGGTGTCAAGTGATCACGACGCATCACACAATCATCCTGGTCATCCCACGCAGTAGAGGGGAGCGATGGCGGTAAGTGAGATAGATGCGCTACTGCATTCATGATGCGCTCTACCAACGATCGGGGTGGTTCTACGTGTTGCAATTGGTTGAAGAGATTATCAATCTCATCATCCGACGACATTTCCTCAGAGAAAAGAAGCCGGTGAGAATATTGCATATATACTCCCTCTTACGTTATTCATACCATCTCTGCTATTAGTACGAAAAACGGAAAAAGGAAGTTTCACTTTTTAAGGTTTCTTAGAGAATATTGAGAAACACTAGGAAACGGATGCTGATTGTCCCTGTGAGGTGAGTGCGGCACGTAGTAATGGACGAGCACGCTGAAAGTATGTTTTTGCCGTCGCCTCTGGCATGTTGAGTGTCCTACCAATTTCCGAGAAACTTAGCTGTCCAGCGTACCGTAAAAGAACCACCGAGCGAAATTTGGGTGGCAACCCTTCTATCGCTTTTTGCAGAGTACGCTGTAAATCATGGCGCTCAGCAATCTCTTCAGGTAAAGGACGTGTATCAGGCATAATGGCCAACGGGGAGAGGTCATCATCATCATTAGATAACTCTAGATCAGAGAAGTGAATGGCACGCTTACGCCTCAACTCATCCAGACATCGATTGCGTGCCACCTGGAAAAGCCAGGCTTTGAGGGGTTCTCCCGTCCACAATGTGGGCATGGAAATATATAACTGAAGAAAAACTTGCTGCGATACATCACACGCCAGATCATAATCACCCAGACAATGGCAGATGAAATTGAATAATGGCACATTATAGCGACATACCAACATTTCAAAGGCATGCTGGTCGCCAGCAAGAGTTTGTCTCACCAATGTACCATCAGATATTTCGGGAGCCTGGGCTTTAGTGCGTTCTCGTACTTGCATAATTATATCCTCACTTTTCTTTGTCCTCCTTAGCGTAGCCGTTTCAAGTAGAAAGATCAAGTAGTTTCGATCTTTCTAAACTCTTCATTACATCTCTCTAAGCATAAACTAAAGTATATTAAAGCCATTGGGTATCTCTTTAATAAAACTAGCAATTCGATTACTTATCTTATTCTTATTTATTTCTTATCATTTTCTAATGTTTGTAAGCCGTGCGGAGGAACCCCAAACTGCATGTACTCTGTTTTTACCCTTTTGTTCTCGATTGAGGAAATGCCTTCAAGATAAATAAAGACACATAAAATAGTGTTGAGTATCTGATTTCCGTTCTCGACCGTGTTCAAGAAAGAGCTACCATTCCCCAGTAACAATGGAATGAGAGTTCGAAAGCGATAAGGATGAAAATTTAAGGAGAAGAAACATGCCTGAACAGGAAAAACAGGAGAAGTCACCGCACGAGAAACGTAGCGAAACTGGACGCAAGGGCGGGGAGTCTGTCAGCAAGGAACAGCGCCAGAAATCTGCCCCTATGACTCATGAGAAAAGCACTGCCCATGAGTTCACTCGTGAAGAAGCCCGCGAAACTGGACGCAAAGGCAGTGAGTCCGTTAGCAAGGAACAGCACCAGAAAGCAGGCCCTATGGCTCATGAGAAAGGCACTGCTCATGAGTTCACCAGTGAAGAAGCCCGCGAAGCTGGACGCAAAGGTGGCCATGCCGTTCACGGAGAGAATGAAAAACGCTAAGATCGCGGTTTTCACTCTGTGAAGAGCATGCAGATGCATTTAAACGCATCTGCATGCTCTTCACAAGCTCACCGAGAGTAGAAGCCTGAGAGATGCTGAGAACTGAGGAGCCGGTTGAGAAACTGACTGATAATACGCTTATCTACACGTTTGCCGATACGCGCTGTTAAGACATTTGTAGGCTCCATGCTTATGTTTGGCTCAGTTGTGGGATACTCGACAAAGCCTTGCGATGCAAAGATCTGGACGATCAACTCACGATAGCGATACATCGAGATACCCAGACCTTCGGTGTCCCAATGCCACGATAAGCCCATTGCGAAGAAGATCATATCCTCCAGTGCATCAAGCTCTAATGCAAATGCCAACAGGTTGTGGGCAATGCCCTCGCTACGCCAATTTGAGCTAACTTCAATAGCAACCTCATACAAATTTTCAATCCCCTCCCACCATTCATCAGCAGGGGCAATTGTCACTTCACCAACGATCTCGCCTGTGGGTGTATGGGCAAGCGCAAGAGCACAATCGGGACTCCTGGCAATATTTAAAAGTAACTGATGCTCACGCTCTGGAAAACGGGCAAATGCTCGCAACCCACTATCCGGCTTCAGACGCTCAACGAGCGAAGGGGGACAGAAATCACGAAGCAAGATGGGACCAGAGTGAGTCTCCATTGCTTTACTACGCGAAGGGGTTGACTCTTTGTTTAAGTGTAACAAGTCAAATAGACCAGCTAATGGTGAACGCTGTCCCATCGATGGAAAGGCCTGCCGCACCGAAGAGGGAATTACGAGATGACGCACCAGTGAGACTGTATGCCTGTTAGTATGGCTGATGGACCAACGACGAGGTTGCGGAGGAAAATCTTCTGGCCGATCCATAAAAGTTGTGGGAAAATTGGTAGATGTGGAAGTTTTCTCCATGGCTTGTTGGGCCGCCTGTTCCTGATCCTGGACTCCTTGCCAGATCGGCTGCCAGTGCTCTACCCACTTCTCCGGTAGTCGTTCAGGTACTTGTTGGTCCGACATCTCTGCCCACAAGATACTCCAGGCACGTGGCACTACACGATACAGGTCATAACCGCCGCCGCCGATTGCTACCCAACGTCCTTGGCAGTACGTATGTGCGAGCTGGTGTGCCATTTTTACCTGCGCACGAATTCCGCGCATGGTCAAACTAAGGTGGGTCAGTGGATCCCAGGCATGGGTATCACAGCCATGTGCAGTGATGATCACATCGGGAGCAAATGCGGTCACCAGAGGAGAAAGCAGCGAGTCCATCACTTCGATATATGAGTCATCTTCGGTAAATGGCTCTAAGGGCACATTTACCGAGTAGCCACGCCCTCCCCTACTCCCCAACTCAAGTACATCACCGGTGCCAGGAAAAAGATGGCGTCCTGTTTCATGAATAGAGACGGTCATCACGCGCGGATCATCATAAAATGCACGCTGTACACCATCACCATGATGGGCATCGAAGTCAACATACAATACTTTGGCTTCTTTGGATCTCAGTACATGGGCAATAGCAATTGCGGGATCATTGTAAATACAGAAACCCGATGCTCGCTCAGCCCATGCATGATGCCAGCCCCCAGCAGGATGAAAAACATGCAAAGGACGCTCTTCTTCCGTGTCGAAGACACCACCTTCTGGAAGACCCATTACCGCACTTATTGCTATTAAAGTACCACCAACAACATGTGCAGATACATCATGCATACCTGACGCAGCAGGGGTATCGGCATCGCCAAATCCGTAGTGGAGAGCCAATTGTGCCCGTTGGACAGAGTCCATATTGCTATCTTCGGGAAGGCTCAGACGCTGGACTGCCGCGATATAATCATGGGTATGAACCAGACTTAACTCCTCTATAGTTGCGGCGCGCAGCTTCAGGTATGTACGCTCATCATCAGCCCGCCAAAGTCTGCTACTCTCCAGCAGATCCATCAACGCTTTTAGACGCATAGGTTGCAACGGATGCCACGCTCCAAAGTCGTAGCGTAGTTCTTCGGGATCAAAGATCATCCGCGCTCTATGTTGAGGCAATGTATTAAGCATATTTACTACCCTCTGCGAATGTGCCATCATCTACGAGCGGACTACCAAATGAATATTGAATGCCTTCCCCCTGTAAACGCATTAATAAAGGGGTAGGATTGATTGTACCCAGGCGCACAGTTACAACATGGGGCACCCCATCAGCCAGAGGCACTGCCATAATACTGCGTATCCTTATATGTAGCTCGGTCGCAATACGTAAGGTTTCCGCTAAAGGAGTCAGATCTCCGATTGGTAAGGGAATATCTAACTGCATTCCTGGTTCAAAAGCTCCCATAGCACGCGAAAGAGTAATCAGCAGGTCACTACGTGTGAGCAAACCAACCAGGAGAGTTTTGCTTTCCTGATCGATATGACCATACTCCACCACGGGTAAGTAGTTTAGTCCACGCTCAACAAGTAATTGTGCGGCCGCCGCAACGCCAGTTGTCGGTGTCACACGGATAAGAGCACGATGCATCACCTCAGCAACAGTATGCTCTTGCCAGGATCGTTGCTGTTCATCAGCGGAAGAATTTTGCTGAGCAAGCGCCGCCACCATATCAATATCTTGAGAAGTGAGTAAGCCTTCGAGTAAAAGATATTGTCTTCCGTGAATCGTGCTCCGGCTGTGGTAAATCGTTTATATTTACGGTACGGACCACTGGCAAATGATGGAATTGATATTGGCGCAATACGTTGGCAGCATGAGCCAGTGTATCATCAGGTGCAACTGTCACCAATTTGGTAGTCATAATATCGCGTACAATCATTGTTTAGCTTACCTCTTCCCCGAAATACCATGAGATGTGTCCCTTCTAGCATTCAAAGGAGACAAAACCGATACATTTTCATGATAACACAAATTCGGCTATCCCAATGCCAGTCACTTGATGGATTGGCCCAGGCAGGTACAGCTACAGCAGCGTGTAGATCGACTGTGCCGTATCGTTGAGTGGTTCGGGCATTTCGTGTAATGCAAGAAGTGACCTGTACTCCCTATATCAACGTGTACAGGAGTACAGGTCACTTCTCTTCTCATCAGGCATGGAAAAACTGTACTATGGAGTAAAGGGCAGCAGCAGCAAGACAAAGACAAAAACTGCCCGCCAGAATGCGAGAAAGCCGGAACGTTCCACTAACGATACGCGGCCTGAAACTGGATAGTGATATACGTAGTGTCACCAGGATGACAATGACTAACAACAGGGAATCGAAAATCTTAATAGCTAAAGCAGCATTAAACAAGCCATACGTCACACCCACAGAGCCAAATATCAGGATAGCCCCAAAGATGTCCAAAGCGGCAATTCCCATAAAGGTAAATTCGTCAAAGGAATGTAACAGCAGTCTGGGCGTTACTCTCACGATGATTATCAATCCACCGATATAGGCAACTACACTTGCTAAGGTCCACAGAACAGCATTCATGAAAATTTATCCCCAACTAAATTCAAGGGCATCTGTTAATAACATTCGCCCACGTGTGTCTCCTGTAAAAAACACGTAAACATTCGGTGTTTCCGTCTGATCTACTGTTTCAGCATTTTGCAGTGCAAATGCTGAACTATCGGACCGCCAGACAACCTGTCCTGCCAGGTTAGGAGTATATTGTTGCATCGCTGCTGGATCCGCCAGAGATGCAGAGTAAGGACCAATTGGAGTCAGCATATGAGATGCTGTAGCGACGACGGTCTGGCTATCTGGTCCCCACATCAGTAGAAGATCCTGCCCAAGCAGGTCCACAGGTGCTTGCGCAAACAGTGCTGTAGTTGAACCGTCTTCCAGGTTAAGCGTTTGGATAGTTCCTACTGCCTGAGTAGAACTTGTTGCTGTAATCATCTGAGTGACAAGTTGCTCACCATTGGACGAAATATCCCAGCCGGGTTTTATATAAGGTCCACTCTGTGGGAGAGCACACCATGGCTCGGTTCCTATCTGCAAGATTTTGCTACTCTGCATCTCCGGATGGCTTACAGAATGACGATAAATAACCACCTGACTTTGCTGCTCAAAAGGATGTACGACGACTTGATAGAAAAGTTGCCCATTGCTATAACGTAGAGAGATTAGTAATGGCATATTCTTCTGAGGACTAGAAAGTGTCGCACTTCCAAGAACACTCAGTGGAATAACCTGTGTCAATTTCTGCGTATTGATATCGTAGCGGTATAAGCCAGCTGCACTGCTCACCTTTCCAGTCACATCATTGTACCATGCCAGTAGATGTGTTGCATCTTCCCAGAAAACATACTGCCAATAATCGTTCTGAGGGGTCCCCTTCATCTGAACATTCTGGAGAATAGAGGGAAATGCTATCCTGGTGAACTGTTTTGTCTCTGTATTCATCAGGTAGAGATTTCCATTGGCACCATAATCAGGGCCAGGACAGCCACCTCCGCCAAGCCCCATAGGACGAGCCGCCATAATAAAGGCGATATAGTGGTCTCCCTTTGACCAGACGGGTCGATACCAGAAGACATTGGGAACACTGGTAAAATCGAAATTTGTCACCTGGACAGGTTTTGTCCCGTTCAGAGTAACCCAGAGCTGGTTTGCCCGCACGAATGAGTAAAAAGCACCAGTGGCATTGGCCGGAGCTGGTGGCACAACTAGTGGATCTGGTGAGCCTGTAGGGATCACTGCCAGCGTTCCATTACCGGTATCCGGTGTACCGCGAGGAATTGTACCAACCCTGGATATGCCACATGAAGAGAGGAATATGACAACCAATACCAGTAATGAACACAATGCAGGGGTACCAAAACGTCTCTGCATAAAAATATCTCCTAACCACTGCTTCTAAATACCAATCTAACGCCGAAGAGATAATTTGTTGGTCTTCTCTCCCCACAAGTTTACCACCCTTCTGTCCGTTTCACTGCCATTTTCCCCTCAAATTCTTCCCTCCACGATGTTGGCACTCTCCCTGACTGACTGAGGTGAGCAAGTTATACAAAATTCGACGTTTTGGCACACCAGATATAATGGGAATAGGTACTGCTATATAATCATTAGAGTACAATTCAAGCATAAAATGTGCTTACACAAGGAGATAACAATATGGGTCAAACGAGTATTTTGGCACATGGTATTCAACACAATATGGTCCTCTGACACTTACGGGATCGTCTGAGCACGTTGAAGGACACTGGGATCAGGCATCTGGACAGGGCCAGGTCACGATAGGGACGTTTAACCCTGCAACACGTGTGCTGGCTTTCGCGTACTACCAATCCTGGAACGATCAGCATGGAGTAGCGGGATTCGCCCTTTCAGCAGATGGCTCCCGATTAGAGGGAACCTGGAATCAACAGAGCGGGAATGGCCCCTGGACCCTGACGCGCAACAAGTAAGGCCAGTTCTCATAGGAATCGGCAACTACTCAAGTCTCCTCACCACCTGCGGTGGCTCGCTCTCATTTTGTTGTCGTTGGCAGAGTTTGTGCCGCAAACTCTGCCAACGACAACAAAACAGTCAGCGAAGCGCCAAGGCGCTGGAGGAATCAGAAAAAGGGAGCTTGAGTAGTTACCTTATTTCAGCGTCTCGAGAATTTTGAGCGACTCTTCCACATGTTTTGCTGGCGCGATTTGGGACGAGAAGACGTGGCGCACAATTCTCTGTTTATCAATGACGTAGGTGACACGTCCCGGCAAAAGCCCAAGCGTAGTAGGAACACCATATTTCTTTCTGAGTTCACCATTGCGGTCGCTGAGTAGAAGAAAAGACAGTTTGTACTTACTGGCAAACTGCTGGTGAGACTCCTCACTGTCGGAACTGACACCGATAACTTCAGCTCCAGCCTCTTTGAAGACTTCGTAGCTATCGCGAAATGAACACGCCTCGGTGGTACAGCCGGGTGTGTTGTCCTTCGGGTAAAAATAAAGAACAACGGCTTTCTGTCCCTGAAAATCGTTCAGACTGACAGTTTGTCCGCTCTGTGTGGGCAGGGAAAAGTCGGGAGCCTGGCGCCCACCTAAATCTGTTTCTGACTCATGTTCTGTATTCTCCTACTCTTTTTTTGCCCAAGCAAGGGCACGTAAGGCTTGCCAAAAGAATGTGTACTCTACTCTATCACCTTTCTCATCTTTCCACCAGAGAACTCGCTAAATCCTGCATAAGTACTTCTTAATTCCATTTCGCCAAAATCCGCTGAAGATAGTTGATGCTTCAGGTGGGATGGGCTTCTTGCCCTTCAATACAAACAACAATATATTACAATGGGATGTATGATACGAATAAAAATCATTGACATCGTTGGATTTCTCCCCTATGATGAAGATAGTTGGAGTTTTGTTTTAACAACGATGGGTACACACAGGGTTCGACATGAGGTCGTGTGCCTTTCTTTCCCCCCTCAGCCCGCAGGTATGAGGATCCCCAGAAAGGATTTTTATGGCAGAATTGATATGGAAGGGCAAAAATAACTTTCTCATCTCATATTCAAACCATGAAAGAGGGCAAGAGACCGTTTCAACGCCCGGCTGCTATCAACTTCTTAATCGAGAACACTATCCTCCTTCAGGTCAATCAGAGGCTATCTCCTCCTCTACAAACAATTGGCACAACCGTCTGGTTTGGGGTGATAACGGCGCTACCCTGCCAGCTCTCTTTCCCGAATTCATAGCCTCTATCAATCTTATCTACATCGATCCCCCCTTTATGACTGGCCGCACTTTTACGAGTGGAACACAGTTAGCCTATGCGGATACATGGAAGAATGACTTAGACCGTTATCTTCAGTGGCTCTACGAAACATTGATACTTTTACATACTCTCCTCTCGCCGGACGGAAGCCTCTATATCCATCTCGATTGGCGTGTCACTCACTATGCCAAGATCATCCTGGATGAAATTTTTGGCTTTAGCCCACGTGCCGATGGCCCTGGCTTCAAAAATGAAATCATCTGGCATTATGAGTCAGGTGGTCGCGCACAAAAACGCTATGCCCGCAAACATGATACGATCTTGCTCTACACAAAGTCTGCACACTACTGCTTCCATGGTGAAAGGGTTGGCGAGCGCAGAGGCGCACAAAAACGCAATCATATGCGCAAAGAAGTAGGGGCCGATGGCCGAATTTCGTGGACGATCCGCTCGGCGGGTCGTACTTACACATATGATGAGGATACGCCAATGTCACCAGCAGATGTGTGGAGCGATATCAGCCACCTGCACCAGAAAGATCCCGAACGCACGGGCTATGCGACCCAAAAACCAGAAGCCCTGCTTGAGCGTATCATCCTTGCTTCATCCGAAGAGCATGATCTCGTACTTGATTGCTTCTGCGGAAGCGGCGTTACTCCTGTAGTCGCTGAACAACTTGGTCGACGCTGGATCGCCTGTGATAAGAGTGAGCTGGCAATTGCAACAACATGCCAACGTTTACAGGCAACAGGAAACAAACGATCATTTATGCTACAGCAGACGATCAAGATAGAATAGCAGTGTTACTGGCTCATAACAGTAGAGATATAGCTGGTAGTATTCCATGTGGTATAATCGACGTGGGCAAGTCGTGAACCGGCTAATTTGCAGACAACAAGCAAAAGAATGGGTAAAAAGATTATACATGCTAGAACTACTTGAACAGTTATTTCGACAAGTACGTGCTTACACGCAATCCGAGCGTTTCGATCGCAGTAAGGTCTATCTTCGGTCACCACAACACACAACAATGCAGTTTGATCGAGATGCAGAGGATATTATCATCAATGGACTCGTTGAGAGCGGTCTCGGCTTTGAGGTAATAACAGAAGAAAGGCCTACCTTCACAACAACGTCTGTTCCCTCTTATCGTGTCGTAATTGACCCGATAGATGGTTCAAATAATGTTGCGCGGGGCATTATGACAGCTGGTGTAGCGCTTGCGGTCTTACCTATTGACGCCCCAATCACCCCCAAACAGGTACAATGGGCATTAGTAGGAGAGCTTTTTAGTGGCACCGTCTACGAAGCCAAACATGGTGGGGGAGCCTTTCGCAACGGACGACGCTGTCAGGTCAGTGATACCAGGAACATCAAAGATTGTTTAGCGGGGATCAATCTCGATGGACGAGACATGGATAGGGTGCAAATGTTGCTTACTACACAACCACCTCCCAATCATGTACGACGCACAGGGAGTTCCGCTATAGACAGTGTCTATGTTGCCAGTGGCACCTACGATGCCTACATCGATCTTGGGAATGTCATTACTGGTGAGTCATTCCTGGCATCAGCAAGCATCGTCCTCGAAGCGGGAGGCATCGTTAGCGACCAGGAGGGTAAAACATTGCGTCCGATGACCAACTTAACTGAGGGGTTCTCACTGGTCATTGCAGGAACAAAGGAGCTTCATCAGGAAATTATCACCAGGATCAATGTGAGTTAGTTCATAGCGAAAAGTCTCGTAGTCAGGTATACTTTCTTTGTAAAAAGATGTTTTGTTTATCGTGTATTATTTATCTTCACCTGAAAAATGTGCAAAAGATGTACGAGGTGGTAGTTTATGAGTTACCAATATAAACCGCACAAGCAAGGTATTCAGCAGTTCTTGCCAGTGCTAATTAGTGGGTTAGTAGCATGTCTCCTTCTCTTAAGTGCGTGTAACTCCTCAAACAGCACAAGTTCTAGTGCGGCATTACCCACTATCGATGTCACATTGAAGAACCAGGCAGAAATGCAACTACAGACGTTTCAGCAATGGGTTTCCTTGATGAAGCAATATAGTGGAAATACCACAACATATCAGCAACAATATAATGCCGACCAACAAGCATTGCAGAACGCTACGACTAATGCAGCTTATAATACAGCATTGACAGCCTTAAACGCACATGTAAATGCCATCCAACTACCCGCGATGAAGGCTGAAAGCCAAAATCTTCAACAGCAACTCAAACAACAGGTGACAGGTTGGGGACAGAACCATACTTACCATGACACCTATGACAATACGACATATTCCCTGGATTACGAATATAGCGATAATGGTATTGGCGGTTGGGTACAAGACGATTTGAGTTCCGCAAAGGCTATGGCGGATTATCAACAAGCCATTGAAAACCTCAATATGTACCTGACTAACTTCCAGGCAATGACAGCCAATACCAGTGACAAAACTCCCTACAATCAGCCTCACAAAACTGATATGCAACTGATGCAACATTATGGTAAAGCTAACTCCCAGGTAATTGTTGTCTCAGTTTCAGAACAGGCAATGCGCGTCTACGACAACGGGAAACTTGTAAATGCTTTTCTGGTGACAACAGGACGCCCTGACCGTCCTACTCCTCCAGGAGTGTGGTGGGTTGAAGGCAAACAATCACCAACAGTTTTTAAGGCAGGTGTACCTCAAAGCTCTCCTTACTGGTATCCTGATACACCAATCAATTTTGCGATGCAGTATCACAGTGAGGGCTACTTTATCCATGATAGCTGGTGGCGTGCTGACTATGGTCCAGGTACCAACTTCCCACACCAGGATTCCAGCGGAGATAGCTTCTCATCGCAAGGCTCGCATGGCTGTGTCAATCTCTCAACACAGAATGCAGGTTGGGTCTATGGGTTTGTCAAACTATACACCAGCGTCATCATCTACTAAACATGAGTCATCTCGGTAACTATTCAGGTACCCTCGCCACCTGCGGTGGCTCGCTCTTGTTTTATGTGGGTTGCGTGTTTGCGCCGCAAACACGCAACCCACATAAAACAACCTGCGAAGCGCCGTAGGCGCTGAGGAATCAGAAAAAGGGACCTGAATAGTTACCGGGATGACTCACTCTAGTGCAGGCGTATTTCCGAAAATACGTGCTGCACCCAATGTTGGCGCAGCCCAACGGACAGCATTAGTAATCACTCGCTGTACCTCCGGATGATGATAGGTCGGCAATGTCTCATGGCCAGGACGGAAGTAGAAGATCTTGCCACGCCCCCGCGTATAACAGCAACCACTGCGAAATATTTCACCCCCACTAAACCAACTTACGAAGATCAGAGTTTCCGGTGGTGGTACATCAAAATGTTCACCATACATTTCTTCATGTTCTATCTCAAAGTACTCACCCAGTCCCTCTGTGATAGGATGCCCTGGCGCAACAACCCAGAGACGCTCATGGTCATTTGCTTCACGCCACTTGAGATTACAACTTGTTCCCATTAAACGCTTGAATAGCTTCGAGAAGTGACCAGAATGGAGTACGATCAGCCCCATACCATCTAATATTCGCTGTTGCACTCGTGCTACTATCTCATCGCTTACTTCGTTGTGAGCAAGATGTCCCCACCAGATGAGTACATCGGTTGTATCGAGAACCTCGGCAGAGAGTCCATGTTCAGGTTCATCAAGTGTTGCAGCACGCACCTGAAATCCAGCTTTGCGTAATGGCGCAGCCAATGCTCCATGAATTCCTTCAGGATAAATAGCAGCCACTCTTTTATCATGTTGCTCATGGCGATTTTCATTCCATACGGTGACACGTATATCAGACATCAACAGTCCATCCTTCTCACTAGAGAAGAGCTACAGCCGCTCTCCAGGCTTCTAATTTCAGTCTACACGATATTTCCCTCTTATGTCGAGAGCTATCGGAAGAATAACCTTAAAGCTATCTTGATAAAACGCAAGAGGATTGGCAGCAAATTTGTTAATGGAAGAGAAACAGCGGGGCATGTTAGTACTCCCTGCTGGCAGGACAGGAGAACATGTAACGTTTTTCTGGTTGTAACGATCCTGTAGTGAGATCTCTAAAACTGCCATTGTAAAGGATGCTTTTATGCAACATAGTTTGTGTCGATCTGCTTCTCTTGCCGATGACACTCCTATTGCGCGCGTGTATCAACTGCATGCAATGTCTCTTCTGGCCTATGTACGACAACATGTGCCATCGCGAGAAGATGCTGAAGATATCGTGGTTGAGGTTTTCATTGCAGCGCTGGAACAGGGGAACACCTCGCTCTTTGCATCCAATGAGCAGGAGCAACTGGCCTGGTTGCGGCGCGTCGCCTATCACAAATGTATTGACCAACATCGTCGTTCGGTCCGTCGGCCCACTGTTGCAGTAGAAGCTGTTGCGGAAACGCTCTTCGTGGATGAGCACCTGAGTCCAGACCAGGTTGCGCTTCGTCACGAAGAAGATGCATTGCTCACTGCACGACTGAGCCAACTGCCCGAACACTATCAAACTATCGTACAGCTTCGTTTCGCCAACGGTCTTCGCTGCACTGAGATCAGTCGTCTCCTCAACAAGAGTGAGGGGGCTATTCGCGTCTTGCTTTCCCGCGCCCTCAATCGCCTGCGCGACATCTATAGTAGACAACCGGAGGAGGAGAGTAATGAACCAGGATGATGCCTTTATGCCTGAGAGTGTCGAGGAGCAAATCGACCAGCTCACCTACTCTCCGCACGAGGAGCCATGGTCTCCCAACGCTCAGGTGATCCAGCAGTTACATGCACACTACGAGGCGGATAAACGCTCTACAGAGCAAATGTGGGAACGGCTGACACAGCATGTGACTGAACATACTATCACGATGCAATCAGATGAAAGATCACGAGGACCATTGAACGGAACCCATAAGGAAAGAATTCAACCGATGCAACTAGAAGTACCCTCCGTCAAACGGAAAAGCTCGCTTCGGCTCGGAATGATCGCAGCCGTTTTCTTCACGTCTCTGATCGTCGGCAGTTTGCTTCTACTCCTGCAAGCTGGGCACTCCAGTCAGACTAGTTCCCAACCTCCTGCCAGCCCAGCTTGCTCTCAATACTATAGTGGTCAGGACGGTTCCCAATTGAAGAATACTGTATCATCTCATGGCCTCTACCTTAGCAAAGTGGGGGGAGTTGAAAAGATCGACCCTCAGACGTGCAAATCCGTCTGGCACACATCCATCCCATCAACAGACCCTCGGTCCGATGTCGGCACACCCACCGTCATAGGCGATACAGTCTATGTCGTCTCGGATCGGCTCTTTGCGTTAGATACAAGAAATGGTCACATACGCTGGTCCCATGCAGACATGAGCTGGCCATTTCTGGCCGATGGTTTGCTCTACGCAGAAAATGGTGTGATCACTCCTACTGCCCTCCTTGCACTCAACCCCTCTGATGGAACTATCAAGGCCACCTATCAGGCACCCGCAGGAGGATGGAACTTGCCAGTAGTAGCCAATGGTATCCTTTACTACACAACAACAACTGGCATCTCTGCAATGAGACTCTCCGACAAGGTGCCCGTCTGGCATCAGCCGATTGCCTCCAATCAGTTACTGGAGGGTCTCCAGGTGAAAAATGGCATCGTATACACCCAGGTCCTGATCATAGGTGGTAGTGGGTGCATCATAGCATTCGATGCCAGGGCAGGTGAAAAACTCTGGGAGTCACCCATCATACCTGATGGAGTAAGAGTGCCAACGATCACTGATACTACCATTTATGTTGACTTGCCCAACGGGACTCTCGATGCTTTCAATGCTCATAACGGCAAGCTCCTCTGGCATCAGAAGATCAACCTGGGTGGCAATATTCTGATCAACTCAGATACATTGTATATTGTATACCAGACCAAAAATGAAGAAGGTTCAACAGGAATTGCTGCGCTGAAAGCCGCTGATGGGACACCTCTCTGGCAGGAAAGTGTAGCCTGGCAGACGGGAGATTCTCCACTGGGCTTACAAGATGGTGTTCTCTATACCCAATTTAACAACGGCACCAGGAGTGAGATAAATGCCTTCAAGGCCAGCAATGGCGCACAGCTCTGGCACATGCCATTCGGGAATAACATGTGCCAGGCCACCTTCGCCTGATCTCACCAGACTTGATGTGTTCTTTGTAGTAATGATGAGATAACCATACCTGTGGAGTGGGCACGCAAAGCGCGTGCTCACTCTGGCGAGAGGAGATAGCAGAGCATGTTCCCATTCACGCCAATTGGCTCCCACACTCATAACAGAAACGGCTCCCTTCGAGTTCGGGTTGCAACGTTCCACACTGCGAACATATGCGTACAAGCGATGTGCCACAATACACACAATGCTTCCAATTCGCTTGCGTTTTTTTGCGTACAAGAGGGACAATGTGGCACCAATATATGTATTATCTGATCACAGACGTATCTACACTGAAGTTTGAGTGACAAACCGTAAATATTGTACACTAAACACGAGCTACCCAATTCGTAATTATACACATCACCCGCTTTATGGCTATAGGAAATATACATCATCACAATTCCATCAGGTGATAATGGTTAAGAGATCTACTCCAAAGGAGGAAAAGATGTCACAAATTAAGGGACCAGCGCTGTTTCTAGCACAGTTTGTTCAGGATATTCCCCCCTACAACACACTGGAAAGTATTACTCAATGGGCCAAAGATCTGGGATTTCTCGGGGTACAAATCCCCTCCTGGGATAGTCGTCTGATTGATCTAAATCAGGCGGCAGAATCAAAACAGTACTGCGACGACCTGAAGGGACGTTGCAATGGGCTGGCGGTAACTGAAATCTCTACACATCTCCAGGGCCAACTTGTAGCTGTACATCCGGCATACGACATTCAGTTCAACGCTTTTGCCCCCAAAGAATTGCACGATAATCCAAAAGCCAGACAGGAGTGGGCTGTCAGCGAGGTAATCAAAGCTATCAAGGCCTCAAGAAACCTCGGATTGAGCGCTATGCCCACATTTTCGGGAGCACTCTTATGGCATACGATGTATCCCTGGCCGCAGCGTCCCCAAGGTCTGGTGGAACTGGGCTTCAAAGAATTGGCAAAGCATTGGGAACCGATCCTAAATGTGGCAGAAGAGTATGGTATTGATCTTGCCTATGAGATTCATCCTGGTGAAGATCTCCATGATGGGATCACCTTCGAGCGTTTCCTGGCTGCAACGGGTAATCATCCCAGGGTACATATTTTATATGATCCCTCTCATTTTATATTACAATGCATGGATTACATCGGTTACCTTGATTGCTACAAAAACCATATCAAAGCATTCCATGTGAAAGATGCGGAATACAATCCTTCACCAAGATCAGGGGTCTATGGAGGCTATCAGGACTGGAAGGAGCGTCCAGGCCGCTTCCGTAGCCTCGGCGATGGGCAGGTTGACTTCAAGAAGATCCTCTCCAAACTTACACAGAACGGTTACTCAAGTTGGGCCGTACTCGAATGGGAATGTTGTATTAAAGATTCAGTGCAAGGTGCACGCGAGGGTGCAGCCTTTATCAAGAGCATGCTCATTGATACGCCTGTCAGGGCATTTGATGATTTTGCCGCAGGTGAACAAGACGAAGAGACGAATTGCCGCATCCTTGGCTTGTAAACGGGCCAAATATTGCCAATTGTCTAAAGTTAGAGAGGAGCGAACAAACCATGGATCGGGATGTAGCAAAGAGGAAATTACGTGCAGGTATCGTTGGCGGAGGCCAGGGTTCCTTTATCGGTGCAGTCCATCGCATCGCTGCCGAACTGGATGATCAGGCGGAGGTCGTAGCAGGAGCGATGTCTACTCACCCACAACGTGCCCTTGCTTCTGCTGAGGCATGGTATTTAAAGCGCTCCTACAATAGTTTCCAGGAGATGGCTCAGGCAGAAGCAAAATTATCAGACGGCATCGATTTTGTCATGGTAACAACCCCCAATCACTTGCACTATAGTGTAGCACGGGCTTTTCTGGAGCAGGGTATTCATGTTGTCAGCGACAAGCCTATGACCTTTGATCTGCAAGAGGCACGAGCACTGGTTACGCTCGTCGAACAGAGCCATCTCGTCTTTGCTCTCACTCATAACTATACTGGCTACCCTGCCGTACGCCAGGCTCGTCATATGGTACGTCAGGGAGAAATCGGGGATATTAGAAAAGTTTTGGTGGAATATATCCAGGATTGGCTTATGGAACCACTGGAGCAAAGTGGCAATAAGCAGGCATCATGGCGTACCGATCCCGCGAAATCGGGGATCTCAGGTTGCGTGGGCGATATCGGGACACATGCTGAAAACCTGCTCGAATTTATTACAGGCTTGAAGATAGCTTCACTGAACGCAGATCTGACGACCTTTATTGAGGGCAGACGCCTTGATGATGATGCCAATATGTTGCTCAGACTGGAAAACGGTGGTAAAGGGATACTTACCTGCTCACAGATAGCTGCTGGCGAAGAGAACAACCTGAGTATTCGTCTCTATGGCAGCAAGGCTGGCCTGGAATGGCATCAGATGGAACCCAACACGCTTATCTTTAAGCCACACGGACAACCACGCCAGATTCTACGTACAGGTCTTGGCTATATGAGTGATGATGCAAAGGATGCCTCACGCCTACCAGCAGGTCATCCAGAGGGTTTCTATGAAGCTTTTGCTAATCTTTATAAAGCCGCCATCGCCGATATTCGCCGGGTAGAAACCGGTCAGAAACCCGAGGGAGGCTATCCCACGGTCTATGACGGTTTGCGGGGTATCCAATTTGTGGTCAAAGCCGTCGAAAGTTCACAAAAAGGTGGTGTCTGGGTAGATGTGAACTAGCAGATTACCAGGGAGCTGTAACGTAATCTTTCAAAAACTTTCCATACTCGTGGAGTTCTGTCGTCTCGCCAACAAAGATAGGATCGCAAATACGGGCTGCGGCATCCACTTCATCCAGCGGAACACGATCTTCAGGCATTTTATGATCAATAGGGACTTGCTGAGAAATCCAGCCAGGATCGACGCTGTTCATAAAGATGTTATCTCTGGCAAACTCAGCTGCTGATGTATAAGTGAGCATATTCAAGGCTGCTTTCGCCATATTCGTATGAGGGTGGTGACCACGTTTCGAGCTAGCAAATTGTCCCTCAATTGCAGAGACATTGATAATATAGCCACTTGTCTCTCTTTGACGGAGCATGAGCGGCTTGAGCTGGCTAATCAGGATGGTAGGTGCTATTGCATTGATCAATTGCACTTCTACAATTTCCGGGATAGCAACCTCTTCTAACCTCATCACCCAGGTGTTATGTGTACGTTTATCTATCTGCTGACCATCCAGATCAAACTTGCCAGGAGGAAATTGATCGAGGTCATGTTGCTCATCGCCTGCTAGAACTGGAACCTGGGAGAGCTCTGCCGATAAAGCAGGTACCCCCTCAGTTCGCATATCTTGTGACCTCTGTACTTCCATTGTAGGTGCTAGAGCAAGCACAGATGCATTTCCAACAGGAAGCGCTTTTCGCTGTTCAATACCCAGCAGTGGTTGAAGCTGTTGTGGTAACTTCGCAATTGGCAGTGCTTCAAAGGGCATCAGATGAGCATAAAATGCTGGTGGCCTGCGCACTGTCTGAGCTGCGTTATTGATAAGAATATCCAATCTGGAGTAGGTCAACTGTAGAGAATGTGTAAAGCTCTCGATGCTGGGAATATGGCGTAAATCTAGCCCATAGATGTGTAGGCGATCACTCCATGTCAAGAAATCAGGCTCTTTTGAGTAGCGCAAAGCGGCATCATAGGGAAAGCGCGTCGTCGCAATCACCGAAGCGCCGGCACGTAGTAATTTGAGCGCAACCGCATAGCCTATTCTTACGCGAGCACCCGTAACCAGAGCAACTCGACCTCGCAGATCAGCCGTTTGTATGCGTTTGGCATAGTTTCTATCCCCACAATCCGGACAAAGACTTTCATAAAAGAAGTGTCTCCGGAAAAAACGCCCTTTACAAATGCTCTTCTTATTGACGATAAGACGTGTTAACGCTACACCACATCCCCAAGAAAACATGTATGTGGAGATGGCCGGGAATCGAACCCGGCACCTGGCACCTTGCTGACGTGCCCGTGCAAGCCTGGACACCACATCCCCTAATGAGCCATTACGAGAAAATGTTTATCTTGAGATAATTTTTCTCTGTTTATGCTCTTGTACAGAGTAACAAAGTAGAGTAACATTGTCAACGAAATACCCCTATCGGGGAGGGACAGTACAACCTCATCCCTGACATAACCTATTTATTGGCAGTTTAAAGAAAGTAGGTTACACATTTGGCTACCCAGGAACAGAAAAATCAACCATCGTCGCTGACAACAACGCCTGATGAATCATTATCGATAGCAGATATCGCACAAACGCTCAGTACAGAATTAAATTTAGGTAGTGGGCAGATTGCACGTACTATCACCCTGTTAGATGAAGGCAATACCATCCCTTTTATCGCACGTTATCGTAAAGAGGTGACTGGTAGCCTCGATGAAGTGCAAATTCAAACTATTGCCGATAGAGCCGCCTCCATCCGTGCCTTGTATGAGCGGAAGACGGATGTGCACAGACTGATTGACACACAGGGCAAACTAACACCAGAACTGGCTCTTGCGATTACCGCTGCTACAACATTGCAAGAAGTCGAAGACCTCTATTTGCCCTATCGCCCCAAGCGCAAAACACGTGCCAGTGTTGCTCGCGAGAAGGGACTCGCTCCACTCGCTGACATTATTTTGCAGCAACCTGAATTGACAGGTGATGCAAATACTCTTCTTGAGAAACACGCATCACCTTTCTTGAATGTGGAGAAAGGCGTTGATACCAGCCTGGAGGCCTATGCAGGAGCATGCGATATTGCTGCCGAGGTAATTTCCGAAGATGCGAATGTACGAGGGAGTGTACGTACCTCGTTCTTCAAGCGCTCAACGATGGGAACGAAGCTGGTCGCCCCCGAAAAAATTGCTGAAAAGGACCCCAACGGTGTCTACCAACTCTACTATGACTTTAATGAAAGCGTGACCAGACTCGTCCCACATCGTATTCTGGCACTCAACAGAGCAGAGCACGAAGAGGTATTACGTGTGAGTGTTTCCCTCCCTTATGAGCAGGCACAGGGAGATATCACCCCGCACTATCCCATTAAAGCCACATCGCCTTTTGCTACCTATCTCTCTGATGCTATGGAAGATGGCTATAAGCGGTTGCTTGCTCCTGCCATGGAACGCGAGGTTCGCGTAGAACTGACACGCCAGGCAGAAGAGCATGCCATTAACATCTTTGCAACCAATCTGCGTAACCTCTTATTGCAGCCACCATTGCGTGGTAAAAAAGTGCTTGGTATCGACCCTGGTTACCGCACTGGCTGTAAACTCACCATCATTGATGAGACAGGCAAATATCTCTCCTCCGATACGATGTATCTCTATCAAACAGAGAAGGCACAGCAACTGCTACGTAAGCTGCTGGCACAGTACAGTATTTCGGTGATCGCTATTGGCAATGGAACCGCCTCACGTGAGACAGAGCAGATGGTGGTAAACTTGATTCGTGAGCTTGAGCAAGAAACAGGGAAACATGGGGAGATTGGTTATGTCATTGTTAACGAAGCGGGAGCATCAGTCTACTCTGCATCAGAGGCAGCACGTCAGGAGTTTCCTACGCTCGACGCTACACAACGTGGTACCATCTCTATCGCACGACGCTTACAGGACCCTCTGGCAGAGTTGGTGAAGATTGATCCCAAGGCGGTTGGCGTCGGACTCTACCAGCATGATGTGGATCAAAAGGACCTGGCCGCTATGCTTGATCGTGTTGTTGTTTCATGCGTCAACTTTGCAGGTGTCGAGGTAAATTCTGCCTCTGCGGCTTTGCTCAAACATGTTTCAGGCATCAATACGCGTGTAGCCAATGCTATTGTAAAGTATCGTGAAGAACATGGCCCGTTCAGTTCACGTCAGGAATTGCAGAAGGTATCCGGCCTTGGGCCAGCAACTTTTGTTCAGGCGGCAGGGTTCCTCAAGGTTGCGAATGGTAAAGAGCTTCTGGACAATACCTTTATTCATCCCGAAAGCTACAAAGCCGTTCATCTTCTCCTGGAGATCTTGCCTGGAGGTGACCAGACGGCAAAGCCCTCTGAACGTATCGCACAATTCCGACAGTTCATCAAGCTACAGAACAGCCTTGGGCGAACAAATCGTAATCGTGGAAACACGACGCAGGTAGGCGGAGAGCAAGCTGCATGGAATGATATTGCAAAAAAAATTGGTGTAGGTCTTCCTACGCTCAACGATATCCTGGAGAACCTGGAAAAGCCGGGCCTTGACCCACGTGATGCTCTCCCTGCTCCCATTTTACGTCACGATGTGTTAAAAATTGAGGATCTGCAAACCGGCATGCTTTTGCAGGGTACTGTACGTAATGTGGTAGATTTTGGAGCTTTTGTAGATATCGGTGTCAAGCAAGATGGACTCGTCCATGTGTCAGAACTGGCGGACCGTTTTGTCAAAGACCCATTAAGTGTGGTGGCTGTTGGACAAGTTGTCCAGGTACGCGTTCTTAAAGTGGATCTGCAACGTGGGCGTGTTCAGTTAAGTATGCGTAGCATCGAATGAACACTCCCGCCACTTGAGGAAGAGACGCAGGTTGTAGGGGCGCGGTTTACAAGCCCGTGTTAACATTAACGGCACAACGGGTAATGTCTTGTAAACCGCGCCCATCAAACAAAAGCGGTTGCCCTTGCTCTTCAAAGATCGTACTGAAGAGTTATGCGGCTATAAGAAATTCTGCAACGATGCTTGTAAGTTCCTGCGCATGCGTCAAAATCCCCAAATGACCGCCATGATAGACGTGCAACTTCGAATGTGGGATTAAGTATTGCAGAATCTTTGCGTTGGCCAATGGAACCAATGGATCATCGTTGCCAGCTAGAATCAGTGTCGGCTGCTGCAAGAATGCGAGCCATGGCAGGCTGGTCCAACCCATTATAGCGCACATCTGATAGAAGTAGCCTCGTGGCTCATCCAGGCGCATATCTTGAGCAAGTTCGCGCAGGAATTCGGGTGTTGATCGCAAATCTCCACCATAGATATCTGCGGCAATCTCCTCCATGTAAGAGAATCCGTATATCGCCGGGGCGTCGCCATTTTAGAAAGGACAGAGAAACGGGCAGGGACCATGATCGCGCCTGTTCCCGTGCTGGTCAGAATCAGTCGCCGACAGCGGTCGCTATGCTGGAAGGCAAACTGCTGGGCCAGTCCGCCACCCCATGAGAGACCAAGCACGTCTACCTGCTCGTAGCCCAACTGATCAAGCATCCTTGCCACTAAGCGGGCCATGGTCGAAAAACGGTACGGGATGACAGGGGGCGGCGAATTGCCAACACCCGGCACATCAAAGCGAATGATCTCGACCTCCGGGTCAAACGCATCAACAAATGGATGAAGTACTTCGAGTCTGGCACCAATGCCATTCATCAGCAACAACGGCGTATGGGTGCCCTTTCCTGGACGGATGGTGACATGCAAACGCTGACCCTTGACAGTAATAGTACGTGTATCGGCCTGTGGCCTGCTAGATTCTGATGGCACGGACGTTCCTTCCTTTCTGAGAATATACTGTTTAAGGAGAGGGAAGCTCACCGTTGAGCTTTTCTCTCGCTTCTCTTTTCGTTTCTCGGCCCGACCCTCCTCTCCTTACACCTTCTTATTAGCTCAGATACATAGACTTATGTTATGGCTCAAATACGTAGGTGCCCGGAGCTGGTTTTCCCGGCTGATACTGGTCATTGCCAAGTTCCTGTGGCGCAGGCTTCTGCTCACCAGCACGCTGGCCCAGCCATTCTCGATAATCGTCCCACCAGGAGCCTGACCAATGCTGTGCTCCGGTCAGCCATTGTTCGGGATCGGCCGAATGATGCGCAATTGACGAAGTATTTCGCCTTTGGGTTCCCTGGCGCGCTCAAGATGGCCTGGATGTGGCCGCTATTACTCAGAATAAACTTGCACTTCCCACCCAGCAACTGTGTGGTCGCATAGCTTGCCTGCCATGGAGTAATGTGGTCAGTGATACCAGCGATAATATAGGCATCATTGGTCACTTTGGAGAGATCGATAGGCGTTCCCAACATATTGAGCATGCCAGGATGCGTGAATGCATTGGTTTCGAACAGGTTAAGCATTTCGCTATGCAACTGGGCTGGCAGGCGGGTCGTATCGTTATTCCAGTACAGCACGTCGAATGCCGCTGGATCGTTGCCGATCAGGTAATTGTTGACCCAGTAATTCCAGATCAGATCGTTCGGGCGTAGCCAGGCAAACGCTCGTGCCAGCTCCTGACCCTCGACTACTCCCTTCAAGTGTGATGCCTGCTTGGCGGCCGCAACGTTTCCTTGGTGGCGAACAGCCCCATCGTCGACTCCATATTGGTGTCAAGCACCGTCACCAGGAAGGTCGCGGCCTTAATCCGTCGGTCTCCCTGCGCCGCCAGGTGTCCCAGCAGCGTAGCGAGGGTCATGCCACCCAGGCATGCTGCCAAAATATTGACATCCTCACTACCTGTAATAGCGCGAACTCCATCAATGGCTTCCAGGATGGCTCGGTCGTAGGTTTCGAACCCCCAATCGCGATGCTCCGGGGTGGGATTACGCCAACTGGTGATGAATACCTGCATCCCACTTGTCTACCAGGTACTGTACCAGGCTCTTGTCTGGTGACAGGTCCATGATGTAGAACTTGTTCACCTGAGGCGGGACGATGAGCAATGGGCGGCTATAGACCTGGGGTGTTGTCGGCTTATATTGGATCAGTTCAAGTACCTCGTTTCTTAAACACAACGGCTCCCGGCGAGAGGGCGAGATCCTTACCAACCTGGAAGGCCTTCATATCGACCTGAGAGGGCAGACCGCCATTGTTAGCGAGGTCTTCGAGCATATGAGTGAGGCCCCTCACCAGGCTGGCCCCTCCTGTCTCATACATCTTCTTCATCGCCGCTGGATTGCCTAGCAAGGTATTGGTCGGGGCCATCGCTTCGGTAAATAGCGAGAGCATGAAGCGAGCACGCTCGGCATCCTTTTTGTTCAAGATCAGCATCATCGATAAAGGCATTTAAGCTATCATGCCAGGTCAAGCTAGGTTTGCAGGTATGTGTGGTAAAAGGATTTGTTTTCCACGCTTGTCGGCGAAGCGTTTCTCCTTCGGATCCGGCTCGACCGTAGATCTGACCCAGTCATCACGCGGCCCATCTCAAGGAGGAAATTTGTAGAGTGTTTCACCATAATTGTGGCTCGCTTGATCGCTTGCTGGAACATCTGCTGACCAACATTGAAGATATCCGTGCCCTGCAAACCAACGAAGGGAGTGAGGCCGAAGGACGTTACCTGACCACCTGTTGACTCTGGTTCTGGTTCAGATCCTCAGTGTGTTTTTCATCTGTGGTCTGCTGTTCTGCAAGCGCTCTGCTGTGCCTCGGCTGCTTTCCGTCTTTCTTCTGCAAGCGCCGCTTCGACTGCCGCCAGCCTTTGCTGCAAGTCTTCCAGCGCCGCTTGCGCTTCGGTCGCTTTGCGTTGTTCCTCTTCCAGCGCTGCTTGTGCTACCGTCGCTTTCTGCTGTTCCTCTTCAAGTGCAGTTTGTGCTACGGTTACTTTGCGTTGTTCCTCTTCAAGCACTGCTTGTGCTACAGTTACTTTCTGCTGTTCCTCTTCAAGCACTGCTTGCACTGTTCCTTTGGTGCCAGTCTTTCGCTGGGATGGGCTGCTTGTGGAAGCTTTTTTCTTTCTAACAGGCTTTGTTTGAGACGGCTCTGCCAGGGTACCATTGCTCTGCGCGCCTGTCTGGCTCACAGTTTCGAGCTCGCTCTCCATAATTGCTCTCCTACTTCATAAGCTCCAGTTCTCTGGAGTTAACAAGCCACTAGTATAACGGCATCTGCACTACCACTAACTTTTCCTCCTCCGATATACCTCTATCTTAGCAAATATTTTTCGTAACTACTCAGGCCCCTTTTTCCTGATTCCTCAGTGCCTGAGGCACTTCGCAAGCCCTCGTTGTGTGTGGGTTTTGTCGCCTGTGATGGAGGTTGCGTCGCAACCTCCATCACAGGCGACAAAACCCACACACAACGAGGGCGAGCCACCGCAGGTGGGGAGAAGACCTGAGTAGTTACTATTTTTCTTTTCTTTCTATCCGATGGGAAATTTCGCTAGCAGTAGCAATGATATTATGATCCTTGTAAAATCACAATATCATTGAACTACTCGCACTCAGTTTAGCAGTACTTCTGGCGTAGCACCTTCTTGTTGAGCTTGCCAACACTGGTTTTATCCAGGATATCCACAAATTGAACATCCGGCACCGCCCATTTGGAGATGAGCTCCCTGTGTCTGCCATACTTTGACATGGGCCATATCCTGCTCCGTAACTTTACCCACACCCTCCTCTTTCAACACGATCAAAGCCAACGGGCGCTCTCCCCATTTCTCATCTGGTTTCCCAATAACCGCCACCTCGCTTACTCCTGGGTACTGAGAGATGATATCTTCGATCGCCAGAGAAGAAATCCACTCGCCCCCACTCTTGACGACGTCTTTAATTCGATCCGTGATCGGCAGATATCCCTCGGGATCGATAGTCCCGATATCATTGGTGTGCAGATAGCCGCCAGACCAGAGATCCTCGGAATTGGCCGGGTCGTTCAGGTAGCCCTGGGTAAGCCATGGCGCACGAACGACTACTTCGCCAGTGGCATTGCCATCATGAGGCACGTCTTGCATCTCGTCATTAACGATACGCAGGTCAACCAGTGGATTGGTGTGCCCGCTCGGGTCTGGTATGCCAGTTCCTGGTCTGCGTCCAGTTCTGTCATCGTGGGTTTCAGTTGGGCAATCGACAAGATCGGACAGGTCTCTGACATACCATAGCCGCCGAACATCTCGATGCCCCTATCCATGGCCATCTTGCCAGACCTTTGGGCAGAGCCGAACCGCCGATGACCACCTTCCACCCTGACAAATCGACATCGCTGCTCGCTGGACTTGACAGCATCATGTGCAAAATAGTTGGCACACAATGGGAGAATGTGACATGTTCCTGTTTGATCAAGTTCAACAATGTATCCGGCAGGTAGCGGCCTGGATAGACCTGCTTGACGCCCATGCTAGTTGCCACATAAGGCATTCCCCATGCATGGACGTGAAACATTGGGGTAATGGGCATATAGACATCGCCACGATGGAAGCGCTGGTGCTCAGCAGGCGCTGGCCATCGATCCAAGAGTGGCCAGGGTGTGCAACACGAGTTGCCGATGGCTAAAGTAGACCCCTTTCGGGTTGCCAGTGGTACCAGTCGTATAGAAGGTCGTAGCGCAAGTATTTTCATCAAAGTCAGGAAAATCGAAGTCCTCGGCACTTCTGGCCAGTAGTTCTTCGTACTCAGCCGCAAATGCAACGCTGGACTGCGGATGCTCGCCTCCATCGCTTAGCAGAATAAAGGTTTTCACCGTTTCCAGGCGATCCTTAATGGTGTCGAGAACCGGCACGAAATCAGTGTGACACAGGATGACATCGGCTTTGGCATGATTGAGGTATAGATAATCTGTTCTGGCGACAGGCGGATGTTCACCGTCTGTAAGACCGCTCCCATCATCGGAACGGCAAAGTAACTCTCCAGGTAGCGATGGCTGTCCCAATCCATCACTGCCACTGTATCTCCTGGCTTGACTCCCAGGCCTGCCAGACCACTCGCCAACCGGCTGATACGTTGACGCCACACTCGATAGGAATACGCGATCACACCTCGGTACACAATCTCCTGTTCTGGAGCTATGGCAAGAGGGGTGTGAAGCAAATGCTTGATGAGCAATGGGTAGCCGTATGCTGAGGGGGTTTGTTTGATCAGTGATACAGACATACTAGACCTCTTTCCTGTTTGATCGACGCGAAGGCCGTTCTTCTTCATCAAATCCTCGCCCTTCTAGGCACAGGGTTCCTGATACTGTTCTCCGAGGAGTTTCGGTGGCAGCAGAATACGAAACAAACTCAGGAAAAACTTCTTTGTGTTCTAGCGGAAACATCCTTGCTCCGTTATTCTTATTCAGAATACGAAAACAACAGACTGCATGCTAGAATGCATGCAGATACGAGAAATGGGCAAATTCTCGAAAGTCTACTATAATTATATCCAAAAAGCTAGATAGATGCAACTGGACTCTTGCATTTCGTATGGGGTGCAAATAGCAATTTTGTGCTTTTAGGGTCATAACATTTTTAGTATCCAAATCCTCGCTCAAGGAAGACCTGGTGTTGATAGTTAAAAAATCCACAAACTTTCTATTTGCATGTCCGACTTTTGTGAAGTGGTACGTTTTTTGATGCGTAGCATTCATATATACTGATACACAAAGAACCGTAGTGGTATAATATGCCACATAGCAAGAAAGTACTGAGAGTACGACGTTTTTCCTGATCAGGCTGTACACTGTCTCCTGGCGTCCATTAGAGAACCTGTTCACATCTCTTCGAGAGACGCAAGTACTATCTTCGCATACTTTGACACACAAGGTCGGCAGATGAAGTTTCATCTGTGCGGCTTTTTTCAGATGAGGTAAATAAATGCACTACAAGGAGAGCCGTCATAGGAAGTCGGAAGTATATGGGCGGCAACGTAAACAGGCAGGAAGCTACAGGCATAAAATCGGAAAATTTCTTCAAGCCCATAAGAATTCGCTTTTTACAAGTCTAATGCTTCTATTACTGGTAGTACTGCTATTTGGCATTTTTAGCCAACTACAGCCCCCTTCCATTGACTCTACTCCTGCTGAGGAAACCACTATTGGCTATAGCACATTTGTAAAATTGGTGAAAGCAGGGAATGTACAAGCCATAACTATTCGTGGTAGTGAAATTAATGGCTTGTTGACGTATCCTCTTGCGCAGAATCATATATCGGCCCCTTCTCTAGCTACGCCAGCCGTTAAATCTCCTACTCAAACATCATCTGCTGATTATACTGCATGGAAACGTTATATTGGGATTGCTCCAGTTACTCCAGGCATTACAAATATTCTTCCAATAGATGCTGATCGGGCTATCTATACTCATGTGCCAGGAAATGGAGACGCCATGCTGATGTCTTTGCTGATAAGCCATCATGTCATAGTTACCACACTCCCTTTGTCACAGTCAATTGATTGGTTCTCCCTCTTCTGGAAATTTCTGGCCATCATTTTTATGGTTGTGTTGCTCTTTCTCTTTCTGGGTTCTCGCAACAATATGCGCGCATCTAACCCAACGGATCATCTGACCCGGACGAGAAAGAGTCGAGTACAGCGCTTTACACGGGAGAAAGAGACAGCACAACCCGAAGCAAGGAAGCCTACAACTGTCGCCAGAGTTGAACCCACTCACAAACCTACAACCGTCCGGATAAATACTGAGCCACATGTGACTTTTGCGGATGTTGCAGGTATTAATGAAGTACGTAGCGAGTTAGAAGAAATTGTCCAGTTTTTGCGTCAGCCGGAACGTTTTGGTCGATTAGGTGCCCGTATTCCCCGTGGTGCCTTGTTGATTGGCCCTCCAGGAACAGGTAAAACACTTTTGGCAAGAGCGGTTGCCGGCGAGGCTGACGTCCCCTTCTTTCATATAAGTGCTTCGGAGTTCGTCGAGATGTTTGTCGGCGTGGGGGCAAGTCGGGTGCGAGATCTCTTCAATCAAGCCAGGCAAGCAGCACCCTGTGTCGTCTTCATTGATGAAATTGATGCCGCTGGACGCAAACGCTCAGTACGCATGAACGGCAATGATGAACGCGACCAGACGCTCAATCAATTACTGGTCGAACTTGATGGTTTTGATCCACGTAAAGCGATTGTTGTGCTGGCTGCCACAAATCGTGTTGATATCCTTGATAAGGCATTGTTACGTCCTGGACGTTTTGACCGTCGCATTACTGTCTCTTTGCCTGATCGTATCGGGCGTGAAGCTATCTTGAGAGTACATACTCGCCTTACACCTCTTGGTGAGGATGTTGACCTGCAACGTCTGGCTCGCCTGACAACAGGGATGAGCGGAGCAGATCTGGCAAATCTTGTCAATGAAGCGGCTCTCAGTGCTGCCCGCCTGGATTTGGAGTGTCTCAACGATGAGTGCTTTGAACAAGCTCTGGCACGAATACAGCTTGGCGCACTACGGCCATTGGTAATGAGCGAGCAAGAACGTCGTATTATCGCTTACCATGAAGGCGGTCATGCGCTGGTTGCCTACCATCTACCTGAAGCGGATACGGTGAATCGTGTAACAATCCTGCCTCGTGGTCAGAGCCTGGGGGTGACACAATTTTCTGCTGAGGAAGATCGCTATAACTATAGCCGTGAAACTCTTATGGTTCGTATTGCTGTCGGTCTGGGTGGTCGTGTTGCCGAAGAACTCACCTTCGGCTCTGACCGTATTACAACAGGTGCAGAGAACGATCTACAAGTGGTCACAGATCTTGCACGCCGTATGGTGACGCGTTGGGGAATGAGCGAGCAGGTTGGTGTTGTTTTTTCCGATTATCATGCAGAGGGCGATTACTCGCTCAATATGCAGTGTATCAATCCCGCCAACATGCCCTCACAATCGCGTTCACTGGTTATTGATGCTAATGGTCGTTTTATGTGGGATGGTAATCCCTCAACATTGCACTTCGCTCTGGCGACACCTGCTCCGCAGAATGTAAACAGCGTTGCCATGAATACCTTGATTGATGCTGAGGTTAGACGTATTCTCAATGAGGGGCGAGAGATGGCGCGTAGATTGCTGGTTGCGCATGCTGACCAGCTTGCTGTGCTAGCAAATACCCTGATGGAGCACGAGCAACTCGACCGCGCCCAGTTTGAGAAGGTGCTTCAAGGGGAATAGCGCAGGGAATATCAGTTTGTCCGCTCTTTCATCAAAAACTCATAGGCTGCAATGATACGTTGCATCTGCCGCTGATCTCCACCACGATCAGGATGATAACGTTTAGCCAGTGCCCGGTAGCGTCGCTTAATCTGTTGCGCGGTCGCTGTTGGCGGCAAACCCAGCACAGCAAGAGCTTGTTGGCGTTGCACCAGGGGACGTGCAGGGTTAACACTGCTCTGCCAGAAGGTACGCATTCCCACGCGCAAAATACCCCACAGCATTGTTGCCAATGATTTTGGTGATTGCGAACTCATAGATTTTTCCAAACCCAGGTGATTCCGTTTAAATGAAACGAAAAGACGACATCACTCGTGAATTCTGTATGGGAGTTTGGGATTATCCTCGTCTCCCACAGAGGATAGAAAGTACAAAATCAGACATTAGTACGGGAAAGAGTGCATCAACGCCTGGATTGACCTCCGCTAGTTAGCATTATACCCAACTGGTGGAGAAAGTGTTAGTGGGGAGGAATTGCTATTTATGGTCACTGAGAGTCAAGCCTCAACAACAACTAAAACACAGCCCAACTCTCCTTCTGATTTGCACAATACCATTCAGAAAGAGACAAAATCTTTCCAGACATTTATTACCAAATTTAACAATGACTGGTCGATAAATCTTGCGGCTGCTCTGGCTTATAGCTTGTTAACCACAATTTTTCCTATTGCGATAGCAATCGTGTCTATCCTCGGGCTATTCTTTCTTGATGCCACGACTCGAAAGAACTTTCTCGTACAAGTCATCCATGTTTTTCCAGCAGCCATCCAGTCAAAAGATCTGCTCGATACGATTATTAAACAATTAGCTAGCATCTCTGGTATCCTGGGTATTATAGCCTTCCTTATTGCCCTTTTTAGTGGTTCACGACTCTTTATTCTCATCGAAAATTGTTTCAGTCTCATCTATCATGTACACCCACGTACACTCATCCGTCAAAACGTCATGGCGATTGGTATGCTCTTACTCTTTGCATTCCTTACACCCATTATGTTTCTTGCCGCAAGTGGGCCGGCCCTGGCCTTTTCTTTTCTGCAACAGACGCCACTCAACCGTATCCCTGGAAGCAGCCTCATCTTTAGTTTGAGCGGAATTTTCGGCAGCCTCTTAGTCTCATTTATTCTCTTCGAGGCCATCTACGTCATTGTTCCTAACCAGCATATTAGTTTCAGACATAGTTGGCGTGGAACAGTAGTTGCAGCAATAGCGATGCAAATTTACCTGATACTTTTTCCTCTGTACGTAGCCCGTTTCTCGGGTAACTATGTGGGACAGGTAGGCTTTGCTATCATTCTACTCGCATTTTTCTACTACTTTGCGCTTATCCTCCTCATAGGCGCTCAGGTGAATGCCTTCTTCTCTGAGGGAGTACGTCCACTCACAAATGATCTTATTACATTCACAAGTACAATGGCCAGTAAGTTGAACCGCGACAATCCACAGCTTAAATCTAAAGCACACCAGGACACGAAAGCAACCGATCTCGCTGATAGAACCAATATCGCTAATGCTCGTCAACAGGAAAAACAAATCCGGAAGGCAAACAGGCAGAAGCAACGCACCTCAAAAGAAGCACTCTCAAACGTCCTTCCAAATTGAGTACGGTTTTATCTGTCATTATAGGGTCGGCTCTGGCCGTTGTGATAGAATGGTTCCATTTACGCCACAGAAGATAGTCCTATGCAACAGCCTTCTCTCTTGCTTTCTCGGATGACTCCTGGTAAAATAAATCGCGGGAGAAAAGTCCTAGCAGAATATCCCCTCTTTTGTTTCCTCCCTCAGCCTGAAGGCGTGAGGGTCTCCACAAAGGATTTTTTATGAGCAAAGACTTGCCCTACTTGTTTGCAAAGAAGCACAATCACGAACCCATTGTGATGGTCACCTGCTACGATTATCCTACAGCACAGATAGAAGACGAGGCGGGGATCGATATTATTTTCGTCGGCGACAGCCTTGGTACCAACATGCTGGGCTACGCAGCAGAAACGGAGGTGACCATGGAAGATATGCTCCATCACCTCAAAGCTGTGCGCCGTGGCGTCCAGGAAGCCTATCTGCTGGTTGACCTGCCATATGGATCGTATCAAACACCAGAGATGGCTGTCGAAAATGCCCGGCGCATGCTTGTCCAAAGCCCAAATGGCGTGAAACTGGAAGGAGGGATAGAGCAGGTTGAGGTGGTACGCGCCCTCGTAGCCCAGGGAATCGAAGTCTGTGGGCATCTTGGCTTTACTCCCCCAAACGTTGGGAACGAAAGGCCGCGTGCAAGGACGATCGCTTGAAGAGGGAAAGGCGTTGCTGCGTAGTGCCCTCGCCCTGGAGGAGGCTGGCCTCAGCCTACTGGTCCTGGAACTGGTAAGCGAGCCGATTAGTCAATTGATCACACAACAGTTGCATATTCCTACTATTGGCATTGGCTCCGGCCGCTACTGTGATGGGCAGGTGCTTGTCGTCACGGACCTGTTAGGGATCTCACCCAGAGACCGCAAGATGTTCAAACGCTATGAGCACTTACGCGAACGGTCTTTGGAGGGCTTAAATCATTATGCACATGAGGTCCGGCAACAAATCTTCCCCGCTCAGGTTAATACGTTCAGCAAAATCAGCGAGGAAGATGCAGCAGGCCTGGCGCAATGGATAGAACAGAGTATGCCTGCAGAGACTGTGTAAAATTGCGCTGATCTCCTGTAATTTGCTACCTCAATCAAATTCCCATCAGGATCTCATATATACCGAGCGACGTACCTCTGCCTAAAGACAGAGGCTTCTACGCAATTGCCTGGTTAGGATAGATGCGATATTTATAGTTTTTGATTGGCATCGTCTCTCTCCTCCTTTTGCAACTGCTTTAGCTCTTTATCTGCCATCTCATCCAAGACCTCAAACATCGTCTTGCGTTTCATAGCAGCAATGAGCCTGATTTTTTCTAAGTCTGTTTCCAGGCTTTCAGTGAAGTTATCTTCTTTCTATCGCATATGGATAATCATATACCTTTTCTCCATAGTTGTCAAGAGGCCAGGTTTGGGGCCGCTTAACCCGCGCCGAAGGCGTGGGAATGCAGCAGCGCGATCTTCAATGTTATTGCATGCCACACTTGTTCGTTCAATCTTAAGAAGCAATTTGTTACGACAGCAAAGCGTTAACATATTCCACCATACCAGCATAGACAACACAAACCAGCCGTGTCAGAAAGTAATTCTAGTACATTTCTTGACGAAGACTATACTGATCTGTTACACTTGGGCTCAACCAGAGAAACACCTCGTGATTAAATCTGGATATGTCTACATTAGCCCATCTAGCAATAATAACTGTCTCAGAATAGTGGTCATATCTCCCACAAAGAGGTCAAAGCATGCCAAGTGAAAGTCCTTTATTCACCAGCAAGCAAGAGCAACTCCTTAATGCACTCCGTGAAAGTGAACTATTGAGAGATTTGTCAGAGTTATTGGCCTCTTCGCTTGACCTTACTCACATTTTACAAATACTTGTCAGGCGCACAGCCGAAGTTTGTGAAGTTGAGCGTTGCGCGGTCTGGCTCCTAAATGAAACGAGCACTGAATTTCTTCCTTCCGCTTATCATCTTTCCGCCAAACATTTAAAAAGCAAAGATGTTGAGGTGGCTGATAATGTATGGCATCGTAGTTCATTACCATTTGATGCCCCCATTATTCATCACCTCCTTCAAGCAAATGGTATGATTGCTCTGGATGAACTAAACACAGAAACCCTCATACACAACTTAGCAGAAAAGTTCCTGCTCCGTTCCATCTTACTCGTAGCACTCGTACGCGAAGGTCGCACTGTAGGCATGATGTCACTCGACAATCCAGGTAAACTAAGTACATTCACACCAGAGCAACTACAACTGGCCCGCGCCATCGGCCAACAAGCTGCCATAGCCATTGATAACGCTCGACTCTATCAACAGGCTCAAACCGAGAAAAAACGAGCAGAACGGCTAACAGCACAAGCACAATCCATTTACAAAGTGGCAATGGCAGTCAATTCAGGTGAAGGCCTCTCAACGGTCTTAAAAATTGCCACACAACACCTCATCCAGGGTATGGATGCTGATAGCTGCGCTATCACTCTTCTAGAAGCTGATACACTATCAGTAGCAAGCACGACCAGACCACTTCCTCATATCATTCATCCTACCCTGGCAGATCTTCCACAATGTTATACAGCGGCGCTCAAAGGGACACCACTCTTTGTAATGGTAGGACAGGCTGAGGAGATTGAAAAGAACTGGTACCACCAGATGGGTCTGGATCATGTTGTGATTGTTCCACTCATGGTTGGTGCCCAGAGCAGAAGCAGACGAATTGCAACAATAGCGGCCTCGTCTAAAAATACACATTGTGTTGGTTTTGTTTTCGTCAATTACCATCAACCTCTCTATCGTCCATCACAAGAGCAATATGAATTTGCACGAGATATTGCCACCCAATGTGCTCTGGCAATCGAAAAGGCTCACATTTTGGCAGAAGCTCGACGGGCAGCCGCCCTGGCAACTGAGCGTGCGAACACACTCGATGCTATTTTCAATACGATGACTGAGGGCATTATTGTTCTTGATCAGGATGGGCGAGTCATTATCAGCAATAACACGGCGTCACATTTTTTAGGAAAGTCCACAATCACCAGAAGGCAACTCACCAAACTCCTGAAACGCTACCCAACCTACACCGTACGCGGACGACAAATTCCTCTCTCAGATTTCCCTCTTACGCGCGCCCTGCGCGGTGAACATATTCGTGGTGAACGCTTCGTAACTAAACGTGCCGATAACTCTGAAAGAACGGTTGAAGTAAATATTGAACCACTTTTTGACAGTGAAGCCAGGCAGATAGGTCTGGTGAGTGCATTCCGTGATATTACAGAACAGGTACGCGTCGAGCAACGCATTCGCCTTGCCCTGGATACGATGATTCACGCAGTCGAGGTAATATCAGGTATCACTGACATCAAAGAGATCTTACACCGTGTGCTTACAATGACTCTGACAGCACTCAATTGTGAATATGGAGTCGTGCAACTCTATGACCAAAATCAGCAAATCTTTCTACCGCTCCTGTCACTTGGTTTCTCTGCCCAGGACGAAGCGCAATGGCTTGAGGAGCAAAAAAGCTGGCTTGCTCCCACAGTAGATCACTCCACAGGCATTCGTACCCAATTGCTAGAGGGTCATGCCATCTTGATTAATGCAGAGCAATACCCAGAGCATCCTGATCCATTACGCCATACAATGATTCTCGCGGCTCCTATCATACACAATAAGCAAGTGTTTGGTGTGATGATGCTGGATCGTTCCCCCACACTCAAGTCAGAGAAACAACAACCTGGAGTCCCACACTCGGTCAAGAAGCGGGACTTCAATATCTGGGATATGGCGGTAGCAGAGGGCATCGCCCAGTTTGCAGGTCTAGCTATTGAGCAGACGCACTGGCAGCAAGAGGCAGAAATAGCACGCACTAACGAGGCAACAATGCGAGAATCCAATGCTCTCAAAGATGAATTTCTGGCTATTACTGCTCACGAGTTCCGCACTCCGTTGACCGTAATTCTCGCACATAGCCAGCTCATGGCCCGTCGACTAAGACGCCTGACAGATATAGATCCAGAAACACAAGAGAAACTCCATGAAAGCACGGCCACTATTGAGGAACAAACACACCAGTTGACAAACATTGTGAATACATTCTTAGAGGTAACTCTACTCAACCGTGGACAGATTGAACTCGTCATGGAAGAAGTTAACCTGGAAGAGATTATCAAACAGGTCGTTGCCAACCATGACGCTACCTCAACCATTCACCAAATTTGTTGTAACATCGAGTCCACTCAGCATCCCTATCTCATTCAAGGTGATAGCGCACGTCTTCTGCAAATTTTTACAAATCTCGTGCAAAATGCCATCAAATATAGTTTTCCTACAGACCCTATCACTATTTCCCTGGCCCAGCAGATAAATGATGAAGGATATCTCATGATCGAAGTCTGTATAGCCGATAAAGGAATTGGCGTTCCTCTAGAGGCTCAGGCTCACCTCTTCGAGCGATTTTACCGTGCCCCCAACATCGAAAGTAGCAAAACAGGAGGGGTTGGATTGGGACTCTATGTTGTTGCAGAGTTTCTGCGCCTCCATCAAGGGACAATTCGCGTTGAGAGTAGGGGTATTGCAGGTGAGGGGAGTAGCTTCATCTGTACATTACCGTTGTCAGAAAGAAATGTTATGACCGATGAGTGAACTTCGCCATTGGTTGCTCACGCTTGCCAGCGAAAGTTTGGAACGCGAAGGGGTCGGTGATGCCTCTCATGACTATGACCACATTGTACGTGTCATCACCCTGGCAGAGAAAATCCAGGCACACGAAGGTGGTGATCTGCCTACCATCTGGGCCGCCATCGCACTTCATGATATTGGACAGGAGCAAGAACGTCGTTACGGCGGAGATCATGCTCTGATTAGTGCAGAAATGGCTGCCGACTTACTCACAAATACACCGTTTCCGCAAGCATCTATTCCAGCAGTACAACAAGCTATCCGTGATCACCGCATGACGGGTGGCGCCATCCCTCATTCATTAGAAGGTCGTATTCTTTACGATGCAGATAAAATTGACTGCCTTGGGGCTATTGGCATTGGGCGGCTCTACTGCATCACGGGTCGCTACAACCAAAAAGTGTATTCCCTTGTGCCGCATGATATTGTTGAGCCTGTTGACCCTCTCATTCTCCGCCAGTTACGCCGTCGCCCTGATTATTCACCCAGTATTGAGTTCCAATTATTATTCGGCAACCTCCCCGAACGTATGATGACAGACACAGGAAAAGCACTGGCAAGAGAGCGTTACGCCTATATGGAGAGCTTCTTTAAACGACTACGTCAGGAGGTTGAAGGTGAGCTTTAGAATAGCTCACCTAACAAAATCACATAGTTAAAAGTAGTTTTCACCTTTACCGGGGCCGTCAGATGGATTGTGAAGCTGACCAGTGGTTGCAACGACACATATTGCACAACGACAGGACCTGGATTAGAAGTCAGCATGACCAGGACCACACTGGCAGAAGTAATACGCTTATTTGCAATTATTACCTCACGCTGTCCCCTCTCGAACACACCGTAACCTGAGAGTGTTCCACGCGCAGCGGTCGCAACCTCGCCATTGAAACTCTCCATGGTAGGCAAATGCATACTCGAGGTATTTCCGTTCTCTTTTCTAAGCTGGAGCAAATCGGTATCTTGTCTCATAAATTCCGATATCACCTGCGGCAGAGGCGCTGTTTCCAGCCGGATCTTTGTAGGATGCTTGGTCTGACGAGATCTGCCTGACGAGGGGGACGTTGGTGCCTCTACCACCGCACGAGATACCTCTACCACCGCACGGCTCGGAGGTATATCATTCACGATATTAGCCAGAGGCACATTTGTGCGTTCAACAAGTGAACTCTCTATGTCAAAGGTTGGCGGTAATAATGATCCCTCACGCATCCTGGATAACTCGCGCAATTCGTCCGCGGTGGGTGGTGGCAATGCGGGAAATTCTTCAGGCACTGAAGATCCAAAAGCTGCAAAAGAGGAGGTAAGACGTTGGGCAATACGTCTCAGCACACTGGTATTTTGTGTTGTGAGGGCCAATTGCTGCCCTACAGTGGCATTCACAGCAACGGCAGGAGGAGATTTAGTAGAAGATTCTACAACACTATCAACACGTACCACAGGCATCGGTTTGGACTGTAAACTTATTACAGGTGGAATAAGGATTCCACTCTGCACCGCATGGAGAGAACTCACCTGTCCCCCAGGCTCACCTGGCTGTTGCTGTTCTTCTTGTGATACACCATCAGCAAGTGTAGCCTCCACCGATGCAGAAAGATTACGTCGTTCTCGTGCGAGACGAGAGAGCCATTTCCTCCAGAGTCTGTTCACCACGTTCTCTATGTAAAGCCATCACTACTCCCAATATACAACACACTTCTTCTTACACAACATACTCCTATGTATAAAGCCAGTATAGCATATCACTCCTCTCAAATTAATCCAGATAGTACATTTGGGGGAGACCCATTAGTCCCTGATCTTCAACTTCTATTGCCTGGATACTCATCAGCCTGGACAGTATTCCCAAATACTCGAGGAATTTCAAGAAAAGGGACTCCAGAGTCTTGAAAGTCTGTTTAGAAACCGCTACAATAAGGGTCTGCTCAATATGAGCATTATCATCAATATCCTGAGGACGTAGAGAAATGTCCACATATTTTTACAACGTTTTGTTTTAAGAAAGGATATCTCAAACAATGAAACTTAATGGTACACACAAGTTCAAAGCTTCTAGCACACAGGTCTTCAATGCTATTCTCAATCCCGAAGTGCTGAAATCCTGCATTCCTGGATGCAGACTCTGTTGAGTATCTCGATGGTAACAGCATCAAGGCCAATATTAGCACTCCTCTCCCCGGTTTGAAGGGACCATTCGGAATCACTATTCAGATTGCTCAGCGTCAGTCTCCGACTTACCTTGAACTTCAGGTTCAACGCAAGGGAACTGGGGGTTCAGTGAATGCTACCAGCCAGATCAATCTCACTGACGAGACCGATGGGGCCTTGCTCACCTACAAAGCCAGCGCTGATCTGGAAGGCCCTGTTGCTATTGTCAATAACCCTCTCGGTGAAGGGATCACCAAAAATTCTCTCGGTACTTTCTTTAAGAATTTAGATAAAGCTATTGTCTAAAAGCTAATCTGGTATCAGGTGGCTCATGAGTCATCCCAAACTTTTGTTCGCTCTCTCAAGCGGCTTGAGAAGCGGGATTGTCAAGGGCGGCCAGCCCTTGACCGGGTTTGGGTATCCCCAAACCCCGGCAGGGATGCTGCGCTCCCTGCACCCTTGCTTTTTCGAACTTTTGAAACAAAAGTTCGGGATGACTCATGATTTAATCTACTCTACACGACAAAATATCGCCTTCAAATATGCAGTCTCTGGCATTACTAAATTGAGCGGATGATCGACACTATGTGTATATGTTTCTAACAACTGTACAGAACGATGGAGACGTTGTGCGCCAGACGAGAGCACACCCAGAATGTCATCCATCCCAACCACACCAGAACAAGAGCAAGAGAGGAGAATTCCTCCAGGTCGCAATACCTGCATTCCCAGTGCGTTCAGGCGACGATAGCCTTTGAGAGCTTGCGTACGCGCACTTTGCGTCTTCGCAAAAGCAGGTGGGTCGAGCACCACCACATCAAATTGTTCTCCGTTGCGCTGTGCTTCTTCCAGATAGTCGAACATATCCGCGATAAGAAATTGATGGAGACTGGGATCAAGGCCATTGAGGGTAAAATGCTCATACGCTGTCTCTACCGCTGATTCGGAGATATCTACGCTGGTCACAAGGGTCTCCTTGCTGGTCAATGCAGCGTAGACAGAGAAACCACCCGTATAACAGAAACAGTTAAGAACCCGTTTGCCTTGTGCATATTTACGCAAAGCCTGGCGCTTATCTCGCTGATCCAGGAAAAAACCTGTTTTCTGTCCTTCCCAGGGATCAATGTGAAACTGTATTCCATTTTCGCGGACGGTCACTTGTGAGGGAACTTCACCAGCTACAACGATAGGCTCCTCAACTTCCAGACCTTCACGACGACGTGACAGGCTATCATTACGTAACAATATCCCCTGCGCTCCTGTCTCCTGCATCAGTAACTCCATCAGCAGAGGACGCAGACGCTCCATACCAGCGGTATGAATTTGGGCAACAAGGATATCCGCAAAACGATCCACTACGATCCCTGGTAAATTATCCCCCTCGGCATGGATCAGGCGATAAGCATTCGTTTGCTCCAGATCAAAGACCTGTCGCAACTCTACGGCACGACGAATACGCCGTCGTAGAAATTCAGCGTCGATAGCTTCTTCAGGGTTATGTGTGAGAATGCGAATAGCAATATCAGTCTTTGGATTATAATAACCACGCGCTACAAATTGACCTGTTGCTGATTTCACATCGACCAGACCACCCGCCTCTATCCAATGGGGAGGTTGTTGTAACGCTCCAGAAAAGATCCACAGGTGTCCGCTCAGGAGGCTTTCTTCCCGATGAGGTTTGAGGCTTGCAGTAGGATAGCTAATTTTTGCTTGCATAATATGCTCTTTCTTTTGACTTATTCCTCGCTATTATCCCACATTCTCGGTAACTATTCAGGTTCCCTTTCCCTGATTCCTCAGCGCCTACGGCACTTCGCAGGTCGTGTTGTCTGGGTTTTGTTGCCCAGACAACACGACCTGCGAAGTCGCCGTAGGTGGCGAGCAGAGTTTCCAAATGCCAATTCTTCACCATAGAAAAAGTTCCTGCAATGATACGATATTGCAGGAACTTTTTCCTATAAACACATCTTAGCCAGATCCTTACTGTCCCTGCAACTTAATTGCAGCAACAACAGGGCCAGTACGACCTTCTGCCATGCGGATCTCAGCTTTTTTGAGATTAGCAGCACTATTGATCAGTGCGATATGAGTGAAGGCTTGCGGATAGTTTCCCAGGGCAACACTGGTCTGCGAGTCAATCTCTTCGGAGAAGAGGCCCAAACGCCCGGCATGCGTCAGCAGACGTTCAAAGAGAGAGCGTGCCTCTACGATACGTCCTTGCATCGCCAGATTGTCAACCAACCAGAAAGTACAAATGGCGAATGTTCCTTCTGAGCCGACCAGACCATCATCAGAGAGATAACGATAGACGAAACCTTGATCATCTGTTAACGTCTCCATGATACGATCAACGGTTGAACGCATACGAGGATCGTCCGGCGGGATAAAACCAACGAGCGGTAAGAGCAAGTTAGAGGCATCCAGTGTGTCATCGTCATAGGACTGCGTAAATGATCCCAGCGTAGTATTATAGCCATGCGACAATATATCCGCACGAATCTGGTCACGGATCAACATCCAGCGTGGAAGATCAGCTTTCAGATGGAGTTGTTCAGCCGCTCGGATACCACGATCAAGCGCAACCCAACACATTACCTTGGAGTAGACAAAATGGCGGAGACCACCACGTACCTCCCAGATACCAGAGTCAGTTTCATGCCAATGATTACAGACATGCTCTACCAGCATATGCATCATATCCCATAAAGGTCCCTCAAGCGTTTCACCATAACGCTCGAAACACCCATTACGACGGTAGAGGTGAATACAGTCCAGAACTTCTCCAAACACATCAAGTTGCTTTTGATCGGCGGCACCATTGCCAATACGTACCGGGCGAGAATCACGATAGCCACTCAAGTGGAGTAACTCTTGTTCAGTTAAGTCGCGCTCACCACGAATTCCGTACATAATTTGCAGGTCTTCACCATTAGCATACGAGAGACTGCGCAGCCAATATGTAAAAGCCCTGGCCTCTTCTGTAAAACCCAATACATTAAAAGCATACAGTGTGAATGTAGCATCACGTAGCCAGGTAAAGCGATAATCCCAGTTTCGCATACCACCTATGTCTTCCGGTAAGGAGGTTGTAGGAGCAGCAACAATCGCGCCCGTGGGGGCATAGGTCATCATTTTGAGAGTAAGGACACTACGCTGCACCCAATCAGCGTATGGCCCCTGGTAATTGCAACTTGCAACCCATTGACGCCAACAATGCAGGGTATGCGCCAACTCTGCCTCAAAATTACGTAGATGCAGTTCATTCTCGACAAGTCTACGTGTTGCCCGAGCACTACGTCCCACCCCTAAAGCAAAAATGAGGCACTCGCCCTCGCTCAGGGTAACTTGCCCAACAACAGATTGGGGGCGGCCTACCTTAGCATCGTCGGTGACACTGAGAGAAAACGATGGCACTAAATGGGCACCAATGATGGCCAGACCAACATGTTGTTGCTCACCAGAAACCAGAACACCCCTATTATCTGGCAACAGGGAGATCTCAGCCAGCTCATTTGCATAGTTCGGACTGACTTTGAGTATCATCGTTATTTGCATTTCACCATGAGTGCATTCCACAATACGTACCAGATTGTGACATGAACCATCTTCAGAGGTCCATGTGTTGTTGTTCATTGCTTTGTAAGGCCAGGCACTCAATGTCTCCACTGGCATAAAATCGGTGAGCACGACCTCACCTGCGGTGCTAGCAAAGCGTGTTTGTAAAACATTACTCCCACGCAAGTAGCGCTGTGAACCCGGAATGGCCTCTTCAGTAGGCGTAATCTGAAAATACCCACCACGCTCTGCGTCGAGCAGGCGACAGAAGATGGCCGGGCTGTCGAAGTCTGGTAGACATCCCCAGTCCACCGACCCATCGGGTGATACGAGCACCGTTGAATGGCAATCACCAATCACTCCGTACGAGTTGATTGGCTGATACATGCGATTGTGTGCGCTTATCCCAACCATTGATACAATACTTCTCTCTTTAGTACTGGGTTTACAACTTCCTTAAAAAAACCTTAAGGCACCTTAAAGGAGCCTTATAACAAGAAATAACGCAGGAGGAAATTAAAAAGTAACAAGAGATGAGAATTTTTATTTCTTTTTTTATATCGCCACTGCCAGTAAGGAAAACATTCTCTTCTGTTATAAATAACAACGAAATTTTCCTTGTCATTCTAAGGATATCGGTTGTATCTATGTATGTGTTGGAAATATATTATTCGGGTAAACAATGCAGTAGATTGAATATGGAGAAGGAAAAGGGATCTTCCTCCTTCCGGGTGATTTTGGGAAAAGAGTTTTTACGAGGACACCTCGCGCTCCGGCAGGGGTTGCCACCATAGGCGCGGACTTTAGCAAAGGGGAATCCTCTGCACTTCCTTTTTACGCCGCCTCCGGCGGCAATAATAAAGAAAAGATGCAATGGGGGGTACCCCAAACCCCGGCAGGGAGGACCCTGCACCCCTTAAGCCCGCGCCTACGGGGGTTGCCACCCCTGCACCCCGCATGCATCTGGAAGGAGGGAGAGCCAGGAAAAGCATAGCAATAAAGCAGTGGGATGCTCACCACCTGCGGTGGCTCACTCTCGTTTTATCGCCGATGGCGGGTTCCCGCCATCGGCGATAAAACGGTTTGCGAAGTGCTGAAGGTGCTGAGGAATTTACAAGAGGGTCTGAGTAGTTACCAGTGGGGTTGATAATGAACCTCACTCTTTCAACCAACGAGCAATATCTGGAGCAAAATAGGTAATGATCATATCGGCACCGGCCCGTCTGATGCCGGTCATGACTTCCATTGTCACACGACGCTCATCAATCCAACCATTTTGAGCCGCCGCCTTAATCATTGCAAATTCTCCGCTGACGTTATAAGCAGCAATGGGTAAGTCGCAACGGTCACGCACCTGGCGAATCACATCCAGATAGGCCAGGGCTGGTTTCACCATGACAATATCAGCTCCCTCAGCAATATCCAGATCCACTTCTCTCAGTGCCTCACGAACATTCGCCGGGTCCATCTGATAGGAGCGGCGATCACCAAATTGCGGGGATGAACCAGCAGCTTCACGGAAGGGACCATAGAAACCCGATGCAAATTTGGCAGAGTAGGCCATAATCGGTGTCTGTTTAAATCCACGCTCATCAAGGGCCTGACGGATCGCTCCCACACGCCCATCCATCATATCCGAAGGCGCTACAACATCGGCACCAGATTCGACATGCGAAAGTGCCATGTCTGCTAACAGCCCCAACGACTCATCATTCTGTACATCCCCATGATGGATTACGCCACAATGTCCATGACTCGTATATTCACACAAGCACACATCGGTCATTACCAATGTATCAGGAGTTTCCGTTTTCAAACGGCGTATTGCCTGCTGGATAATGCCTTGCGAAGCATAGGCCTGTGAACCAAACTCATCCTTCTCCGTAGGAATACCAAAGAGTAACACTGCTGGAATACCCAATTGGGCAATATGCTCCGCCTCACGCCCCAAATGTTCTAGTGGCCACTGCATAATCCCTGGCATAGAGGAGATTTCACATGGCTCGTCTCTCCCCTCAGCGACAAAAAGAGGGTAAATGAGTTGATCAACGCTGAGACGAGTTTCCTGAACTAAGCCACGTAGTTTCTCGTTTTGTCGTATGCGTCGCATACGGACTATAGGAAATTTACTCATACCATATCCTCTTTGCTATGCTCGCTGCAATACTGCGGCAACGGCTTTCACCGTTTCTTCAATCATCTCGTCCTCAAGGGCAAGTGAGATAAAACATGCCTCAAATTGAGATGGAGGGAGATAGATACCACATGCCAGCATCTCCCAGAAGAAATGCGCAAAAAGTGCTGTATTCGAGCGCTTGGCACTGGCAAAATCAATCACAGGTTCCTTAGCAAAGTAGAGGCAGAACATGGCACCTATTCGCTCGATTTGTGCCTCTGTTCTGGTGTCCTGGATGGCCCTGGCGAGACCGTCACCCAGCAGTTGACTTTTCTGCTCAAGTTTTTCATATTGCCCAGGTTTTCGTAATTCAGTGAGGGTTGTAATACCAGCGGCCATGGCTAGAGGATTCCCTGAAAGCGTTCCAGCCTGGTACATCGACCCGCTAGGGGCAACCTGCTGCATTATCTCACGTCGCCCCCCATAGGCTCCTACAGGTAAGCCTCCACCAATGATCTTGCCAAAGCAGGTCAGGTCAGGCGTGATACCCACACGCTCCTGCATACCGCCCAGTGCCACACGGAAACCCGTCATGACTTCATCAAAAATCAAGAGAGCACCAAATTGCTGAGTAAGATGGCGTAATTTCTCCAGAAAACCTGACAATGGTAATACCAGTCCCATATTGGCCGCCACAGGTTCAACGATAATAGCCGCGATTTCATCGGGATAGCTATAAAATAACTGCTCAACGGCCCCACAATCGTTGTAAGCAACAGTCAACGTCTGCTTTGTCGCTTCGGCAGGAACGCCTGGACTGTCGGGTAGCCCCATCGTCGCCACACCTGATCCTGCCTGGACCAGCAACATGTCGGCATGACCATGATAACAACCACTAAACTTGATAATCTTAGTTCGTCCGGTGAAGGCGCGGGCCAGACGTAACGCGCTCATCGTTGCCTCAGTACCGGAGTTGACAAAACGCACCATTTCTACCGATGGCACACTTTCGATCACCAGCTTTGCCAGTTCGCTCTCAGCCTGCGTAGGTGCACCAAAGCTAAAACCACGCTGGCTCGCCTGGACTACTGCTTCCACAACCGATGGGTAGGCATGACCCAGAATCATCGGTCCCCAGGACTGGACATAGTCAAGATAACGATTACCATCCACATCATAGAGATAAGGTCCATTGGCATGATCAATAAAAATCGGCTCGCCGCCTACACCACGGAAGGCACGCACGGGACTATTGACGCCCCCTGGTAGTAACGTTTGTGCTTCCTGAAAAAGCATATGAGAACGAGACAGCTTCAGACCACTGCCCTCAAGAGGTTGATTATTCATCAAACTGCCTTCCGATGAAATAAGGGAGCACACCAGGTATTGAGTACTCCCTTTGCACTCACGCACCAATCGCTTCTAAGATATCATCCAATGGCTGTGCCACACAAGTAAACATGGGAGTATCACGCAATGTATAGCTACTCGCCTCTGTCTCACGCAATTCCTGCACAAGGTCAAGGAAGTCTGCAATGTTATCCGTTTCAAAGGCTACCACAAACTCCTGATCGTCCAGACCAAAAGAATAGGTTGTATTGATCGAGACGCTTGGATAGGTCAACCCGACACGAATATGCTCGTTCATCATGCGCTTGCGATCTTCTAAGGGTAAAGCATACCAGGGACGCGTCTTGACAAAAGGATAGACGAAGAGATATTTCTTGTCATCAGGTGCGATAACTAAGCGTGGATCATGGGCACCACGAGCGTTTTTGCCGACATAGACAGAACGCTTGGTCATAGAAAGAAATGCATGTGACTCACGCAAGTAGGGACCCATCGCACTACGACGGATTTGACTGCTTAGTGAGCGCAGGTCCTCAATCTCATATGTGGCCTGCCACAGCATAAAATCACAATCTGAACGCAGCCCATAGAGACCAAAACTGCGGATAAGAGTATTTTCGCAGTATACACCAAAAATGTCTTTGAGTTGCTGCCTGCCTTTTTCGCGTATATCGGGGGACAACAGTTGCCATTGAGTATCCAGCTTATAGAAAGTAAAGCGCACGAATTGACGTGGTTGTTTGGGCCTGGGTTGAGCCAGAGCCTCTTTTGCTTCGGTATGTGTTGTATCCGATGGAATAATGATTGTCTGTTCTGTCATAATCTTTCCTCGTGTTGAATGATTGCAGTCACAAGACCGTCTATGGTAAACTCTTTTGCTTCGATATCTACAGAGAGACCGAGTTCACGTGCCGTTTGTGCAGTAATTGGACCAATACATGCAATAGAGATTTGTGAAGCGATAAGGTCTAACGGTGAATCTCCGATGATTTGTTCACAGCTGTTTAGCCATTCGACAAAATTACGGACAGTAGAAGAACTGGTGAATGTTAAAATAGCAAGTTGCCGCTCCTGCAACAGATGCAAAACCTGATGCCCCTGCTCATCGTCACGGGCAACCGTAGCAGTAAAGTAAGCAGGGATCTCATCTACCAATGCTCCCGCCTGTTGCAGTTCAGTCACCAGTACTCTACGCGCCTGGGCCGCACGAGCTAAGAGGATACGCTGTCCCACGATTGAGTTCCCACAGCGCTGCGCATCCTCGATGAGTGCTGCCGCTACGCTTTCCGCAATATATTTATCAGGTACAAGATCAGCGCTTATACCATAACGAGCTAGAGCCGCAGCAGTAGCAGGACCAATTGCGGCCACTCGAACATCACGCAAGGCCTGCGGATCATATCCTAGCGTACGTAGACGCTCAAAGCAGATATTTACACCATTGGCGCTGGTAAACACTATCCAATCGTAGAAGCTGTTGCCAGCTACCTGCGCACTGGAAGTATACAACCGTTTTAGCGCAGCATCCAGTGGTTCCCAATCCTGCGGAGACACAATACGGATGGTGGGAAATTCTACGGGAATTGCACCCAGGGAGCGGAGCCGTTCGCTCAGTACACCAGCCTGATCACGAGTTCGTGTGACCAGGATACGCTTCCCCTGGAGTGGACGCCCTGCAATGTTGTGTTCAGACACGTTGACGTACCTGCTCTCTCGTAGCATCTATCTCGTGAATGATTTTGTAAGCTCCCTGGTCGAGTGCCATCCGCGCCAGACTCACACCAAGTTGCTCTGCATGCTCAATATTGGTTCCAGGTGTCCAGGGCATAGCTTGATGAACATGTATACGTTGTTGCCCATCCAGGCTAATGACAAGCCCCAGCAGCGTAAGAGTCCCATGCATGATCCTACCATAAGCGGCAACGGGCAGGTAACAACCAGCGCCTAGCCTGCGCATAAACATACGCTCAGCGCAGGTAGCGGCCTCGACAGCAGTGTCCCTGAGAGGTGCGATCAAGGCTTGCATTTCTGGCTCATCGCGAATCTCCAGTGCCAGCGCAGCCTGTCCCGGTGCCGGCATCATCATCTCGATAGGCAAATAAGTCAGTCGATCAGCCAGCTGATCCTGCATTCCCAGCCGATGTAATCCGGCAGAGGCCAGTATAATGCCATCATAATCTCCAGCCTCTAGTTTACGCAGGCGGGTATCAACATTTCCACGCAAGGGCAAAATCTCTGCTGAAGGACAGAACACACGAACTTGAGCAGTACGTCGCAGGCTACATGTACCAATACGGAGAGATGTCTCCAATCGCTTATCAGACACAACAGGCAATAATCCCTGTTCTGAAATCTGAAAGGCCTTATTAGAAACAAAGACATCACGCACATCTTCACGTGGGCCAATAACAATAACGCGCAATCCTTCCGGTTGAATAGTGGGCAAATCTTTCAGGCTATGTACCGCCAGATCAATCCTGCGCTCTGCAAGAGCATGCTCTATCTCCGTCACAAAAACACCATCGCCGCCGACCTGCGAAAGTGGCACATTGGTAATATGGTCACCTTTTGTCCGAATTTGCTCAATAGTTATTTCAAGGTTGGGCCACTGCTGATGCAGTCGCTCGACTACCCGGCGCGTTTGTATCATCGCCAGCTTGCTCGCTCGCGTTCCGATTGTAATTCGCTGCATTATTTTCTTCCAAACCAAATAGATAGCGCATAGCTTCTGCATATACGTGTCCCTGACCATCTGCCGCCGCATCTTTCAGTCGTAACGTTGGTATATGCAATAATTTATTCATAAGTCGTGTTGTGAGTTCCTGGAGTGCCGCAACCTCGTGCTCGGAAAGAGTGGCAGCGAGTTGTCGCATTGTGCGTGCAAGCTCCTGTCGGCGCAAAGCATCAGCATGTTGACGCAGATCGCTGATTGTGTCAACAACACTCAGAGATGCCAGCCAACGTTCAAATGCATTGACCTCTTCGACAATGATTGCACGTACATGCTCAATCTCTTGCATACGCAAATGAATGCCTCTCTCTACTTCCAACTGTAGGTCATCCAAATTGTAAAGGTGTACTCCGGGTAACTGGGCAACAACTGGATCAACATCTCGTGGGAGCGCAATATCGATGAGAAGCAATGAGCGACCTGCACGTTTTTCCATGACCGATTGCATCAATTCAGTGGTAATAATCGCACGAGGAGCTTTTGTCGAACTAATAACCACATCCGCTTCCACTAATGAGTCGAAGAGTTCGGTAAAGGAACGATGTGTAGCTTTGAGAGACTGAGCCAGGTCAACAGCATGTGAGAGTGTGCGATTGATAATCACAAGCCGCTGAGCACCATTGTCACACAGGTTACGCGCTGCCAATTCGCTCATTTGTCCGGATCCCACCAGCAAAATACATGCCTCATTCAAATTGGAAAAGAGATGTCGCGCCAATTGAACTGCTACATGGCTGATTGAAGCCGCATTGCGGCTGATCGCGGTTTCACTTCGAGCACGTTTGCCAACCACTATAGCTGCACGAAACAGGGCAGAGATAATTGGGCCTGCATAACTACCTGCCTGCGCAATTTCCAGGGCATCGACGACCTGTCCCTGGATTTGCGGTTCTCCAGGAACCAGAGAGTAGAGTCCGCAGGCAACACCAAAGAGATGTGATATAGCCTGCTCATCCGCAAAATCATAAGAGTGTGCAGCCAGCTCAGCACATGGCACCTGACGCGTCTCACTTAACACTTGAAGCAGGTCTCTACATCCCTGACCGACCTCTGAGCAAACAGCGTATAATTCTATACGATTACATGTAGAAAGGACAACGCACTCTTGAGCTATCTGATGAGCAGCCGTAAGTACCTGAGGGATCTGACGGGTTGAGCAGGCGAGGCGTTCACGTAAAGCAATGGGTGCAGTGGTATGATCAACGCCAACAACGACAATATGCATGTAAACCTCATAAATCTCCAAATTTTAAGTCGTCTATAGAGATTTTAGCGTTTTTTTCCCGTTAGTCAAGATCAAATGTCTCGATATCTTATCAGAATAGTACCTTATACTTACTCAGGTATTCACCTGACAGATTCTTTCTTATTCGTTCCTCGTCGAAAATTGTGGAGTTTTCAGTCTTCTGGCAGGATCTGGGATGCCTACGAAAGAGACACCCTTTTACAAAATATTTAACAGTAGCCATATGCGGTCTTTGCTATAGGCGAAACGATACCGCCATGTGAAAATTGATGCATTCATACGTTACATGAATAAGAAGATGCTCAGTATTACCAATAGGCACTTCTTAAATAATATTTTAAGAACACTACTTCAGATTAACTACAAGGCAATAAGTCTTTAGAGCAAGATCACTCATAGCAACATGGCAGAGAGAAAAGGTAACATTTATGTCCCAATGTCCCAGATGTAACACTGAACTTCCAACAAACGCACCATTTTGCACGCAATGCGGTTTTAATCAGACGCAAGCTAGAATGCTAATAGCAAAATTGCAACAGGAACAGGTCAAGCAGAATACACCGACCAGTGCCAAAGCAGAGCAATGATGTTATCTCACCAACACCGCCGAATCTTGACGCGACCAGGGTGAAACAGTCAGATCTGCCAGATCATTTATCATCATTGATGCCGCAAACTTCCTGCATCAGTGACATCACCTGTGTATAAGAGGCCATCAACATCTAAAGCAGAGCCAACACAAGCACCACAAGGAGTAAAGATACCCATCACCCCAATACCAGAGGTACCCCAGCAACAAGTTCAGAGAGAGGACTCATCCCTACAGGGGATCAACTTCGAGGTACCCCTGCAACAATCTCCTACTAAACTATCTTACAGAGAGGACTCGTCCCTACAAGGGATCAACTTCGAGACACCCCTGCAACAATCTCCTACTCAACTATCTCACAGAGAGGACTCGTCCCTACAAGGGATCAGCGTCGAGACACCCCCGCAACAATCTCCTACTAAACTGGCTTCAATAAATAATAGCCTGCCATTAGTACGACGATATATTGCCGATCAGCACACACAACTCCATCCTGCACAACAAGCACCCGCTCAACACAAAGATGCCCCCAGGGATCAACTGCCTACACAACAGATCCCGGTACAGTCACAAAAGACCGGTGGTTCCGCGCAACAGATGCAACATATTGAACAAATAGTACGCGTATCAACACCACCGCCATCGTCGATAGCAGACATGCCTACCAGCTACATCCCTGCAACGCCTAAACCACAAATCGACTCTACGACCCAAATGGACGAAAGCAATATCGCAGCAAGCAAAGCAGCCGAACACTGGCGCAAGAGTTGGCGAGATCGCCAACGCGCTGAGGCAGGACCAGCAGTGGGTATTTCACGAGGTCAGGCCTCCGTACCAGAGCCGCTCATGGCAATGCAACATAGTTTAGCACGCATGCGTGCTATTATCTTGCCTCAAAGCAAAACGGCACAACAAAATCGCAATACAACTTTTGGCTTTTGGGTCACGGTTGTGATGATGATCTGTCTTATCGGAGGTCTGAGCGCATATATCATTTCAACATATATTCCTAACACACAAAACTCATCTCAGCTTATCTCATCGTTGGGTGCTCCCCAGCCAACACTAGCCGTACAAGGAGCGAAAGCTGCAACGCTTCTTGCAGGTCAAACACTAAAGATACATGGTGAGCAGTTTATACCAAACCACACCATCACCTTTATCCTTGACGTCACACCTCTTTACGATGCTAATGGGAGACAACTCTCTGTACAGAGCAATAACCATGGAGCGTTCGATGTAACAATTCCCATAGCTGCAACACAGTTAGCTGGTACCTATGCTCTACAAGCACAAGATAACCGTGCAGGTCAACATGCCTTCCTGGATATTCAGATATTGCCAGGTACAGCTACGGTAAACAACACAACGCTGGCGCTCACTATGCAAGGAAAACCTCTTACAAATTTAGCCTTCACCGCTGTAGTTGGCAACAATGCTCCTGATGAACAGCTATTCACGCTCAACAACACCGATGTTACCCCACTACAATGGACGGCAGTTGCTACTGCGGACAACAACCAGAACTGGTTACTCATTGATAATGGGCAGACCAGCGGAACTCTGTTGGGTCAAAACACTGATATCATCGGCGTGAGTATCAATCCAACAGGCCTGAAAAGCAGTGCAAAGCCGTACATTGGCCATGTCATTTTTACGGTCAATCAAAAGGATCAGGTGATCCTTCCGGTCTCATTACAGGTCCGAGACACAGCAATTGAGGTGGTGGTCAATCCCAATCCGATCATTGCTATATTGCAGCCAGGAGGCGCAGGGACCTGTCAACCAACAACATTAACACTGATCAACCTCAGTAATGTGGTGGTAACGTGGGCTGCCAATCCCTATGCTGCTGATCAGGCACATATTCATCTCGATGGCCAACCTACAACACAGGGCACATTACAACCATCCGGTGCAGCCCAGTCTCAGGATATCAAGGTATTACACATCTCCTGTCTAAATGCTCAGCCAGGAGAAAAGTTGTACCATATTACCGTGAGCTACAACTTGAACAACGGCGGCAACTCACAAGATGTGCCTGTGAGTATTCGGACAAATTAGGTATTCTCCTCAAGACCAGTTAGCATTTGTTCCACAGGGAGTGACATTTCTACGCTTCAAAGCATCAGGAAAAAAGCACTCCCTTTTCGCTATGTGCGACTCTCTCGAATTGCTGCCAGGCAGCCTGAATACACTGCTTCAACAGTAAGACATTCGTCAATGGTCCCACACCTCCAGGGGTCGGGGTAAGTGCTCCCGCAACCTCACGTACCGAGGTGAAATCGACATCTCCGACAATTCCTCCTTCGGGAAGGGCGTTAATCCCAACGTCAATAACGGTTGCCCCTGGCCGTACCATCCCGGCAGTAACCATGTTGGCCCGGCCAACAGCAACAACAAGAATATCGGCCTGTTGGGTCAGAATAGGCAAATCCACGGTACGCGAGTGACAGATAGAAACCGTAGCATTTTTCTGCAAAAGCATCAGTGACAGCGGTTTGCCCACCACATTGCTACGCCCAAGGATAACAGCATGCTTCCCGGCCAGGGGGGTTTTGGTACGTTCAAGAATTTCCATCACAGCCGCAGCGGTCGAGGGGAGAAAGCCTGGCACACCGAGAAAGAGATTTCCCGCACTTTGTGGACTGATGCCATCGATGTCTTTCTCAACGGAGATCGTATCTGCAACTATTTTCTGTGAAAGATGTCCGGGTAGGGGCATCTGCACAATGATTCCCTGTACCTCCGGATCATTGTTCAGATGGAGGAGGAGAGAGCGTAGTTCGTCAGAGGATGTCAAGGCGGGTAACTGCTCCAATCTGGCCTCTACGCCAACATCCTGGGCAACACGTAAAATTGCCTTGCTATAGACACCTGATGCAGCGTCAGCGCCAACACGCACAATCACCAGACCAGGAAGTCGCCCACATATTTGCAAATAACGACGAACGTCCTCCCGTAACTCGGCTCGTATCTCCATACTCATCGCACGCCCATCCAGAATCGTTGCTGTCATGCTCTTTCTCCTACGATACGCACAACCTGCTGGCTGCCTACGGCAATACTATCTAATGCCTTATTGAGACGCTCACTCAATCCGCTTATGCGCTCCTGGTCCTTCATCGCCCGCAAATTTGTGCGAACCATCCAGGATGCGCCGGCCCCTGCACTGGAAGCCAGCATCACACCTGTTGCAATATCACTGAGAACGTTAGTATTGCCAATCTCAGCTATACGTTGGCAACATTGTACCAGTTCGGCAGAACATTCTATCATCTCCAAAGGCACAAGTGCGGCCTCGACAAGTCGCCTCTGAATCGCCTGAGTGCGTATGGTACGCTCCTCGCTGCTCTCACGAGGCATCTTAAAACAGGCGGAAAGTCTCCCATAGGCATCGATATCTTCCTGCATGAGTTGTTGAAAATGTGCACGCAACTTCTCCGTCTGTTGCAAAAGGGTTTCGATCTCCCTTTGTACAGCACCATAGTCTGCCTTACCCAATGTAAGTCGCGCCACCATAGAGGCCAGTCCAGCTCCCATTGCTCCACAAAGAGCTGCTGCAGAGCCACCACCTGGCATTGATTTTGCTGAGGCCAGGTCTTCCAGATATTCTTGTAAAGGGTTATCTAAATACATTGAATCACTTTCTTCAAATGCCAGGTCTAGTATTCACACGAATACCAATCATATTCTAGCATCCGAGAAAGCTAGCGTCGAATCTTATTCACTACTTGAGCTAGCGGGTTCTACTCCACTCACAGCCAGGAAGAAACAACGCGACCAGCATATGCACACTCACCAGATAATGGACAATCGGGACATTTCGGTTTCTGAGCATGACAGACTTGCCGCCCATGTCGAATCAAGTTGACATGAAGTGTATGAGTCCATTCCGGCGGGTTAATCTGAGCGAAGATCTCGTGAGCACGGTCGGCATTCACTTTTGGTCCGATCAGACCCAAACGTTGGGACACTCTATGAACATGCGTATCAACGGGCATAACGGCTAACCCAAGATTAAACATCAATACACACGCTGCTGTTTTCGGCCCCACTCCTGGTAGATTGCGCAAGAAGTGCCATGCTTCTTGTGGTGGTAGCTGGGATAGATGATCGAGCGCGTGGGCAAGTGAGCATTTCTCTCCATGGGCTGCTTGCCGTTCCGTTAATGTTGTCAGAACATCCTGGATTCTGCGAGCCTTGATATTTGCCAATCCCCCACAACGAATCACCTCAGCTACCTGGAAAGTGGGAGCATCACGGACGGCTTCCCAGGAAAGGAACGTGCCTATGAGTTGTTGATAGGCACGGCCAGAGTTGAGATCCGATGTATGCTGTGACAGAATCGTACCAACCAATCCTCCCACCGGATCGTAATCTGGCAACCAGACAGGCTCACCATAGATCTGTATTAGCAGGTTATAAACGCGTTCAAAGTGCGCTGGAGGTGTCTTCATTGTTGTCAAAGTAGTACCCCTTTCATCCCAGTTTTATGTTGTTATTATATCTATTCGTAGCGTGTAATGTATTTGTTTGAGTAGAGCTATCCCATTCGTTTCGTTCCAATTGTTTTCCTTCAGGAATATGGTTCATTTAAATATTCACTAAGATGAAGTGTAAACACACTTGCTTGCTTTTTAAATTGTAGAGAATATAGTCGCATTTTCATTATACTAAATATTGATGTGCTTGACTTTTTCTATTTTTTCAAGTAAATTTACCAGAGTAACGTCGGATCTCTCGAGTGAGATCCTCTGTAATTCCACAAATGAAAGGAACATATCCATGAAATCTGTTGTTGGACAAATGGCAAAGCAGGAGCAGACACTACTGGAGAGTCGACCGGATGTTACGGAACTGGCCGATGAGGATCTGGCGAATGTTACTGGAGCATGGGGTGGTTATTATGGTTATGGGTACCACCACTATTATCACCACCATTACTATCATCGCCATTACTACAAAAAATATGGCTATGGCTATGGCTACGGGAAAGGCAACTTTGGTAGGCAACTTTGGTGGAGGCGGTTTCGGAGGAGGTCGTTAACAGCAGCGACTACAAACAATGCGGTTGTTGCTAACATTAATGATCGTGTTGTCTTCTAGTTTTACACCTGCTAGTTAGTTGATTTGGTAGCTGCAAAGCGCGGTATTTCTCATCGGTAATTCACATATTTTTGAATTATCAATGTTGATGGATGCTAGCGGTTGTAGCTACCAAACAGTTTTCTACATTATTTTTCCAACTCGTGCGTTTGATTGCTATGTGCTTCTATCAACTGGTAGAAGGTGATAAAGGTAATAGAGAATGTCACAAACGCGGCCTCCAATCTTTCGTGAAAACGCGATGAGGCGGTATATGCAGAGACAGGAAAAGGATATTCTTCCACGTCTTGTATCTCCACGCATCTTTGCCTACTTGTGGATACTGCTCAGTTTACTAATGTTTGGGGGACTGCTTGCCTGGTGGACAGAAATCCCAACATTTGTTGCGGGATCGGGCGTCATTCTTATGCAGAAACCATCATCCACCTCTGGAAACGGTCAAGAAGTTGTGCTGCTGTTCTTACCGGCCACGTATGTTTCACAAGTTCATGTTGGGCAGCCTGTCCAGCTGCAGATTGATTCATCTGGCCCTCAGTTCTCCAGTGCGATTAGTCACGTTGAGTCTGGAATTATCAGCCCAAGTGATGCACGTAAACAATATGCACTCGATGGCGCAATATCACAAACTCTCACCCAACCATCTATTGCAGTAACAGTACAGCCCATAAAGGCTCTTACTGCACACAGGTATACAGGGAGCCTGGTAAATGCTCAGGTACAAGTTGGTTCGTACCGGGTCCTTTCACTGCTACCAGGGTTTGACAAACTGATCGGAGATGAGTAGATGGACGAAGCTCTCCAGCAGAAGACTTCACCACAGCAGAATGCCAGTATGAGTGAGCACCAGGAGCAAACAGCTTTCCAGCAACCTCTCAGCATAAACTCACCAGATCCTCAAAACCAGGAACATGCCAAACCATATACTCAGCAGTCCCAGAGATCCCCGCTCTGGCAGACAATCCTGCGGACTGTTCAGGGGACACATCGACGAAGAGTTCCCTGCCTGACACAAATGAGTGCTATAGAATGTGGTGCTGCCTGCTTGGCCATGATCCTGAGATATTATGGTCGCAAAACCAGTATCTCTGAGATACGCGAACGCTATGGTGTTGGTCGGGATGGGCTATCAGCACTCAGTATCGTCAAAGCCGCACGTAACTACGGATTGCGGGTCAGAGCTATTTCACTCCAAACGAATGATTTTCGCTTTGTCCACCTGCCTGCTATCGTTCACTGGGCATTCAACCATTTCCTGATCGTCGAGCGATGGTCTCCACACTTCGTTGATGTGGTTGATCCGGCTTCCGGACGCAAGCGTCTAACCGCTGAAGAATTTGATGAGGGTTTCACCGGCGTTGTGATTACGCTTGAGCCTGGAGAACATTTTGTCCGTCGCACCACTCCCACCACACAGATAACGGTACGAATGTATGTCAAGCAATATATCAAACAGGCACCGAAGGTATTATTTCAAATCATTGGCGCTAGCTTGCTCCTCCAGGTCTTCGGACTGGCAGTTCCCGTTCTCACCAAGGTACTCGTGGATCAGGTCATTCCCTTCGATCTGACCAATACGTTGACCCTGTTAGGAGTAGGCATGCTCGTCCTGCTGCTCTCCCAAATGGTAACGATGCAACTACGCACATCATTGCTGGTCTATCTCCAGGCTCGCATCGATACACAGATTACCCCCAACTTCTTTGAGCACATGCTGATGCTTCCTCAGCGCTTCTTTGAGCAACGCTCGAATGGTGATATTCTCGCACGCGTAACAAGCATCACTGTCATCCGTGATATCGTTAGCTCTCACCTCATTTCGACATTGTTGGATGGCAGTTTAATCGTCGTTTACTTCCTTATTTTGCTCTCGCAGTCATTGACATTTAGTTTCCTTGTGCTCATCATCGGTCTGCTTCAGGTTGCTCTGTTGCTAGCAACCAATCCTGCTATTCGCATGCTAGCAAATCGTGAGTTAGCGGCTATAGGAAAATCTCAAGGTTATACAACTGAGGTGCTAACAGGAATAGCAACTATTAAGGCTGCTGGTGCCGAACAGCGCGCATTTGAGCGCTGGTCCAATCTGTTTTTTGACCAGTTGAACATCTCTGTACGTCATAATTATCTTACAGCAACTATTGGTACCTTTATGGCCACCTTGAGCACACTTGCCCCTATGCTTTTACTTTGGGTTGGGGCAATTCAGGTACTCAATGGTACCATGGAAGTCGGGACAATGCTTGCTCTGAATGCTCTGGCTGGGATTTTCCTGGCTCCTCTCGTCTCTCTCGTCAGTACTGGACAGGAGTTACAAGTGGTTCGCGCTCATCTTGAGCGCATCGCTGATGTAGTGGAAGCAGAAACAGAGCAAGATATTCAGCAGGTACAACCAGCGCCTCGCCTCACTGGACGCATCTCGCTTGAGCATGTGAGTTTTCGCTATGATCCAAATGCATCCGACGTGCTCAAAGATATCACGGTACATATTGAACCAGGGCAGAAGGTCGCCATTGTGGGACGAACAGGTTCTGGAAAGAGTACTCTTGGTAAACTGTTACTAGGACTGTGTCTCCCGACGGACGGAGAAATATTGTATGATGGTATTCCACTACGCACCCTCAACTTTCAGGAGGTACGCGCTCAGTTTGGTGTCGTCACACAAGATTCGACGATCTTCAGCGGGTCAATCCGGCAAAACATCACCTTCAATGATCCTGACCTCGGTATGGAAGATATTATTGAGACGGCTCTGGCCGCTGCACTTCACGACGACATCATGGAGATGCCGATGGAATATGAGACCTTTGTCTCGGAAGGTGGGAGTGCGCTCTCTGGAGGACAACGCCAGCGCCTGGCAATTGCACGTGCCCTGGCACACACTCCCGTCATTTTATTGCTGGATGAAGCAACCAGTGCTTTAGATGTTATCACCGAGCGGATAGTAGAGCAAAATCTCAAAGCCCTGGCATGTACACAAATTATCATTGCCCACCGCCTGAGCACTATTCACAATGCAGATACAATTCTCGTCCTTGATCAAGGAGCGATTGTAGAGCAGGGGTCACACCGGGAACTTCTGGCGAAGGGCGGCTACTATGCCAGGTTGATACACAACCAGTTAGCCACTTGAAAGATACGGGCGAATTGGGGTATTATATGTGATGAGGTTTGCTCCTGCCCGATATGCTACTGTTTCTTCTTGTATTCGCATATCCATACACACAGTATCATTTCGTACTCTCCTAAAATTAGAGAGCAGTAGCGATCAAAAGTGTCAACTCGCTTTGAAAGGCAGAGAAAGCCAATGCTCATCGACCTGCGGAGTGATACCGTCACGTGTCCCACCCCAGCTATGCGCGAGGCAATGTATAGAGCAGAAGTAGGCGATGATGTCTATGGTGAAGATCCCACAGTCAACCATCTGCAAGAACTTGCTGCACAGCGTACAGGAAAAGAGGCGGCCCTCTTTGTTCCCAGCGGCACTATGGGCAATGCTATTGCAATGTTAACCCACGCGGGACGAGGACAGGCTGTGATTGTTGGAGACAAATCGCACATCTATCGCTATGAGGGAGGTGGCATATCAACGCTAGGTGGTTCGCCAATGTCAGGAATCCCAACATCGCCTGATGGTATGCTCGATCTGGATAAGGTGAAGGCTGCAATTGCTGATGACAGTGATGAACATGTTGCACCAACAGCCCTGCTCTGCATCGAAAATACGCATAATCGCTGCGGGGGAACTGTCTTGAACAGAGTGCAAACTGAAGCACTCGCTCATCTGGCTCACACTCATGGGATCGCAGTTCACATGGATGGCGCACGTATCTTCAATGCGGCTATTGCTCTCGGTATACCCGTCAACGAACTTACACGCCCTGTAGACTCACTGATGTTCTGCCTCTCTAAGGGATTGAGTGCTCCCATTGGCTCAATGCTCGTAGGGAGTAAAGAGTTTATTCACCGAGCACGCCGTGCACGCAAACTTCTGGGAGGTGGTATGCGTCAGGCTGGTATTCTGGCAGCGGCAGGCATTGTGGCCCTGGAACAGATGGTAGAGCGATTAGCAGAAGATCATGAAAATTGCAAGCAACTGGCCTCCGGCTTAGCCGATTATCCACAAATAGAGATCAACCCACAACGCGTCGTCACCAATATCCTCATCTTCACTTTACATAATACACAACAACAAAGACTCACAGAGACAGAGACCATGCAATTCCTGACAAAAGCGCAAGATCACGGCGTACTTATGAGCCATATGGGCGGCGGAGTAGTGCGTGCGGTCACTCATTATGGATTAGATACCCAACACATCCATACTGCTCTCAGAGGGATTCGACAAACTTTGATAGAGATGCAGTTATAGCACTTTTTGCGCCATATACACCTCTTGGAGTGATATTCGTAGAGAGGAGAACATTTCATGTATCCAAGGCGTTCAGTTACAGGTGGCATTTCTGGAGGAATTACTCTTCTGGGAATTGCTCTGGCTATCGTATTTGGTGGTGGCAGCTTTAATCTCGTGATTTTCTTCATCGCCCTGGCCTTTGCATCACTCATTAGCTCCCTGGGTACTCTTAACCCAAGGAGAGTGTATGGAGGCCTCCATGGATTTTTCTGGATGCTGATCGTCGCCCTCTTCTTCGCTACAGGTAGCTGGATCTGGTTTCTCGTTGGTGCAGCCATCTCTACGATCCTGGGCTCACTCGTCAAACCCATTACAGCGGCCCTACTTGGTCTCGGTCTCTTTGGAATGGCATCGATGGCCAACCAGCAACCACAACAATCACCATATCAGCAACCACAACCCTATCAGCCCTATCAGGAGGGATATCAACCACCTCAGCCACAGGAAACCTACCGGGAGGTGGGACAACAATCCCAATATGTACCACCGCCCCCCCTCAACAATATTATGACCAGCCGCAGACGCAGTATCCCCAACAGATGCCCCCACAGCAATTCTAAGCCGCTTGCAAAAAGCGAGGTGCAGGGGCGATTGCCCCTGCCGGAGCGCGAGGTGTCCTCGCAAAAACTCTTTTTCCTCTTTCCCCAGAAGGACGGAGACCCCGCTTTTCCGCTTTTCTTATCCATTGACGCATGAATTTTTGCATGGTATACTTTCATTAATTAAATAGTTGACTAGTCAACGGCATGAGGGGGAAATGTAGAGAACATGTTGAAAGGGACGAAGAAATGGGAGATTTAGAGCAAGAGATTTATCAACTCCTCTCACAGTCCTTCATGCGCCTCGATATGGGTGACCATCAGTTAATGCGACGATTCGGACTGACACTTACACAATCCTGGGCATTAGTGCACCTGGGAGATATCGAGGGAAGATCGCTCAGTGAGCTGGCTCAACTCCTTATTTGTGACAAGAGCAATGTCACAAGCGTTGTTGACAAACTAGAAGAAGACGGATTAGCAGTACGCAAGCGTGGCAAAGCCGGTGATCGACGCTACACCCGAGTAGTCTTAACAGAGCGAGGACACCAGCTCCGTCAAGCCGTAATTGCTGCACGTGAACATATGGTACGCGAGCGCTTCCGTCCCCTCAATGACCACGAGCAGCGACAAATTCACAATGCACTTCAAAAGTTAACGACGGTACTGAAGTCTCAGTTCGAACACGATAGAGAAACGCAAATTATCGAACACGCTTTTGCGCAATACAACATCACAACTCCGCCAAACGAAACCTGAACTACAGCATTTGACACACTGACTACTAACAAGATAAGATCAAGTAAGAACAATGTTTTATCTTGCTTGATCCTGTTTTTCTGAGAGGAGCCACAACCAATGGCACTGAAGGATTTCGCCGGAACAGTTGCAGTGATCACAGGCGGTGCCAGCGGGATTGGTCTGGCCACAGCACATGCCTTGTCCCTTAAAGGAGCACATGTTGTACTGGCAGATATCAACAACCAGGGACTACAACAGGCACAATTGCAAATACAACAAAACAATTCTGACTCAACAGGACAAATCCTCACTGTTGTCACAGATGTTACCAGCGAGTCACAAGTACAGGCTTTGATGAACCAGGCTTTCAATATTGCTGGACGCATTGATTTGGTAGTGACCAGTGCAGGCATCGGACGTGGTGGCCCCATTGATCTCTTTAGTGCGGCAAAGATGCAAACCATCATGAACGTCAACTTCATGGGAACTTACCATTGTATCCAGGCGGCACTGCCCACGATGCGTCAACAACAGAGTGGACATTTCGCTCTCCTGAGTTCTGTTGCTGGCAAACTGGGTATACCCATGCTCACAGCTTACTGTGCAACCAAGTGGGCGATCCATGGCTTCTCTTCAGCCTTACGCGCTGAACTCCATGGGACGGGGATTGGCGTCACAACCATCTATCCTGCATGGGTCGATACGCCTATGCTTCATCAAGAAGTTGAGATCAAGCAATTATTTAATATTGAGGCCTTACTTACCCCTGAACAGGTCGCCAATGAGATATTACGAGCAATACAAGAGGATCAACGCGACTTGACGCTAGCTCCCAATCCAGAGATAGCCCTGCTGCTACAGATTATGAAGGACGATCCCGACAAGGCAGAGCAGTTATCAGGTGAGGCATTCCAACAGCATATGCACTACCTTGCGGGACAATAGGCCAGGGTAAAAGTCTCAGTGCCATTTAGCAGATCACATCTATGTGTATCACTATATCTAAGGGTGATGAGATCTTCCCCGACACGTTTAGAAGAACGAAGTACAAGACAATCAGTGAGAGACTACCGCTGTCACAAAGAACACCATCACGATAGCCGAGCTAATAATCAGTGCAACCAGTATGCGCAGCATTAAACGTGACCCAATAAAAAGTTGGCGTTCTGGAACAATAGTCGTAGTGCCTACAGAAGTTCCATTCGCAGTCATACTTTTCCTCCGTTCTCTACTCCAGGTAGTTTCGGCGGCATCCTGGAATGGACTTTTCCGAGATGCTCTTTATTACGGCCTGCTACTATAGACAACGGTCGGTGTAACAGATGTTAACAATTGCTATCTTATGGGTCTTTTCTCGCGACATTCATCACACTGGCAACTGGCACGTAGTCTCTCATAAGTATAGATGCCCGTCTTATGTCCATCCTCCCAAACAGGAGTCAGACCATAACGGCCAACAGGCTCTATATTCACGAGGGTCGTCTCTTCCACACTGAGAGTTTGCTTACTTTGCAGCATTCCAGGTAAACCACCCTCACCAGCACACCAGGCACAAGGACAGGCCCAGCGTAAACTCTCCCAATCATGGATACTTTCATGGTCATCGCTCCACGAAAGTATCAGCTTGCGGTTCTCTTCATCAAGTAAAAATGAGGTTGGGGATGGATGGTTATATTGACTCATAAATTTTGTATCTCCTTCCATAAGTGCTAGTGGCATCTTTAGCAACAGGTTTCCCGTACATCACATTCAGCCATTCTTCAATGCCTATTATAGCCGTTGCCTACATTCTGGTCTAGCAGAGAAGACATTTTTCGTACCTCTAAACACGTTAACTATTCAGGTCCCCTTTTCCTGATTCCTCAGCGCCTGTGGCGCTTCGTGTTTATTGGCAGTGGCAGGGTTTGCGGCGCAAACCCTGCCACTGCCAATAAAACGAGGGCGAGCCACCGCAGGCGGCGAGAAAATCTGTTTATTACTGAATACGAAAGCAAAGGTCAACTTATATAAGGTAAAGGATAGTATCTGGGGCAAGAGACCGTTACCGCCTCACAGGCTCTGCGTTCTAGCAGATAGATAAGATCTGGATCAATACAATGGAGTAATTAAAATATGGCTGAAATGTTGTTTATTGGGGGAATTCTCGGTGTCATTGCTGCTATCACGATAGCATTGATCGCACTAAGGAGCCAGCAGCAGAAATTAGATCGATTACAAGCTGAACAAAAAGCCTGGGAACGTGCACAAGAGATTTATCAGCAAACATGGCAAGCACAACAAGAGAAGCACACGAGCAGAGTTTGAGAAAAAGCTTACTACTCAGCTGGCACAACAGGAGCAGCGCGCAGTAGAGTTTGAGAAAAAGCTTACTACTCAGGTAGAACAACTACGTGCAGAGTGGAAAATCAAGCGTCAAGAACACGTAGAGGAACTCATTCGGCAGGCTGAGACCTTAACCCGCCAATATGAGGCTGCGGCAAGACAATCACGTATCGAATATGAATTGGCACGACTGCCCCGTGTCGAAGATACGCCCTTAGCCATTATAGAAAAGGGACAATACGACAACCCCGACCCTCACTGGCAATCAGCAAAGTTACAGGGAGCAGACCTTCGTGAATATGACCTCTCCCATCGTTATCTTGGTCACGCCGATTTACGTCACGCACAACTCCAAAAAGCCAGACTCTTCATGGCAGACCTCTCCGGAGCATCTCTGGTAGAAGCTGATCTTTCCGAGGCTGACCTCACCACAGCAAACCTCACAGGCGCTGATTTGCGTGGAGCCATCCTGGTCGGGACAAACTTTCTCCTCACAGACCTGAACAATGCAAATTTGATCGGTGCCAATTTGCTGAAGGCACGCAATCTTTCCGCAGAACAGGTAGTCACAGCAACCTACGATAGCACAACCCAATTGGTCGTAGATATCAATCCCATATGGTTACACACACCAAACACCCCTGTTCTTCGGCCAGAACATCCCTCTCCTACAGTATCAACTCCAGAAGAAACCCTACCACTAAATACAGAGTCTGGCGTGTCCCAGTCAGTAGCAGAAAGAGTGGAGGATAGAAAAGAAGTACACGCAACCTCGATACGTCAGGAGGGCATATCACCTGACTTAACATAGCACCGGAGGACATAGTATCAATACCATCCGAGCCAGAAACAAGCCAAACAACGGAAAAATAATGCAGAACCAGCAATAGATTCAGAAGAAATATATTCTGACCTCGCCATACTCTTTGTTGAGCAAGAGATAGAAGAGGAATAAAATAGAAAAACCCAGCAATGTCTGCCTTTATCCCAACTCTACTCTCAAACAAATATGCTATACTGCCATAATTACAGTTGCTCATATAACAGGATATCTAAAGATACAGAGGTTTAAGTATTATGATACATGAACAGAAGATGCCGTTGGCGGGGAAAATTGCCTTAATCACAGGAAGTGGTCAGGGCATTGGCCGTGCAACAGCGCAACGGTTAGCTCAGGCTGGTGCCGATATAGTTGTTAACTATCGCAACAACGCTAATGCAGCAGATGAGACAAAGACCAGCATTGAGGCCATGGGAAGACGCTGTATAGCACTTCAAGCTGATGTAAGTAATGAGGAAGAGGTCACACGACTCTTTGCTGAAGCAATCCGTACACTTGGTCCTATCACTATTTTGGTCAACAATGCAGGAATCACACGCGATAAGTTGATCCTCCAGATGTCACTCACCGATTTTGAATATGTTCTAGATACTAATCTACGAGCAACATTCCTCTGCACCAAAGCAGCACTGCGCAGCATGATGAAAGCTCGCTGGGGAAGAATTGTGAATGTGTCCTCGATAGCAGGCCTTCTGGGACCCGCCGGACAGGCCAACTATGGAGCATCCAAGGCTGCAATCATTGCTTTAACTTTGAGTACTGCACGTGAGATGGCAAGCCGCAATATTACAGCTAATGCAGTGGCTCCAGGTTTTATTCCTACTGAACTGACCTCCATAGTAACCGAACAACAACGTAAATCAATGCTCGAATCCACTCCTCTTGGACGCTTTGGAACCACAGACGAAGTTGCCGCCACCATCTCCTTTCTCTGTTCTCCAGAAGCCGGGTTTATCACAGGACAGGTCATCGGCGTTGACGGTGGATTATCAATGCACATGTAAACATGGCTGAAAAATCATCTCAAACACCCAACAAAACTGTGTGAAAATATGCTCTTGAGTATATTTTCACACAGATTTCTAAATCTGTGAAACAAGTTGCAAGTCAATTCCATCTAACTATATATTATTGTTACATTTTTTAGGAGGGTCGACATATCCATGGGTCTCATAGAAACGGAAGAAACAAATTCTTTTACATTTGAACCATTTGCCGTCCACACATTTTATACGGAAGTTAACCACTTTCTTGTTCAAAGAGCGCTTGCCTCTCTCAGTAAGTTAGAGAGAACAGTGCCTCTGACGATTGTGGATATGGCATGTGGAACCGGAGCAGTTACACGGCTAATTGCTACGGAAATAGCCAGACAGGAACGCTTAGCTCAAACACATATCATTGGCATTGATCCTTCAGCGGAAGCTTTACGCCGTGCCAAAAATGGTATGGATAAGTTGGGACTGAAGGTACAAACCAGTTTTGTGCAAGGAGAAACCGAAGACCTACCCCGGATCGTACAAAATGCTGATGTGGCTTTCTTCTGCAATGCCATTCATCTCGTTCCTGATAAACTGGCGGCGTTTCAACAAATGGCCACAATCCTGGTTCCAGGTGGCATTTTTGCTTGCAATAGCGCCTTTTATAAGGGAACTTACGTCCAGGGAACAGAACATTTCTACCACTTATGGACACGCCGGGCCATAAGCTGGCTCAGAAAAGAATATCCAGGAGTGCGTCTATCACGCGAAGCCAAAGCTATGGCAATGCAGTGGCTCACACCAGAGGAATATGTGAACAAATTTAGAGAAAGTGGTTTCAGTCATGTAAACACGGACCTGACAGATGTCGAGATTTCACTGGATGCGTGGCGCGACCTGAGTAAATATTGGCTCTTTATTGAAGGTGCTTTGCCAGGTGTTCCACTCGCTTATGGCGCTGGCTGCGCTGGAGACGGCGGTCTACCAGGCAGGACAAGAACTAAGCCTGAACGAGGTGCCACGCACCTGGCTACAGATTGTCGCCATGAAGGACATTTAAACAAAACACCCATGCAATGTGCTACAATTAGCGCAGTGGGGAAATTCTTTAGCTGTCCGCTTCAGAGTTCTCTTTTCGATTTGCTATTCTATTCACACTGGACCCCTGTAAAGAGGTCCCTCACGGTCGAGTAGGAGCACATTGCATGCAATGGGCAGTTGCTACGGCAGCATTTCTTGCCTCCGCAGTTGAATTTGTTGAGGCATTTACGATTGTCCTGGTAGTAGGTATCACTATTAATTGGCGTAGCTCGTTAGCCGGCGCTTTTGCTGCGACTTTCACCCTTGCACTCATCATTGCCACATTTGGAGTAGCCCTGGTTCGCTTTGTTCCACTTGATATTCTGCGCCTTGGCATTGGCATTCTCCTCATACTTTTTGGCCTAAAGTGGCTGAAAAAAGCTATTCTACGTTCCAGTGGTCTCAAAGCCCTTCATGATGAAGAGGCAATCTTTGAAGAGACGATGGCCGAGGTACGAGCACGGGGAGATATCATCACTCCACGTATACAACCCTTTGGCGTTGCACTCTCCTATAAAGCTGTTCTGCTAGAAGGCCTGGAGGTCGCGTTCATTGTGATCACCTTCGGAAGCAGTGCGACAACTAATGTATGTTCCCAAACCTGCGGGATTAACTCTGCGGCGCTGGGAGCAGCACTGGCAGGTATCCTTGTAATTCTCGTTGGTGCGCTGGTACGGGCCCCACTCCGGCAAGTACCCGAGAATGCTCTCAAGTTTGTTGTTGGTATTATGTTAACAACCTTTGGAACATTCTGGGCCGGAGAAGGACTTGGTGTCAATTGGCCTTTTGCCGATGTCTTTATTCTCATATTGGCACTCTTTTACTTACTGGCATCCTTTGTGCTGATAATCTGGCTCAAGCAGCGCCACACGACAACGATTGGCAACATCCTCACTCAGTACTCAGGAGCAAGGGGAAATACATCCATGAAGATTATTAAGGCGATCTATAATTTTTTTGTGGGAGATATGATCATCCTGGTTGGTGTCATTAGCGTCATAGTGCTGCTTTCTCTCATCAACCATATTGACGCCTTAAGGCCATTGCAAGTTATATCGGGCTTTATTCTGGTCCTCACTATACTGGGCGTGCTTGTTGCAACACTTAGCCGCGAAGCAAGGGGGAAACGGTGATGGTATTGTGCCAATGTACATTGTCTTATCACCAAATCTAGCGGCTATAGCAGCTGCCAAAAGATTAAGCCATCTATTTCCCTTTACGTCAGTACATCCCTCGTTCGTATGGCTCATTAACGGTTTATTCACAAACCCGCGCAATCTCGGACAGAAGAGTACGTAATTCGTGAGAGTAACGTTTCCAGTTCGAATGGTTTCATGAGAGTGCCACAGATGCCCTGGCTAGCAACTTGCTGAAGAGCCTCCATATCTCCACTAAGAACAATGATCGTGTTCAATGAAACCAAACCTTGCTGTTGTACCTCTCGTAAGAGTTGTAGCCCATCCATATGGGGCATCTTTAAATCAAGTAAAATAGTATCATACATGTTCTGTCGCTGATCCAGTCGTTCCAAGGCTTCCAAACCATCGGCAGCAGTGTCTACCTCATACCCTTCATTTTCCAGCAAATCTTGCATAGCCGATCGTAAGGGCAGATCATCGTCGACAACTAAAATGCGCTTACCCACTTCTTCATCCTTTCAGGAACTCAAACCATTTTCTCAAATAGTCTGATCTCTTTTCGGTTTCATGAAAATGAGTCCATTCATGACCGGTTGACGCTTGCCCAGCAGCCTTGTATCAAAAGACGATAGGAGCACTGTTTGCAGTGTTCATGAAGATTATTTTCGCCGCCAATCCTCTAACAAAAGGATAACATAAGGTTGGTGAGAGAAGGGTGAGAATACAAGTGGTGATGGTAAAAAAGTGGTGAAGATATATTACACTCTACCAATTCCTCTGGACATGACAATGATAATATGATATATATACATCGTAATTTATTTAGTATGTTTTTGTACTCATATACAACATAAAATACATATGAGATTGATGTATTTATCCCAGTTATTTATAATTCCAGGCGACTCTCGCCACCTGCGGTGGCTCGCTCTCGTTTTGTGTGGATGGCAGGATTGCCAATGCTGTGCTCTCCTACGTTCGAGGTAGAGATATGACCAACCAACACTATCACATGAATTTGTCCATTGCTTCGCCCTCTGAGATCGAGCACACAGCTCAGTTGTCGATAAGAGCTCGCGAAGAATTCTTGATGAAGGGTGGCCTTGCGGTGCATCCTCCTCGTCCCATAATCTTAGAGTCCTGGCAGCGCTGTCATGCTCTGCATGTCAATCCTACACAATGCTCTGCTCCGCTCGCAACTAGCAGTGAAGCTCAACTATATGATGTACGTGAAGCCAACGAACCACTCATACGTGCCGCTCGCCCAGTGATGGAGCGTCTCACAGATTTCCTTGCCGACTCTGGATATGTCGTCGTGTTGAGCGATGCCAGCGGCTGTCTCCTGGAAGTGGCTGGGGATGTGAATATTCGCCGTCACCTTGCTCATATAGACTCTCATACCAGGAAGCAATTGGAGTGAAGTTGCTGTGGGCACCAATGCTATCGGGACGGCCCTCTCTGATGGTCATATTGTGCAACTGATGGCTTCGGAACATTATTGCGATGCCTGCCAGGAACTCACCTGTACAGCATCACCTATTTGGCACCCATTCACTGGACAGATCATTGGTACCTTAGATGTTACGGGTGATTATCACCTCATTCGTTCATTTCTCACTAACTCTCTGGTGACATCTGCTCTCGAAATCAAGCAACAATTGCAAGCGCTCTTGACTTCGGAAAATAATGGAAGAGGCCAGGCGGTTTCTTGCCGTAACTGCTCTCAACTTTGTTCAGAAGGAACGCCCATTTATGATCGCGATGAATAACAAAGCACTATGGCCTTCCTCTACTAAGGAATTGCCTGCAATGACGACAGTAGACGAGATCCGATTGCAGCTCCACCTGCAGAAGCGTAAAACACATGTAGCAGAACGTCTGGCAGCAGCAGCAAGCGCTGTCAGTGCCAGCCTGGATGCCTCTGTTGCGCTTAACAACGTTTCTGAACAACTGGCTTACTTGCTATGCCTTGAGGGTGCTGCGGTCTGCCTATTCAACGGGGTAGACGATGAAGTGCTTCTGCATACATGGTCTAAACGGAACTCACCACAGTCGGAGGAACTCCATACCCTGGAGGCACTGCTCAAGGGGTCCAAAGCCGTCTCGCTCATCAGAGAACGTAGCGAACCTGCAATTATTGATGATGTTCGCTCCTCTCCTCTCCTGTCACTCGCTCTTATCAACCAGATTGGGCGTCTTGGTATCCAATCGCTCGCACTTCTTCCTTTGATAACAGCTCGTGGGGTGATTGGTTTTATTGTTGCTCCCCACTATACCTCTTACCAGTGGGATGTGGATGATATACGCGCCGGGCTGACTTTCGCAGGTCAATCAGCAGTTGCGATTGAGAATGCCATGTTCTTCAATGCGTTGCAACAACATAATTGGCATATTGAAGTTCTCAATGCTGTGGGACAATTCCTGAGTACCTTGCCCGATCCTAGCAAATACCTGAACCATGTCTTAGGGCATATCGCGGATATTACAGATCTGAGCACTAGCATGATCATGATCTGGCTTTCCGACGAGTCCTCTAAGAACATAACTCTCGTTGCACACTATGGTCAATTCGAAGGGATCTTCTCCAATCTCTACCAACATCTGTTGGAGCCGCTCTCCGAGATAGCCCACAGCATTGTAGCCAGTGGAAAACCACTCCTCATAAATGATATGGAGCACGATGGACATAGTATACATAAACCTCTTCAGGTATTGAACTTCCGCGATTTGATGGCAGTACCACTGACAGCAAGTAGCGTCATTCTCGGTGTCCTGCTCGTCATCAATCCGAGCCACCACAGACTCACCAATGAAGATCTTTCATTGTTTACAACTATTGGACAACAACTGGGGATGACACTCAAGAATGCTCAGTTGCAGCATTCCGCTAACGAAATGGAGATAGTGCGTGAAACAAATCGGTTGAAGGATAGCTTTTTTGCCTCAGTTTCACATGATCTACGATCACCGCTGACTGCTATCCACGCCTCTGTCGAAAGTTTGCTCGATCAGGGAAATGCCCAATCTGCCAGGACACAGAAGCACTTGCTGCATAATATTGCAGGCCAGGCAAACAGGTTAGAGCTACTGGTAGATCAGTTGCTCGATCTCTCAAGGATTGATGCGGGTGTACTGCCACTTGACCGCGACTGGATCGAACTTCCTGCGCTCATTGCCGATGCCGTAACAAAATTCCAGGCGCTGAACAGTCAATGCCGGGTGGAATTGGATATCTCACCAGACTTGCCCCTGTGCTATGTTGATTCCGATCGCTTCGTGCAAGTACTCTGGAACCTCTTAGAGAATGCTAACAAATATGCCCCACCCTCTACATCAGTCATGATAGAGGCCAGATGGACGGGAACAGAAGTGATTATCAGCATTATGGATCTTGGTCCAGGCATACCTTCCGGAGAGCACGAAAAGATTTTTCAGCGATTCTACCGTCTGGAACAAAGGCAGAAAGAAATTTCACAGGGGTGTGGATTGGGCCTGGCCATCTGTCGTGGGATTGTGGAAGCGCATGGTGGGCGTATTTGGGTGGAGAATAGACCAGATGGAGGAAGCGTCTTTCGCTTTACATTGCCTATACCAGCAAAGGACCTTCTTGACTTTGACCTCCTGGAAGAGCAAAGCAGTGTAACATAAGCACAAAAGGGAATGCGGTACGATGGGACACTCCAGGCAACGTATTTTAGTAGTAGATGATGATCCAGGCATTATGATAGCAGTGAAACAGTCCCTTACTACCCAGGGCTATGAGATAATAACTGCCACTGATGGCTTTGAGGCTTTAGAAGCGTTTGAACGTGAGTCGCCGGAACTGGTCCTGCTTGACCTGATCATGCCCCGCTGCAGTGGCATGGAAGTTTGCCAGCGCATCCGTGAGCACTCGGCCATACCAATCATTGTTTTGAGCGTTAAGGGTGGCGAGGCTGATATTGTCTCGGTACTCAACCTGGGTGCCGACGACTACCTTGTGAAGCCTTTCCGTCTGGCAGAGTTACTTGCTCGCGTGCGGGCAGTTTTGCGTCGAGGAAGCAAGATAGTCCAAACCAGAATTGTCTGTGGTGATCTAGAGATCGATAGAGAAAAGCATAGAGTCACCATTGCAGGCCGCACCGTCACCCTCACTCCCATAGAGTATGCACTACTGGCCGAACTGGCCGAGAACGTTGGACGCGTGTTAACCACGCGCCTGCTCTTACAGAAGGTCTGGGGTCCGCAGTATGGCGATGCGACCGATTATATCAAGGGAGTGATACGCCGTCTGCGCGTTAAATTGGAACCAGACCCTGCTCATCCACGCTATATCATTACCGAGCCATACCTGGGATACCGACTGAACGACTCTTCCATTTGAAGATGAAACGAAACATTTGGAGCTTCCAGTGTCTTCGTTTCAGGACCAGAAGGATTCTTCAAAACCGTTGACGGCAACGCAACGAACTGTTATTATGAAAATATGCAATATGCTTTCCTGGCTACTTTACTGGTAAGGTGATAGATATGCATGAAGCACAAACCTGGCGAGAATTGCTGGGTATGATCATTACGGATAACAAAGAGAAGCAACGCATCGTTGAAGAACTTAATATTTCCCCTGTGACCCTTACCCGTTGGATAAATGGGGAATCAGACCCACGTCCACAAAACCTGCGTCATCTGATCAATATTTTACCACAGTATCGTGGACAATTTCTCCTTTTAGTCAAAGGAGAGAAGGGGCTGAGCGATCTCGCCAACCCACCACAAGAAACTACAGGCAAAGAGATTCCCTCTGAATTCTATGCACAGGTCCTTGTCGCCCGCGTATCAACACCAAATAATTTGCGTTTCTGGTCGACCTGCAATCTTATCTTTCAACAAGCTCTTGGACAACTCGATCCAGAACGCCTGGGTATGGCAATCTGGGTAGTAAGCTGCATGCCACCTTCTGGCCCATATCACAAGGTGCGCAGCCTGCGCGAAAGTGTGGGATTGGGCACTCCTCCCTGGACAGGGAATTTAGAACAGAAGGCAATGTTCCTGGGGGCCGAGTCGCTAGCAGGGAACGTTGTCACTTTGTGTCGCCCTGGTATTATTGAAAACCTTGATGAAGAGCACAACCTGATGCCCGCTTCCCGCGTAGAACATGAGAAAAGCGCCGCTATCTATCCTATTCTCTATGCTGGTCGTATCGCTGGCGTTTTCCTCGTTTCCAGCACTCAATATAACCATTTTCTCTCTCAGGCTCGTACGGCCCTTGTTCAACATTATGCTGATCTGGTAGCATTGGCATTTGAACCTGAAGATTTTTATGCACCTGAAGACATCGCTCTAAGTATGATGCCTTCCCACGAAGAGCAAAAGCCCTATTTCGCAAAATTTCGGCAACTTGTTGCATATACGATGATAGATGGTGCCAGTAAAAGTCAGCCGCTAAATAATATCCAGGCCGATGAGAAGGTATGGCAAGAGTTGGAAGAGGAGCTATTACAGTACTATGCTCTCAAACAAACTGGGTAAATCCATGATACAACAACTCTATGTTTGATGACTTTATCCAAACAATTGATCACTATTGGACACAAACGTGTATTGGATCAGGTTCGCTCTCCATCGCTGATTTAGCACTACGTATGACTCTCTCTTCCGCACAACAGGGACAATATAGTGATGCTCAAATAGACGACTACGCAGGGCGGACACGCTCGGATTTTCCCTGGCGACCGCCACTGCGTATGGAGATACGAGCATGCTCATCGTTGCCAGCAGCAACGCCAGAGAGTACCAGTGAGAGCACTGATGTCTTACGCGGTACTGCTGGTTTCGGCTTCTGGAACTATCCCTTCTCGGTACGTGGCGACATTCTGATGTTGCCCGAAGCTATCTGGTTCTTCTATGCCTCTCCTCCCTCTAATATGGCCCTTGTTCCTGGTCTTCCAGGTTGGGGCTGGAAGGCACAGGTGGTACACAGCATGCGAGCAGAAGCCCTGCTCGCCACGCTTCCTACAGCATTGGCAACCGGATGGGCACGCTTGACAGGCCATACACAACCAGCTGCACGCTGGCTACAAAGACTCAGTGGAGCACATGAGGCACTGCTTACCGCAGATATGACAATATGGCATACCTATGTATTGGAATGGTACCCCACTGAAGCCTTATTCTGGGTCGATGGAGTACTTGTGCTACGCGCTCCTCAACCACCCACACGCCCTCTCGGTTTTGTTGCATGGCTCGATAATCAGTACGCTATTGCCACACCACACGGCACTCTCCGCTTCGGAACCGTAAGTAGTGGCCCCCAGTGGCTCGCACTTGATACAGTAAACATTAAGATGTTGTAACTATTTTTCGGCCAGGTTCAGAACTTCATCAATGATGCCATACTCCTTTGCCTCTAACGCACTCATAAAGAAATCACGGTCCGTATCTTGCTTGATACGCTCAAGAGATTGTCCGGTATGGTTATGAATGATCTCATTAAGGACATCTCGCAGAAGCAAAATCTCGCGAGCATGGATATCAATGTCGGTAGCCTGTCCACTCAATCCTCCCTGCAACGGCTGATGCATATGAATGCGCGCATGTGGCATGGAATAACGCTTCCCTTTATCGCCAGCCATTAGCAGGATCGTACCAAAGCTGGCAGCATAGCCAACACAGGTAGTCGCAATGGGACATGGCAATACACGCATCGTATCATAGATGCCCAGACCAGCATTGACAGAGCCACCGGGAGAATTTATATACATGTTAATCTCACGCTTACTGTCCTCTGCCGTAAGGAAGAGCAGTTGTGCCACAACCAGGCTGGCCATCCCCTCCTCAATCTGACCATTGACAAGCACTATACGGTCCTTGAGTAAACGTGAGAAGATGTCATAGGCACGTTCACCGCGTCCGGTAGCTTCGACCACTGTTGGCACAAACAAACTCGATATCATTGCAAATCTCCTTCCTTATCCCTGCTGACGAGCAAAGTAGTAGTAAACGAATGTGCTCTTCCCTGTTATTCGTTCATCCAACATTCCTGCCAGGACCCAACCCTCTTTGCCCAGTGCATTTAGCTCACCAGCATCAGGCAAAGTACTCTCGTGTGTATCAACCTTCAGCACATGATATTCCCAGTGAACAGGTTCAGCGGCAACACGCTCATATACCATCGGTATATGTACAGAGGAACGTTCCTCAGCCCTTCCCGCCATCTGAGTACGCAACGAGTGTGGTACAAACATATTTTTTCTCCCTGGTTATTCATCCAACATTTCCTCTTGAATATAACATGCCAATAGCCTATACTTATAGATATAAAATATGCTGTGAGCATAGATTTTTAGCAAGCAATGCTCACAGCATAGGAAGGGCTGGATAACTATGGCAGACCTACAAGAGATCGTCGGCAGAGTCATACGGCAAGAACGTCAAGGTCGTCATCTCACCATTAAGGAGCTTGGAGAGAAAGCGGGTCTCTCTGAAATCTATGTCGGTGAGATTGAACGCGGACAGAAATATCCCTCAGCGAAGGTGTTAGAAAGTATTGCCAATGCGTTAGAACTGGATCTGGCCGAATTCCTGGAACTGATGGCAGAGGAGATCAGAGGAGAACGTGAGCCGCAGCATATGACAAGTGCAATAGGCTTTACACTCCCTACCACCCCCGGTCAACCACGTCGTCTGGTCGTTAAGAGGATTGTCAATATGCTGGACGAGGGCGATGTGGAGAGTGTAGCAGACTTTAGCGCCTTTCTTCTCTCCAAACATCTAAACCCACATTGAGAGACGGCAATTCACTCCCCCCTTGCACCCTGTGATTCACCATAATGGTGAGCAAGCCTTTCCTTTTAGAGGCTTGATGGGTCGGGTAGAATCTCTATCAGTTTTATCCTTGAAGTTTTGATGCAATTTGGTAGAATAAAAGCATGAAAAACGCTTTCAGCGAAACTGAAATTGGCATATACACCTGAACAGTTTTCGGCATTGCGAGCCACACAACTGGCTTATCGTGACGCTTTGAACTATGTCAGTCAGTATGCTCATTCGGCATGGCAAAATGAGCAACAAAGTGGGCTTGCAAGAGGGACATATCAGGAGATACGCGCTCGCTACAAACTTCCTGCTCAAATGGCTTGTAGCATCCCTCGTCAAGTGGGTGCGACGTACAAAACGTTGTGGACGAAGGTCAAACAAAATGCCGGCTGCACGCAAGGCAGGACTACCAGGAAACGCTATAAAGGGCTCTGATCAAGCTCACAAGTATGTCTCTCCCACACTGACCTATCAATTGGGCCATGATTATAGCTTCAAGAAGGGGCAGCAGATCAGTATCCTGAGCCTGGATGGACGTGTGGTTGTATCCTACACGGGATACAGTAACCATGTCTCCCTTATTCAGCAAGGTGCTTCTATCGGAGCCGCCAGGTTGTGGTATGACAAACCCCGTAAGCAGTTTTACCTGCTCGTGTCTCTTGAGATTGAGACAGCCGATCCCATGCCCCAAAGCCATACCAGTGTGGTTGGCGTCGATGTGGGCATGCGTTACCTGGCTGTGAGCAGTTCCATGAAAGGTGAACCGACCTTCCATTCAGGCAAATCCGTGGTTTCCAGGTCCAACCATTACGCCCGCCTGAGAAAGCGTCTGCAACAGAAAGGCACTCGTTCCGCTACCCGCCGTCTGGTGGTGATCAGTGGACGAGAGAGACGGTTGAAGCAAGATGCCAATCATGTCGTGAGTAAACGCATTGTGCGAGCAGCATCCTCATGCACTCATTGGACTGGAAAACTTGACAGATATCCGCGAACGTACCAAATGCAAGCACGCTAAGAAAGCAACCCAAAAGCAACGCAAAGCCAACGCCCGTCAAAGCAAATGGACCTTTGCTGAACTGCATGCCATGATCGCCTATAAAGCCACGTTGTACCACAGCATGGCGGTCAAAGTGGATGCCCACTATACGAGTCAGGCTTGCCCCATGTGCGGTTATACCAGTAAAGAGAACCGCCCTCGTAAGGGACTCTTGTTTGTCTGTCAAAGTTGCCGATACACACTCCATGCGGATTTAGTCGGTGCAAGGAATGTAACCCTGCGAACGTTGCTCATTCGGCAAGACTGGATGAGTACGGGCTGCTTGTCAGTCAGCCCTGATGTGTCGAGCGATGAAGCCAAAGCACTACGCCTGCAAAGGTATCGTGAGTTGCGGTGGAGTTCAGACACAAGCTCCTGCCTTTAGGCATGGAGTAACTGACACTCTCGATAACAATTCACCACAATGCCGTGGTAGCCTGCTAGAGTCCGAGTCCTTTACCAGAGGCGACGGCGGCGAGGACGACGTGTATAGCTACCACGTCGATAGTAACGCGTGGTATAAGGGGCAATGCGCCGATAGGCAAAGCCACTCCAAAGTATCACTAGCAACGCTGCCGTGATAATCGAGCTAATCAGCGGAACACCATTCAGGCGCGGCTCTCCCACAATTGAAAAGTGAAAGACACCAACGATCAAGAAAATGGCAATTAGTCCGACTACTGTGGCCCCAATGATGCCATCAGGCGTATGACGATGGGCAATCAGCTCACCAACAAAACCCACAAGAGCCGCGATGATCAGCCAGATAACTAACGTTGTAAGCGTAATATTCATAATATATAATGTCCTCATAGATGAAGCATACAACGACTTCTTCTGTTAACACGCATAACGGCAGGCATTTGGTTTCAAAAACGTAATTGGGGAAAATAACCTGCCGGTCTCTCAAGGACTCAACAGGTATATATGTGTGAAGAAGAATAGCATAACTTGACATAACTGAAGCCTATCAGATTGCACAAACTCCTCAATAAAGCCTAAAGGTGATGTACAGATTATGGTGACTGGATTGTTTTATTCTATCTCGACGAGGAACAGTAATGGGATTACCACTAGGGGTCACTGCAATAATCTGGCCATACATATAACGCTAAGCAAGCCAGATTAATCTATAGAAGTGTTTATGCCTCAGTGTATTAGATAGCGCAGAATAAGATCTCCAACACCCCATAGTGCAAGCACGGCCAACATGCTCAGACCAACATAGAGCAACCAGTGTACATTCCTGAGGGGTGCCCTTCCCCCTAACGAAGTGTTCACAGGCATTTGGAAAAGACGGGAAGCCGCTTTGGGAATCACTCGTCGTCGGGGTATTATACCCATGTCGGGAGTCGCTGGCAGTGTTGATGGTATGTTCGCAATGCGCGTCACCCGCCGTCGGGGTATCATGTCCACCTCAGAAATTGCGGGTAGCTTTGATGGTATGTTCGCAATACGCGTTACCCGCCGTCGGGGTATTATACCCATGTCGGGAGTCGCTGGCAGTGTTGGTGATATGTTCGCAATGCGCGTTACCCGCCGTCGGGGTATTATACCCATGTCGGGAGTCGCTGGCAGTGTTGGTGATATGTTCGCAATACGCGTTACCCGCCGTCGGGGTATTATACCCATGTCGGGAGTCGCTGGCAGTGTTGGTGATATGTTCGCAATGCGCGTTACCCGCCGTCGGGGTATGCCCACATTGGATGCTGAGGACGCAGGTTGCTCCAATTGTGCCTGGATATCTTCCAACTCTTGTCTGATGGTGTCCATACTCTGCAGGTCTATGAGTAACATTCATCTCCAACATTTGCATAACCAGCATTGCAAGCGCCTGAGGAATAGCTGGATTATACGTTTGCAATGCTTCAAAATGAAATGGATTAGGAGTATTTGAGGCCGGATATTTGCCAGAAAGTAACTGGTGAAGTGTCGCTCCAAGACTGTAGATATCAGACCTGGCTGTCGTTTGTGCTCTGCCAAACTGTTCCGGCGCAGTATAGCCAGCTGAACCATAGGCAACAGTATCCTTGACTTGCCCAGGTTTAAAGAAGCGGGCGATACCAAAGTCAATCAGATAGAGGTGTCCATCAGGAGTCAGCATAATATTAGATGGTTTGAGGTCACGAAAAATGATAGGCTGCCAACGAGTGTGCAAGTAACCAAGCACTTTGCAGAGTTGTACGCCAATATCAAGTACTTCAGCAATTGGCAGAACACGCCCTTTCGCTTTATTGAGGTACTCCGCTATCGTTTCGCCTTCGATAAAGTCCATCACCAGATACCAGCGACCGTTCTCGGAAAAATGATCGTAGATGCTGGGCAGGTTAGAATGCTTGAGGGCTGCAAGCAGGTATGCCTCTTGCTTGAACTGGTTAATAGCTTCTATAAGCTCCTGTGGATTTAAATTACTTTGACTCATCTCCTTCACAGCTACGGGTCGGTTGCTAAACAATGTATCCTCTGCCCTATATACTGCGCCCATACCACCCTGACCTAACAACCGAATAATTATATAGCGTTGCTTCAAAAGCTGTTTGGCTGCAAGGCGGCCTGTACCTCCAACTTGTTGCACAGTCGACAACTTGCCTATTTGTATGGCTTTTCCACAATAAAAACAAAAAGCGGACTGAGCCTGATTGTTTGCACCGCAAAAGGTACAATAGAGAGGAAAAGCCTGCATAGAGAGTCTGCTCGCTTTCATTATATAACTCTGTAGTGAGTATGAAATAGTGCATTTTTACTTATATACAAGTATAACACATCTCAGGTACAAATAAGCAGAACCATAACAGTGAATTCGACCAACGACAGGTATTTCCAAAAAATGAAAACAGTTCACGTAATTTAGGTGGCGAGAAGAGCGATTTTACCCCCAAATAACATACACTCCCTATCATCCCAACAACAACCAGCGTACCGAGTAAGAGTGGCACAGAAGACGTTGTTGTTGCTGGTGGTGGCGCTGGTACAAGTGCACGCTCTTCTGCAGTCTTTGCTCGACGACGAGCCAGTTCCAGTTTAAGGCTCTCCTCACCTTTTGCCATGGCCCATTGGTGATTGGCTGAAAAGATGGGTTTGATGAGCAACGAAAAATAGCGTAGCAATGGCTTCTCAGCACTGATCTTCCAATCGTAAACGATATCTACCCATGAACCATCTTGCTTAAAAGTCCAGATCCCTCGTCCTTCAAAATCCCCACTGGCAACCAGCGTAAAACCATCGTGGCTTACATCAGTAACTTGAAACTGCCAGCGCAATGTATAGGGCAACCATCCCTTGGTATACAGGTCAACAACCCTACCGACTCCGTTAGCATCACCCTCCTTCAGTACTTCGACTGCTAGATAGACCGAGGGCCACCAGCGCACCAGATCCGTAGCATTCCCCAGAATATCAGCAACTTCTTGTAAGGTGCCCTTTACACGCCAATGTGTTATAAAATGATAATCATTATTCGCCATAAGATATTTCCTTTTTCATGAAACTATTCAGGTATCCTCGCCACCTGCGGTGGCTTGCTCTCATTTAGTATGGGTTGTGTCGCTCGTGGCAGAAGACTGCGCCGCAACCTTCTGCCACGAGCGACACAACCCATACTAAACAGCTTACGAAGCGCCTATGGCGCTGAGGAATCAGAGAAATGTATGTCCCTGCTGCTCCAATAACATTTTTGCTTGCAGCACATCCTCATCTTTCAATAAAACATAATCTGTATCAAAGGTCGAAACCGCAAAAATAGGAACTCCACCTGCCGCAAGAGGAGTTGCCAGAGCAGGCCAGAATACCGAGTCAAAGAGAAATCTAGCGGCCCTTGCACCTTGATAGCCTTCCAGTTCTTCTCGCAGTGGACATCAGGAGGGACAGAAGACTGGGAACACACAATGGAGAGTTCGTCATCAGTATACGCGACAGAGAGAAAGGTTTTGTCTTTCCATACCCAATGAGGTACCTCCTGGTCAGGTAGCAGGCGACACACAGCAAAAGTTCCCGGCAGTAAAGCTAGCTTCATTGATCCCCCCCATGCTCAGCTACAATCTTGGGTCAACAGGCTCACTTTCCAGCGCCAGTACCCCAAAGACACATTCATGCACACGACGCAATGGTTCAGCATACACAAACCGCTCTACAGCCTCAACCCCCAGGGCAAACTCGCGCATCGCCAGAGAACGCTTTGTTCCCAACCCTCGGACACGAAGCTGTTCCAGATTTTCGAGTATATCATACTCTGGTCCGTAGATGATACGCAGATACTCTGGCCCTCGACACTTTACGGCTGGCTGCACAAAACCATGCGGCCCCCGCATAATAAAATCAAAAGGCTTGACCACCATTCCCTCACCACCTCGTTTGGTAACAAGTTCCCACCAATGAATACCTTGCTCAACGCTGGCCGCATCGGTTACATCCACAACGGTATATGGAGTAGCAAGGAGCAATTGCTCGTCAACTTTGCAGATTTCCGCCAGTGTCTCCATATGCCAGATATGATCCTTACTAAAGTGCGCCTCGCCCTGCGTTGCCAGAATATGAAATGGGGCAAGCTTAAGATCAGTAACCGAATGCACAGGCCAGCAATACTGTCGATAAGCATCTACATACTGTGCTGCCAACGTTTGCCGACGACGATATTTTGCAAGCAGCAAGCCGGCATCCTGATCTCGCTCTGTAGTCTTCTCCAGCATCGCAACGGCCTCACTCAGTGCCATACGCGAAGCTGCTCCAACTGCCGCATATTGTTGCAGGAGCAAGGATTGCGCTTTCACCGACCACGGCATCAATTCACAGTCCAAACAGACCCAATCGGTCTGAAATTTTTCCCAAAAGTGTGCGACATCAAGAGCTGTTCGTACCCGCTGTAACATTGCAGTCTCAAGTCCACTATCGTCGAAGAAGCGCCGCCCGGTACGTGTATAGCAAATGCCAATTCCTTCCCCAACCACCCCAAAACGCGTACGCGCTACGCCCTCATCACGACAAACAATGACCACCGCACGCGACCCCATATGCTTCTCCTCACAAACCACTTTCTCTACCCCTTCGCGACGATAGTAGGCAAAAGCCTCAGCGGGATGCTCCAACAACCCCGGCTCTTTACTTGTCTCGCATGGCGACATCGTCGGTGGCAGATAGATCAACCATTTCGGATTCGCGGCAAAGCGACTCATAACCTCTAATGCGGCAATTGCGTTCTCTTCGCGAATAGTTATATTGCGAAGCAAGCGTGTTGAGATGATTCGCTTACCAGAAACATCTTCCATATCCAGGATATCATCATGTTGCTGCTGCACAGTGAGAGTTGTAGGCAGCTCATCTTTGGGCAAAAATGGTCTCACTGGCTCACAATAGGTCTGAGCCGCAACAACTGAAATCAAGGTTTTTTCAGGATAGCGTAATGCGGTCAGCTTGCCACCAAAGACACATCCTGTATCGATATTGATGGTACGATTAAGCCATTCGGGTTCTGGAACCGGGGTATGACCGTAGACGACCAGCGCTTTTCCCCGATACTCTGCCGCCCAATTGTAGCGAACAGGTAAACCAAGCTCGTCGGTTTCTCCTGTGGTCTCACCATACAGCGCAAACTCGCGTACACCACGCGAACCACGTCCTTGCATAGACTCTTTCAGACCAGCATGAGCAACCACAAGTTTGCCATCATCCAACACATAATGACTGATCAGGCCATCAAGAAAGGTGATGATTCTCTCTTTGAGTTCTGGCGGCTCCTGCTCCAGTTGTGCCAGCGACTCCGCCAGACCATGCCTGATATGTACATCCCTGCCTTTGAGCTTACGCAACAACTTCATGTCATGGTTACCAGGTATACACAACGCATTGCCAGAAGAGACCATATCCATTACCAGACGCAACACCGTAGGCGTCGCAGGTCCACGATCAGCTAAATCACCCAGGAAGATCACTTTCCGTTGCTGGGGATGACTCACGTGAAAGGTTGCTCCATTTTCATCGTGCACCACAATCTCATAACCAAGCTGCCTGAGCAATGTGTGCAGCTCATCAAAGCAGCCATGGACATCACCAATAATATCGAAGGGACCATGCTCATGCTTGAGATTATTCCAGAGACGCTCACGCTCGATCTCAACCGCCTCTATCTGTTCTGGCGAAGTAAGTATGTGGAAATGATGAAAGCCTTCATCACGCAAACCACGCAGTGACCTGCGCATCTGCATAGCTTGCTGACGAATAACATGTTGCCCAAAATCACGATCCTGGCGATGCCGATTACGCTCCTGGCAAACCTGTTCAGGTAGATTAAACACAATTGCTACAACCATGCAATGATATTCACGAGCCAATGCCAACAGAGGTTTACGAGCTTCAATTTGCACATTTGTAGCATCAATGACCGTCAGTTTTCCAGCGGCGAGCCTCTTAGAAGCAATAAAGTGCAGTACTTCAAAGGCATCTTTAGTGGCCGATTGATCATTTTCGTCGTCGGAGACCAGCCCTCGACAGAAATCCGACGAGATCACTTCGGTAGGCTTAAAGTGCTCACGGGCAAAGGTGGATTTACCTGAGCCGGATGGACCGATGAGCACAACGAGAGAAAGTTCGGGAATGGTTATTTTCATGGCTTCAATCTCAATCGAATAAGTAGATCAGTAAAAATCTGTTCTTATCTTCTGCAAAATGGCTATTATACATTACGCGAGAAAACGCCCATCTGCGTGGGAGATCCTACAGCGGCATCCTCCGGCCCAATGGGTAAAAACTGTACGACATAACCAAAACGTTCCGCCACAAGCGCTGCCCAGGACTGGAATTCCTGCCGGGTCCACTCGAAGCGGTGATCCCTATGGCGAAATTTGCCAGCGGGTAACGTCTCAAATTTCACGTTATACTCGGCATTAGGCGTTGTCACTACCACGGTAGCCGGATATAGAAACTCGAAGAGGATACGCTCAAAGGTCGCAAGACGTGGTGGGTCCAGGTGCTCAATCACTTCAACAACTGCCGCAGCATCATAGCCTTCCAGACGTTTATCGCGATATGTTAACGCACCATGGATTAACGTAATACGCTCTTTCTGCCTGGAATGCAACCGATCCAGATGTAGCCGATTCTGGGCCATCTCCAGGGCACGATAAGACACATCTACTCCCAGGATATGCTCAAAGGATGGATTTTGCAGCAATAACTTGAGCAGTTTGCCTTCGCCACAACCAAGATCAAGAACGCGTTTTGCACCACGCTGATTTAACATGGCCACAACGGCACCAAGCCGCTGTTCGTTCAGACTGACGCGTTGTTCTGTCTCAGTATGCTCGTCCTCGGTGGACTCTTTATCCTCTTCCAGCTCAGATTTCTCTTCAGCAATCAGACGAGCAAGGGCATCACGGACAAGATTGTGTCGGTGCTTGAGATAACGATGGGAGATCTGCTCACGCTCTGGATGTGTCTCCAACCAGCCCTTTCCTCGTTTGATGAGTTTATCTACCTCGTCATCACCAATCCAGTAATGTTTGTCGTTATCCAACACGGGAATGAGCACATAGAGATGTGTCAATAATTCATGCAAACAACAAGTTTTCGCAAGTGTGACCATCAAATAGGGACTCATACCCCATTCAGGATGCTGCTCATCTAGCATGTGCGCAGTGGCATTTACCGTATAACCCAGTGGCTCAAAGAGGCGTTTGAGCCACGTTTCTCCCCCACGGCAGGGAACAGCCGTCAGTCGCACCTGCAATGGGAATGGCATATCTATCAGTTCTGGTCGATAGGTACAACGCCCATTGAGAGCTGTGCCAAAGACTTCTGCTATTGCCACACTGAGGAACGAGGAAGCTACATATGGACGATCATTAACGTATTGCTCCAATGCCACAGCCTTATCTCGTCCACGCACCAGATTCACCGTATTTATGTCGAGTAAGAGGGCAACAGTACAACACTCTACGCTGGCCTCGGGATAGAACACATGAGCCTCGCCAAAAGTGAGCGAGAAGGACTGCAAGCGAGAGGGATTTTTATGAAGCAGATAACCTAGATCCGTAGCAGGTTGATGCGTAGTTGTAATAGTTAGTAACATTGATTTCCTTGTATATTCTTACAGGTATTGAAACTAGTATTGCAGCCAATCAATAGTAGGTTTTCGTCGAGAGAAAGCAACAACAGGCTTCCCTAACAGACAATCCATATAACCCAACGATTGTAACACTGCTCTGTTTTGTTTGCAACCGCACGAGAACCTTCTTCGAAACATTTACCACACACCAAAACCCATCAGGCTGATTGCATGTCTATAATAGAGCTATCCATAAAAACTATTTTAAAATTGTACTTGACACACTTGCTACAATAAAATCAACTTTATCACCAAAAAATCGAGCGGAAATAATAAAATTATGGTACTCAAGACACAGGCACTCCAAACAGTACAGATCATCGAGCGTTTCTACCACCGCTTCACCAGTGAACGCGCCATATTTCTTACCAGCATCCAGGGTATCTCCTCTGAGACAGAGCGTCTATCCTATACAAACTTGATGCTCAATCGGTTGATGTTTCTGTATTTTCTTCAGCACAAAGGCTTCCTTGATAACGACCCTTGTCATCTCTCCAATCATCTGCGGTTTGTGCAAGAACATCAAGGAGAAAACAAGTTTTACCACCAATATCTGTTACCGCTCTTCTGCCAGGAACTCCACCTATCAACTCTCGATCCCACCTTCATGGTCCTTCTCGACAAGATTTCCACGCTTGACCTGTTCCAAACACACGCATTGGAGGGCAATAATTCGCATATTCAAATACCAGACGATGCTTTCGCCCGACTTTTCCACTTTTTTGATACCTATCGCTGGCAACCCTCACCCCAGGCACCACAAACAGAGAACCAGCTTTCCCCTGATGTGTTTACCTATATCTTTGAACGGCACATTAATCGGAAACAAGCCGGAGCCTACTATACCAGACAAGATGTTACCGAATACATTGCCAGGAATACTATCATCTCTTACCTCTTCGACACAGTCAAAGCAAAATACCCGGCAGCCTTTGCCCCAGGAGCAATCTGGCACCTGTTACAAATCAACCCGGATCGCTACATTTCTGCTTCACTACAACATCCAGATTTTCTACCAACAGAGACACAACGAGAATATAAGATACGACGCACACGCTATGCACAACTCCGTACGATGCTCCAAACAGGAACAATCTGTAATATTCATGACCTCATCACCCATAATCTCAACATCCATCAATTCGCCCAGGATGTACTGCTAACTTGCGAGAAACTGGATTTGCTTCTGGCCTTCTACACATGCATCGAACAAATCACGGTACTTGATCCTACCAGTGGCACAGGGGCATTTCTTTTTGCAGCACTCAACACTCTCAAGCCGCTCTATGCTGCCTGCCTCGACCGCATACAGGTTCTGATAAAAGGTTCTGATCGTCTTCCAACCTCAATCACATTTCCAGATCAGACACGTCTCGATGTTCTTCTCAGACAAACTGAGCAAGATCGTAATCACTTCATCCTCACCTCAATCATCACCAATAATCTGTATGGCGTGGATGTTATGAAGGAAGCTACGGAGATCTGTAAACTGCTACTCTTCCTGGCACTGCTCACCGATGTTGAACGGATAGAAGACGTAAACTCCTTACCCCCACTGAATTTCCATCTCCGTACAGGCAACACACTCGTCGGTTTCATCCATGCTCACGAATTCAATATATCCACATTTACAAATTTACAGGGTAATCTCGACTCTCTCCTGGCAGCAGCCTATGGAATTGATGCTGGATCAATTTCCCATCGAAGATGACTATAAGAATATTTTAAGACAATGGTGTACCAGTCATCAGCCATTTCACTGGTTCATGGAGTTTCCTGATGTTATGAAGCGGGGAGGCTTTGATGTGATTATTGGAAATCCCCCCTATATCGAGTACAACAGGATCAAGCAAGAGTATACCGTACACAAGTATGCAACGGAGAGTTATGGAAATTTGTATGCGGCTATCATTGAACGTTCTCTATCCCTCTGTCGTCCTGGACGCAGTTACCTGGGTCAGGTTGTTCCCTTGAGTATCTGTGGTGGAAAACGTTTCGGCCTATTACGCACCATGATTACGCAGAACACAGCTCCTCTCTGGCTCTCTAACTTCGAGATCTTTCCCTGTCGCTTATTCGATGGTGCTTTCCAACGACTCTCTATCTTGATCGCCAAACACGATATAACACAACAACGCTCCATACATGTCACCGGCATTCAACGCTGGTATACACCAGAGCGTCCACACTTAATACAACAGATCTCGTATACCACTACCCAAAGTGCTCTTAAACCGCCGGTTTTCCCCAAATTCGCGTCACCACTACAAGAGAACATCATACAAAAAGTACTGAGATGCTCCAGAGGCGATACTATAGCCACCGTGCTACACAGACATCAAACAGAGCATTTTGTCTATTACCAGGAAGCTACAAACTACTGGATGAAAGCAACCTGCCGCATTCCCTTTTATAAGAAGAATGGAATGGTGATGAAGCCCTCTCATGGCAGATTCCTCTTCCTCCAGGATGCTCTCACAGCACGTACCATTATGGCGCTTATGAACAGCTCTCTCTTCTACATCTGGTTTGCTACCTATTCAGATGGCTTCCATCTCGCCCATGCGCTCGTTCAAGAATTCCCAACAGGGAATGATTTGTATACCATCACAGAACTACCCCTGCTGTCGCTCTGTCTGGAGGAGGATATTCAGATTCATGCCAGGATGAGTACAAGAAATACAAGGTCAAGGCAGCAGCAACAGGGACATTGCATCGAGCTAGCAGAATACAGAATGGGCTATTCTAAGCCTATTCTGGATAAGATCGATGGGGTATTGGCAAAATATTACGGATTTACAACTGATGAGCTAGATTTTATTATAAACTATGATATCAAATATCGAATGGGACGAGACGATAGAACACAGTGAGCATCCCTCCATAGTTTTTCTGTGAGCAAGGACACAGCAAAATAACACAAACTATGCTAAACTGAAATAGACCAGGTGAAAATTCCCTGGAGGATTCTTGACAATATGACACACGCTATATGCTTTAAAGTACTAATGGGGTAAAATCTTATAAGATAAATCTTTTCATCTGGTTCGTTTTTTATAGAGGGATAGATTTCTCGAATTGGGAGGCTGCACCGAAATGCACACATGTGAATCTTGTGGATCAAAACTACCTGATCATGCTAGCTTCTGCGGGGCATGTGGATATGCATCTAGTGATCATGATAGGTTACCGACAGAAATCAAAGAACTACCATCAGAGTATATCTCTGCTTCTGATGCCGTGACAACATTAAGTGCATCGCCTCTCTCTCCGCAGCAGGACCGTTCTTCCTCTGACGCCATCGCAATGTTAAAGACATTACCTCTCTCCCCACAGCAGGACCGTTCTTCCTCTGATGCTATAACAACGTTAAAGACATCACCCCTTATCCCACAACAAGGCTCTCAGAGCACTGGAGGACAGGTAGCATCAGAGTATGCGACAGTGATAGATCACAGCGAAGAAGAGGAAGAGGAGAGACGTCGCCGTCTCGCTCTACTAGGCTCGCCCCTGCTTCTGCTGGCTGATGGACAATTTGCCAAGGATGCACCAGTCGTTCAAGGTACGCCTCAATGGGGAAATGCACCAACGGTACAGGGCACGCCATACCCTGGTGGAGGACCGGTTACTCCTCCCACACCTAACAATCTCTATAGCCCTCCTGGCACAGGAATACCAGGAGGTATGCCTCCCCCACCTCTGGTACTACCTGCACCACCCAATGTACCACCTGTATCATCCATACCGTCTGGTCCGCCAACGCCACAACCCACATCGGGAACAAACGCATCTGGCTGTCTTACATGGCTCATTGTTGTCATCTTACCCTTAATCATTCTTGCCAGTATCTTTGGTGTGGGCCTTATCGTGTTTACCCCTACGCTGACATTAAGCAGCGGAACAAATGTTGTCATAGGGGGATCATTCCATCTTCATGGGAGCAACTTTATTCAGGGCAGCACTGTGACACTCGTCCTTGATAACACGATCCCACTTCTCTTCACCAGTGGCCTTGCACCATCACAGCTAGCGTATACTGAACAGAGCAACGTAGCTCTAGGGGCATTCACACAACACATTGGACAGATACCCAACCCTCAGAATACAGTCAAAGTGAGTGGTGATGGCACTTTTGACGTGACCATTACAGTAGACAAAAGTTGGAGTGTGGGAACACATACGATCAGGGCTACGGAATCATTCAGTAGCCGTAGCGTGATACGCTCTTTCAATGTTTCTATGCCAGGACAGACACCCACTCCAACAGCGACCACCACACCCACAGCTTCACCATCCCCATCCCCCCCATCAGCCACACCCACAACGACCCTGAGTACAGTCAATCCCAGTATGGTCTCTCTTGGCCCAATCAGTGAAGGCTACAATCAGGCCCTTTCGAGCAGATAACCTTGAGCACAACAGGGACAAATCTCCTCACATGGACAGCCACATGGGACCACAATCAAGCTCCATGGTTACAACTTGATACATCTTCAGGACAGGTACAGGCTCCCAATTCACAACCTATCACGGTCAGTGCACTGGCCGCGAACCTTAAAGCAGGCAACTACACCGCAACAGTGACTTTTAGCAGCGCACAAAGCCCTCAAAGCGTCACGCTTAATGTTGCATTCACAGTTCAAGCAGGTTGTATTAGCATCACTCCTCGCGTATTGACGTTCACAGGAGTAGCCGGGATCAGCAATCCACCAGCACAGACACTCATGTTAAATAATTGTGGTGCAACAGGAACCTGGTCTGAATCGGTATCAACGAACGCCAACTGGGTCAGTGTCAGTCCAACGAGTGACAATTTCAATGGCGGTGCAACACAAAATGTGACGGTCTCTGCCGAGGTCCTGAGTACACAGTTAAAAGTTGGGGCTTATCGATCACTGCTAACATTCATGAATGGATCGAGTAAGTTTGTTGTCCTCGTCACACTCATTGTGCAGTCACCGCCCACGCTAACAGTCAGCCCAACCAGCCTGGACGAAAATGCGAACTGTACTTTTCATGCACTACGAATTAGCCCGAGCTACTCCTCCTGTCTTGTGTCGTTGAGTAGCAGTCAGAGCAATCAACTTAGCCTCGCCTGGTCTTCACCAGGCAACGGCGTCGGAGGTATAACCATCAAACCGTCTACTGGCACGCTCCAACCAGGACAGACCACATCGGTCGAGATTGACATACCAGTTACCAGTTGTCCGGCCACTAAAACATTTACTTTTGTAGGACCAGCGAATACGGTCACTGTAACCTGGAATTGCCCTCCTCCCATCCAATGAGGTAGCGACAGATAGACAAAATGAAGAGAAATGGAATGATATGGAGCAAGACCCACTGATTGGAAGACAACTGGGAGCCTACCTTATCCAGGCCATGCTAGGCGAAGGCGGGATGGCACACGTCTACAAGGCCTACCATGCGCGATTGCGCCGCGATGTGGCTATTAAGGTGATCCTATCACAAATGGCACAGGATCCTGAGTTTCGGGCACGCTTCGAGCGTGAGGCACAACTCATTGCAAGCCTGGAGCATCACAATATCGTCGCAGTCTACGATTTTGGCGAAGCGGACAATCTGACCTATCTTGTAATGCAGTACGTGGGAGGCGGAACGTTGCGCGACCAACTCCGTGAGGGACAGGCTCTGGAGCCACGTCGCGCCGCTCACTATGCATTACAAATGGCAAATGCACTCCACCACGCACATTTACGCGGCATTGTTCATCGTGATGTCAAGCCACAAAATATGCTCGTTTCCGCCAGTGATCCTGATCTCCTCTTACTTTCAGACTTTGGTATTGCCAAGCTCTTTGAGAGCAACCCACCAGTACACCGGCAAAATATTCCATCCAGCAGTACACCCGCCGATCCTTCACTTACCAGCGTTGATCAGATTATTGGCACAGCTGAGTACATGGCTCCTGAACAAATCAGTCAGCAACCGATCGATGCGCGCACCGATGTTTATGCATTAGGTGTCGTTCTCTACCAGATGTTGACCGGGCGCGTGCCGTTCCAGTCAACAACCGTCGTAGGACTCATGTATCAACATGTGCACACTCCACCCAGGCCAGTTCGTGAGATCAATCCCAATGTGCCCGAAGTACTCGCACAAATTACTGCCAGAGCACTGGCGAAAGCACCAGAAGCACGTTTCCCATCAGCGGACGCAATGGCTCAAGCTTTAGAAAGAGCCATCACACCTCCAACTTCTCAATACCCTATTAATCAGCACGTCACCTATGGGCGCTTGCCTGGTGAGCTATCGCCCCCACTTTCACAAGAGCGCACCGTGCCGACTTATGTATCAACTCCACCTTCTCCCTATGGACAACCACCAACAGCCATCAATGGCCCCATGCTTCCTACAACAACTGGTGGAAATGTAAGCATACAAACACCATCAAGGCAACACTACACAAATCGCTATCGTGTGCAAACGTTCGTCTTCTTTGCGTTGATCATACTGGCACTCGCATTGCTTGTGGGAAAAGTGCTTCCCTTATTTGCTATTACCACGCCAACATCCCCTTCCTCATCATTTACCGAGAATTTCCAAAACAATAACCGTCACTGGTTCCTCAGCAGCAATGGAGGACTGACGGAATTTATCCAAAATAATCAATATATCCTCACCGTCAATGACCCAAATACTCATTTTGCTTATCCGGCTCCTGAGGGAACTGCTAATGGGCCATTGCCAACAAATTTCACCTTGACGGCTGATATTGAACGTAGCTCAGGTGACACACAACGCCTCTACGGTCTGGTCTTTCGTTTCCAGCAAGATAACTCCGGGGTCCACTGCTACGCATTTGTGGTGAATGGGCAAGGCGATTATGGAGTGCTAAAGTACGATCCTGATGCAACAGGCAGCTATAGTCCATTAAAACAAGGGACATTTTCCAATATTGGTGCTAAGACCAATACATTGCAGGTTACTGCCCAGGGAAACAAATTTTCCTTTAAGATCAATGGTAAAGTTGTCCCTGTAAACAATCCAGATAATACTCTGACAGATAGAGATCATCCATACACAGGAGGTCAACTAGGATTAATGGTGACTGGCCCAAATATAATTCTTGCAGTGACAAAAGTGCAATTGGCAGTCCTCTAAGACGCTACTTTCAACTCTTGTTTGAAGCCTACTCTATACAACAAACAAGAAAAACTGGCAGCACCAGAGAAATTTCACCTACTATGCTATAATGAACGTAATCAAATATAGAGACCAGGCATAAGTTCACCAGACGTGAGTAGTAAAAAGATGTCATTGCCATTTCCTTCATCAGGTCCCAGCAAGGCTATACCGCTGGTGTATGGTACAGAATTCTTACAATTTGGCGAATTATACCTGCCAGATGGTCCTGGCCCTCACCCTGTCGCCATTCTTCTTCATGGCGGCTTCTGGCGGGCTGCCTATGGACTTGCACTCATGACAGACCTGGCAAAAGATCTTGCTCAACACGGAATAGCAGCATGGAATATCGAATATCGGCGTGTGGGTGATCCTGGTGGAGGCTGGCCTGGTACGCTACAAGATGTGGCACAGGCGACAGACTTTCTCCATACGCAAGCTGCCAACTATGCATTGGATCTGCAACGCGTCGTACCTGTTGGTCACTCGGCAGGAGGTCATCTTGCGCTATGGTTGGCCGCGCGTTTACAATCGACACACGACGCCCCTTTAGCAGTGAATAACTCACCTCTCTCACTCATAGGGGTAATCAGTCTCGCCGGAACAACGGACCTGGAACATGTATGGTATCTCAATCTTGGTGGAGGTGCAGTAGCAAAGTTCCTGGGTGGAGGACCGGAGGATGTACCTGAGCGATATGCGCTAGCTTCACCAGCAGTACACTTACCGCTAGGTATACCACAGGTGCTTATTCACGGCGCAAGAGATAACATAGTTCCCCTTGAGGTCAGTCAAGCCTATGTAAAAAAAGCCCTGGAAGCAGGTGATCAGGTAACACTCATCGAATTACCTGAAGTCGAACATTTCAGCTTCCTTGACCCGGCCTCCACAGCATGGTCCATCACTAGAGAAGAACTACAAAAGTTTTTTTTCTAACGATTGTGGCATGTGTTCTACGAGGCAAAGCACCTCTATCAGGAGCAATTTTATGGACATGGGTAAAAATGTTGGATTTGTCCTGAGCGCATCCATTGTATTCTCCAACCACATCTCCTATAATGGCTGGTATCCTGAGACACTATGTATCCTACAGATACGTCTTACTTGAACATTTCGGAGCGAGGATCCAACATTCGGTGAGATCTCCTCCTTAAAAACAAACAAGCATTCTCAGTATCGGAGATCATTTGACTATGCAAAGACCAGACGCCATTATTTTTGACCTCGATGGAGTATTAACCGATACTTCAGAGTATCATTATCAAGCCTGGAAGCATCTGGCTGATGATGAAGGTATACCTTTCACACGTGAAGAAAACGATGCACACCTGCGCGGTGTGGCTCGAAGGAAATCGTTGATGTATATATTCAGGGACCGCTCGGTCTCTGAGCAACAGATACAAGAAATGATGGATCGCAAAAATCGCTATTACAATGCCCTCATTGAGCAAATGTCCCCCAACGAAGTAGTAGCAGGAGGACAGGCACTCCTGGAAGAGATCCGACAGGCTGGCATTAAAACCGCTATCGCTTCTGCCAGCAAAAATTGTCGCCCTGTTCTTGAACGCCTGGATATCGTACACTACTTCGATGGCATTGCCGACGGAAATAGTGTCAGTAACAGCAAGCCTGCACCAGATATTTTTGTCTATGCAGCAGGCCTCGTACGGGTTCCTACCTCGGCATGTTTAGGAGTCGAAGATGCTGATGCGGGTATCGAGGCTATCAAGTCTGCTGGAATGCAAGCTCTCGCGATTGGTCCTAAAGAGCGTTTTCGGCGAGCCGATAAAGTGTTGCCTATCCTCGCATACAAACATTTACACGATTTATTAAATTAAGATAAATGCATCCCTGGTGATGCAGAAATCTAGCCCATATAGCTAGAGGGAGGACGTAGTTGTGAATCTTTGGCACATCAGTGAAAATACATTCGACCCAACTCCGAAGATGGTGCATAGCCAGGAAACGGTCTATACCATCGGGAATGGGTATTTCTGTACGCGAGGCACCTTTGAAGAAGGTTACCCCAGAGCAACCCCTGCCACGCTGCTCTTTGGTGTTTTTGATTCCATTCCCATCGCCAGGGAAGAGTTAGCCAATGCCACAGATTGGACACAGATCAAACTGTTTGTTAATGGCGAGCGCTTCCGCCTCGATAGGGGAAAAATCCTTGACTACCGTCGAACCCTGGATATGTACAATGGTACCATTGAGCGCACAGTCTATTGGGAGAGTCCTGGTGGGATACGTCTTCATATTACCAGTGAACGCTTTGCCAGTTTAGCCGATGAACACGTTGGAGCAATTCGCTATAGTGTTACCATTGAAAAGGGCACAAGCAATACTGATATCGATGTGGCACTATGGTCCAGTCTCAACACGGCTGTAGGTAATTACGACGTGATGCACTGGGAGACGGTTGATCAGGGTCAAGAGAACGATCTCCTCTGGTTACTGACCGAAACAAAAAAAACCGGGGTGCAACTTGCCCAAACTATGAGCTTTACAACCAACGCACAAGATTTCCGTAAAGAGATCTTTAATTCGGATACCACTCCAGGTATTCGTTTCTACGGAACGCTAGCTCCCGGCGTGACGCTGACAACCCATAAAATTGTTGTGATGTATACCTCACGCGATACCATCGAGCCAACTCATAGCGCTTTGGAACATCACTACGATATCATCAGAACTACACCCAGTAGGATGGAAGTCAGATTCCCATAGCTGCTCTCTGGATGATAGTAAGGCAACAGTTCCTGTGACAGTACTCATAGAGCAAGCCTATGATAGGCTACGAACAAAGCACCAGGATGCCTGGCAGCAGTTTTGGCAAGTGGCTGATGTGATCATCGAGGGCGACACCAGAGCACAACTCGGTATACGCTACAACATTTACCAGCTACGCATCAATGCTTCGTCGCATGATAGTCGCTACAGTATTGCCGCCAAAGGTTTGACAGGCTTTGGCTATCGTGGTCATATCTTTCATGATACCGAAATTTTCATGCTCCCATTCTTCACATATGTCATGCCGGATATTGCCCGCAATCTGTTGCTCTATCGTTATCGCCTGCTTCCAGCTGCACGGAAGAAAGCCGCCAGCAACGGGTATGAGGGTGCTCAGTATCCCTGGGAAAGCACTCTCGACGGAGAAGAGACCACACCACCATCCATTGTCCACCCGGAGACTGGTGAGGTTATCCCTGTCCTGAACGGCTTCATCGAGCTACACATTACAGCGAGCATTGCTCACGCCGTTGGGGAGTACTGGCACATTAGCGGTGACGATGAGTTTATGCGTGACTATGGTACTGAACTCTTACTTAGCACTGCGATGTTTTGGGCCAGTCGCATCGAAAAAAATGTTGATCATGGTGACTACGAGATCACAAATGTCATTGGTCCCGACGAGTGGCACGAACATGTAAACAACAACGCCTACACCAATTATATGGCTCGCTGGAATATTCAGCTTGCCCTTGAGACTTTCGACTGGCTACAAATAGCAGCTCCCAACAAAGCTCGGGAGTTGATACAACAACTTGGCTTGAATAGTCAGCGTTTCGAACTCTGGCAAGATATAGTAAAGCATCTGCGTATTCTCCAGGACTCGAAGACAGGAGTATACGAGCAGTTTGAAGACTTCTTCAAGCTTGAGCTACTCGACCAGACACAATTTAAGGGACGTAAGGATTCCTACCAGGGCATCTTAGGCGTGCAACCCTTGCAGAAATATCAGATTGTCAAGCAAGCTGATGTTCTGATGCTGCTCACTGTACTCGATCAGGAGTTTGATCTCAAAACCAAGAAAGCAAACTGGGACTACTATTACCCCATTACCGACCATGACTATGGCTCTTCGTTGACACCGGCGTTCCACGTGATCCTGGCCTGTGAGTTAGGCCTGACCGAGGATGCCTACAAGTTGTTTATGAAGGGTGCATTAGTTGACCTGGAGAATTTGCGCGGGAATACGCCAGAAGGTATTCATACAGCTTGTTCGGGTGCTGTTTGGCAAGCAGCGATTTTGGGTTTTGCAGGATTGCGCGTAACCAATGATGGCTACACCACCAACCCATCCTGGCCCGATGGCTGGACACGTCTGGCCTTTAATTTCAAGCTCAAAGGAACACTCATCCATATCGACCTGCGTAAGTAGAACCAGAGAAGAAATCAACAGTTGAGCAGGTAGAGACAGAACTCTCTGCCTGCCACTGGAGTTGGTAACTCATGAAATCTCCTTCAGGTTAATTTCGGCCTGCAAAAGCTCTTGACAAGATTACAGAGTCAGAGTATTATATACCCCGTGATAAGTTTAGTGATGAAGAAAAGATAACCTGACCACTATAATCACCAGGGCGCATTCGTCTAGCGGCCTAGGACATCGCCCTCTCAAGGCGGAGATCACGGGTTCGAATCCCGTATGCGCTATTTTCAAAGAGACAAGGGTAAATATGTCCCTTGTCTCTTTGCTATGTTGGAAGCATTTTGCTATAGTAGAAGTGTCACCTTTCACGGATGTTCTCAGTCAACCCTAACAATCCACAGGAGACAATTTTAAACACATGGAGGACTCACAGGAACACTCATGTATAAAAAAGATTCTATTTGGAATGATTACCTTTGCCTTGTTAACCGTCGTCCTTGCCGCCTGCACCATCAGAGATGAAGCCGCCATCCCTGCAGGACCATCAGTCCATCTGGGCGCTGCCGATTTCATCCAGAAAACGATTACTCTCAAGAAAGGCGACGCCCTTACTCTCATTAATGACTCCGCATCTCCCCATATTGTTGTTAATGGGACATGGGATGGTTCAACACAAAAACCCAGTAAAGAAGCTGGTGCCCCTACAGTAAACCTTAATTTCACAGGTAACGATACCAAATCGGCTGGCCCATTCAACACAGCCGGCACATTTAAACTGTACTGTACTATCCATGGTGGGATGAACCTGACCGTCACTGTTCAGTGACGACACTATAACCAGGTCAGGGACAACGACAACTCCCCTGCATTGAATGCAGAGGAGTTGTCTTTTTTGCGTCACCCACTGGTGGATGTTGACGAGGGAACCTCTCATATCCAGAGAACAGTATCCGCTCAACATCAACATTCTCACAACCACAAAGACTGATCAGGCAGCAACGATGCTTCAAGCAGCAGGACAGCAAGCGATGACAATCATACAACGACTAATTGAACGTATGCATAATATATGCAGTGAGTTCATAATGTTGCGCATCAGTAAGGATTTGCACGTCTTTCATGACATCAAGTAAGGCTATCATCTGGCCAACAATGAGCGTTCTTGTGACGACCGCTCGCACGTTTTCGTCCTGAATACCAGAGGTGGCACTGGTCACAGTTGTGCGATCCTCGATCAGATGACACAATGCGTCCTGGAAGCCACTGATAAGCCTGCCTTGCAGATCTTGTACAGCTTGCCGAAAATTTTTGTCCTGCATTGGTTCCCTCCTGGGTAAGTGTATGCTCATCTTTGCATGAGATCTGCATCCTGTAGTAATAACGCATCACATGAAGACGGTAATGAGAGGCCGTACACTCCAAGCTTCTTGAAGTGGAAAACACCTGCAAGATCTACTCCTTCACAGTCGTCTAAGAGACCATTGCATCTTTTGTGCTATGGTTATCTAGTCTGGCGTAGCTTTTTCTTCAAACAGCTACTAATAGCCCCAATAGCTCTGCCTATTATAATTATAACAAGCAGAGAGATCTATTGCAACGCACTATTTTTTAGTTCGCTATACCCCCGTAAGCGTATTTATTCTCAGCCAGCGCCATGATCTGCCTGTGACAAAAATACTATTGGAATAATCTGACCTATATCGTGAAACGTCTTTCCAGATTGACACGTGTACATATATGTTTTTCGTCCCTGGGTGTATAGTAAAAAGGGAGCACAAATGACAGGTATGCATCTTTTGGGAATGGTATCAGTGTCACTGAGGATCAAAAAAGAAGATAAGTACACACGCTTCTTTCAAGGTACTCGGTAAACGCTCGATTATGCCAGATCCAGAAATCTGTTGTACATCTCCCAAACATGGGGTTAACCCCCATCTCATCTATTTGACATGGATACTGAAAGGAGACTTCAATGACGACGACTTCTATACGAGAAGCAATCCGTGAGCGACTTGATCCTGTCATCGAGGAGATTGTCGCAAGAGAGATTAGCGAGCGAGGGGCTTACCCACAGCGACAATCCGTTATGGGCCAGCAGCCATGGCAAAATGTTGGTGGCCAACAGCAGCCTTTCGGAGGCATCTGGTGGCCAACAGCGCCTTTGCGGCCAACAGCAGCCTTTCGGGGCGGTTGGTGGTCAACAGAACCCACTCGGGGCACTCGCTCCCATCCTGTTGTCGGCTCTGATGGCACCACAACAGCAATATGGTGGGGGCCAACAGCAACAGCACCCACTCGGGACGCTCGCTCCCATCCTGCTACCAATGCTGATGGGACAACAGCAGCAACCTGGTATGGGAGGACAACAGCAGCAGAACCCACTAGGAGCACTTGCTCCCATCTTGTTGTCGGCTCTGATGACACCACAACAGCAATATGGTGGGGGTCAACAGCATCCTCTCGGAGCACTTGCTCCCGCTTTAATCGCGGCTCTTAGCGCTCGCTAAGAACAAGTAGTTCCGACTCTATAGCTCGTGCTTGTTCCGTTCTACCAGATAGCACTGACTAGCACGAGCACCAGGAACTGCACTGACGACAACAGCCAGGAAGCTTTTCATCTGGCAAACCTGTTGCATGAGTATTTACTCACGCTATAGGGAACATCCTTCTGAAAACAATTTCAAATTATCGTCAAACCACAAACAGCTACTACATCATAGTACTTTCATGGTAGATTCTACAGGGCATACTCTCCACTATGTTATACTTTCTTAGAATATAACATAGTGGACAAAGGGATATTACATCTATGGAATCGCAAATACGAGAACAACAGAAAATAGGCGCTTCTCTCTCTCTCAAATGTGGAGCCATTCTTCTTCTCATCTTTCTTAGTATACTTATTGTGGCCTGTGACAGCGCAAGCAACACCAACGTCGCAAACATCAACAGTCCGGCCGTCACGGTTACAATTCATATAGGAGATACAAACGCTGGTTCACCAACTCCACCCTCAACTTCCTACTCGTGTGGTGCCTGGGCAACACAAACATCTCCCAGCTTCAATACGGCAACGATGGTAGGCATATATGCAAAATTCACACACAACGTCAACGGTAGCCCCGAAGGGATTGAAGGTGCAACAGCAACAGCCACAGTACTGTGGCCTGATGGCACTACGACCCCTCAAACAGTTACAACTACCGCCGATGGATTAGCTGTCTTTGCAATCTCAACCGTCAACCGTGCATCCGCGATTAACCATCTCACTCTCGTGACGGTTACTTTCACTAAGGGTGATCAAAACTGTACAGTAGGAGAAGACAGGGCAGCATTTTTTACGATGATCGTTGTCTCGCCAACGGCAACATCTACCCAAGGGGCCTTACAGGGTACACTGACAGTAACTCCTCCTAGAAAAAAGAAGTTCCCCTAACAAAGGTAATTGGAAGCCTGGCTACGATCGGATTAGCACATCAGACAGCCAGGTTTCACCTCCTGATTTATGATGCCACCCACACTGACAACAGAAAGAACACTCTTATGCATGATATTCGTCTAGATCGTTGGGCACATACGCTGGTACACTACTCTTTATATCTGAAACCAGGAGAAACCATTGCCATTCAAGCTACGCCACTGGCTGCACCACTTATCGAAGCCGTCTACCGTGAAGCACTCCGTGCTGGGGCACATCCTTTAGTGATCGTCGAGCTAGAAAATCTTGACGAAATTCTCTTGCGTGAAGGCAACGATAAACAACTAACCAAACCATCTCCTCTTCTGGATGTCCTGGCCGAGCAAGTTGATGCGCGACTGTTTATTGCATCCAGCAGCAACACAAAATCCCTTAGTGGTATCGACCCTGCAAAGGCTGCCAAACGGCGTCAGACGGCACAAGGTGTCAGGAAGACCTTGCGCAACCGGGAACAGGCTGGCAAATTCCGCTGGTGCTCCACACTCTACCCTACCAGTGGTTATGCCCAGGACGCCAATATGTCCCTGAATGATTTTGAGGAGTTTGTCTTCGATGTCTGTTTCCTCAATGATCCTGACCCTATTGCCAAATGGCAAGAGCTATCTGTGCAACAACAGATCCTTGTCAACTGGCTGAATGGGCACAAACAGGTTCATATTAGAGGAGAAGGGACAGATCTTACGCTCTCAATTGCGGACCGCATTTTTATTAATAGCGACGGTAAACGCAATTTTCCCAGCGGTGAGTTCTTCACGGGTCCCGTCGAGAATAGCGCTAACGGTGTCATCCAATTCGACATTCCCTCAACCTACGATGGACGTGCAGTTGAAGGTATCCGCCTCGTCTTCCACAATGGTCGTGTCTGTGAAGCCAGTGCACGGCAGGGACAGGAATATCTCCATCAGATGCTAGAGTTAGATGAAGGAGCACGCTACCTGGGGGAGTTCGCCTTCGGGAATAATATGCTGGTCAATCGCGGTACCAAGAATATTCTCTTCGATGAAAAGATGGGTGGAACAGTACATCTGGCTCTTGGGGCAAGTTATCCAGAGACTGGTGGAGTCAACCAATCCGCATTACACTGGGATATGATCTGCGACCTGCGTATGTCCGGTGAGGTCTGGATCGACGATATCCTTTTCTTAAAAGATGGCAAAATTATCGTTTGAGATCAATCTTGCGAACGTCGCTTCAGATAGCTTAAAATATAAGTATAACTTTTCATATGCTGAAAATGATTAATTTGGTACTGGAGGCCGCCGTTGGAGCAGGAACTATTCACCAATTTTGCAACGATTGAAGAGGTACAGCAGGCGATGTTTGCTCAAAATTATGTCGCTGATCGCAGCCTCGCCACAACGGTATTCCTGGCTCTCAAACGACGCAAACCGCTTCTCTTAGAGGGCGAGCCAGGAGTAGGTAAAACGGAAGTCGCTAAAGTGCTGGCCGCTATGCTAAACACAAAATTGATCCGCCTCCAATGCTATGAAGGTATCGATATCAATACGGCAGTCTATGAATGGAACTATACGCGACAGATGCTCCATATTCGCCTGATGGAAACCAGTAGCATTAATCGTCAGGAAGAACTAAAGGAAATATTTGGCCCCGATTTTCTGATGCAGCGGCCTTTGCTTCAAGCCATCGATCCAGCCAACACTACACCTCCCGTACTACTTATTGATGAACTAGACCGCAGTGATGAGGAGTTCGAGGCCTATCTCCTCGAACTCCTCTCCGACTTCCAGATCACTATTCCTGAGATTGGAACGATCCAGGCTACGAAGCCACCTTTTGTCATTATTACATCCAATCGCACACGTGAGATTCACGATGCATTGCGGCGACGTTGCCTCTATTACTGGATCGATTTCCCCACGGTAGACAAAGAATATTCGATCATCCTGGCTCGCATGCCTGATGTCCCGGAAGGACTCGCCAGGCAAGTCTGTACTTTTGTACACGAATTGAGGAGCGCAGATCTCTATAAAGCTCCCGGTGTAGCGGAAACCCTTGACTGGATTAGTTCGCTGCTCGCACTCGACCAGATGGAACTTGTAGAAGGCCCCGTTCGCGATACGCTTGGTGCCCTTCTGAAGTACCAGGATGATGTTCTCAAAGCTGGTGGGAACGACCTGACCAAATTGTTACAGAAGGCACGGGGAGTTTTCTGACCATGAACGCACTCCCACCGGAAAATGGTGAGCATGTAGCCTCCTCAGTGCTACGACCACTCGATATAGAGCGGGGTGAGCGCTTACTCTACCGTCTCACAGAATTTGGTCGCATTCTTTGGGAGGTGGGAATCAACGTAGGACCAGGCCAGATGCTTGATCTTGCCGAGACATTGCAATATATTGATCTCACTAACAAACAAGACTTCTACTCTACCCTCAAATGTTGCTTGCTGACCAGGCATGAACAAGAGTCAATCTTTAACCAGATGTTCAACTACTACTGGTTTTTACGTGATCCCTCGCATAAGAAAACCAGCCAGGGAGCCTCTAAGCACGAGAAACGCCAGATGCGTCTACCTCCATCGGAGCGCAAACGCCTGGCAGAACATCTAAACGCTGGTGAACAACGTAAAGAATTGCATAGCGAGATGCGCCACACAAAACGTCATCGTCCATCTCTGGACGATGATCAAGACAGTGAGGACAGAGGTAACCCACAGGGTACGGCTTATAGTGCCATTGAGCAGCTAAGAAAGAAAGATTTTGAAAACTTTACATGGGACGAGGTGCAGGAGGCAAAAAAGCTGATGGCGGAGATGCGCTGGCACCTGGGAATGCGTTCAACACGTCGCAAAACTCCATCCAGAAGTGGTTCCTATCCTGATATGCGTCGTATCGTGCGCCACAATTTAAAATATGGAGCGGAAATGATTGAGTTGACGTGGCGCAAGGTCAAGCGTAAACCACGTCCACTGGTGATTATCTGCGATATCAGCGGCTCCATGAGTCTCTACTCACGACTCCTGTTACACTTCATCCATACACTCTCAAATGGTCTGATGAATGTTGAAACATTTGTTTTCGGAACACGCCTTACACGGATTACACGTCAGTTGAAAAAGCGCGACGTTGATGATGCCGTACGTGATGTTTCTAAGACAGTACAAGATTGGTCCGGCGGGACACGCATCGGCGATGCCCTTCATTTCTTTAATCATAAATGGGCGAAACGTGTCCTGGGCAGAGGAGCGGTTGTGTTGATTATCAGCGATGGGTGGGATCGAGGTGAAGCCGGTGTGCTCCAGGCCGAGATGGACCGTTTGCAGCACAGCTGTCACCGCCTCATCTGGCTCAATCCGCTATTGGGATCACCCGATTACCGCCCTCTGACGATAGGTATGAAAGCAGCATTACCGTTCGTCGATAATTTTCTGCCTGCTCATAATCTGGATAGTCTGATCAGTCTGGGCAATTTGCTCTCTACTATTGATGACAGTCGGCCAGTACGTACAACTGCTGTACGACATAAAAAGATTGAAGCGTGGACTAAACGCAAACAACCATAGCTGCATTCCTTCTGTCTGCCTTAGAAGCTGCAAGTACAATTTCCAACGTCATTTCATCAAGTTCGCGGAAGCTACCCCTCTTGTACTGGTATATAATGAGCGATAAATCTACTATTTTTGTGCTTGCGATCAGAGGTCTTTCTCTGATCGCAGATATCCTGAAAGGAAGAGGCACGATGCGTGATATGCTGCCAGATATCGAAAAGTGGCGTGCCCACGGCAAACGGGTCGCTATTGCTACCATTATTTCCACATATGGCTCAGCCCCGCGCAGACCAGGCGCAAAGCTAGCTGTGAGCGAAAATGGCGAACTGTCCGGCTCGATAAGCGGGGGTTGTGTCGAACCAGATGTCATACATGCCGCATTAGCCGTCATTGCAAATGGCAAGCCACAGATGCTTGAGTTTGGTATTACTGAAGAGGAGAATATTGAGCAGATAGGTCTGGCTTGCGGTGGAACCATCCATGTTTTTGTAGAAAGGCTTGATTGGTAGATATACAGACAAACCGACCATAGCACTGGTGCCTGATATCAAATTTGGATAAAGCTTTGGGTGGAGAGGAACAGCAATGATGAGTGGACTCTACGAAGAACTAAAGGATTTGCTACTCAAAGAAAAAGGTGTAGCATTAGCAACCGTTGTACGCAGTGTAGAGCATATTGGAGCGAAACTGCTTGTCTTCCCAGATAAAACCTTTCATGGAACACTCGGCATTGTGGAGCTTGACACCATGGTCGCAGAGGAAACCGAACGTGCCATTTGGAATGGTGATGCTTATACACGCACTTACACGGTTGAAGGAACGACAGGAACACAATCCTTTGATGTTTTTATAGAAGGTTTCCCTCCTCCACCAAGACTCATCATCGTGGGAGCTGGACACATCTCTATTGCCCTGACTACTTTCGCCAGGGCACTGAACTATCACGTCATAGTTGTTGATGCTCGCGCCGCCTTTGTTACACGAGAACGCTTTCCTCGTGCTGATGAGTTAATCGTTGAGTGGCCTGATGAAGTATTGGAGAAGATGGACCTCAATCCGTCTACATCAGTAGCAGTATTGACACATGATCCAAAATTCGACGAGCCGACGCTTAAAGTGATATTATCGCGTCGCGTCGGCTATGTCGGGGCTATTGGGAGCCGCAAGACGGGCCAGGAACGCGCCGAGCGGCTCAAGAAACAGGGCTTCACAGATGAACAAATTAGCCGGATACATAGTCCAATTGGACTCAATATCGGTGCAGTCTCCCCTGAAGAGGTTGCCCTGGCGATTCTGGCCGAGATAGTCGCAACACGTCACGGAAAGCACCGGTTTGACTGGGAAAAGAGAGCAGATCTGTAACTTCCGGACTTCTTATTCGTCTCAAATGTAAGAGCATATCGTTCAGTTATCGCTTTGCAGGGTAAATGGATAGAGGGGTATAAAAGGTGTCTTACTGATATACTCACATGATTAAGTATGATCAACTAGAAAAGGGTAAGCCATGCCAGATCCATCTTTTCAGCCAGATGATCCAACGCAGCCACTTCGACCACCATCGCATTCTCAGCCTCAAGGCCAACAGGATAAGTTGGTCATCGGTAGTTTTCAAGACCCAGGCAAAACAACCTCAACGTCAACCGTATCAATATAGATCACTAGAACAACCATCACCGGCAGTCCAGGCTGATAGGTACCCACCACAACCAGGACAACAGGTACCCCGTAACTCCCTGCGGTGAACCCCAATGCCACTCGTTACCCCTATCCTCAGCAGGGACAGGGGCAAGGCTATCCTGCACAAGCAAAGCGACGTTCACGCCGCCGCGGAGGCTGTTTGATCGGTTGCCTTGTTGTAATATTACTGGCTTGTATCCTCAGTAGCCTCGCAGTTACGACAACTCAGCGTGTTCTAGCTTTCGGCTCTAGCATCTCCACTCAGTCGCCTCTCAGTACGCAAACAAGCTATATGAATACCGATAATCGTACAAACCTTCTTATCATGGGCTATGGCGGTGGTACTCATGATGGAGCTTTCCTGACTGATTCACTCGTTGTTGTCAGTCTGCTTCCCCAGAATCATCACACATCGCTGGTCTCTGTTCCACGAGACCTTTGGGTTCAGTATCCTCCAAGCTCGGGAAACTACACAAAGATCAACTCCATTTATGAGTTCGCTTCCCAAAATAATGCAAACTCCCAGGCAGGTGGTGCAGCAGTAGATCAAAAGATTTCACTTATCACTGGGATGGATGTCAAATATTGGCTAACGATTGACTTCACCGGATTTAAAAAGGTCATCGATGCTATCGGTGGTGTCGACGTTGCTGTACCCAATTCATTTAATGCATGCTACCCGAAGAACGATGACGCAGCGGTAGATCCGAGCTGGATCAAGGCTCAATTCAACAAAGGTGTACAGCATATGGATGGGGCAACTGCTATCATGTATGCTCGTGCACGTGAACCACTTGAAGTGTGTGGAATGGGCACGTCCGAGAATCTTGCGGAGTTGACCGATTTTGGACGCTCTGCACGGCAGCAGATTATTATCAAAGCCGTGTTAGCACGAGTCAAACAGGTATCAACCTGGCCCCATCTCTATGATGCAATGGACGCGTTACAACAAACGATCCACACGAATATGTCCCTCGCTGACTTGTCAGAGTTTGCGTTAAAAATGGACCTCAACGATCCTAACGCAGCTCGCATTGGTTTAAGCAACCAGAATGTGTTGGAAGATAGTCAATCTAATGATGGACAATATATCTTGCAACCAGCTAACGGGGATTGGAATGCTATTCCACCATACATCCAGCAGCATTTGTATAATTAGAAGCTACACTGGTTATGTGAACCAGCCCATCTACATTTGAGGCTCTACTCTCAAGTGGCATTAGAAGGGTCTGGTAAACTATTCCAGTCCCCTTTTCCAAATTCCTCAGCGCCACAGGCGCTTCGTAGGTTTTGTTGGCAGTGGCAGGGTTTGCGCCGCAAACCCTGCCACTGCCAACAAAACGAGGGCGAGCCACCGCAGGTGGTGAGGAATCAAGAAACATGAAAAACATGATTGCAACATATCTATGCTTTACATACTATTGTATACTAACCAAAATCAGAAAATAGCACAACGAAGGGAACAAGCATGTCACAACGCAATGCTCGACTGATCGGCGGCGTTTACCGCCTAAATCAGGTGATTACTGCTGGTGGAATGCTCACCACCTCTACTGCCTATAATCGTAATACAAATGACATTGTGGGACTTTCCATTATAGAATTTCCGCCCACGATCCATCCGCAGACAGTACAACAACTCCTACAACCCCTGGAACTGCGCCGATCAATACAATCTCCACACGTGCTACGTGTCCATAACTGGGGCATTGATGGATCACGTGCCTACATTGCGACTGACTCTCCGCATGGTATAACGTTGCAACATGTATTGGATACAGAGAATATAAGTATACAACGTGCTCTTGACCTGTCACAGCAGATTGCTCAGGGCTTAAAGCTATTACATGAGCATGGCATAATAGGCCTGGACCTGCGCCCACAACTGATCACGGTAGATTCTGTTGGAGTCACTGATCAGGTGCAGATTGACGATATTGGACTACGCCCATTGCTCAATGCACTTGGTTACGTTAATAATCAGCGTAACGACGATATTGGATTCCTTGATCCACGCTATGCACCACCGGAGTATATCAATGGTAGCCAAATCGGCCCGTGGAGCGATATCTACCAGGTTGGCCTGCTCATATTTGAGCTGGTTACAGGACGACCTCCCTTCGTTGGACGCAATCCCGCTGAAACCGGTGTAATGCAGAATACCGATGCTGTTCCTCGCATGAAGCAGTATAAACATGATACACCTGCATTGCTCCAGGACGTGATTGACCACGCCCTGGCAAAAAATCCGACCATGCGCTTTACCAGTATTGAAGCACTACAGACAGCCCTGGCAACCGTAGAGCTACCAACCATCCGTTCCTACCCGGTTGAGCGAGGTGCATCAGCACAAGTAAGTGAGAGCTTAACTAAAGAGATGCCACCTATAGATGATGATCTGGCACTACGCGCCACGTTAATTGAAGGACGCCATCCAACCCAATCCGCTTTTGACAGAGCGAGCCAGGAATCTGCCGCAGCAACCAAACCATATGCTTATCTCTGTTACGAGAAAGATGGAGTCGAAATACAACACTACGCCATCCAACAGAAGACTGTGGTTATTGGACGCATTGATCCCAAGCGTGGCTTTAGTCCTGACATTGACCTGAGTACACTCGATACAAATATGACTATATCACGGCAGCATGCACGTATCCGTTTTGAGGAAACTTTCTTCTATATTGAAGATCTCAAAAGTCGCAACAAAACTCGCCTGGGAGAACTCACCCTGACGCCCTTAAAGGCGGAATTGCTACAACATGGGGATACTGTGTATTTTGGTAGTGTTCGCATGAAATTCAAAACGCCAGCGATGCACGACCTATCAGAAACTAAGGAGAAATAATCTAAAATGTATCTCTTTGGGGTACCTCCAAAGAGATACACCTTAACCGGATTTGAGATCGTTATCGTCCAACGACCTTTACACGTTCGGGACGTCGGATGAAATAGTAAACAAGTGCCCCAATCATGGGAACCAGCAGAATAAAGAGTACCCAGGCAATTTTATCATTGCCATCAGAAGGCTCTTTCATAAGGCAATCAATCAATACCCAGATCCAAAAAATTGCCGCCAGAGCAGCAATACCATTCCTCCCATAGAGGAAGAGAAAAAACAGTCCTGCCAGAGGGTTGTACATACTTATCTCCTTCTATTATATAAAAATGCCTTCGCCTTCTATGTTACGCATCAGAGCAGAATAAGTTACAGAGTTTAACACATGTCAGTACTAAGGAAAACAAGCAAAAGCTCTGCATTACGGAGGGAGCATCTTAACCCTTTAAGTTTGCAATGGCAAGCAAATCAGCAAGGAGACCCTGACCTGTCTGCAATCTTCCTGCGCCAGGACCAATGATAGTCACATCGGAGAGGGTATCTGTTTGGAAGGTGATCGCATTCATTACACCATCTACACGAGCCAATGGATCGTGCAATGGTAATGCAACAGGCTCAACACGTGCCTCCAGAGGAGTACTACTAAAGTCAGGAACAACCTGCAAAGAAGCCACAAGCTTGATACATTTGCCTTCATCGTTGGCTCGTTGTATGTGCTTCCTGGTAATGGCCGTAATACCAGTGCGTTTCACCTGGCCGGGTTTGAGTGAATGACCAAAGACTAATGCTGCCAGGATCAGCGTTTTAGCGACCGCATCATACCCTTCAACATCCGCAGTTGGATCAGCCTCCGCATATCCTTGCGCCTGGGCTTCTGCAAGTACTTCAGCATAGTCTCGTCCACTCGCCATTGCGCTCAAAATATAGTTTGTCGTACCATTGAGGATACCTCGGATGGCACGTACTCTCGTGCCAGCCATCCCCTCTTGTACAGTACTGATCACAGGTGTGCCTGCCATAACGGTTGATTCCATACGCAACAACACATTATGATGGCGTGCCAGTGCCAAAAGCTCACTGGCCGCCAGAGCGGCTGGTCCCTTATTGGCGGTGACAACATGCATTCCTTGTGCTAGAGCAGCACGAACGTGGCTCATTCCAGGCTCAGCATCGTTCAGATTAGTGTGCGTTGCCTCAGCCAGCACATCCCCACCTGTAGCACGCAATCCCTCCAGCGCGTTCTCCCAATGTTTGACGCCTGGATGCAAAGTGAGCGGTTGTCGCCGCTCCACAATTTCTAACAGTGTGGGAATATCTAACCCGTCTTCACGATAAACAAAACCATGCCGAGCACTTGCCACACTCACGAGAGTGACATTTAGATCGAAATGGTCTGCCAGGATATCTTTTTTACTGGCAAGCAACTCTGCCAATCCCTGACCAACCACACCAAAACCAATGATGGAGAGACGAAGCTGTTTCATGATCTTATCAATTTATATCCACGATAATTTTAAACGATCCAGGACACGCTTAACTGGCCCCAATTCCTCGATACCGAGTAGACGTGCTCCACGAATGTAGATAAACGTTCCAACAAACAATTCTATGAGCAGTTTGATGAGAGCTAAAAATGTACCACCAAGCCCCAGGAATTGCTCTTGTGTTGTCACAATGATCTTATCAAGGATAAAGCGTGTTATCAAAAGTCCCAGGCCCATTGCCAGGGCAGCCAACACGACACGCCAAACAAAACGACCCACAGAGCGCACCTGGAGATCCCCAATTCTTTGATGGAGCAACCAGAACATAATAATGGCTTCAAGCAATCCTGCAATAGAAGTAGAGAGAGCCAGACCGCCCATTCCCCATTGTGGTCCAAAGACTGCAACGTTGATGAGTAAGAGACTAAGAGCTATTTTAAAGATGAACTGGCCAACACTTATGATCACGGGCGTACGGCTATCACGTAGTGCATAGAAAGAGCGTGTGAGAATTTCGACGGCGGCCAAACCTGCCAGACCAACAGAAAAGAATGCAAGCGGCACAGCAGTAAATTCTGCCATTGCCAGACTAAAATGACCATGTTGGAGTAACACCTGGATGATGGGAAAACCCAGAACAATCAGCCCAATACTTGATGGGATCGACATAAATAGAATACTACGCAGCGTTTCCAGGATCGTCCCACGTACACGATCAAGCCGTCCTTTGGCAACATTTTCAGCTAAAGTGGGAAAAGCCGCAGTAGAGACAGCCATACCAAAGATTCCCAAAGGCAAGAGGACAAGCTGGAGAGATTGATAGTACTGCGTGATAAGCCCATTAACACCATTCTGGTCCGTCAGATGAACCCCAAGCGCCCACGTTCCAAGAAAAAGGATCAGCCCACGATCAACAAAGATTGAGACGTAAAGCATGGCCGCGTTTACAATACGAGGCACCATTTGATATGCAATTTGAATGACGTCTGGATGACGCCAATCAAAGACAGGCGTATAACGCATTCCAACCTTGAAAAGCCCAGGAATCTGTACACCAACTTGCAAGAGTGCCCCAATAACTACACCCCAGGTTGCACCATATACAGCTACAGTGAGGTCATTATTCTGATTATGAAACGCAAGGTATATCCCAGGAATGAGTCCGCCAATGAGACCAACATTGTACAGCACAGTCCCAATAGCTGGCAACAGAAAATCCTGGCGAGCATTTAAGACTGCGTTGATGATGACACCAGTACCAAGCACAATAGATTGCAAGAGCATGATGCGTGTAAGGGCTGCAATCAAATCGAGTTCGCTACTCGGCACGCCGGGAGTATAGAGAGGCACAAGTTGTCGTGCAAAAATAATGGCGATAAGAGCCAACCCCATCATCACAAGTACGGCCAGATTGAGGGCAGAACTGGCAACATGCCAGGCCTTTTTTTCATCCTTCTCACCGACCATACATTTGGTAAACACCGGAATGAAAGCCGAACTCAGAGCACCACCTGCGACAATGTTGAAGATAAGATCGGGAATAAGGAACGCTTGTAAGTAAGCATCTGAAGTGGTACCCGTACCAAAGACAAAGGCAAACATCGAGGTTCGCAACAGTCCCAGGAAACGACTGGCCACAAAAGCTCCTGTTAAGATGAGTGCAGCCTTACCAATACGCACTCTCTGGATCATCCCTGTATCTTGTGCAGGTACCGCCGCTGGTTTGAGCAGACTGGCAGTAGGTGGTTTCCGCTCATCCCATGTCCTTGAGGGAAGTGTCGATGAGCGCACCGGCATTATCTCGCCGTCAGGATTGGCAGGCAACGGTACAGAAGACGACATCTGTGATGATATTGAAGGCGGCGCATTTGGTCCCCAGGATGGTGACATCTGCGGTGGAACAAGTGGAGGCCCCATTGCATTCAGAGGAGGCCGTTTAGCTCCCTTGTCACCCCATGGAATGATGCTTGTAATATCAGGCCCCATACTCTGTTGCTGACGACGCATGCGCTCTTCACGTAATTGCTGGAGACGTTCCTGTCGTAATTGCGCAATCGGTTGAGATGGTTGAGGAGCATCAAAATATTGATACTCCATCCCTTGCCCATAACCTAGCGATGTTCCCATATCATGTATAGGCTCCTGATACTGCGGCGGCATTTGTGGGTGTCGCACAGCAGGAGAGGAAGCTTGTGGTGGCGGCAGCACATATGGATGCGATGGCGGTATCACAGGAGAACGCTGATCTACCTCCATCGCTTGATTCTGATCGTATTGCCACCCATAATAGCCCTGTTGTTCTGGTTTCCCCTGCCCCTCTGGCAGAGGTGGTTGTTGTCCTTCGTTACCCACTATCCTGCCCCATGAAATGCATGATTTGACAAATACACAATGCGATTCAAGGCCTTAGTTAAAGCATCTCTCTGTAGTGTATCGTACGGCATTGTTCGATAAGCATACCATACTCTCACAATTCTGGCTAGCCCAATATCCAGAAGGTCCTCATCAAGAATACTCACTCAAGATCAGAATAGATCGCAAAAATACGTGAAACAAAACCACGTATTTTTTTCTCTTATAAATAATACGCCACCGATGCGGTGACGTGTCAGACATTCCCCAACAGATGTGGGGTCATTAGCTGGAGGTTGAATGAAGTCCCGTATTCTCTATAAAACCGTACTTATTGTTGTTGTGATTGCTCCCTTACTTGCTACTGTTTTCGCCATGTGGCTCCTCTGGGAACGAGCCGTCCATTGGACAGATGTCGTGCTACTCCTCACGATGTACTCACTTGCTGCACTCGGAGTAACTATTGGTTTCCATCGCATGCTCACACATCGTAGTTTTCAACCTCATCCAGTTGTCAAGTTCATCTTGCTTGTCCTTGGTTCAACAGCATTAGAAGGTTCGGCTATCGAGTGGGCCAGCACCCACATTAAGCATCATGCGCTCTCCGACCGTGAGGGAGACCCACATAGCCCCGTTGAAGGATTCTTTCACGCTCATGTTGGCTGGCTCTTTGCAGATCGCATGGCGGATCCCCAGATATATGGTCGCCACTTCTTAAAAGACCCCATAATTGTTTTCGTCAGTCGTACCTTTCTCCTCTGGGTAGGGTTATCGCTTCTGATCCCTTTTCTCATTGGCGGATGGACAGGTCTCCTCTGGGGTGGTCTTGTGCGTATCTTCCTGGTACATCATATCACCTGGAGCGTTAATTCTGTGTGCCACACCTTTGGGAAGCGCGAGTTTGAGACGACAGATCAAAGCCGTAATGAGTGGGTTGTTGGGCTTCTGGGCTTCGGTGAAGGCTGGCACAATAACCACCATGCATTTCCCCGCTCAGCTTTCCACGGACTACACTGGTGGCAGTTCGATCTCTCAGGCTATATTATCTGGACGCTTGAGCGCGTGGGGTTGGTAAGCGATGTCTACCGTGTTTCACCAGAGTTGATGGTACGCCGCCTAGAAAAAACAAAAAGCGGCACGCCCGCTGACCTCACACCTATTGACCTCGCTCCTCTTGATTCCACTCTAGCACCAGCAGAAAAGGCTGTATAATAAGCATCAGGCTAAAAAGGGTGTGTAACAATTAGTGTTGCACACTCCTTTTTCTTTTTGTAACTACTCATGTCCCTTTTTCCTGACCCCTCAGCGCCTATGGCGCTTTGCTGACCGCTTCATGAGTCATCCCGAATTTTTGGAACAAATGTTCGCCATCTCTCAATCCGCTTGATAAGCGGGATTGTCAAGGGCGGCCAGCCCTTGACCGGGGTTTGGGGTGTCCCCCATAGGCGCGGACTTTAGCAGAGGGATCCCTCTGCACTCTGTGTTTTTCGTGCCGCTTCCAGCGGCAATACTAAAGAAAAGAGGTATTGGGGACACCCCAAACCCCGGCAGGGAGAACCCTGCACCCCTTAAGTCCGCGCCTATGGGGGTGTCCCCAAAAAACTTTCTTTTTTCTCGCGCCGCCTGCGGCGGCGCACAAAAAGAGGTAAAAAGAGTTTTTGGGGACACCCCAAACCCCGGCAGGGATGCTGCGCTCCCTGCACCCTCGCTTTTACGAACTTTTGTTTCAAAAATTCGGGATGACTCATGATATGAGAGCGAGTCACCTGCGGTGGCAAGGAGACCTGAGTAAGTTACTTCTTTTTTCCGACAGCGCAAAACCGAGGATTTGACACAAACCTCAAACCCCTATACAATCCTCTCATCAAAGGCGCAAACTAGAGAAAATTTCGCCTCATGTGTCATGAAAACTACACAAATCTATCAATGTAAGGAACCTATAAAATATGAAACATTTCAATGTCGTTATTCTGGCGGGTGGCAGTGGTACACGCTTATGGCCGCTCAGCACCCCAAATTTTCCTAAACAATTCCTACCACTGCCTAATGGTAATAGTATGATCCAGGAGACACTGGCACGCGTGCTCCCACTGACCACACCCGAACGCTCCTGGGTGGTAACAGGACGTCAGATGGCAGATCTGGTACACGAACACTTACCATCCATTCCCACCACAAATCTTCTTGGTGAACCAATGGGTCGCAACACAGCTCCCGCTATCTGCTGGGTAGCTGCTACGATTGCCCGCAAAGATCCACGGGCAATCATAGCAACATTTAGTGCTGACGCCGTCATCACCAACGTCACAACCCTCACCCAAACACTCTATCTAGCCTACGAGTTAGCCGAAAAAGGACACCTTGTTACTATAGGAATCAAACCGACTGCCCCTGAAACTGGTTATGGATACATCCGCTTTGCCAATGAGGTCGCTGAGGGATATGATCACCAGGCATTTCATGCCGAGCGCTTCGTCGAAAAACCGGATCTGGCCACCGCACAGAGCTACCTGCAAGATGGTCACTATGTCTGGAATGCAGGTATTTTTATCTGGAAAGTCGAAACTATCCTGGCAGAAATGCGGGCACATCTTCCCGAACTGACAAAAAAAATTGAGACGATCGTTGACACAATGGAGACAGAGCACTATACTCGTACTCTTGATGAAATCTGGCCCACCCTCCAGGCTATTTCTATTGATTATGGCATCCTGGAGAAGACGAAAAATCTTGTGGTTATTCCTGCTGAACTTGAGTGGAATGATGTTGGGAACTGGGAACAATATGGTGCGCTCTTTCCATCCGATACGCAAGGAGTAAGGGCAGTTGGACCACATACAGGACTTGGCAGTCAGAATATCGTCATCTATAACAACACATCACATCATATCTATACGATTGGTTTAGAAGATGTGATTGTGATTCAAATGGCTGAAACTACGGTGATCTGCCACAAGAATCAGGTACAGCGTGTAAAGGAATTAGCTGAGCAACAACAGAAAAAAGTTGCGACTCAGACCTCTTCTTCCTGATTTCTCAGTGCCGGAGGCGCTTCGCAAGCTGTTTTGTTGCCGATGGCCGGAACCCCTGCCTATCGGCAACAAAACAAATTAGAGCAGGCAGTTCCACCCGATCAAAAAGATCTGTATGATATAATAATACGAACAAACCATCTGTCCCTAGTCAGAAAGGAAGTCTCCTGCGATGCTCTCCGAACAACCAGTACTTGGCACAAGAGGTATGGTCGCCACTGCTCACTACCTTGCCACTCAAGCGGGACTTCACATACTTACCCAGGGGGGCAACGCAATTGATGCAGCGATTGCAGCTAATACAGCTATGACAGTGGTTTACCCATCCACATGTTCTGCTGGTGGGGATGTGTTCATGCTCATCTGGGAGGCAAAAACCCAGCAACTCTATGCTTTAAATGGCAGTGGTCGCGCACCACGCGGCCTGACACCAGAGTTCCTGGCAGCACAAGGAATACGACAGATTCCGCTGCGTGGACCTCTCTCTATTAACGTGCCAGGGGCAGTTGATGGCTGGTTTACGGCTCTGGAGCGTTTTGGCACACTTCCAGCCGAGACAATTTTTGCTCCAGCAATCGCCTTAGCTGAAGAGGGTATGCCCGTCAGTCCCAAACTAAAGGGGTGGCTTGATCTCGCTGCAAAGGATGTCCTGGGTCCCTGGAGTAAAAGCGCTGAGGTGTTTTTGGCAGGAGGGAAACCTCCACGTACAGGGGATCTTCTGCGTCAACCAGATCTGGCCCGTACTTACAAGCTGCTTGCGCAAGAGGGACGTGGCGCATTCTACCAGGGTCCACTGGGACACATGATCACACAGTATGTACAACAGTGCGGTGGTGTCCTTAGTATGGAAGATATGCAACAGCACCGCTCGGATTGGGTTACGCCTATCTCTACAAACTACCGTGGGTATGATGTCTACGAGTTTCCACCAAACTCACAGGGTATAGCAGTCTTAGAGATGCTCAATATCATTGAAGGATACGATCTCAAGTCACTTGGTTACCAAACAGCCGAGTACCTCCATATTTTCCTTGAAGCGAAAAAACTGGCCTTTGCGGATCGGGACCGTTATGTCTCCGATCCAGCTTTTGTCGATGTACCAGTGGAGCGCCTGAATAGCAAAATCTATGCCGAACAGCAACGTGCGCGTATCAACCTCAAGAGAGCTGCGCGCCATGTTGGGCCTGGTCCTGAACAAGAAGGTGATACCATGTACCTATGTACGGCTGACAGCAACGGTAACGTTGTCTCACTGATCCAAAGTCTCTACCATGGTTTTGGCAGTGGTATCGTCGGCGGTGATACTGGAGTACTCCTCCATAACCGTGGTTCGTACTTCTCGCTTGACCCACGACATGTTAACTATTTACAACCAGGCAAACGTACCATGCATACACTCACTCCTGCAATGGTTTTGCATAATGGCAAACCTTCTATAGCATTAGGATCAATGGGTGGAGATGCACAGCCACAAATTCATGTACAGTTGCTCTCCGCATTGATAGATTTTGGACTGAATGTACAACAGGCCATCTCTGCCCCTCGTTGGCGGAGCGGACGCTTCCAAATAGCACCAGGGGGAAAAGAACAAGAACTTGGTGGACAAAGCGGTGTTGATGAATATCTGGAACAACATATAGCTGAAACTGTTCTCCTGGAACAACGCTTCCTGAGTGGGGTTCCCCTGGCTCTTGATCTTCTCGGTCATCGCACCTATGTACACGGGCCCTGGGAGGATGGTATGGGTCATGCACAAGCAATTTTCATCAATCCTGATACTCATATTTTTGAAGGGGCCGCCGACCCACGCTGCGATGGGCTTGCGTTGGGTTGGTAGCAGCAATTTTGTGGATAGAGTTACAACGTAGCAAGGAAGGATAAAGAGTATGACTATCCGCCCATATCGTCATAGTATCCCAGCAGAAATTTTGGCACTTTCTCATGAACGCGATCTCCTACGCCGCCGTGGTCAGTATGACCGTGCCGATGTACTCAAGCGACGATTAGAGGAGGCTGGCTACGTCGTCAAAGATAACCCTCATGGAGCACACCTGGTTATTCTACCAAGTATTGAAATTGATGGAAATACGTATCGTACAGCCCGTCAGTTACCATCACTGCTTGATGAAGTTGATAACTGTACATTCTCAGTGAATATATTGGCCCAAAACAGCATTGATCAGACACGTCGTTGTGTGGAAAGCGTGTTACGCTTCGCAGGAAACACCACCATCGAGATTATCCTGGTTGACAATGCCTCACAGGATGGTCTCGATCTCTGGGCACAGGCTCTCAAGTATCAGGAGCCGCGCCTACACCTTCTACGTGCATCACGGATGATGGGAACAGCGGAAGCCCGTAATATTGGCCTGAAGCAGAGTCGTGGGCGCTATATTCTCCTCATTGATACCAGCATAGAGCTGGTTGGAGATATCTTTACGCCGCTTGCGCAAACACTGACCAATAGCAACGTGGGAATCACAGGTCTGCACGGTCTCCATACCGAGGACCTGCGCCACTTTGAGGATAGTCAGCAGTTAGAAGTTGAGGCCATCAACGGACTGTGTATGGCATTCAGGCGAAAATTGCTCAAGAAAGCTGGCTTATTCGATGAGCGCTATCGCGATTCACAGTATATGGATGTGGATTTCAATTTTGCCATGCGCGACCAGGGAGCACAGGTTCAGGTGACACCTGATTTACCTGCTACCTATCACCGAGAGTCAAAAGATACCACGATGTCTGATGCCGAACGTATGCGCTTACACAAGCGCAATTTCTACCGTTTCCTGGATAAATGGGGAGACCGGGACGACCTGCTTCTCGAAGAAGGTTAATGCGTCTTCAAACTTCTCCACTCTTTCAGTTTATCTCAGTGGTCTCTTGTCTTCAGGCAAGAGACCACTGGTCAACTTAAACAAAAGCTGGAAAGATTGACACTCCCCCACTTCAGGAAGTTCCAAAGGATGTTATTCAAAAAAGGTGGCGGCGAACAATTCACGAATTCAATTATATTGTGATATGTGGTATGATATGAGTACCACTGACAAACTCATTTATTTCTATTATCAAAGCGAAAGGCAGTACTAACATTGCAGACATTTAAGAGGCGAGAAGATATTCCCACCGAGTACACATGGGACCTCACAAGTATCTTCTCCAGCAATGAGGATTGGGAGCTTACATTCCAGGCTCTTCAACGTCGCTTACCAGAACTGGCAACTCTCCAGGGAACATTAGCTCAAAGTGGACAGGCGTTGCTCGACATTTTGCAGAAGCGTGATGCAATCTCCGAGACACTGGAACATCTCTATGTGTATGCATCTATGCACAAAGACGAAGATACAACCAACGGGTTGTACCTGGGCATGGCCGACCGGGCCATGCAACTCTATGTTCACGTCTCTACGGCAGTATCATACATCGAACCTGAAATCTTAGCCCTGCCACCAGAAAAACTTGACCAATTTTTACACGAGACACCTGAACTGGCAATCTATGAGCAGCAGTTGCATGACCTCAACCGTAAACGCCCTCATATTCGCTCAGCCGAAGTCGAAGCTGTACTCGCTGCAACAGGCGAAATCAGCGAAACTCCCGAATCAATCTTCACCATGATTGATAATGCAGACCTCACATTGCCTACTCTTAAAAACGAGGAAGGTGAAGAGGTTGAGCTAACCAAAGGGAATTATTTGACCTTTATCCGTAGCAAAAACCGCCGCGTGCGCCAGGAGGCCTTCGAGGGATTACAGAAGACATTTCTCAAGCAACGCAATACTATCGCAGCAACACTATCGGCACAGGTAAAGACAGCAACGTTCTATACCAGGCAACGCAATTATGATTCCTGCCGCGAGCGAGCTCTGGCCCGTTACAATATTCCTGTCAGCGTCTACGAGAACCTGATTGAAACAGTGCATGAACACCTCCATCTCCTCAACCGTTACATGAAACTCCGGAAACAGATGCTTAAACTCGATGAGCTGCACATGTATGATCTGTATGTGCCTATCATCGAAGAGACAGGTGATGAGATTACTTACCAGCAAGCCTGTGATACGGTCGTGGCCGCCCTGGCTCCTCTTGGAGAAAACTACATCAGCAATCTCCGACGCGGTTTTTCACAGCGCTGGATTGATGTCTACGAGACCACTGGCAAACGGGGCGGTGCCTATAGCGGCGGCGCCTATGGGACACATCCATTTATTCTGCTGAACTTCCAGAATAAGCGGGATAGTATGTATACTCTGGCTCACGAGCTGGGCCATTCGATGCATTCGTTCTATACCCGCACAAACCAACCATACCAATATGGTGACTACACCATCTTTGTCGCCGAAGTTGCCTCAACGCTGAACGAAGGTTTGCTTACTGAGTACCTGCTGAAAAATACAGCAGATCCCGCTACACGCATTGCCATACTCAATCATTCCCTGGAAGATGTCAGAGGGACTCTCTTCCGACAGACCATGTTTGCAGAGTTTGAGCAACAAATACATCACCAAGCAGAGCAGGGGGAATCACTTACCGCTGACAAGCTGACGGCAATGTATACAGCACTCAACGGGCAGTACTATGGGGCAGAAACAATCATCGATGACTTGATTGGCATTGAGTGGGCACGCATCCCTCATTTCTACTATAATTTTTATGTCTACCAGTACGCTACAGGGATATCGGCTGCCTCCTCCCTGGTTCAGCAGATCTTACATGAGGGACAGCCAGCCGTTGATCGCTACTTAAAATTCCTCAGTTCCGGCTCTTCTGATTATAGCATCGAGTTACTGAAAAAGGCGGGAGTGGACATGGCCTCTCCAGAACCAATACGCCAGGCTCTGCAACTCTTTGAGTCACACCTGTCACAAATAGAACAACTGCTAGGTGTGAGCTAGTCCAGGTTAGCCCACACAGGGACCTGCTGCGACACATCAATCAGATACTCTTGACCCCTGTCAGGGGCAACTGCCCCTGGCCTCCTTCTGGAGAAAATTGCATATCGGGCTAGTCAAGTGCTATATGATGTGAAAGAATATTCCAGGAGGACAGAATGACACAAGCACCGTACGACCTAACCATTATTGGTGGTGGCTCAGGAGGACTAACCGCAGCACGAGTTGCAACAGTACTAGGAGCAAATGTTTTACTCATCGATAAGGAACGCCTGGGAGGAGATTGCTTAAATTACGGCTGTGTGCCCAGTAAAAGCTTGATCCATGTAGCCCGCGTCGTACAACAGACAAAAGAAGCTATGAGCCTTGGACTCACATCAGCCAACCAGGGCATTGATATGAAAAAAGTTACAGCCTATATACAAGGGGTCATTGGGCGCGTAAGCGAAGCTGAAAAAACTTATGTAGACGGGGTTACGATCAAATTTGGCAAGGTGTCATTTAAGTCTCCAACCGAATTATTACTCAATGGCGAGGAAATTACCTGCCGCAATACCTTAATCGCTACTGGTTCGCAGCCCACCACACCAAAGATAGAAGGGCTACAGGCAGCAGGTTACCTGACAAACGAGGATGTCTTTCACTTGACAATCCTACCAGCATCACTGGTGATTCTTGGTGGTGGTCCGGTTGGCATAGAACTGGGTCAGGCATTCGAGCGACTGGGTACACAAGTAACTATTGTTCAGGAACCAGACCGGATCTTGCCTAAAGAAGATCCAGAGGTCTCAGCCACAATTGCCAAAGTATTAGCATCGGAAGGTATTCGCATCGTTACTAATGCACAGCCTGTTAAAGTCAGCCGTAATGGGAAGAAGAAAGTGGTCACTGCCAGGCAAGGGAATAAGCTCTTGACTTTTGAGGCTGATAATATTCTGCTGGCACTGGGCCGTCAACCAAATACTGAGGGTTTGAACCTGAGAGCTGCTGGCGTTCAACATAGTCACAAGGGGATTAAGGTTGACGACTACCTTCAGACCACAACCCCGAATATACTCGCTATCGGTGATGTCATCGGTGGCTACTTTTTTACGCATGTTGCCGCATACCAGGCTGGCATAGCAGTACGTAACGCGCTACTGCCTGTGGGGAAGAAGAAGATAGATTACCGCGTCGTCCCATGGTGTACTTTTACCGACCCGGAGGCAGCACGCGTCGGACTCACTCCCGCTGAGGCAGAGAAACAGTATAAGCAGGTACGTGTGGTTACTTTTCCCTGGGCCGATATCGACCGCGCACAGGCTGAGAATGAGACTGCCGGTTTTATTAAATTAGTACTCGCTGGAAAGAAGGATGAAATTGTGGGTGCACATATGGTTGGTGCACACGCAGGCGAACTATTGGGTGAGATGTCCCTGGCTATGCAGCACAATTTGACACTCAATGATATTTTCAATACTATTCACGCCTACCCCACAATGACGACAGGTATCCAACAGGCAGCCTTTGAGGCATATCTGGAAGGAACTGCCGCCGCCAGTAACCGCAGAATTGTTCGTACAGTGCTCAACTTGCGCAGTTAAGGGGTTGCTGTCAATTTTTTGCATCGAGGGACCTACGTCACAACAAGAAAAGAGCAGGAGACTCATAGAAGATCTCCTGCTCTCTTTGCTATTTCATCATTAAACGGCTTACAGTTAGCTTAGATCGAGTCTCCAGGCTGAACGGCCATGTGTAGCCGCATACAGTACACGACCCGAAGAGGAGAGTGTTAGACTGTACACTGCAACCATAGGTAGACCTGGAGCAGCCGTTTCCCATTCATGATCACCTGAATGTAGCCGTGCAACACCAAAGTCGCTTGAGACGAAGAGATCTCCCGTTTTATCATCATAAGCAACACTAGTAATCGGCCCATCTCCAAGATCATAGCTGATGTTCTTCCAGGTTGCTGTGCCAGTCGCGGGATTATACGTCACATCAAACACATGGCCTGGCGTGGTTGGCGTGTAGGCATCATAACCAGAGAATGAGACAAAAGCATGATTGGGATTTTTTGGATCAACCACGATACCACTAATGAAACGCGTGGGTTGTGCAGACGTATCGATGCGAGTAAACGTCACACTCGCTGCGGCACCATCAGCATTCTTCGAGATGAAGAGACGCCCACGGCGAGTTGCCGTCCACAGAGTACTTGTGTCACTTGGAGCACGCTGAACAGCTACGATATAACTGCCAGTTTTATCTGGACCATAGGTCGTATCTGTGAGCACGGGACCACCTAACGCTACCCAGTCACCACAGGGCGCTGCAAAGTCACCAGAGATTTCATTGCAGTGCTGGTCGAGGTACGCTTGTGCTCCACCGCTATCTTGCGTACGCCACACATGCTGAAGACCGACAAACATGGTTCCGCTGACCTTTGGATCACCAATAAGCGGCACATAGAAAGACGCAGCTTCGTTGCTTGCCGTAAGCGGATCACTCACATAATCCCAGCCCAGAGGATCGGTACCCTTGAAATTTACGTCGATGCTCGGTCCAAAGTAAGTGTGCATACGCACATTTGAATTACCTGTATCAATAAGGGATTGGCCACCATCACCACCAACAGACTCGAACCAGTTGGATTGTGGGGTACTGCTATACGCCCATGTACCATTATCCTGTGTCCCACCGATAATATCGGTCTTGGGAGCCTGTGCATTCACAGAGAGACTCTGGAACTGGATTGTCGCCAGCCCATCATTCAGGCTAAAGATTTGCGTCGGAACAGCTTTTAGCCACGCCTGGCAGTCTGTCAAATCAGTACCTGATATACCACGGGCCGCACAGTCACTCGATGTGTCTGCAAAACTCCCACTAGTGCGTACCAGACCACCGTCTGAGCCAAGAAACGCAATGTCTGGATTGTTCGGTGCAAATGCAATAGCATGCTGGTCCGGATGCATCCCCATGGGCGGCGACTGCGCGTCATTGGTCATATCCGTAAAGCTGACACCAGCATCAACAGAACGTTGAACGGCACGACCATTCGATGATGGATTTGCAGTAAAAATCTCATTGTACTGCATCTGACCACCAATCCAGACCGTGTCAGGATGTCCAGGAGGCGACGCTATAGGCATATCATAGCTACACTGCTGACTACAAAAGTCGTATGAGGCAAATCCAGCAGTACCCGGAGTCGAGTTGGAGAGACTTATCCACCCAGGGTTACTCGTACCATCAGTCAGCGTAGCAGCAGAAACATTTGCATCATCGACGCGATACAACTGAGCAGGGCTTACGCCATCTGTATCAACGACATAGATACGGAGTTTTCCATTGTCAGGAGCAAGCGCAAACTCAGTACGTGAACCTGTACTGTTCGCAATGTTTCCGCCACCAGCAGAAGCGAAGACCTGTTCAAACGAACCATTGACTGCACGATACACGCCATAGTCGAAGACAGAGAAGTACAGAGTTGCTGGCTGGTTAGCAGGAAGACCAGTGCTATCAAACAAAGCTTTGGAAACGCCGCCTCGGAAGAAGTCACCCCCATTGGCAGAACCAGGGTTGACAACATCCGACTCCTTGCTAAAGACCAGCGAGAACGTTGCTCCACCGTTAACAGATTCGTACAGACCAACCACAGGCGCATGTGGTGGTGTAAAGCGACCACCATTCACGGATGACGAACCATGACGTGCAACAGCAGTCCCAATATAGATATGCCGTGCATTCTTTGGATCAATCGCTACAGTAGCAATAGAGCGGTCCTTGGCTGCGGCAACGCTTCCTGGGACCAGATGCCAGGTAGCACCAAAGTCTGTTGACTTATACAAACCAACACCCGCCTCAGAATTGCTTGATCCGTTTGGCTCTCCAGTACCAACATAGAGCGTCCGACCAGAAGCATCGGTTGGGTCAATAGTGATTGAACCAATGGCATTTGAAGCCAGACCCCTGGAGGACGCATGCCACTCAGGTTTCTCGGCAAGTCCATTTGTTGCCGTCCAGATACCACCACCAGCTGCACCGACCCAGACACGACAAAGATTTTGGTTGCAGGAGTCAGCAACAGCAATAGCCGTCACGCGACCAGAGGCAAAGGTACTACGTCCCGTATACGTGCTGGAAGGAGGAACATTCCCAGTTGTAGGACCAACAAGTTGCCAGGATTTTGTTGCTAAATTGGGAGAAAGCATAGGTTTTGCAGCAACGGCCTGGAATGCGCTATAGGCTCCAATAGACTGGTCATAGGAAATAGAAGTATGAGGATAGGCACGGTCATCATACTGCTGCTGCGCGAGAGCATCTGGTCCATTATTGAGGTTATCGTCAAAACCTCCATCATCAAAGTGGCTACTCAGAAAATGGTTAAAATGAGGTTGGACAGGTCTCGCATATGCAATGGCTAATTGTGCAACGACCGCAATAAGCACAATACCACTAATAATAGCAAAACGAGTTTTTAAAGAAAATCGTGACATACTCGCCATGGACCTCCATTCGATGGTCAGGGTTGAACGGCATGAGCAGGTTTTCGTTAACCCATCCATTTGCCATGCCCTTCAAGCAAGATTTTGAGAGGCATAACATAAGTTACAGGTTAAAACTGCTTATGTCATGAAGATGATTGTGCGCCTTCTTAATACAGATACAAATGTCAAATCAACATGATGTTCATACTGCTTTGCCCAGGGAAACACCTCAATTTATGAAGAGACTTTATCAAACGTTTTATCTTAACCTGGGAACGGATTTCTTACCACAGTTCAACAGCATGACTTGGCAGTAAGGGACCCAGGAGAGCAAGATAAGCGGTTTTAGAAGGCACATCCATACATGATATGCCACAGATTGATAAAAAAGTCAAGAGTTCCTAAACTAATATCTATTGTAAAAATAGCTTGCTATCAGGTCGTTCAAAGTACAGTATCAATAAAATATTGTAGAACAGTAATTTATGACATAAGCTCAATTTTGATGAATTTAGCAATGTACCTGTACAAGCAGCATTTAGCAGGAACTGAAAACCAGCTCCTTTGGCACTTCGTAAGGAGTTTTATGTGGGTATTGTCGCCTGTGGAGGAGGTTGCGACGCAACCTCCTCCACAGGCGACAATACCCACATAAAACGAGAGTGAGCCACCTGTGGTAGCGAGCAGACCTGAGGAGTTATGTGTTCTTCTTTCCTTGTTTTTTATGCGCCGCGTTTACATACACCTGCATATATAACTGTTTGAGCATAGACAGCGGACCAGACAGGATAATTGTCAGTATAATACAGATCACAATGGGATCCAGGAGAGCTAAGGAGATCGTGGATGCTGTGGGTATATGGGAGAAGTAGAGAAATGTGAACTGGAGGGCAACTAACAGAATCATCAAACAGACAGTGGTCGCTGCGGAAGCAAGCCGCCAACGAGCACGTAAACGGAATTGTAACGCTTTCTGGCGCAGTAAGGCCTGCTCACGAACAGTATTTTGCATGATAAGCAAGTTTCGTCGTTCCTCATCAATCTGCTGACGCTCTTGCGCTATCTCTTCAGCCATTCGTTGCACTTCTCGCTTGAGGTACAGTGTCTCTACAAGGTGTTTGTCTTCTTCCTGCCTGACCTGGAATTCCACTGTCTTCACTACATCTTGTAGCAAATCAGATGTATTGGTCAGTGAGAGTTCAACCGTCCTGGCTGCATCCGCCACCATCTTGCGGGCCTCTTCTTCAGTAGCATCATGGAAAGACTGAGAGAGTTCCTGATAGCGCTGCTCCAATTGCAAATGTATCTCTCTGAGCTTATTATACGCTTCGATTGATTCATACAGTTGATTCTTATAAGACTCTATATTCTCCTGATGTTCTTCATGGGCCTCTCTCTCAAACTCGGCTTGCATACTATTATATTTGTCGAGGAGTTGCTGTATTTCACTACGCTTTTCCTCCAGTTCGAGGCGCAGTCGCTTATTTTCTTCACGTAGTTGCGCTATTTGCCGCCCGGCAGCTTTCGCATCAACAGCCACTTGTGGCAGGCTATCGGTATACTTCTGTTGTAATATATTCTGCCGCCGCTCACTCAACAGAGCACGACGATCAGGCGTACGAGGCAATCGTTCAAAAGCTTCTGTTGATTGCACATTTTCCGGTGTCTGAACGCTTTTCACCGGTGATGTTGTATCTTCTGATGATAACATACTTAGCTCCTCTGGCATCTTCCCAATGACCACAAAAGGATCTATGACCAAAATGTACAGCCGGCATATTAAAGCAATAGTCCTTCTACTAGCAATTATGCATAGAAGACTGCCAAGATGCAAGACTTTTACCGGTCATTTATGTCTATTTTGTTGTGTTGGGTAGGAAAATCGTCCTTTAAGTGACGAGAAAGAAATTCTTGCAACACCCTCGTATATTGCAGTGGATCATACCCATAAGCGCCACAGTGGGTCACACCATCGACAAAGTACGTTTCCAGTGGAACATTGTACATCTCTGCCTCGGCTGCAATTTGGCGGGCGTGTTCTATTGGGATTAACTCGTCTCCTGCTGAGTGAATGAGCAAGATTGGGATAGGACGCTCTTTCGGCTCCACAGTAGTTTTTGCTGCTTTGGTGCGTACCTGCCAACGTTTGAAGCTTGCATCAGGACGAGCAACAACGTTATAGCCAAAGCGCAAACGAAAGACAAGTGCGCTTACCGCAACAGTTGTCCAGGCAAGAGCCGGTAAGAAACGACGAATTTGCTGCAAGGGTGGGAACCATTTACCACTTTCGTTCGCCAGTTGATACTGGACAAAGCGACGCAGAATATCGTCCGAACGAGCATAGGGACTATCGGCAATGATAGCAACAACTTCGGGATGGGGAGGAGTGAGCAAAGCTACAGATGCTCCCATAGAGAAGCCATGGAGAATGATTCTCCCCGGAATTGTCTCAGGTTGCTGACGGGCAACCTCCAATGCAGCTTCAAGATCTTTTACTTCCGCATTACCACCACTTGTCATCACACTATCACTATCACCATGTCCGCGAAAGTCAAAGAATAGCACATTGTAGCCGTGAGAGTGCTCTAACGCTGCCACTGAGCGCAGGTGTGATCGCGATACCCGGTAGCCATGGCAAAGAATGACCGTAGGCGCAGGTTGGGGTTGTGCCCAGAAATCTCCACAAAGAAGTGTGCCGTCGCTTGTCTCAAACAACAAAGCACGCTGATAAGAGGTGGCTGGCTCATATGAAACTTGAGGCACCATCCAGGTAAATGCTGAACTGTCTAACATCCTATGAGGGCGAGAAAACTCCTCTAAGAAACGATGCGCTAACATTGCCAAACCGCTGGTTACTGTCAGTCCAAGGATACCCGTACCAGTTGCGATACCAATAGTCCATCGATGCTGTCCTGACATGGTTGCCCTCCCTTGCAATTTCCATGCTTATCCTATACTTCCCAGGAGAACCTGGAGCAAACGTTTTGGAAACAAACTCTGCTCAGCAAAAAGTGCCTTCTCTGGTCTCCAAAAGCAAATAAGTGGAACAAACACCAGGCGGGCAGAAGTCACACCGTCCGAAGGGATAGGGTTCCTGATTTTACAAAAACTTATTATGTCTATACTACTATTTTACCTGAACTCACAACCTCAAGTAAACTCATTCTGGGATGAGTTTTCGCTTCAACAAAATCATCTCTCATTCCCACTTTATAGTCGCTTAAAAAGAGCACCCTCAAGGATCGGCTTGATGGTCGATGCCCAGAGCATATAGCCTCTGGTGCTTGGGTGTAGCCCATCCCAAATAAATAATTCGCGCTTTGGTCGGCCATCTGGTCCGAGTATCTCGCTTGTCATATCAATGAAAGATAGTCGGTTGTCTGTTTCAGTGTAAGCTTTGATACATTGGTTGGCCTCATAGGCAATAGGCCAGTATTTCCAGCGCAACGGAGTAGGCGTAATAGCAACATAATAGATAGATATCTGCGGCAAAGCTGCATGAACCATCGTGACAAACTCGATGTAGCCTTCAAAAACAGCTTGTGCTGTCTTCGTGTTGAACCCTCCCAGGTCGTTCGTACCAGCAAACAAAACCACCGCTCTCGGCTGGTAAGGGATCACGATCTGACCTGCATAGTAGATCACCTGTTTGATTTTTGCTCCGCCGAATCCCCTGTTGATCACGGGGATAGGAGCCATATCCTGTTCTAGTGTCTTCCAAAATCTGATACTGGAACTGCCGACAAAAACGATGGCTCCCTCTGGTGGTGGATCATGACGATCCTGCATTTTGAATGCAGCGATCTCCTCTGCCCATGTTGCAGGGTCATCGCTCGTAAATAAGTGAACCAGACGTCGGATGATCAAACCCGGTACAGTGGCTAACAAAATGAGGCCTCCCAGCATCCATCGCCGGGCACGTTTCCGGGTACTCATACACTCTATCCCCTCAATACAGTTGTATACTGCACAGTATGCACAACAAGGCGAATTCTGTCAATAAAAAAGCTCACTGAGTTGGCAAATCTGGTGATGCGATTGCGTGATGAGAATCGCCTCTGCCACATTCAGGAGGAGACAGGGCCGCAGGAGCCACAAATTATCTGTTACCTGGGATTATTCGAGAAGGGTTGAAAGAATGCGATAGATATTGTACAATGTACACTAACTCAATGATCACAAGAAACCGAAAAGAGGGAAGAACTGCTATGTATCGTCGTACTCCCCACGCTCATCCAGGATTGATGACAGATATGTACCATCCTGACTCTGCATATGTCTCCTGGCGCAGCAGTCGCAATGGTCTTACCACTTTTGATCTCTATACTTCGCACAGCTCCTTTCGGAGGTGCCTACTTGCTTGTAGCCGGCCTGGAATTGCCCTGGAATTCGTCCAGTCATTTCGCTACACGCCTCACGAGTTACAATTCCTCGCACATATCCGCGATTATGATTTGGCATTTCTGGACGAGCTGGCAAACTTGCGTTTTACAGGTGAGATTCTCGCTCTACCCGAAGGTTCGATAGCCTTCCCTCATGAGCCGATTATGCGTATCACTGCCCCATTTCGCGAGGCCATTCTTTTAGAAGCTGGCCTCCTGCAAGCCATCGGACTTTCGACGCTGATCGCGACCAAGGCATCACGCATTGTCTATGCAGCAGAACAGGGTCATGCGCGTCGTGTGGCAGAGTTTGCCTTCCGTCGTGCCCAGGAGCCAATGACGGTTGCGCGAGCATCCTATATTGGAGGATGTGCCAGTACATCTCTCCTGAATGCCGCTTATGAGTTCCGTCTCCCCGCCACGGGTACAGTACCGCATGCGCTTATTGAACTCTTCGATAGAGAAGAGGAAGCGTTTGAGGCTATTGCCAAAGCCTACAACCGCTATACCCTTCTGCTCGACACCTACGACCCGCGCCGTGCCATCCATACCGCCATTGAGATAGCTGTGCGCTCACAGGAGACATTGGGACATACGCTGGCTGCTGTACGTCTGGATAGTGGAGATCTGGTTGCTGATAGTATCTATGTACGTGAACAACTGGACAAAGCCGATCTGACAAATGTACGTATCCTTGCCAGCGGTGACCTTGATGAGTGGAAAATCACAGAACTATTGGAGGCGGGAGCGGCTATTGACTCTTTTGGTATCGGCACTACATTGGGTAGCGGTGCAGGTTCGACAGAACTTGGCATTTCTGGCGGTGCGCTGGGTACGGTCTATAAAGAGGTATGGTATGTGGATGAGTCAGGAACAGAATATCCTAAGATGAAGCTAGCAGGACCCAAAAGCACCTGGCCTGGCAAAAAAGAAATCTATCGCCATCCGCACTGGGAAGAGGATATTATCCAACTTTCACACGAGCCACGTCCAGACAATTATCAGCGTCTCCTGCGGCCGGTGATGCGCAATGGCGAAATGATTCCAGGCAGCCTCCCTCCGCTCTCTGAAATTCGTGAACTGGCTCAACAAAATCTTCAGATGCTTCCAACGCAATATCGCGCTCTCTGCGTGAAGCAGCCCTATCCAGTTCACTTCAGTGAAGGGCTACAATCGCTACGTAAACAGGCAGCACTTTGATAGGGAAAGCCGTGTAGGGGCACCCTTCCCGAAAATGGGCTATACTGTACTGATAGAGCAATGCTCTACCCAACGATGTGCGACAACAGAGAAGGAGGACTATCTTGGCCGAAATCCTCAAGCAAACTCGTAGCATTTGTTCAGCTTGCGGAGAGATTGTTCCGGCGAGCTATGAGATACGTGAAAATGAACAGGTCTTCTTTACGCGCACCTGCCCTACTCATGGGATCGTAGACACCGACCTTGGCTCTCATGCCACCTACTACCGCAAATCATTTCAAGTTGAAAAGCTTATGATCAAGCGTTATGGCGATGGCGGAGATACGGATATCTCTAAAGGACTTTCTCCTTTTCCACTACGTAAGCCTGCTGGCCTGGCAATCCTGGAGGTTACCGAGCGCTGCAACCTCAGTTGTCCGATGTGTTATGCCTATTCCAGCCCCTCAGAGCGCGACTATTCGCTAGAAGAAATCGAAATGCGACTTGATCAACTGATCGCAGTGGAAGGCAAAGGTATTTCACTCCAGATATCCGGTGGAGAGCCATCCGTACGTAAAGACCTGGATCAGATCGCGGCTATGGTCAAACGTAAGGGCTTCGGTCACCTGGAAATGGTAAGCAATGGTATTCGTCTGGCACGTGAACCCGATTTCGCCGAGAAGTTAGTGACGTGGGGCTTCACTTCGGTCTATTTGCAGTTCGACAGTACGCGCCCTGAAGATATCATTAAGCTGCGCGCTGAGGATCTCTGGGAGGTACGCCAGAAAGCTATTGCCGCCCTTGAACGCGTCAAGTTGCCCTCAACGCTGGCAGTCTCCCTCTATGATGGCCTCAACACTGACCAGATCCAGCAAGTAATTCACTTTGCCTGGCAACATCCCGATACCGTCTGTGCCATTGCTTTTCAGGCTGCAACACCCTTTGGACGCTTTGAAGTCGACGGGGAAAATGCAATCCCTCCCCGCAAATTACGTATGCCGGAAATACTCAAGCTCATCGAAGAACAGGCAGGGATAGCGCAGGATTTGTTCTTCCCCGTTGGCGAGGGATCACCATTATGTAATACCTTCTCGCTACTCAAGCATACCAAAGAGGGATACAAACCTATCGCACCGAACTTTACGCTACATGAGTTCATGGAAATCATAGGGCCACGCCCAAATATGACCCTGCGGATGCTCACACGTGGCCGTGCTGCTGTCCTCCCACAGATGGTTACCAACATTGGTGGTAGTCTCAAACTGCTGAAAACGCTCTGGCCGCATATCGGTACCGATCCCTCATTCTGGACGAGCCGCAAGACGCTCACACTCTTTGTCAAGCCTTTTATGGACGAAAGCGACATCGATATGAGTCGCATAGAACGCTGTTGTTTCCATAATGCATCTCCCAGGGGTGTAATGTCTTTCTGCGCACTCAACGCGAAGATGCGCCCGGCTCAACCTCATGCTCAGGAAAGTGCATTCATACCATTGCCCACACGCCGGACAAAGCAAGAGCAAACAACCACACTTTAGACTGTGGGCGCTTTCTATCATCGCCCACAGTCACCCACAGGCTCTACACAGGGTAGCTTTGTTAATTGCCACCCTGTCTCTCTGCAGGAGGAAACAATGCGCTTCTCGATCATTATGCCAGTATTGAATGAGGAAACGACGCTGGAAACCCAACTTACTCACCTCACTAAACTGTGTGCCTCCCATGATTGCGAATTACTGATTGTCGATGGTGGCAGTTGCGATAGAACAGTTGCCATAGCCGAACAATACGGTCGTGTTCTCTCTGCACCACGTGGTCGTGCAATGCAGATGAACGCAGGTGCTGCTCTCGCCAGTGGTGATGTATTTATCTTTCTGCATGCCGATACCCGACTACCCACAGATGCATTGAAAGCCATTGAGCGAGCCTTCAAATCGCCACAAGTTGTTGGTGGTGCCTTCCATCTCTGCTTTAACTGTAATCGCTGGCCATACCGACTCGTGGCCTTTTTTACTAACCTGCGCTCACGTCTACGTACACTCTTTACGGGAGATCAAGCATATTTTATACGTGCCACCAGCTTTAAGGCCATTGGAGGCTATCCAGAACAACTTTTAATGGAGGATCTGGAGATTATTTCCCGGCTACGTACGATCGGCAAGGTTATCCTTCTACCACAATATGTCATCACATCAGCACGCAGACATGAGAAGATCGGCTTATTACGCAGTGTGCTCTGGATGTGGTATCTGCGTACGCTCTACCAACTCGGTGTCTCACCAGCACGATTACAGCGTATGTATCTTGATGTGAGGTAAAGGGCATGGTTCAACTCTCTATCATCATCCCAACACTTAACGAAGAGAAATATATTGAGCGTACGTTGTTGGCAGTGAAAAAGCATGTACCCGATGCTGAGATCATCGTTGTGGACGGAGGCAGCAATGACGCCACAATTGCGCAAGCCAGTCAATATGCTCGTGTGATCAAGACCAGACGTGGACGTGGCAGACAACTTAATGCAGGTGTAGAGGCAACACACGGTGATATTCTCCTCTTCCTCCATGCCGATACTATCCCTGAGGCTGCGGGATTTCATGAACTTTTTGCGGTAATGCAGGATGAGCACATCCTGGGAGGAGCCTTCCGTATGCGATTTGATAATCCACATCCAATCTATCAACGCATCTGCAAAAATGTCACCGCTCGTTCGCTTCGCACCAAAAGCTATACAGGCGACCAGGGCATCTTTACCCGACGGAGTATCTTTGAGCAACTGGAGAGGACATCGTGACTGGCCCTTCATGGAAGATGTAGATTACAGCGAGCGTATGGGCAAGATAGGACCCGTGGTACTTCTTACCCACGAAGTCGAAACCTCCGCACGCCGTCATCAACGCTGGGGGTTACTACGCACACAACTGGCAGTCATACTCATTCGTATCCTCTACCTGCTCAAGATTTCATCCTGCGGCTTATGAGTGGCTCTGGCCACCAGTACGCTAAAAAACAAATCTTAGGATGGCTCTTCCAACGCCTGAGACATCAGGAACAGTTGTACCCAATTTCATATGCCGTTCGTTAAAAACAACAGCAGTAGAACAACAACGTAAGTGAGGGCATGCCTTCCATGGCCGAAAGCATTACCCAACCCGAGATTGACCATAATGGCAAGTCAATCCAGCCCATAGAGCAAGTAACGAAAAGTATTCCCACGTCTGAAGAAACTTCAGCAAGTGGGAATACTTCCAGTTCCCAATCACCGATCATTTGGACGCCACGTTTTGTTATGACCTTCGCATTGACGCTTGTAATTGGGCTAAGTGCAGCAAGTCTATTGACACAGGGATGGCTAAATGGTTACTATCGAGGTGAGTGGATTTTCTTGATATATACGACCCTGGTTTTCGGCTGTTGGATAGCTGTTGCTGTACGTACACACTCGTTGTGGATACGCTCTGGAGGTATCTTTGGGGCTATCTGGGCCATTTTCACAGGTATGAGTTTTGTGATAAGCCTGCTTGCTATCGACCCAACATCACCAATCGTAGCACATTTAAATGCGGCCTCGAATAGCGCCCTCCTGGGTAGTTACATCTGTCTCTCCATCGACCACACACCATTTCACCGCTGGGACAACTGGTTCTTTAGAATTGCTCCCATTATTGGAGGCTGTATCATTGTAACAGCTATATTTTCTCTTGCCGCCTGATGTACCTTCGCTCCAGGGGCTGGAGAGCATAACAGCAGCAGTAGCCCTCAATCTCTGTATTCTCGTCTGGTGGCTGCGCCCTTCTTGTTGGAAGACACAAGCAGGCCCAACGTTCCTTTTGGCATTGCCCCCTTCCTCCTCCTCATCCTCGCTACGTCTCGACCTCTGGATCGTGAGACAAATTTTTTCATCTCACAAGTCATTTTCCTCTGTATCCTTCTGGGCCTCTTACGTATTTTGCAAGGTGAACAAAACGTTTACCCTAAACGGCCCACCAACCCCACTTAGGAGGGTATCAGCTTCTGCATAGCCAGGAAGATTAAGAGTGCTGCAATAGCATTATTGAGGACATGAAGCAAAATACATGGCCACAGTGAGCGAGTCTGCCAGCGAAGGAATGCCAGTGCCAACCCGATACAGAACAGTACGATAAAAGAGCCTGGATCTGCGTGAGCTACCGCAAAAATCAATGCACTCAGGACTACCGCCCACCCTAACGACATACCGCGTAAGAAGCCAGCAAAAACAAAGCCCCGGAAAAATACCTCTTCGCAAACAGGAGCAACCAGGACACTCGCCAGGAGCGTCGAATAGGTCGTTAGAGGAGCCTGTTTACTTTGTTTCAGAATAAACTGATCATTAGTTTGCAAGTTAAGATGAAAAATGGTGATAGTGTATTGATACACCCCGTTGAGTATAATGATAACGACAAAGAGGAGCACAATCCACACCACAGCACGTCTTACATTGAAGTGTCTAAAGCCCAGGGACCCAAAGATCAGACGTCGACGAGATACAATAGAACGAAATGCGCTGTTAGCAAAGTAGAAAGGAGCAATGAGAAAAGCACCCTCGATTAGCAAAGTAAAAACGAAGGCGATGATTGCATTAAGCAGATCTTCCTGCGGAGAGAGCGCAACGCTACGTCCAGATGTTCCTTTGAGGCTATCCAGCCCAAATACAAACACTATCCAGGGAACAAGTGTATAAAAGATGCCCGTGAAGGTTTGCCGAATGGTCCAGGGGACCATTTCAAATGTTTGTTCAGACAAGAAAGTGCACCCTCATTTCGTATTCTAATATGGTATACTACCTTCAACACACTGTTCTCACAAATAGCATATCATTTAGGAAGGACATTTGGTTGGCGGGCACACTCGATACTCATCCATCTGAAAACTCTAATTGGCGTAAGCATAAAAATGCCTGCCCATTTTATCGGGAACGTTGGTTTCCGTGTAATGATATTACTGCTGGAGAACCAATGTATCAAGTCTTTTGCCTTAAAGGGACACCTCCTATCACTGCGGAAGAACAAGAAAAGTGTTTTCGTAGTAAAACATGCTGCTGGCGTCTTGCTAACCAGAAGCAATCTTCAGCAAAAGAAACACATTCAGAAGAAAGCCCTTTACCTTCTCATAGTTGATGCAAAAAGCCAGCTGAATCATCCGCTGGCTTTTTGTTGAAACGTCAACACGCTTTCTTATTCGCGCTCACGAGAAGAATAGATAAATTGCTCCAATCTATCCCCATAGGAGAAGAGTTCTTCAGATTTGAAGAAGCGCTCAACTTCCACGCTGGCAGTTTCCAATGAATTGGAACAATGTATGAGATTAGCTTGAACACTCATGGCAAATTCGCCACGAATTGTTCCAGGAGCCGCCTCACGAGCTTTAGTAACACCACAAAGCGAGCGCACTGTGTTGACACAGTCAACCCCTTCCCAGCAACAGGCCACAACGGGTGTCAATTGCATAAATGACTTGACTTCGGGAAAGAAATCACGCCCAACGAGGTGGCTGTAGTGATCATTTAAAAGGCTATCGGACAATCTCATCATTTTCAGGCCAACCAGCTTGAGACCTTTACGCTCAAGACGCGCAATGATTTCACCAACAAGATCTCTTTGAACAGCATCAGGTTTTAATAATACCAGGGTACGTTCCATGTTTTTATAAATTCTCCTTCATTGAGTAATGTAAAGGGCAGATGCGCCAGAAGTGGCGTATCTGCCTATGAAGTCGTCGTCGCCTCATTTTAATAGCTTGCAGCAACCAGCTGTATCAGTTGACGGCAAGTCTTCTTCATCTCTATGCGCACACGCCCCAGATTGCCGATACCTTTTGTGATAACCACAAGGATGAGGTCTCCTGCCTCTTCCATCTGTATTGTACCACTCTTTGTCTCGACAGTCACGTGGTGAGCATCACCACTGTTGATCTGCGTAGTGTAGCTAGTAATGGAGCCAAATGCAGCCGCCGACATCGCCCCAACCACTTCCTCATCCTCACTACGCAGTATTCCAGAGACGATCAGACCGTCCTTGCCGACAAGAATCGCATTATAGACTTCATCAAGGTCAGTCAACCGTTGCAGAATAGTTTCCACTCCATGACTCCTTTGCTAACAAGAACTAGCCTTTTGCTTTCTTTGCCATAGTGAGAGCTTTATTGTAAGCTTCCATTGCCTGCAAGTACTCACCCTGGCGCATATAGGCATCACCTAGCACACGATAACCCGGCGAATATTTGGGTGCCAATTTCAGAAGAGCACGCACATTGCTAATCACCTCACCAAGCGCCTCGGGATCGCTTCGTATAATAATGCGGTACTCCTGCATCGCTTCATCGTAATCACCAATAAGCTGATGCTGATATCCTTGAATCAAACGCTCTTGATGGCTCCATTTGTTATTTACGTTCTTCTCTGTGGCTACACGCTCTTCCACTCTGTTCATTGGTAGGGTCTGATCTCTTTGGGGAAAGGGACGCTGTTGCATAGGTTGCACACGAATTGCGGGACGCTTCATCGTCATCTCTAATTCGTCATCAAAGATTGTCTCTCTGCGGGCAACCGGCACGTTGGCTAACTGCACGGGTGTGGTGCTAGAGGGCAAAGAAGGAACTGCAGAGTCTCTCTTCGTCTCTGAAGTTACTCCAATGTAAGGTGATGGCACAGGTAGCATAATAGGAGTCATTTGAGATTCCAGCGAAAGCGCAGGAGCAGTACTCTGTAACGCCACTCGTTGAGGCTCTTCTATTGAAGGAAGAACTTGCGCAGATATCGGTTGAGCCGATAACATAGCTCCTGTTGGAGCTACGTACAGGTCTTCCTGAGGCCTCCTCGGCGATACAAAATTACCAAATTCTGCAAACGCCGATGAAAGCGTTGGCTCTTGAGCCACCGCTACAACCTGAGCAGGCTCAGGAGTAACTATTTCAGCAGGTATTATCTCTTGAGCTTGAGCAATAGCTGAAAGCGAGTTTGGTTCTAAGGGAACAAAGCCCCGCGAAAGCAGACCAAATTCCAACTCTTCCAATGTGGTGAGGAGATTTTGCTCGGTCTTTTCCGCAGGATCAGAAACAGAATCCATCCATGCCGGCCTGCTAACTGGGACTCCGTCAGATCCGACACTTGTGCGGCCCATGACAACTCTGCTACCTGCGCTGCCCATACAGGTGCAGAGACAGACACTTCTGATAGCTGTGTAGCCCATACAGGTATCTCTGCAGATTCAGGATGTACCTCTAATTTTTCGAGTACTGGTGATGCTACCGGCAATGTTGTAGGTGAAGATTTCGGCAGGATCTGGATCATCAATTGCAGTGGCTCCCAACGATTTCAACCACTCAGGACCGAAGGAGAAGGCATCCTCATCCTCATCTTCATCTCCTGGCACTACTTTCGGTTCTTCCATCTTTACAGACTGAATCCTCGATTGCGATCCGCCAGACGGTTGAACTACTGGCACTACTTTCGGTTCTTCCATCTTTACGGGCTGAATCCTCGACTGCGATCCGCCAAACGGTTGAGCTACTGGCACTACTTTCGGTTCTTCCATCTTTACGGGCTGAATCCTCGATTGCGATCCGCCAAACGGTTGCATCGGTGACATTTGCTCAAGAGTGGGTAAGAGCTGGCATTCCTCCACTAAGCTGCCGCCGTTCTCCCTGACTAAGCATATCAAGCCAGGCAGGCGGTGCAAGCTGTTTCTCATCCTGTGGTAATATCCCCCAGGTACTCGGAGGCCCGGATTTATTGCCATTCCCTAAATTTTCCCAGGGATCTACGCTCCCAACACCAAATTTTGCAAGTACGTTCTGGCTGCCCTGTAACTGTTGTGCAAACACGGTCTGATCCTGGACAGGGCTGCTTTGCGATTCTAAGTGCGATATCCATGATTCCAATTGAGGTTCTTCATATTGCAGTGCATCCTGCGTTGGAGTATGCCACGGCGCAATATTTGTAGTCTCCGTACCCAATTGGATCACAGGGCTATAGGATTCTTGTTGAGGAATGATATTTTGCGGTGTCCCTAAATTGCTCCATGGATCAGCAGTAGCAACATAGTCATTTGACAATTGGAAAAATGGGGATACTTCCTGTTTCGCCAGACTATCTGAACCATTCCAGTTGGAAAAGGCATCTGTGGATGCAGACGTATTTGGGATGCTAGCCGCTAACGCATAAGCTTCTTCCTGCCTGGGTTGAGCGAAAGACTCCGCGATAACAACTGGAGGCTTATTCAACAATTGCTGAAATGGCTGATTCGGTTGAGCCACGAGTAAATCAGAGAAAAGCTCGTGAGCCATGATCCGATCCGGGTCTAACGCGTCAGCTCGCTGCAACAGATCTTGCGCAGATTGCATATTTTTGGTAGAGGCAACGTGGGCAAGGAGCAACAACGCCTTCAAACAACCAGGTACATCTTGAAGAATTTGCCTTGCCAGTTGTTCGACACGATCAGAGAGACCTTCACGCCAATAGGCTTCCAGCAGCCCGGTACGTGCATCGAGACGGTCTGGGCTTCCAGTAAGTACAGTTTCCCATTCTTGAATAGCCTGAGTGAGGAGATCTCCACGCATATACAGACGCGCAAGGCCTGCACGCGAGAACATAAATCCTTGTTGCCCAGCTTTTACACTCAGCTGATTAAACTGCTGTCGAATTTGGTTATTACCTCGACTGAGTTCATAAGCCTGCTGATAGCAGTCCAATGCAGTATCGTAGTCCGATGTACGCTCACTGATCAAGGCACGATCACAGTAAGCAATGACATTCTCTGGATCATTCGTCAAGACCCAATCAAAGGTCTGCTGAGCCTCTTCCAGGTACCCTTGTGCAAGGTAGACTTCACCCAGGAGACGTTGAGCCTCAAGTGACTCCGGAAATTGGGCAAGAATAGTCTGAGACTTGGTGAGAGCCTCGTCGCTACGACCCGAACTGATTGCATCTTCGATCTCCTGCAAATAGTCACGAAGCATTGTTTGTGCCATAAAACCTGGTCTCCTCTTCCAGCTTTACACACTCGTAAGCATTTTCCCAAAGTACTCTGCTCGACGTGTGTCATCTGGCCCAATAATAGCTAGACGACGCCATTCAGGAGCAAAGCAGGTCGCGGCCACACGCTGAATATCTTGTGTGGTAACAGCATTAACATGAGCTAGCACCTCATCGGTACCCCATACGCGTTTATGTAGACACTCCTGACTTCCCAGCCAAAAAGCCACCTGCTGCGTGCCTTCCAAACCCAGTAAAAGACCCCCTCGGACATAGGCTTTGCTTCGCTCAAGCTCATCATCTGGCACAGGGACATCACACAGCCGTGTGAGTTCAGCAACGATAGCACATATAGCTTCCTGAGTATGTGATGGATCCACCCTGCGCTTACTACCAGGTTGCCAGTTTCGTAATAACTATTTAAATAACTACCAATGTCATATGCCAACCCCTGCTCTTCACGTAGAGACTGGAAGAGCCGAGAACTCATCCCATCACCGAGCAAAGCATTGATAAGCAAAAGTGGATAGTAGTCAGGAGAAGTGTAAGCACTCCCTAATGTTGCGAGACAAATATTCGTCTGCTCTGTAGCCTTCTTGATCATTCGCACTGGCGCAACATTACGCGGCGGCAAACTTTCAGTCCAACTCTGGGGCTTTCCTGCTTCCCAATCATTAAACAGGTTTTCCGTTAACTGGAAGACCTGCTTATGGTCAATATTACCCGCAACACTAATGACAAACGAATTGGGTCGATAGTGCGCATCCATGTAGTTCTGCATTTGATGACGCTGTAACTGAGAGACGGTTTGTATTGAACCTGCATCGTCTCGCCCTAGAGGAAGTCCAGGCCACATAACCTCGTCAATCAATAGATTCACCCACTCCTGCGGATCATCCTGGGTGGAACTTAGCTCCTCAATAATGACACTACGCTCTTTCTCTATTTCTGCTGGATCAAAAAAAGAATTTCGTACCATATCGGCCAGAACATTCATGACCTCAGGCAAATATTCATTTGGAACACGGGCCGTATAGCTGGTGAGTTCCTTGCCAGTACTACCGTTGAATGTGCCACCAACTCCCTCGATGGCCTCAGAAATAAGCCGGGCCGTAGGATAGCGTTGTGATCCCTTGAAGAGCATATGTTCAATAAAATGTGATACCCCAGCGATCTGATCTGGCTCATAGCGTGAACCAACAGTGAAAAAAAAGGCAATGCTAGCAGAACGCATGCCAGGCATATAAGTAGTAAGTAAACGAATTCCGTTCTTTAACGTGTTTTGTTCGTAATTCATGTAAATACTTGGCGTAGGATCTCTTCTATTCATGGGTGGAAAGAGGACTCCAACTCTCCTTATAGTTCCAGGTTCAATGACATCAGCATAGCTACCAAAGGTCAAAAATGCTCTTTTCTTACATATAGCATTCGGTTTGCCTCGCAATATTATAGACGGTTTACCACTGCACTGCAACTGAATACAAGACGAACTGAGGAAAACTAGCCAATTTGGGTGTCAAGAAAGCTATCACGACGAGAAGCCCGGCAGGGGCGCAAGAGTTATCTTACCGCCCCTGCGCCGTCCTAAAATTTAGAACAGCCCGACATCATTGGCCAACTCTCCTAAACCACCCAGGAGACCTTCCTCATGGTGATGGTGGTGGTGATGATGTGGACGTTCACCGCCAAACCCCATGTTATCCTCAACACGATTCTCAATAGAGTTCTCAAATCCGTGCAATAACATTTCCCCACCAATGACTGCAGCTGCACCACCCAGTGCACCTGCGGCGAGTTTTCCGCCACTGCCTTGCAGAAAATCCCCCAATACCTCCCTGTGGCTGCCCCTGAGCAGGCATATTGGCTGGCACAGGCACAACACCCGCAAGGCTCGTACGACAACTGAGACAGTTAGGTGTCCCCATTGGAGCCATCGCCATACAGACCGGACAACGTAGCATCATTGGAGATTGGCCCATCATCGGTTGAGGTTGATAGCCCGCTTGCGCATACTGCGGCTGTCCATATTGCGCTGGATATTGAGACGGTGGATACTGGGATGGTTGTTGCGAATATTGGGACGGTGGATACTGGGATTGTTGCTGCGGATATTGGGACGGGGATACTGGGATTGTTGTTGCGAATATTGGGATGGCGGATACTGGGATTGTTGTTGCGAATATTGGGATTGCGGATACTGGGATTGTTGTTGCGAATATTGGGTATATTGTCCTGGCTGCATAGAGTTGGCCTCTGCCACTTGAGGAGCTGGAACTAACTGATTTCCGCAGCCAGCACAGAATCGCACGCCAGGAGCATTTTGCCTTCCACAAGTCGTGCAGTAGATGGAAGCAGAGGCCTGGACGGCCTGCGGGTCACAGGAGCACGCATATCGTGCCCGACAACTCGTACAGAAAACGCTTCCTGAAGAAACTCATCATATGACAGACCGGGCAGGAATGTGTTGCACTTGGAGGAGGGGGAGCCGATTGGGCATTTAAAGCTGCGCCACAGTGCATACAGAACGCCGCTCCGGGTTTCACTTCTCCGCTACATTGTGGGCAAATCGTAGCCACAATCTGGCCACTTACAACAGGTGTATTCATCGGTTGTACAGCAGTCCCGCACTGTGGGCAAAATTTTCTGCCGGTGACATCACCACCGCAGGATATACAGCTTGCCATTAATCTTTGTTCTCCTCATGATTGCTGATACTACGCTATGCATTCAAATGCAGTGTAGCATAGTTTACCCAATACGTCGAGGGAATTTGCCACCTTTATTCTGCCAGTAACTCCTCGATCTTCTTCTCAATGTCCTTCGCGGAGGGAAAGAAAGCGGCCTCTTCCTCTGCATAGTAGGGAGCGGCAGGAGCTTTTATGGCAGAGATGAAGGCCGGTGTACCATCCAGATCGTAGAAACAATGCTCCACAATCCAGGAATGAAGATGCCGTCCAAAACTCGTCAGATCAGCCTCTTCGGTCACCACCATAACACGGCTGGCCTCTTTCACAGCGGCGGCAACCACCTCTTCATCAAAGGGAGCCAGCGTTCGCAGATCAACAATCTCAATTGCTACACCTTCGCGTTTGACAACATTAGCAGCAGCCGTACAGGCCTCCAACACCATCGTTCCCCAGGCAATAATAGCAATACTGGTTGGCCCTTCTCCAATACGTAAACGGCGCGCCTTACCCAACGGCAGCGTATAGTATCCTTCAGGTACATTCCAGTATTGTGCTATCGCTGCAATGACTGCTCCATCACTATCTTTGGGAGCTTCTGAACGATAGAGACGACCACGCTCCAGGAAGGCCACAGGCGATTTTGCACGTGCAGCTTCCAGCAAGAGACCTTTGGCATCAAATGGCGTAGCAGGACAAACGGTGATCATACCAGGTATACTCGTAAACCACTGCTCACCCGCATTGGAGTGACCAAAAGCACCTCCACCAGCCGAGCTACTCGAAATGGGACCACCACCACCGCTACCCGACTTAGTACGAAGTAGCAACGGCACCATCCATCCACCATAGCTCTGATAGGAGATACGTGCTGCCAGACGAAGAGTTTGTGCTGCCGATTGATGGTAATCTACAAACTGAATTTCAGCACAACGGGCTTTGCCATCTTTCATACCCACGCCAGCCGCAATACCTACAATCAATTGTTCATTGAGTGGGCTGCTCATTGCTCGCTCTGGAAATTGGGTAACGAGCATTGCCGTTGCACCAAAAACACCACCTTTGGGACTTCCAACATCTTGTCCATAGACAAAGAAACCCGGATCGCGCTGCGCTAACTCTACGAGTGCTTCATTGATGGCTCCCAACATCGTAATCTGACGTTTATTCCCACGAGGAGTATTTTCGCTCCACTGCGGTACATACAACACATGCTGCATCACACGTTCAGGTTGTGGCTCAGGCTCCTGTAGCACCTCTTGCTCAATTCTTATCTAGATCCGCACGAATTTCCTTGCGAATACGGTTTATATCGCTTTCTTGTAGATATCCATGCTCAATTAGCCAGTGCCCAAAGTTTTTCACCGGATCTTTTGTCGCTGTCGTTAGCTCAATTTCTTCCTTTTTGCGATAGGATTTGATATCTGTACTACTGGAATGCGCATCAAGCAGGCCAAGACGCAGATGCATCAGTACGGGTCCTGAACCAGAACGAATATGGTGAACGAAACGGCTGGTTGCCTCATATGTAGCCACCACATCCGTACCATCTACTTCTTCGGCATAGACGCCTCCACCTTTTGCCCATTCAACCAGTGATCCAGCCCATTGAATTGAGGAAGCAGCGGTAATAGCCCATCCATTGTCCTCAACGACCATGAGAATAGGCAAGCGATGTACAGCAGCCTGACGGAACAGGACATTGAAATCATTCGTTGCTACCCCACCATCACCAGTTGTAGCCAGAATGAGTTCGTTGCCCTGCTGCTGCTTAATAGAGAAGCCAACACCACCAGCAAACGGACAGAGTCCGCCAACTTCACTAACAGCAGGGAGAATACGATGACGCTTACTACTATAATGTGAGGGCATATTGCGACCTGCACACATTGGTCCTGTGGTACGAGAGTAAGCCTCTCGTAGAGGTCCGTATCTATCACCCGTACGCTGAAGCCAGGCTGCCAGATCACGATAATATAAGGCAAGCCAGTCATCTTCGTTTAGTGCTGCGACTACAGCCGCCATACTTTCGTGCCCGGCACAGCCGATGTAGAAGGGGTAACGTCCTTGCGTTTTACGTGTTTTTAGTAGATCGTTGGTTACTCTCGCTGTTACCATGGTACGGTAAAGCCCAATGACATCCAGCGACGGTGCCGGAATATCAGCTTGCGCAGCTTGGATATCTACTGTCATATGCTATTGCCTCCCTAGGTCGCGTCAATAATTCAGATTTCCTCGATATTTATGGACGCTATTTGCATGCTCCCATTATAAAAGCGACCAACACGAAAAGCAATATTGTTGAAGAGTTAGTTTCAACCCTCTGTCTTCGCCAGACACATAGCGACGTTTTTTGATGCGCCGCTCGGTGGAAGCTGGATAGGTTTTGTTTCCTTCTTTGTTGCTTCTCTCGTTTCAGACAGCGTATAATGGCAACGGTTGCCACAGCAACTTTGAGATTCCTGTCTTCTATCAGCTGAAGCTCTTGTAGACATCTACAAGAGATATCAAGCACAATTGGTGAAACGTATTTGTTAGATGACAAGCTCCATCCCATCTGCCACATTGATACGAGATCTCTATGCACGGATGCTCCTGACGCGAATCGTCGATGATTGTGCCTGGAGATTGCACGAACAGGGATACATTGCTTTCTTTGCGAGCAGTCGTGGTCATGAAGCTGCCCAGGTAGGTAGCGCTGTTTGCATTGAGGTTGGGAAGGATTTTACGCTCCCATACTATCGAGACCTGGGTGTTGTATTGACTATAGGAATGACACCCTATGAGGTCTTTCGTACCTATCTGCATCCATATCATCCCGAAAGCGACAACAAGGACTCTGGCGCTCAGCCACACCAGACCATGCTACACTGGGGCTACCATAAACACAATACGGTAACAGGTCCTGCCCCTGTTGCCACACAAATACTCCACGCTGCCGGGATCGCCTTTAGCTGCAAATTGCGCAAGGCCGATGTCGTAACCATCGCATACAGTGGCGATAAGGCAACCTTTGAACCAGATTTTCTCGCTGGGGTTCGCTTTGCTGCTCTCCATCAATTGCCCGTAGTCTTCATCTGCGAACAAGACTGCACTCAGACCAGTGCAAATATCTTCTCAGTGCCTTCCTCCACACAAGCGATAACATTACCAGCTGGCCTCGCCTATCAGCGCATTGATGGGGCCGATGTTGTAGCAGTCTACACTGCAATGTGTGCTGCTATGCAACATGCACACAAAGGACAGGGGCCTATTTTGCTAGAGATGTGCGTTACTCGCTCTGCATCTGGTCTACCTCTTTCAGAGGAGAGTAACCCGCCAGAGACGACACAGAGCAATGATCCGCTTTTGCGCTGCCAGCATTATCTACAAGAGCAAGGCCACTGGAGTGATGAATGGGCAAGCCAGCTCTACATACGCCTCTCGACTGAAGTCGAGCAAGCGCTGCAAGATGCCCAACATGGCTAAACAGACTGAAGCTTAATCCTTCTATCAGCAGGAGGTTCCGCATGCACCAACCTTTAACAGACACAATTTTTTATGGTGGCGACTACAATCCTGAACAGTGGTCCGAACAGGTGTGGGTCGATGATATGCGTCTGATGAATCTGGCAAATATCAATATGGTCTCGATCAATATATTTTCGTGGGCTTTGCTAGAACCAAAACCCGGTCTCTATCATTTCGATCAATTAGACCGCATTATGGATATGCTGGCACAACATGCTATCGCGGCAGATCTTGCTACGGCTACGGCATCCCCCCCAACATGGATGAGTCATCTTTATCCCTCAATGTTACCCGTCACATTTGATGGTAAGCGTATGAGCCATGGTTCACGACAGCACTATTGCCCCAACAGTTCCGATTTTCGCAGCAAGACAGCCGAATTGGTGCAGCGTCTGGCTGAGCGTTACGCTTCTCACCCGGCGCTTAAGATGTGGCATGTGAACAATGAGTATGGCTGCCATACACCTCGCTGCTACTGTGATACCTGTGCTGAGGCATTTCGGGGCTGGTTGCAGAACCGCTACCATTCACTCGAAACGCTCAACCACAACTGGGGAACAAACTTCTGGAGCCAGCACTACTCTCACTGGGGAGATATCCTCCCACCACGGCTCTCTCCTGCTCAGAATAACCCTGGACAGTGCCTTGACTACTGGCGCTTTATGTCTGATTCCCTCCTGGACTGTTACCGCATCGAAGAAGACATCCTGCGAACAGTGACGCCACATATACCGCTGACGACTAACTTCATGGTTGCTTTTAAGCCCACCGACTATTTCGCCTGGGCATCCCATCTGGATATTATCTCTTTTGATATGTATCCAGATATTACTACACCTGACTGGGAAACCGCACTCTCTCATGACCAGATGCGCTCTCTCAAGAGAGGCCAGCCTCATTTAGTGATGGAACAGAGTCCGAGTCAGGTGAACTGGATGAACCAGAACCCTCAGAAGCGTCCTGGCCGCATGCGTCTTCATACGATGCAGGCTATCGCGCACGGAGCCGATGGGGTAATGTTTTTTCAGTGGCGTCAGTCCAAAGCAGGTGCTGAAAAGTTCCACAGTGCTATTGTTTCGCACGACGGCAGTGAGCACACACGTATTTTCCAGCAGGTAGCGCAGGCCGGAGCCGAGTTAAAACGACTCTCGCCAGATGTGGCGAATTCTCGCATCACGGCCCAGGTCGCGATTGTGATGGATTGGCAGAACTGGTGGAGTGTAGAATATTTGCCTGGACCAAGTGACCGATTGCAGTATTGGGAACAAATCAAGGCCTATTATCATCCACTCCACAGGCTCAATATGGCGGTTGATATTGTCCCACCCGATAGCGACCTGAGCCAGTATCGTCTGGTTATAGCGCCACTCCTGCATATGTTACGTCCTGGCGTGGCAAAGAATCTGGAGCAGTTCGTTGAACAAGGTGGCACACTGCTCACTACTTTCTTCAGTGGTATTGTAGATGAGAATGATCATGTTGTACCGGGTGGTTATCCCGCTGAATTACGTGAACTTTTGGGCATCCACGTCGAAGAGTTTGACCCCTGGCATCCAGAGATGACTAACCAGATCGTGATAAAAGAGGGAACACTGGGCGGAACGTATCCCTGTAGCATATGGGGTGAAGTCATTCATTTAGAGGGTGCACAGGCTCTCGGAGTTTTTGCCACTGACTATTATGCCAATAATCCAGCCTTGACGGTCCATCAATTTGGGCAGGGACGCGCCTATTATATAGCGACACAGGGCAACTATGAGCTATTAGTAACGTTGATAAAGGAGCTTTGTCGAGAGGCTCATATCTCGCCGATACTGGAATCACCCGAAGGCGTAGAGGTAACAAAGCGTGTACGAGCCGATGGCCGAGAGATATATTTTCTGCTCAATCACACTGAACAGATACAGAATGTGACTTTACCAGCAGGAACCTTCACATCATTATTGAATGGAGAGAGTGTCGAGGGTGAAATAGGGATACCTGCCGTGGATGCGATAGTCTTGTTGAGTTGCTAAAGAGAATTCTTAGTTAGGGTTGTGTCGCCTGTAGCGGAGGTTGCACCGCAATCCTCCGCTACAGGCGACACAACCCTAACACAATAGATGGTAAGCAAGCTTGTGTTTTCAGTGGTATATACTTCTCACATTTTCTCTTCCCCACTTCAATACCTTAGCCATCCATATCAATTCCTCATACCCCTTATGAATTCGCGTAATATACTTCTTATCAATAATTTCACCGTTCTCGTCAAATAACGTTTGCACTTGCGGAAAATACAGATCGGCAAATGTTACGACCATACCCATTTCTCGCACTGGATGCAACAACGCTTCAATTGCCCGCACTCCGCCGAAGATCTGACTGGAGACACCCGCAAGCGCCACCGGCTTATGTATGTAATTTTTCAGTTCTGAGTCAAGCATCCGTTTTAATGTACCGGGGTAGCTGTGATTGTATTCAGGCGTCACGATGAAAAATCCGTCTGCCTTTTTTGTCAACTCGGAATATCGTGGGTCTTTGTTCTCCTCATCGTTGCCATCAAAGGGGAAGTTATAATCATTCGGGTCAACAAGCAAAACTTCAATCTCATCGATTGTTTTCCCTACTTGTTCAATCAATCGAGCAGGTTTAATTGACTCTCGTTTCGGGCGGGTTGTCCCAACAAGAATGGGAATAAAAAGCTTTTCCATTTTAAAATACCTCCTGTTCTTCACATAGCTGGAAGTTGTTGATCATCTTCCGCACTACTACGTTGGGCACGAATTATAGCCCTTTGTTGGTTAAGGAGAGCATCCTCTACACGTTGCCGATGCTTGGGTAATGTATTGATAGGCATCGCGTTGGGGGAAAAATAACGACACTCGCGAGACTCTTCTGTAGAAGTCAGTGTACCTCCCGTCACCCGGCAGTAGAATGTCAGGACAACTTCTTGCTTTTGTGGTTTGGAATAGACACCGATCAAGTGCTCAACCACGACCTCTAATCCTGTTTCCTCACACACCTCGCGACAGACAGCCTCCTCAACAGTCTCACCAATCTCCATTCCTCCACCAGGAAGGTTCCACCAATCGATATCACGTCGATGCGCCAAAAGCACACATCCCTTGTTAAAGATAAGAGCATAGACACCTACACGAAATAGTGTTGAGTTCCCCTGTAAGCCATAGGGTTCTGTCATGAGACCAGCCTCCTGAGGTTGAATTTAGGGATTTCAGATTTGATACCTGGCTTGCTTGTTGCTATCTAAGATATTGGACTCAATGTTCTGCCTGGAAGAAGCCTGAGAAGCTTATCCACTGCTACTGTCGGATATCTCTCTTGTAGTATAGCACCTTCCTCTTTCGTCTACGAATTATTATGGTTTCTAACTCTGCATTCGGAATTATTCGTTAAGTTCCTTGCATTCCATTCTAATGCCGCGCTATAGTATAGGATATCACTTTGAGATCCGCGCCTATTTTCAGAAACTCTCATACGCCCGGAGGCTCTCAATGGCACCTATAGATTTCGCACATGTTCCACTTGTAGATAATCACTGTCATGGTATTTACCATACGCAAAGCTCAATGGATCTATCATTATGGCGTCAGCATTTCACTGAATCGAGCGATCCTGCAATGCGTAGTATCCATGTAGCAACAACGCTTTTTTATCATCGACTGCTTCACGCAATGGCAGAATTCTTTGCCTGCGAAGCTACAGAAGATGCTATACTGGTAGCGCGTCAAAAGTATGATGATCGTAGCCTGATTCGCCAGTATCTACAAGCCGCCAATTTCGGGCTACTTATCCTGGATAAGGGCTATCCGCTTGCGGAGTTGGTGCTCTCTGATACAGAACATGCCGAACTGGCCAGTTGCCGGGTGGCACCCATATTACGTGTGGAACTGCTGATGCAAGACTTGATCGCAAAATACGACACGCTCCCCACCATAATCGAGGCACTCAAGACCGCACTGGACGATGTTCGCAAACAGGGCTATATTGCCTTAAAAAGTATCGTTGCATATCGCACAGGATTAGACATCCGTACCTGGAACGACGATGATGTTAATGCGGCCTTTGCTGAGGCTCGCCGCGAAGTACAGATCCATGGTGCAGTACGTCTGGTCCATAAGCCGCTCCTGGATACGCTGTTGCATGTGGTGTTTACTCAAGCTGCCAGACAGGAGCTACCAATCCAGTTTCATACCGGCTATGGCGATACCGATGCAGATATGCTACTGGCAAACCCTCTCAACCTGCGTGCGGTACTCGAACGGAAAGAATATCGTTCCATGCCCATCGTCCTGCTACATGAGTCTTATCCCTATACTCGACAGGGAGCTTATCTGGCAACGGTCTATGAGCATGTATATCTCGACCTTTCTTACGGTATTCCATTTCTCGGCTACAATGAGATGCTTAGTTTTACACGTGCAGCATTTGATGTGGCACCATTTTCGAAACTTCTCTATAGTTCTGATGGTGCTGGTATGCCGGAAATCCATTGGCTTAGCGCTCGTGATGGACGAAGCATAATGGGACAGGTTCTTGGTGAGCGTGTGGCAAGCGGTGAGTTAGGCACGACTGAAGCTGAGGCTGCTGGTGTGGCAGTGCTCCATGACAATGCCCTGCGACTGTATGGCATTTAGGAGTTTTGAAATGAAATAGCCTTGTCAAGGCTATATGTCTGATGTATCAAAATATTTTGTTGACATATGGGGCCACTATTATATGCTAGAATAGCAATCTAAGAGTTGGCGAACATAAATAACGACATGGAGGATTAATATGCGAGTAGCTAATGGGATAGAAATGTTAGAAATTTCAGCGACCCTTATGGGAAGGGTGGCAGTCATTCATCCTACACTTATCTGGGACGAGGATACAGTGATATTGGTGGACACCGGATATCCCGGCCAACTGCCATTATTTCGTGAGGCAATGGAGAAGGCTGGCGTACCTTTTGATAAGCTTAGTAAAATCATTGTGACACACCAGGACCTGGATCATATTGGCAATTTGCCGGTCATTCTAAATGAATCACCTCAAAAAGTTGAAGTATTGGCAAATGAAGTGGAAAAGCCATTTATTCAGGGTGAGAAAAGACTACTTAAAATAACTCCGGAGACCATAGCTCGGGTGATGGGATCTTTACCGGCTGAGATGCCGGAGCAGCAGCGCAAAGCATTTAAGGCGGCGTTTGAGAATCCGCCAAAGGCCAATGTTGATACAACGGTAGCTGATGGAGAGGATTTGCCATATTGTGGCGGAATTATCGTCATCAACACCCCAGGCCATACTCCTGGGCATATCTGTCTATATCATAAAAAAAGTAAGACCCTTATTGCCGGGGACGCTATGATCGTTGTAGATGGTCAGTTGCTTGGACCAAGCCCACAAGCGACTCTTGATATGGACTTAGCAGTGAAGTCACTGAAAAAACTCACACAGTACGACATTCAAACGGTCATCTGCTATCACGGCGGCCTATATAAGGAAGACGCAAACCAGCGCATCGCAGAATTAGCGTTGTAAAGAACAGGGATAACCAGTGGCTTATTCTTTTTTGAGACGGAACTTCTTTTAAGCTCATCATTTCCCAAATCAGGCCGAATCCCTGAATTGACATGAAACCGCTTCACGAAGCGTTTGGACTCATCAGGAAGGCTTTCAGTCTCTCTTCATAGGCTTGCGGCTCAACATTCCAGGATTGAACGTGGTCGGCACCTTTGGTACAATAGTATATTACACGCTCAGGATGGGCTTTCACAAAGAGATTACTCGATTGGAGCGGAACCAGCGTATCGCTGGTTCCATGAAAGAGCAGCGTTGGGACGACATGCTTGCGTGGGTTGTGAATCGCATTGAGCCTGGTAAAATCAAGGTCGAGTCGATGGGCAATCCACCATCGCACCAATTTGACGAACCAGTTTGGTGCTTTATACTCGCGCATCTGGGTGCTGATCACCATTTCCCAATCCAGAATGGGGGCGTCAAGCACTATCGAGCGTACATGGGAAGCCAAAAGCGAGCGGTGCATGAACGTCATCACCAAACAACCACCCATCGACCACCCAAAGAGCACCACATCTTTCGCCCCATGAGCCAGGGCATAACACACTCCGGCTTCAATATCCTGCCATTCAGTATCGCCTAGATGATAGAGACGATCGGAACTCTTGGCAGCATCTTTATCATTTCGGTAGGACATCAGGAGTGCCGGGAAACCCATATCTTGCAACACAGGAAGAAGACGTAAGCCACCTTCACGTGAGCCACGGAAACCATGGACGAAGAGTATCCAGGTTGAACGCTTTCCTGGCACAAACCAGGCTGGAAGTTCTCCCACCTCGCTTGAGAGAGACACCTCCTCGAAGTCGATCCCCACTGTCTGTTGCGGATCGCCACAATAGATAAAGGGATGCCAATAGACAGGGATGTCAACCGTAAGTGGTACAGTCGTCGAGATGACAGGACGTATCACTGTGCGGGCGTCATGGCTTATGATCGGGCCAAGAATGGCATAGTGATGCTGCCAGGTAATGCTATAGGTGCCATCAGCAAGCGTTTCCCTGGTGCAAGGAAGCGTGACTTCCTGGGCATCAACCTTCACGATGCGGAACGGTCGAGAGTGTTCAGCGTCAGTGACTCGCAAGAATTTTTCGGACGTAAACCAGATCCCCAAAGCCGTGCTGAGGGCAAGAAAGATCGGAGGAGTGAGCACAATGAAGACGAACAGCAGAGCCATCGAATACAATCTCCTTCTAGAAAATCGAAAACTGTCCCTTGAAATTAGTTTCCATGGAAACTATAATGATAGTCTACTCTGAAGTTAGCTTCTTGTCAATATAGTTTCCAATGGAAACCATATTACTGTTTGTGGTGGAGTTCCCGTAAGGACTCCTTGCAGTTTGACAATCGGACCTTTCTTGTGTGAGAGGAGGTTAATTATGACACAGAGAGAAGAAGGAACAAAAGGTGAGATAAAGCAGCAGGAAAGCGCGCTGCTTGTGAATCAGGTCATCCAGTTAAGTACCAGGATGATGCAGCAGCAGGAAGAGAAAGATCGGGAGCGTCTGCTGCTACTACGAGAGGTGAAAGGGGAAACCTTTGTCGATGTATTACAATCCCTGACCATCACAGCCCTACATGTGCTAGAGTTGATTGGGCAACACGAGCCGGTGAAAGGGATTCAAATTGCCAGGCAGCTTGCGATCACAAAAGGAGCCGTTTCCAAGATCACCAGGAAGCTGCTGGATCAGCAATTGATTCTAGCCTCTCAGTTGCCTGAGAACAAAAAGGACATTTATTTTCGCCTGACTGAACGAGGGCGAGAGGTTGTTCAATGGCACCAGGACTTCCATGAAGAAGCTGGAGAATCAAGCCAGACAGTTTTTGGGACGTTATACCCTGGAAGAATTGCGACTCATTGTGCGCTTTTTGCAAAATTACATTGGAGAGGGATAAACCAAAATCACCTCGACAAAACCTGATGTAAATTTGGGAATTCCGACATATACACACATCAAGACCGTTCAAAGAACACAGTTTTGAGGAATGCGGTAAACGCGTGCATTTCCTCTAGAGTCACTTGCAGTACCCTCTTACGGGTTGATCCTCTTCCAACGACACGAAATGGGTCTCCTCTAGTATGTCGCGTGAGAGGTGTCCAGTTAAAAGCAAGCAAACGATTCACTTCGGACGAGTGGCTTGTGGAAAGAAGGGAGTAGCCAGTCATGATTTTGTTCCTGTGAGCAACTAAACACAACATGCATACGCCTGAGCACTGTTTGTGAAACTTGTTGCCGGTATAACTCGTGTCACAAACAGTGAGCATCAGCAAAAACTGCTATAGGGCGGCATGTCGCATAGGCTGAAACAGGAAAGGATATTTATAACAGATGAACAGTTTTTTTAAAGGTATGCTTCTGGGTGTCGGAGTTGGTTTACTCACAGCACCTATGCGTGGTGAAGAGATGCGTAAACTCCTGAGCGAACGTATGGGTGAATTACGCGGTTACCTGCCCGAAAACGAGCAACTGAGCCTGTATACGCAACAGGTCAGCGATCGTGTTTCACAAACCGCCAGTAATCTGATGGATTATGCACAGCAGGCAGCTACAACGATGAAGGGTTCCACGAGCAATCTCAGTGGCATTGCCCAAAACGCTGCTACTGAGGTGAAGGAGACGAGCCAGGATGTTGCGAACACAACCAGGCAGACAGTCCCGTCAGGGAAGTCAAGCTCAAGGATAAGTACACCAACTACACCAACTACACCAACACCCACCACATTTCCTCCTACATCTTCTGATTATTCCAATCTCGAGAGGAAAACCAATTATTAGTTTTAGACCCATAACAAAAACATGGCCCCCGGTGAGGAGGCCATGTTTTTGTTATGAGCCTGGATGGCCTACAATCAGCTTTCTCATCGCCAGATGGGAGGTAAGCCTATAGAACCTCTGCAAACAAGCGCACAGATTCCAGTTGGGCAGCATCAGACATGCAAACAATCACTTCCTGGACACCCGCCTCTTCATATTCAGTCAGTCTTTTACGGATCATAGCAGGGGTACCAATCAATGCTTTTTTACGAAACGTATCCAACTGTCCTCGTACACTGGCTGGCACTTTTTCGAGGGCTTCCTCCTCCGTATTGCCAATCATACAGTTGATCAGCAAGGTACGACGAATGCTATTGTAATCACGTCCAACTTCCTCGCAGTGTTGCTTGAGAACGGCAAATTTATGTTCAACCATAGAAATGTCAAAATCCGAGATATTACAGGCATCTCCATATTGCGCAACAAGCTTGAGCGTCACCCGTTCACCTGACCCTCCAATGAGTAAGGGAATATGGGGCTTTTGCACGCCTTTGGGTTGGTTAATAGCTCCACGCACTTGATAGTATTTTCCCTCAAACACGGCCTCTTCCTGTGTCCACATTGCCAGAATAACCTGCACGGCTTCGCGTAAATAGCGTAGACGTTCAGGTGCATCAGGATAGTTATAACCATAGGCACGATATTCGTGCTCATACCAGCCCGCACCAATACCGAAATCAAGGCGTCCGTGACTCAATACATCCACTGTACTGGCGATCTTTGCCATCAAAGCAGGGTTGCGATAACCATTGCAGGTGACCATCTGACCAATGCGAACTCGTTTTGTATCGCGAGCCAGAGCCGCAGTACTTGTCCAGCATTCAAAAGTAACTTCCTGTGTTGGAACAGGAACCGTATGAAAGTGGTCAAAGAGCCAGATTGAGTGATAGCCCAGCGCCTCAGCTTCTTGAGCAACACGCGTCATTGTCTCGTAGGCCTCAACCGGGTCAGTGATCCCCACCAGATCCATACGCCACCCCTGGGGAACAATCAAACCATAATCCATGCGTCAGACTCCTTCTCACAAGTTATTCAAGTGAAATAAGTGTACCTCCATCATTAGGCTACATAGAAGGTGAAAACGTCAAGGTCTGGAGATATGGAGAATTTCTGCGAAGAAGAGGGAAACTAAAAAGAGCAGGGTCCTGGATGATAGCACTACCCAGGACCCGATTTTACCGCCCATTTGCGCACACCAACACGTTTAAGTCGGAGGCTCATTCTTTATATCGTTGTGTTCTACTATTAAACTACCGGCCTATGTGAAGAGAGAAGCAGGCCAGGCTGGAATTGCACCAGCATCCAACAATCTCGGCCTCAAACACTCGATTTGGCGTTCGACGGTGAATACTGAAACTGGAGTGATAGCTTGATTTTGGGGTGGCTTCGACGTTGCCTCTACCACTGGGCTACCCCGCCATGTTGTCGAGAGTGGCAGGTGCAGGACTCGAACCTGCCCTGTACGTCGGTACCTTGAAAGTCAACTTTAACTTCAGTCTGTACTCCGCTTGTATAGTTTAAAGCAAACGGGACAGAAACGCAAGTCCAACATCAGGCATACCATTTATTGCTGGAACTTGAGCAAAGGGTCTTCCAGTGAGAGATATTCTGGCAGCTTACTACCTGGTAGCAGCTATCATTTGAGAGCTAACAAGATCGTATGCCTTACTCCAGGCAGCTTGCATTTCCTGAGTAAACCCTGGGCCAAGACACTCGTTAAAGGTTTCCAGGAGAACACCTCCAACGAGTGGGTAATGATTTGCTTCTGCCCCATACCTTTGATGCTTTTCGCCTAAATTTTGGAGTACTGGCGTCAGGTTGTCCCCTCGTTCAACACCGGCGACAACTGCAGCCAAAGTAGCCATAAGTGAACTATATTGCCTCTTCATATCAGTTTTTGCAAAGAGTTGTTGTGTCTGGGGATAACAGGAAAATAAGCGTTGGTAAAAGCTCTGGGCGAATGCCTCCTTCTGAGGCTGAATTAGCTCAAAACTTTGCTTAAGTAAGATGACATCCATTACTAATACCTCTCCTTCAATTTGCACACTCGTAAAACCATTAACCGTCAGGTCTTTTACTACATCTTCTATAAGTGGTTTAGATTTATGCAATAATAGGGAAATTTTTGGGATGTCTCTTTGTCCATCAGATAACCAGAAGACCTGACGATGTATCCTTGGCCATGAAATAGCCCAGGTGGATGTCTGAACGGTATTCTTCAGGGAATGGGGTGTACGCCTGGGAAAAAGTCGTTGTTTATGAAATATATTTTCTTCCTTCTGCATCGTACTTTCTTCTCCTTATTGTTGCCCAGATATTGCCTACGACAAAATAGCACAAAGATACTGCAAATAGTATACAAACCACCCATTAGTACTAGTTGCTACAGATATCCTGCATATGGAGCACCAAAGCGTTCAGCCAGATACTTCTCCCAGGTTACAAATATTAAACTATGCATGCATGCATGTCATATTATCCTGACTAGAAAAACATTCTTGATACAGTATGCATGCTGTTACTCTTTCGTCGCAGCAACAATTGTAGAGTTTTGCGCCTTTTGCTCTTGAAAAATTTACTCTCTCTGCTCAACAATGAACAAAGTGCTTGACCATACACGCAAGCTACGCTATAGTAGGTTCCACTATCCGGATAGAAGAGAGGAAAATATGATGCCAGTAACCAGTGAGACACAAGTTATGTCTGATGCTACACCAAATGACTTTTATGCATATATCACCACGCTTATTAAACAAGCCGTGACCACTTATCTTGTGCAGGAACAGATCCAAATCAATATTGAAGAGTTGCCCATAGATTTGCGTTTTTCGGCACAGACCAGTTTTGGTGATTACTCTATGCCTGTTATGTCGTGGGCCGGTAAGAGCAAACTGAAACGTCCCCCACTACAAATTGCCGAAGCATTGGCAACTCTCCTACGCCATATGTCTACCTCGGCTATCCAGGAGATTACCATCACAAAACCTGGCTATCTCAATTTTCGCTTGAACCGCCCGGAAGTAGGGAAAACGATTATCGAGCGCGTACTGGAGGCTGGTGCCGACTTCGGACAGAATGATGTGGGTGTTGGCACAAAAGTTGTTGTTGAGCATACCAATATTAATAGTAATAAGGCTGCTCACGTGGGTCACCTGCGCAACTCATGCCTGGGAGATACCATTGTACGTATGCTACGCTCACAAGGCTACCGGGTTGAAGCTGATAACTACATCGACGATTTCGGTGTACAGGTCGCAGATGTTGTTGTGGGCTTTGTCCTGCTCCAAAAAGGTCAGTTACAGCTTCCCGAAGGCAACGAGCAGCTACCAGGGGAATCTTTCGACTACTTCTGCTCACGTGTCTATGTGGCGGTTGGCAAAATTTATGATGAACAGCCAGAACTCAAAGATCTGCGCAAAGCTGTATTGCAGGCTATTGAGCATGGTGGTGAGCCAGAGTCAGGTCTTGACTATCCCACACTGGCAGCAGATATCTCACACCAGATTGTCCAGGCACATCTTAAAACAATGTCACGGCTCAATATCTCCTATGATCTGCTGACATGGGAATCTGCTATGCTCCATGCAGGTCTATGGAGGCGCACGTTTGAGATGCTACGGGATCGGGGACTTCTGGAGAAATCTGAGACAGGACCAGCCGCCAACTGTTGGCTTCTCCCCTTTGGAGAAGGTGAAGTACAGACCAACGAAGGTGACCGCACAAGTGATAAGATCCTCGTCAAAAGTGATGGCACCGCTACCTACACAGCTAAGGATATCTCCTACCAACTCTGGAAATTTGGCCTTGCCGATGATCCACAGATTGGTATCCAATTTCATTTTGTACCCTGGGGCATCCAGCATGACGGACGCAAGCTCTGGACTATGCGTACCCCCAAAGATGTAACTGCAACCAGCGAGGAAACACCCTCCGAACGCTTTGGTCATGCCAAGCGCGTTATCAATGTAATTGATGTACGACAATCCTATCCACAGCAGGTTGTCTACGAAAGCCTGCGCCGCCTGGGATATACAGAGCAGGCTGACAACTCCAGGCATCTGGCCTATGAGGTTGTGACCCTCTCCGCAGCTACTGCTGCACGTTTGGGTGTGGACACATCCGATGAGCGCGATTTCTATGCTATGTCTGGACGTAAAGGCATTGAGATTAAAGCCGATGATCTGATAAATGCAGCCACAGAGCATATGCTTGAGGTAAGCCGACAGGATGTCCAAACCCGATCTCTCCCAGGAAACAGCTTCCATCCTGGCCGCATCCGCCATCCGCTATTTTATGATTCGCTTTAACCTTCAGCAGATCATTGCCCTGGACATGGATGAAGTATTGCGCCCGAAATGGGGATACTGGTGTCTACCTTCAGTATGCCTATGCACGCGCCAATAGCATTCAGCGCCGTCTGCAAGAAAGCGGCTATGAGATAGCCGATCAACTGGAGCAACTTCCCGAACAACTTGAGCAGAGCGAATGGGAACTGCTACGCCATATCGATGCCTATCCACGGCGTCTGGCGGAGGCCAGCGAACAACTAGCTCCATCCATGCTTGCCTCCTATGCCTATGACCTGGCAGCCCACTTTAGTGATTTTTTTGAGCATACACCACGTATCGTCAAGGAAACCAATGAGTCTGTAAAGGCCTTCCGTGCCTCACTTGTGAAAGCCACGGCGCAGACGATGAATAATGTGTTACGCGTACTGGGATTTGAGCCGCTGGAACGCATATAGGCAGATATTGAAAGGATTTTTAATGACAGCCAGGAAACGCTTACGCTTTGGCATCAAGACTGCCCCACAATTTACAACATACGAGGACATGCTCAAGGTCTGGTTGGAAGCAGACACTATTCCTGAGATAGAGCATGCCTGGCTCTTCGACCATTTCATGCCCCTGGGCAACGATCCGACAGGTCCGTGTTTAGAAGGTTGGACTGTGTTAAGCGCGTTCGCTGCGATGACGAAGCGCTTACGCATCGGATTAATGGTCACAGGAAACACATACCGCCATCCTGCGGTGCTAGCCAATATGGGAGCAACGGTAGATGTAATTTCACAAGGGAGGCTAGATTTTGGCATAGGCGCGGGATGGAACGAATTGGAGCATACAGCATATGGTATCCCTCTTTATGCTCCCGGCGAACGTATCCGCCGTATGGGTGAAGCCTGTGAGGTTATCAAACTCTTGTGGACAGAGACAGCACCGGATTTCGATGGTCAATATTATCAATTGCAAGGTGCTTACTGCAACCCTAAACCCATCCAAAAACCGTTCCCACCTTTTGTAATCGGTGGTGGTGGAGAACAACTGACCCTGCGCATGGTCGCCAAATATGCGGATATCTGGAATTTTGCAGGTGGCCCTGTTGATGCATTTATCCATAAGAATGAGATACTTGACTCTCACTGTGCCACCATTGGACGTGATCCTGCTACTATTGAGCGTTCTGTCCAAATGATGGTCGACCCCAATGACATGGAGACTACCAGGAACATCACTCGTAGCTTTATTGAAGCAGGAGCCACACATCTGGTCCTGAATCTGCGAGCACCCTACCCAGAAGGCATTGCCACTCGTCTGGCAGAAGAGGTAATCAGGCCACTACAAGCTGAATAGAGAAGATGGGCTGTCCCGATTTGACGGGGGAAAAACCAGGAGAAAGCACATGTCATCAAAGCTCTGCCCCAAGATTATCCTGGAGGGCACTCGTCTGACCTCCAAAACCGAGATCGCCTTTGCACTCAATGAACACCCTCGTCTTGTCGGTCCACGCAAGTATCGCTACCACTCACCACTCATTTCGGCAGAGTGGTGTGCGTTCACCAACGTTCCCTGGGGACGTGGCCTGATCAACTTTGAGCCACAGCAAGAAGCACTGGCTATCGAAACCTATCGAACATGGGTCCACCTCTTTGAGTTGCAGCGGTACTACTCGTGGATCGTCGATCGCTTCCACATTTCCACTCGTGCGTATCAGTTGACCAACAATGGGAAAGATTACGATTTTCGCTGGCTGGAGGAACGATTGGCTGCTCTGGGGTTCCATCTGGTGTTGTGTGTACGAACACCGGAGTCCTTTGAGCAGGCACGCGATGCTCGCCTCAAGATCTCCGGGAACCCCTCCCAATACAAGGATTTACAGGTCTTCATTGAAGAGCAAGAATTGATGCGTCGCCTGGCAAGTGAATCCATCCTCCCCACACTTGTGCTCGATATCTCAGACAATAACATCAATCGTGCCGCCGATGATATCGCTGACTGGATGACGCAGACGGGAGGATTATGGGCTAAGTGAGGATCAAAGCCATACTTTTCTCTTGCATCAACGTCTCTATTAAGTAGAGAGTATTGATGACGTGCATGCAAGGCAAGAGAAGGAGAAACAGGTATGACTGATCAGCCAGGATTCTCTGACGGTACAAATGTAAATGCTCCCCAGACAACTGACGAGACTAAGCAAGGCATATCTGCTCAGGACGCAAACAGCAAGTCTGAGACAGATGGGCAGGATACAAATAGTGATTTCAACAGGCAGCCGGAACTGACCCAAAGGCTCATCATCGCTGAATACACCAATCTGACAAATAAACTGAATAACCGCCAAAATATCCGCTATCAGATGATCCAGTTTGCTCTGGCTGCTCTGGCTACCCTCCTGACAGTAAGTTCTGTTGGCATACAGAACCATCTGGATTCTCTCATCTTAGCCTATCCAGTCCTTGTATTGGTACTCTCGATTATCTATACATCCAATGCGTATGAGGCGCGCAGGATACAGAATTACATCAAAACCAGGATTGAAATATTCCTACCAGATCAAATAGGCTGGTATGGTTACAGACATAGTGGTGAGAGCGAGCGTTTGGAGATCGTGGGTAACATGGGAGCGAAAACCGTTTTTATCGTTACCGCTATTGTTGCCATCTTCATAGGGATACAGATCATGCACCAGGATAAGGTAAGTGAAGTGTTACTGAGGGTTGCTGCGGGAGTCACAATTATCCTGACGATCCTTCTGTCATTTGAGGGCTTCGTCTATGAACTGGCCCGCAAATGGCGCTGGATCGAACAACCCATAGAAAAGGAGCCTTAGTTTCCACTCGTGCGTATCAGTTAGCCAACAATGGGAAAGATTACGATTTTCGCTGGCAGGAGGAACGATTGGCCGCTCTGGGGTTCCATCTGGTATTGTGTGTACGAACACCGGAGTCCTTTGAACAGGCACGTGATGCTCGCCTCAAGATCTCAGGGAACCCTTCCCAATACAAGGATTTACAGGTCTTCATTGAAGAGCAAGAGTTGATGCATCGCTTGACAGGCGAATCCATCCTCCCCACATTCGTGCTCGATACCTCAGACAGTAATATCAATCGTGCAACTGATGATATTACCGATTGGATGACGCAGACGGGAGGATTATGGACAAAGTGAGAAGATATTAGTACATTGCGGCTGAAATAGTTCTGGAGTAATGACTTTTGTTGAAACATGACACAGCCATCCTCTGTCTCAATTTAGTGCAACTGCTGACCTATTCTCACCACACTGTACTATAATCCTTGAAGCATGTTTGATACATAGATAAGGTGAGTAAATAATGCAACAAACCGCTACAAATAAAAATCAGAACAATGAAATACTTCTAAAAGAGTATGAGCTGACCTTAAATCACTTAGATAGCATAGACAATCGCATATTTCAACTCATGACTATTGCTTTCGGTGCCATTGCTTTCATCATAGGCTATATGATCACTCAGAGACCAGATTTTACCAAGCCAGATATTGATCTCTTAAGGTCCTGGCTTGTAGGTTCCTGGCTCGTACCATCGCTTTGTCTCACAGTGTACGCAACTCTCATTTTCCAGGTATATCTCTTGCTTGGCCGTACCTTCAATGCAAGAATTTTGTCACTGCGTATTAACAAGATAGTAGAAGAAGCCGTGCTACAGCAATTTGAGCCCATGACAGTCCATGGGCAATTCTTTAGCACAAAAACCGGCAGTCCTAAACTGCGTATACTCTATACTATCCTTTTCGTCAGTCTTGCATTGCTATATCCAGCGATTGTCTTCCTGGCTTTCGACATTATTTACCAGCAGCAGAGTCACTTGGCTGCAACTCTCTTTATCATATTGTATAGCTCTTTGGGGCTTCTCCTTTTCTTTGCTGCCTCAGGACTCATAAACGATTTCCCCCAAGCTCATGATAAATTTCTAAAGGACTTCGATGGTAGCCAACCAATTCCTTACTTTGATGGCAACCAGCCTGTTTCCTCGAAATCACCAGTCTTAATCGCACGACCACCAATTTCAACCGCGAAAGTAGCTAAGGCCATCCTTGCCTCGGCTTTCCCACGGCCTGCAGATATCATCATGAAAGGGCCTTTTTTCGTCTATGGATTCGCAATAGCCTCGATAATTACGGGTCTTAATGGCTGGCATTTGCGCTTTTTGAATACTCTTTTTGGAGAAGCATCGAGTTCATGGAAAAATGTAGCCGCTGTACCAATCTGGGCTATTATTGCGCTTTGTCTCATTTACTTCATTGTTGAAGAGATACTCCTGCAACAAGCAAAACTCATTTGGGATGATATCAGAGATCATGAACGAGATAAAGATCTACTACACAACAAAAGACGGGCTATTGCCAGCGGACAAATGTCCCTCTCCTCTGCAAAATGGCAACTAGTCGTAAGGTTGCTTACTGCTCTTATCTTCGGTTACATACTGGGTAACTTCGCTCTGCTGAGTGTGTTCTTACTTATCTGCCTGCACCAGGCATTCTACGTTCTGTGGGCAAAACCTCGAAGCGCTCGTGACTACAAGAGTGACAGAGAACAAAGAGAGTTGTTATTTTTCCTTTCTTTTAACAGCTCTCTGCGCTTTCTTGCCGGAATAGTATCAGTCGCAGGATCAGCCTGGGCACTCTCACCCTATATTTTGTTCTATACGCTGTTCTATTTCTGTTCGTTTGGTGCGTTGGCTGCATTTTGGAAGATGGAAGCGAAGCATTACGAGAATGATCTGGCACAATATCGTCCACAAAGCCAGTATTATCTGCACAATGGGCGTTTCTGGCAATACGTTGGTTTATTAGCTGCCGTGTTTGTAGGTGCAAGCATGGTCATTACTCAAGTACTGGCTCTCTCATGTATCCCTGTCATATCAGAGTTTTATGGCGGATGTACTGCAAAGGGTGGAGTCTTTCATTACGTCGATTATGGTCTCTTAGGAATTCTCCTGGTATTGATATTAATTGTATTATTCGGCGGTATCTCCTGGGGCCTGGTTTATCTATTCAGACCAATCGGGGATACTATCGCTAAGCTGGTTAAGAAAGTTAAACCTATTCTTACCAATCTATTTTTCATAGGAACGGTTGTCGTCCTTCTTCTGCTGCTTCCTCTTGCACTTTGGAATAGCGTATTCCTCTTATTCCTGGGCTTTTTCCTGCTTAATGCAGGCTATTTCTTTATGTATGAAGGGATGACCTACGAGCAATATACCAATACCGACTTTTGGAAGCGGCTTCCTAATATTAAAAAAGCCACTGGATACTTTCTGTTCGAGGCTGATAAGAATATAGGACTACGGCGCCTTATACAAGTCGCAAATTCTAACACAGACCCTGATACATGGAAAAACCAAAAAAATAGCTCTACCACACCCAATACAAGCCCATAGTGAATAATTGAACACATAGAGAGCAAAAGCAGTGAAGGGAGTAGACCAGGCTAATGTATAGGTTAGTTTGAGGTGTGGCGTTCATCTAGGAAGACCAGTTCTTTCCTGTAGAGCACGCATTTGTACGCAAGCATTTGAACGAAGGTGTAGAGTCCCCAATCATTGAAGACTGCCCTATTCAGATGCTTGTTGCGTTCCTTGTGCTCTTTCATGACCATACTCAAATCACCGATCACAACAGTTCTCTCAACCAGTTTGTGAGTGATGAGATGGCTTGCTTTGTGCAGAGAGTCTCTTTGTTTGTTGCGCTTCTTCTCCGAAACGCGCTTGTAAACCTTCGACAGATGGATGTAGCGACGAGACTTCTTCTTACATTTGTCTCGCTTCGATCTGATCGTATCTAATTGCTTGTTATACCACCTGGCACCTTTGAATCCACCAACGTGATACACTCTGCCCTGCTCGTTCACACCTGTCGCCAGGGTTTTGATGCCCAAATCAAAGGCCACGACATCGCCTGGTTGCTGCTCTTGCTCACGACGATGGTAACTGAATGAGGCGGAGTAGTTGCCGCGTGCATCCCGGCTAATTGCCACTTCACGAAAGCCAGCGGGGGGTATCTCCGTGAGCGTTGCCGCGATGTTGGGAAAGCGTTTTGGTCCATGTTTGCCACCTCCACCTGTCGGTAAAATGAGGATGTTCCCTTGTATCTTGATGTACATCGCGGGGTAGCACAGCGTGAAAAAGCAGTGGCGCGGACGCACTCGCGGAAATCCTGGCGTTTCTCCTGCTTCAACACGCCGGAAAAAGGCTTTCATGGCACCATCAAGACGATAATAGACCTCAGCCAAAAGCTTGCCGTAGACCTGCTTTAACTCGGGATCAAAGGCTTTACTCTCTTGCAGAGATTTTTTCAGCCCGGCAAAGTTCCACTTCTCACCTTTGCGCAAACGCATGACCAGCCAGTTGTACAGGCCTCTGCACTTACCCTGCATAAACTCAAGCGTTGCAGCATCTTGCTTCCTGACTTCAAGCTTGATCTTTTTGCAGAGTAACACGACGCCGTTTCCCTTTCCGTTCTTCCAGATAAGTACGCACAATCCAGACAATCTCACCATTGACAGAACGATTATCCTCTTGTGCTGCTTGTTGAATTGCCTCAAGCACGCTTTCTGGAAAGCGTACTGAGTACCGTTTCTCTTGTTTCATGCATACATTATATCATCTTTGTGTATACATTTCAAGAAACCTTGAAAATGTATGCCAGGGGAATATGTTTGGACACGTTTGCATACATTTTCAATCACTGTTGGTTACTCCTCAAAGAGGACACATTTGACGGGATCTTTACACGGCTCCCTTCAGAAATGCAAAAAGGTTGATGCATGATGATAGGTTCTTTAGAGCAAGACATTAGTGTCTCCCTCGCGCCCTGTTAATACGATCACGCCACAACCGGGCTTCTCTGCCCGCAACATCCGCATACTCTTCACCATCACCAGCGTACAAGATGGCCCGTGATATTGCAATAATCGCATTTTCTCCTTGCGCATCTACGCCTGCCGCTACCGCAGCTTCCAGGTCACCACCCTGGGCACCCACACCAGGAATAAGGATAGGCATAGCGGGATATAGTGCGCGAAGCCTATGCAGTCCTTGTGGATAGGTCGACCCAACGACTAACCCACAATTACCGGCCTCATCCCATGCTTGAACATGTTGAGCAACTACCTCGTAAAAGGGCCTAGCCTCACCATCTCTCTCTTGTACTAGCAGATCCTGGAAATCGCGTGCGCTGGGATTTGAGGTACGGCAGAGCATAAATACACCCTTGTCACGATAGGCAAGAAAAGGTGCAACGCTATCACGACCAAGATAGGGGTTGACGGTCACAGCATCACAATTATAGACATCAAACACAGTGGCAGCATAATTGCGTGCACTATTCCCAATATCACCACGTTTGGCATCGGCAATAATGGGAATATGTGGCGGAATAGCCTTGATGACTTCTTGAAAAACATGCATGCCGTTGAGACCCAGTACCTCAAAAAAGGCCATATTGGGCTTATAGGCACAGACATAGGATGCTGTTGCCTCTATGATAGCATGGCAGAAACGTATAGTTGCTATCTCCACAGGTTCACCAAGAAGCACTGAAGGGAAACGACCTGGCTCAGGATCTAAACCCAGGCAGAGCAGACTATTGTGTTCTCGCGAAGATGTTAAGAGTTTCTCTCTAAAATTCATGGTTTTCTCCCTGGCTTGGCGGACATATTTCTTGTTCCCGGTTTCACAATCGCAACGCCCTCAGCACAGAGGGGACACGCCTCTGGATTATACGTTTTTGCGTCAACGGTAAGAAGCGCATGACAGGGAATATCGAATTGTTTTGCGACGGCCCCCCCGCTACGATCAATCAACACCTCAATACCTAAAATCTTCGATTGGTAATGCTCAACTGCCACCAGCGTCTCCTGGAGAGAAAGACCCGTGGTTAATACATCATCAACGATCAGAACACGCTCATCCGGATGGAGCATAAATCCTCGACGCAACTCACGTCCATGATTGATCAGTGCGGGTTCGGCAATCAGACAACGTGTATCTAGCTGGCGCGCAACCTCATGAGCCAGCAAAGCCCCACCAGTGGTTGGGCCAACAACTGCTTCAACAGAGGTATCTCGATAGCGGTCAGCGATCTCCTGGCAAAGTTGTTGCGTAACACGCGGCCACTCTAGCAAACGAAATTTTTCCCAGTATTCGTTGCTATGGCGTCCCGAACTTAGCACAAAATGTCCATTTGATACCACACCCAGTTGCCGAAAAAGTTCTAGTAACATTGATCTTTCCATCATTTCTGCCCTGGTTACCTTCTTGCAAACACTGCTATTATAAGGCGTTTCTTTCAAGTCGTTTGCCTTGAGGGTCCCCAAGTATTTTCCCTTTCTCATAAACCAGATTGCCTCGTAGAAACGTTGCTATCGGCCTGCCAATAAGTTCCATGCCCTCATAGGCAGACCACTGATTTTTTGTGAAGAGATCTTCTTTCTTCACACTCCACTTCTGAGTTGTGTCAACCACGACGATATCAGCATCTTTGCCAACAGCCAACTGTCCTTTTTGCCCAAACTCAAAAATTCTTGCAATATTTTGTGAACTTACTTGCGCAATACGAATCAGCCCCTCTTCAAGAGTTTCACGACCAAAATGCTTGACCCAGTTACTAATTAAGGCCGGTAGAGATTCCTGGATATCCGGCATCCCCGATGCTACCTCCCAGACGCTCTTTTTCTGCTTCTCGGCAAGTGTATGGGGGGTATGTTCAGAAATAACGGCGTCGATGGCTCCCTCACGCAGAAGTTGCCAGAGCTTCTTCTGTTCGGAAGGAGTACGTAGTGCAGGTGCCACGTTAATCAGATTACCATATTTTTCATAATCATCACTATTAAAGGCAAGCTGATAGGTCGCAATTTCACCATACACCTCTACGCCGATTTTCCGCCCAAACTCAACCGCAGCGAACTCATCGGTAGTAGATAAATGCAATAGATAGAGCTTTACACCAAACTGTTTTGCCAGAGCGATCATTTCCAGGGCAGAGGTAAGAACCACAGAGGCATTTCTGGCCTCTCCCCACGCTGTCGGATCACTTCTTTCTAATGTGTCCCGGTATTTGTGGGTAAAATAGTCAACAAGTTCCTGGTTTTCAGCATGGAGTAGTCCCATAATCTTGCGTTCGCCCAAGATTTCAAAAATTCGTGCAATATCGCTAAGGTGTGGTATGGTTGTGGGCGTAGTAGCATGACCAGCGGTAAAGATCTTTACCGCTGTAATCATCCCTTTATCAATTTTCTTTAATTCATCAATGTCTTCAACTGATGTGCCCATATTGATCGCAAAATCAGTATATGACCTGCCAGTATACCTTCTAATTTGCTCTTCAACACGAGTAACAGTTGTCGTTGGTGGCCTGGTATTTGGCATATCAAAGATCGTTGTATAACCGCCAGCAAGACCTGCTCGTGTACCGTGTGGGATATCTTCTTTGTGTTCAAGTCCTGGTTCGCGTAGATGACCATGTACTTCAATTAAGCCTGGAAGGATATACTTTCCGCGAAAATCAAAAGTATGGGTAGTCTCTTCCGGGAAGCCCTCCGTAATACGCTCAATTTTCCCGTCCGTAACCTGGATAGTTCCCTGGATGACTCGATCAGGAAGAACGATGGACCCGATCAGCATTGATGACATAATGAACCTCTTAGCTCCACACTCAGTCTTTCACAGTCGGCACAATTTTTGTGACAAGTTTCCCTTCTGTGTCTTTATATACGCGGATATTTTTCTCCCATGCCGGGTCTAACTGTGGATAATCAGAGCGATAATGGGCACCCCGGCTCTCTTTTCTTTCCAGAGCCGACAGAATGATTACCTCAGCAGTCTTTAACATCTCCTGTATTTCCAGGCAAGATTGCAGTTCGGTTTTATCTCCTGCCATCAGGGATTGAGCCTCATCCTGTAACTGTCTAATCTCTTGCTGGGCTACCAACAACTTTTCGGCATCGCGAATAATCCCAACATTATTCCACATCACGGCTTTAATGCGACTCAAAACTTCAGAAGCACGTGGTCCAGTTTTTCTTTGCAGGAAAGCTTCAACACGATTGGCTTCATCCTCCACCACGGCTGATGCAATATGCGGTACCTGGTGATTTTTGACATAATCAGCCGCATGGAGACCAGCCCGACAACCAAAAACTTGCCCTTCAGCCAGTGAATTCCCACCTAAACGGTTTGCTCCATGCACGCTCGTCGTTACTTCACCAACCGCGTAGAGTCCTGCAACAGAGGTTCGCCCCCACTCGTCGATCACAAAACCACCCATCATGTGGTGCATCGATGGAGTAATCTCCATCATTTGCTCGCGAATATCAATACCTGCCTCCGCATGTGCGGCAAAGACATCCGGTACAAGTATCTCGGCCTTGTCCTCTTCCCAATGCGTAACATCCAGATAGACAGCGCCGTTCTCTGTTCCTCTGCCCTCTTGAATTTCCTGGTAAATTGCGCGTGTCACTTCGTCGCGTCCAGCCAGTTCAAGGCGTTGAGGTTGGTAGCGCAACATAAAGCGCTCACCCAATTTGTTTTTGAGAATACCACCATTGCCCCTGACTTTTTCAGTAACCAGCGTACCACGCTTTTCAGCAGGAACCGCCATACCCGTTGGATGGAACTGCACCAGTTCCATATCCACCAGCTCCGCTCCTACGTCCAATGCCCAGGCATAACCTTCCCCTGTATTACTGGGGGCATTAGTATTCACCTTATACATATTCCCACCACCGCCAGTTGCCACCACCGTTGCCTTTGCCTGCACAACCTTGTAGGTTCCGTTTTTACTATCAATCAGGAAGGCCCCTACGACCTGATCGCCTGCTCGGATGATCTTTGTTGCATAGTGATATTCCAGATAGGGAATATTCAATCGGTCTACTTCAGCCAGTAACCCTTGCATCATTTCACGACCCGTATAATCACCTGCACATAAGTTTAAGGGGGCTGACTGTTTACCACTGGCCCAGGTAAAATAAGAGCCATCAGGTAAACGGTCAAATTTAACACCATACTGCTCCAAATCATGGATGCGATCGGGCATTTCTTCCGCAAAGATCCTGGCAAGCTTATAATTATTGATAAACCAACCACCATTGATGGTATCTTCAAAGTGCATCTGTGGTGTAGCAGGCGCTTTCATTGCCACATTGACGCCGCCCATCGCCCAACCCGTATGCGCATCTTTTAAGAGTTCTTTGGCAATCACTAAGACCTTTGCCCCTTTTTCGGTGGCAGCAATGGCGGCTCGCAGTCCCGATCCCCCTGAGCCAATGATAAGAATATCCACATCTATTATTTGGACAGCAGATTGCGAAGACATCAAGGAAACTCCTTCTTTAGTACTCGTTCCAGGATTTGATGGGGATGGTAGCAAGATCTTTTTCCACTATTGCCTTGACAAACAAACGTGCCTGTTTGATTTTGGTAAATAACGGAATATTATGATCAACAGCATAGCGCCGCATAGCATAGTCATCATCCATCTCCTTTTTAATATGCCTATCTACGATGTTGATAGCAAGATCGATCTTATTGTCGCGAAAGTAGGTGAGAACATTGGGCGAACGCTGCTCATGTATTTTGTAGAGCATGGTTGCCTCTATATCATGCGCATGTAAAAAGGCACATGTTTTTTCTGTAGCATACAAGGGGATAGCAAGCGCGTTTAACAGTTTGACACTCTCCAGAAACTTCTTCTTTTTATCGTCTCCTCCCAGGCTGAGAAAGACGCCTTTTTGGGGAACACATCCTCCTGTGGCAATAATGGCTTTAAGATAGGCCTCTTCCACATCTTCACCAAAACAGGCCACTTCCCCCGTTGAAGCCATCTCTACCCGTAGCACCGGATCAGCTCCCGAAAGGCGAGAAAATGAGAACTGCGGAGCTTTGACTGCCGTAAAGGTGAGCGGAGGCAGAGAGACAACAGGAACATCTTTTTCAAAGAGAGCGTCGACAAAAATTTCTATGAAGTTGACTCCGGTCACTTTTGAGATAAAGGGAAAGGTTCGTGATGCTCGCAGATTTACTTCGATGACATACACCTGATTCTCCCTGGCAAGAAATTGGATATTGAATGGTCCTGTGATTGCTAATGCACGGGCAATTGTTCGACCAACTGCTTCTATTTTGCTCTGCGTCTGACTGGTAATATTTTGGGGAGGTAGCACAATGGTTGCATCTCCTGAATGCACGCCCGCATTTTCAATGTGCTCAGAGATCACGAAAGCTTTGATCTCTCCACCTTGGGCGACGGCATCCAGTTCGATCTCTTTGACCTTCTCAAAAAATTTTGTGATAGTGACAGGATGCTCAGGAGAAACCGAAGCGGCTTCTTTTGTATACAGCTCCAATTCTTCCTGCGTATAGCAGATGTTCATGGCGCTTCCTGAAAGCACATAAGAAGGCCTGACAAGTACAGGATATCCTACATGTTGAGCAAATGCTGTCAGTTCAGTAAGATTGACAAAGCTATTCCATGCAGGCTGCTGAATGCCAAGGGTGTCAAGCAGTTTGGAAAATTTATTGCGATCTTCCGCTTGATCAATATAGGTTGCTTCGGTTCCCAGGATCGGAATGTCATAGTTATGCAAGGCTTTAACCCGGTTATTGGGTGTCTGCCCACCAACTGAGACAATCACTCCATAAGGTGACTCAAATTCACAAATGTCGGCAATACGCTCAAAGGTGAGTTCTTCAAAATATAGTCGATCTGAGGTATCGTAATCTGTAGAGACCGTTTCCGGGTTACAGTTAATCACGATCGAGCGCTTCTGATATTTTTTGAGAGCCTCAACCGTACTGACGCTTGTCCAATCAAATTCTACGGATGAGCCAATCCGGTAAGGGCCAGATCCCAGAATAACAACACCTTCATCTCCAGTTGGTATCACATCATGATGCTGTCCATTATACGTCATGTAAAGATAGTTCGTGTCCGAGGGAAATTCAGCACCCAGCGTGTCAATTTGAAACACAAATGGAGTTACAGCCAGTTTCTTACGCAGGGCGCGTATTTCCAACCCTGTTTTGTCGGTAAGCTCTCCGATGCGCTTATCAGACATCCCTATTTGTTTTAAGGCTAAAAGGTTAGCTACAGAAAGATCCTGATTGGCTTGTAGAGCCCGTTCCATGTCTACGATGTGTTTAATGCGCTGTAAAAACCAGGGGTCAATCCCTGTAATATCAGCAATTTCTTCTACGGAAATATTGTGACGCATGGCCATAGCAAGCGCAAACATGCGTTTAGGTGTCGGCGTATAGAGGTATCTGGTCAGTGTCTCGGCGATGGTATCTCCCTGGGCAAAGACTTTCTCAGAAGTTGCACCTTCAAAATCCAGGTCTAACATGCGCAGAGCTTTCTGATAGGCTTCCTCAAAGGTACGACCAATACCCATCACCTCACCAACGGACTTCATACCTGTGCCAATAGTCTCATTGACACCTTTAAATTTCTCTAAGTCCCAACGTGGTATTTTTACGACCAGATAGTCCAGGCTGGGTTCAAAACAGGCTTGAGTGACACCTGTAACTCTGTTGGTAAGATCGGTGAGTCCATAGCCAAGAGCTAATTTGGTGGCGACATAAGCTAGAGGATAGCCTGTGGCTTTACTTGCCAGCGCGGAACTGCGTGAGAGCCGGGCGTTAACTTCAATGACATAGTAAGCAGAGGTCTCAGGATTGAGGGCAAACTGTACGTTGCATTCCCCAACGATACCCAAACTTCTGACAATCGTAATTGAAGCTGTACGCAAAGTATGGTATTCATGGTTGGTGAGCGTCTGGCTAGGAGCAATAACGATAGACTCTCCTGTGTGAATACCCAGTGGGTCCATGTTCTCCATATTACACACGGTAATACAGTTGTCATGGATATCACGAACGACCTCGTATTCCACTTCTTTATAATGATGGAGGTATTGCTCAATGAGGACTTGCGGAGCAAAAGCTAAGGCTCCACTTACAATATGCTCTAGCTCATGGATATCCCTGGCAACGCCTGATCCCTGCCCTCCCAATGCAAAACCAGCCCGTATCATGACTGGAAAACCAATCTCTCTCCCAATACGCATAGCTTCGTTGAGCGTTTCTGCGCTTCGGCTTTGTGGAGTAGGAATATTTATACTGTGTAAGTGTTGCGAAAACGCCTGTCGGTCTTCGGTAAGCAAAATAGCAGCAACAGGTGTACCCAGAACCTGGACATTATATTTTTCCAGAATGCCTTTCTGAAACAGCTCAATGCCACAATTGAGTGCTGTCTGACCCCCAAAGGAAAGCAAAATGCCGTCAGGGCGTTCTTTCTCAAGAATTTTTTCGACGAAAAAGGCCGTCACCGGTAAGAAATAGACCTGATCCGCCAACAACTTCGAAGTCTGAATGGTCGCAATATTCGGATTCACTAAGATGGTGGAGATGCCTTCTTCTTTTAAGGCCTTGAGCGCCTGGGAGCCAGAGTAGTCAAACTCTCCGGCCTGTCCAATTTTGAGCGCACCAGCTCCCAACACCAACACTTTATGTCGTGTCTTCACGCTAATTTTTTATCCTCTCCAGAAAATAGTCGAAGATCCATTCGGTATCCATTGGACCGGGCGCGGCTTCTGGATGGAACTGTACAGAGAAAAAGGGATATTGCGTATGCTGCATCCCTTCATTACTACCATCATTGGCATTGATAAACCAGGGTACAAAGTCTGGCGGAAGGACATTAACGAAAAATCCATGGTTCTGGCTGGTGATATAGCAACGTTTTGTGCCATGCAGCAGACATGGCTGGTTCTGGCTTCTGTGTCCAAATTTGAGCTTGCTGGTATCTCCACCGGCGGCAAGAGCGAGCAGTTGATGCCCCATACAAATACCAAGAGTGGGAATCTTACGCTCCAGTGCAGTGTGAATGGTCTGGATTGTTTTCTGAGCCATTTTTGGATTCCCAGGCCCATTGGATACCAGAATGCCATCAAAAGCAAAGCTATTGATTGGTGAAAAGAGATCATAATCCCACGGGACAGTGATTACACACACATTTCTTGCAAGGAGACAACGTACAATATTACGCTTAGCACCACAATCGATGAGAACGATCGTAGTATCTCCATTGCCTTCTCGCATAACCAGCCTCGTCGAGACCTGTAAAAGCTGGTTGTCGGTATTGGGATCATAAAAAGGGATGTCTGTCTCAAATACAATCTTGCCCAGCATTGTACCATGTGTGCGAATATGCTGAGTAAGCAATCGGGTATCTTTGATCTCCAAAGCGGGGACTTTTTCCTGTTGTAACCAGGTACCCAGGTTCATAGTACTTTGCACATGGGAGGGGATGTCAATATAGTTGGAAACGATCAGTCCTGCAAGATGAATTTTGTGATCTTCCCACAAAGATTGCTCTGGTACTCCATAATTGCCAACAAGAGGATAGGTCATGGTCAGGATTTGACCTGCAAAGGAGGCATCAGATAGCATTTCGGGATAGCCAACCATGCCAGTAGCAAAGACAACCTCTCCAGCACATGCTCCCTCATAGCCAAATGAGGTACCTTCAAACTTTGTCCCATCTTCTAATAATAGCGTGCCACGCCTGGGATGCTCTTTGATAAGGTGCATTATGGGTTCAGGACGCTCTTTGAGAAGAAGGTTGCCGCTCGTATTTTGCATTGTCATCCTTTCAGTTCTGCTTTCCCTAAAATCAGTGCCAGCAACGCCATGCGTGTGTACACACCATTTCTGATTTGTGATCGCAAATACACTGATCTCTCATCCATATCAACAGCAGGATCTATCGTTCCTACTCTGGGAAGCGGGTCCATCAAAATCATATCTTTACTTGCATAATTGTTCAGCAGTTGGGGTGTGACGATCAATCTCTCATTGACAATAGTATTATATTCCTCAAGAGAAGCAAGACGCTCTTTCTGTATACGCGTCCAATACCAGAAGTTGCAGTCTTTGGGAATTTCTCTTTCGCTGCTTATTTCGAGAAGTTTTAGTCCCTGTGCGCTGAAGAAGTGAAAATCGCTTCTTGGGAGTTGCAATCTTTGAGGAGAAAGCAGATACACAGTGTTATTCTTAAACAGAGAAAGCCCCTTCATAAGAGAATGCAGCGCACGGCTGTTGAGCGGATCACCGACAAGAAGTCCTGTCAGGTTATCGAGTCTGCCAAATTGCTCATACAGGGTATAAAGATCGAGGAGTGTTTGGGTGGGATGCTCATTATTGCCATCGCCCGCATTAATTACCGGAACAAAACTGGCTGCATCAGCAGCTTGTTTGGCGGAGCCGGCCAGTGGGTGACGAAGCACAATGGCATCGCTATAAGATTCAAAAACACGAATAGTATCTTCAAAGGATTCCCCCTTTGAGCGAGATGAGACTGTTTCCGGGTTCTGCATTTCAATAGTCTGCCCACCAAGTCTTTTGATAGCTGCTGCAAAAGAGCCAAAAGTTCTACTAGAAGCCTCAAAGAAAAGTAACGAGACCAGTTGACCTTCAAGAAGACGTGAAGGTTCGTTGTTGATCACAATTTGTTTCATCTTGCGGGTCAGAGGAAAAAGTATCTGAAGATCGTCCAACGAAAACTGACGTAGCGAAAGGATGTCCTTCCCTTTAAAATTTCCATCAATCATCCCAGTTTCATTCCCAGGACGATCTATAATTTGCTTCATTCTCTCCTCCGGAATTATCTAATCTGTTGTTTCAGTCGCTCCTCACCCTTAATAGACACCCATCATAAACTACTACATATCAGTTGAGAGTGCTTCGCCAGAAACCCCTCACAACAAAACTATCACACAGGCAAGGGCAGTTCCGCATACAAAGCTTCTGGTCAGCATTAATTCAACAGGTTGACCGGTCGTCCTTTTTATCTCTATCCAGGAGGTAAGCCACACGTTTCTGCAGATATCGAGAAGTTTATATTAAAAAAAATTCCTCACCCCTAAATCAATGGGGTGAGGAAAAAATGTTTCTTCGAAAACGGTATCTGGCTCATTTTGTAAATGAGTTAAACAGTACAGCCACCACACTATTACCGTTGTTGCTACTCTCCAGCAATTTGAAGCCATGACGATACCGTGCCTCTTCCACTATGTGGACTAATCGGGAACTCGTTTCAAATTGTTATGAGTATACCCACTGATTACAGAAAAGTCAAGGCATACTGATGTCCTTACGGCTCAAGCTCACAAAAACTCACTTCACCACCTGGCTTGCAATTCTGTGGGCTGATTATTTAACAAATACTGCCGTCACGTCAAAAATGAGCGTTGCATTGGGGGGGATAGGTCCACTCCCTTGAGCACCATAGGCCAACGCAGGAGGAATTATCAGACGACAGAGTACCACCCGCTTTGATACCTATCAATCCTTCATTCCAACCAGGGATAATCTGGGCCTGACCGAGCGGTGTCACATCAAAAAGTTGTCCACCATGATCATAAGAACTATCAAATTCTTTACCAGTGCTTTGGAGCCACCCGGTATATTGAACAGATACAGTGCTACCAGCCTGGGCGGTAGGACCATTCCCCACTTTAATATCTATGTACTGAAGCCCATCAGCAAGCTTTACAGGAGTACCAGTCACTTGTGGTGGTTTTGCAGCACCAGCAGTAGGGGTCGGAGACCCTGATGTGACAGTGAGCATGGCCTGAGCAACTATCGTAGCCTGGGCCTTGGCAGCCGCCACCGCCGTCACGCTGGCGACCGCAGATGCCGTCGCATTAGCTACCACAGACGCCGTCGCTTTCACAACTGCTGTCGCTGTCGCATGTTGATTCTGGATTTTATTAGCAGCTGCTTGTTGATCAGCCGCATAGTGCTGATATTGTATAACACCAGTAATCCCTGCTGTGATAAGTATGAGGGCTGCAACTACGCTTATCGCTATCTGCTGCCGACGGCGGCGACGAGCCAGACGCAATAATCGTTCTTGCTGACGCTGGCCGGGTTTACCACGTTTCTGCGCAGAAGAATCTTGATCATTCACTGTCTGTGTCATGGATCTGCCTTTCTCCTCTTGTGTTTGGTGGAATGTTAGCAGGAAGAGGTTACCACTAATTCCCGATTCTGACAAGAGGGAGACTATTTTTTACTGTGAACTACCCCTAAGCAAACCATGCACCTCGTAGATACTCTGCTATCTGTTCTTTGCTCTTGCCTCTACTACTCTCGACATCACCATACTGTTGTGTTACAATACTACCTGATATGAAAGTGTGTATCAAAGTATTGATACAATAAATACTGTTACCATCTCCTATAAATACATCCCATATACATGTATTACCAATCGAAAACAAGAGGGTCAAGATAGTCAACAATCCTCATCGTAAAGAAGGAGGCAGCATGCCATCTCAGGGGTATGTGCGATTCCCAACCATCCATCAAGACCGCATCGTATTTGTTTCCGAAGATGATCTCTGGCTAGTGTCAAGTAGTGGTGGTCGTGCCGAGCGCCTCACAGCCGGAGTGGGCAGAGCGAGCTACCCCCATTTCTCGCGCGACGGTCAGCTACTGGCATTCGTAGGGCGCGAGGAAGGTCCTGGTGAAGTCTATGTTATGCCCGCACCTGGCGATCCTGCCCAACGGCTGACGTTCCAGGCAAACTCCTCTTGCCATGTGCTAGGGTGGTCACCAACCAATCATGCTATCCTCTATACAAGCAGTGCAGGACAATTCACTTATGACTATAAAGTGATCTATGCGATCAGCCCGCAGGGTGGTCATCCTCAACAACTTCCTTTCGGTGTAGCAAATGCAATTTCCTATGGTTCTCAAGGTGGTGTCGTACTGGGACGTAATAGTGAAGAACCGGCTTACTGGAAACGCTATCGGGGTGGCACGGTAGGGCATCTCTGGTGCGATATCAACGACAGTGGTATATTTCAGCGTCTGCTCTCTCTTGAGGGAAATTTAGCTGATCCATGCTGGGTTGGTCAGCGCATCTACTTTCTCTCTGATCATGAAGGTGTAGGCAATATCTATTCCTGTACACCACAAGGTGAAGACCTCCAGCGTCACTCTGATCAGCAAGATTTTTATGCGCGTCACCTGTCCACTGATGGACACCGACTCGTATTTCAGGCAGGAGCCGACCTGTATCTATTTGACCCAGAAGCCGATCAGCCATACCGTCTTGATGTCGTTTTACCAAGCCAGCGTACACAACTTAACCGCAAATTTGTACAAGCCGAGCACTATCTAGACACCATTGCACTCCATCCCCAGGGCCATGCCATTGCACTCACAACTCGCGGCAAGGCCTTCTCTATGAGTAATTGGGAAGGGGCTGTTCTTCAGTACGGAGAACGAGATGGCATACGTTATCGCTTCCTGGAATGGCTCAACGATGGCAAAAGACTCGTTGCTATTAGTGATGCATCAGGGACAGAGGGTCTCGTCATCTTTGATCCCACCGGTCAACCTCAAACTCTGGCAAATGTTGAATTTGGCCGTGCTGTTGAGGTTGCAATCTCTCCCACTGTAGACATTATCGCTATTGCCAATCACCGTAATGAATTGATCCTTGTTGATTTGGAGGGCTGTAATGCTGCGGTAGCTGACCGCAGCGATTATGATCGTATTCAGGATCTTGCCTGGTCACCCGATGGTAGCTGGCTTGCCTACAGCTTTGCTCTGAGCGCACAGAAGAAGGCTATTAAACTCTGTGACCTGGAGAACGGCGAAATACATACCGTCACTGATCCTGTCCTGGAGGATGTCTCACCTTCATTTGACCCGGATGGAAAATATCTCTACTTTTTGGGATATCGCACCTTCAACCCCGTTTACGATAATCTACAATTTGAGTTCAGTTTCCCACGTGGTGTGATGCCTTACGCCATTACGCTACGACATGACCTGCGCTCCCCTTTTGTGACCGAATCTAAATTGCTGATAGACAATGTAGAAGGCACCCCCAGAAAGAAAGATACTGCACTGCCGGAAACTGAACAGCCGGAGAAGGAGGCCAAGGATGAGGAAGAGCAAGAAGAGGAAACTAAAAAATCCCGATCCCTTGTCATCGACCTGGAAGGGATTACCAGCCGCGCTATTCCTTTCCCAGTCGGTGAGGGCCGCTATACAGCTATATGTGGTATACGTGGCAAGGCTCTCTACCAAATATTTCCTCTCCAGGGAATGCTTCAACTACCAGGTGACTCTTCTGGTGCCAAAGGCTGGATTGAAGGATACGATTTTGAGGCACAGAAAAATGAGCGTCTCGTTGAAAATGTCAACGACTTTTATCTCTCACGCGACTGTAAAACTCTGATGTACCGTTCCCGCCGCCGCCTTCGTATTATCAAGGCCGGTGAGAAGCCTCCTCGCTCAGAGAATAACGACTATCCCAGCCGCGAAAGTGGTTGGATCGATCTTCACCGGGTAAAAGTTTCAGTACAGCCTGCCTCTGAATGGAAACAGATGTTTGCCGAGGCATGGCGCTTGCAACGCGAACAGTTCTGGACCGAAGATATGTCAGGTGTCAACTGGGATGCCATCTATGCACAATATGCACCACTCGTTGAACGAGTTGGCTCTCGCGATGAACTGTCTGATCTCATCCATGAACTTCAGGGAGAGCTAGGTACCTCTCACGCTTACGAGTATGGCGGAGAGTATCGCGTAGGACGCTACTATCGCCAGGGCTTTCTGGGTGTCGATTGGATGTATGATGTTGAGACAGAACGCTATTGTATTGCTCGTATTGTACAAGGTGACCCTTCAACCAGAAACGCCACCTCGCCGCTTACTTCGCCAGGGCTAAATGTGGTCGTTGGTGATGCGGTGATTGCTATTAATGGGCAACATGTGGAACCTCGACAGAGTCCACAAGAGTTGCTTGTAAATCAAGCAGACAATGAGGTACAGCTTACAATCGAGTCAACAGAGACAAAAGCGACACATATCATCACTGTGACAGCTTTATCAGAGGAAGGTACAGCACGCTATCGTGATTGGGTTGAGTGGAATCGCCGAACTGTACATGCACAATCACAAGGCCGTGTGGGCTACCTTCATATCCCCAATATGCACCCCAGAGGATATGCCGAATTTCATCGCAGCTACCTGGCAGAATACGACTATCCTGCTTTAATTATCGATGTCCGCTGGAATGGAGGGGGCAACGTTTCAGGTTTGCTTCTCGAAAAATTAGCGCGTAAACGCATCGGCTACAAGTTCTCACGTTGGGGCCAGCCTACTCCCTACCCTAAAGAATCACCTCGCGGCCCTATGGTTGCCCTGACAAATGAACATGCTGCCTCAGATGGCGATATCTTTAGCCACAGCTTTAAATTGATGGGGTTGGGACCCTTGATCGGAAAACGCACCTGGGGTGGTGTCATTGGGATCTCGCCCCGTCATCATCTGGTTGATGGTTCCTATACAACACAGCCTGAGTATGCCAACTGGTTCAAGGATGTGGGCTGGGATATAGAAAATTATGGCACCGATCCCGATATCGAAGTCGATATTGCACCACAAGATTATGTCAACAAAGATGACCCACAACTAAAACGTGCTATAGAGGAAGCTCTCCGTCTGATTGATGAATATCCCACGCTGGAACCAAAGCCTGGCGAGCGACCACGCAGAGGGCGAGAGTCTCATTGATGTAAATTTGCTAAGTCAACCCCCTTTTTCCTAATTCCTCAGCGCCCGAGGCGCTTCGCAGGTTGTTGTATGTGTGGGTTTGTTGCCTGTGGAGGAGATTGCGTCGCAATCTCCTCCACAGGCAACAAACCCACACATACAACGAGAGCGAGCCACCGCAGGTGGCAAGGGGACCTGAATAGTTACCGGGATGACTCATGGTTGGCTGTACAAGGCAAGCAGAATTATTTGCAGTGCACCTTTTTCCCTTGCACCCATGTTTGTACTATCACCTCAGACGAAGCACCAAAGAAGAGCATATCTAGCAGATCATCCTCATTCCAGCCAGCCAGCATGGGATGGCCGAGATCGACCACCACAAAATCCGCTAGCATACCAGGAGCAATTACACCCGTTTCCAGCCCTAAAGCTGTAGCTCCACAACGCGTCCCGTAATTTAGCAAGAGAGGTCCTGGAGAGGCGAGGTTGCTATCAATCAGCACACGACGGCGTTGATAGCGCATACGTGCGCTATATTCAGCCCAACGCAGCTCTTCGATCGGGTCGAGACGTGTATTGCTGTCCGAACCAATGGCTATAGGAATGTTTGCGGCCACAAGTTCGGCATAGGGAGCAATCCCATCACCAAGATCCCCTTCAGTTGTAGGACAGACACAGACAGTACAATCATTTTGTGCAAGCAGCGCCAGTTCTTTTTCATTGGCATAGGTTGCATGGATCACAGTCGTCTGTGAGCCTAAAACTCCAAACTGCGCCAACAGTTCTATCGGTGTACAGCCATATGCTGCCTGGCATTGCTCAATCTCAGCTACTTGCTCGTCGGCGTGGATATGTAAGGGCAACTGATGAGCACGGCTATAGTTTGCAATAGCACGCAACCACAGTTCAGGTACGGCACGTACTGAATGAGGGGCAACCCCAACAGAAACGCCCATAATTCGTAAAGCCTCGACACGTTCAAGATATGCTTCAACAGAGTGATCACAAAAGCGCCGTTGACCTTCCTCTGGAAGTTGCTTGAAACCACCTTGCGCATAAGCAGTCATAAGCAAGACAACATGTATACCTGCGTCACGTCCAGCAGAGAGTACAGCTTCAGCCATGGCATTAGGATGAGCATAAGGTTGCCCATCAGGTTGGTGATGCACATAATGAAACTCGCCAACACTGGTATAGCCAGCGGCTAACATCTCGCGATAGGTGCGCAGTGCTACCGTATACAGGCGGTCAGGACTCAACTGCCGGGCTTCCGCATACATTGCACGTCGCCATGTCCAGAAGGTATCTTGCTGCGAGAGAGCACGATGGGTATGTCCACGCAATGTGCGTTGGAAAACATGGCTATGAGTGTTCACAAAACCGGGCAACAGTACTTTCCCTGCCAGTATTTCAGCAGGCACCTTGTCTGCATCTGGCTCATGTTTGGTGATAGAAGCAATGTGCCCATCTTCTGAGATTGATACAAGCATGTTCGTCTGTAAACCTTGTGGGGTATATATGTAGTCTGGAGCAAGATAGATCATGATAGGGTTCCTCACCGGTTAGATAGCCATACAATTTGCACATATTACAACACACTTATAGCCTTCCATAGTCGCCGATAAGGTGGAACGCAGCCCAGAAGTATGGATGGATACGATAGGAACGGTTGGAGGCATGTGCCTGAGCAAGGAAGGCCCGTTGAGCAGATGCCAGAGCTACCACTTTTGTAGAGTCTCGCAAGAGAGCGCTGTAGAACATCCCCATAAGTTCGGCGCTGCTAGCATCATCCACTTTCCAGAGCGTCGGCAGCAAGGAAGCGGCACCTGCATACAGAAATCCCCGTCCCAGGCCAATAACTTCATCGATTCCACCAATTACAGCACGGCCAGTTTCACAGGCACTCAAGGTAACCAGGGAGCATGAGGAGAGATCAAGGTTGAAGACCTCTATAGCACTTAACTGGCGATCTGCAAGCTTAATATGCGAAAAGTTGGGAGCATCAAGCCGGAAAAGGCCGTGTGCTGCGATGTGTATAATGGGACTATGTGCTCCTGCATTCCACAAAAGAGCAGTAGTAGCAGCTTCGTTGAGCATACAGGATACTCCCAATTGTTTGGCAACCGTTTCAGCCTCTTGTGCGGCAAAAGCCAGCCGACCACCATCAGAGAGTCCCAGGACCAGTGCATCTTGCAACCGTACTCCCCTGGCATGGATACGCTGCCCACGCTGACGACAGATATCCAGGAGAGCCGCTGATGGCAGGTATGACACATTGAATCGCTCAATCAGAAATTGTACGCCATCGAAGAGACAATGAAAAGGCAGGTAGTGCAGCATACCGTAAGGTACAATGATGAGGTGTTCATATGCATTGAGCGCAGATGAGACTGGTCGCAATAAGAGATCATAGAGACGCTGCAATAATCCAAGACCATTCTCTTGCAAACCCAAAAAGGCTTGTATCTGATTCTGGACCACTAGCCGCCTGACCTGCCAGTTCAAGATTGGCTCGCCAGAGAGAGAAGAGACGTTCTAGTTTGGAATGTGCACCCCTGTACAACCTGTACATCTACGCCATCATGCGTCAGTTGGAAGATGTACAAGTCCTGATCAGCAAAATAGTATTCCAACATCAGGGTGCGAGGTTCCAGTTGAGGCCATAGTGAGGTTACAGTGCCGTTTGTCCAGTCGGGTCGTTGTCGTGCTATGAGATCACCTGCGGAACGTAGTTGCATTTGTCCTAACAGGTGTTCAATATGCCTCTCGCGCTTCTTCATCTCTTTTCGAGCTTCTACAGGGCCAATCGTACGAATGCGCATAATTGCCGTATCACTCAGGTTGGCCTCATTCTCGGTTTCATAGACAATCGAACTGAACCAGGCCTGTTCCTCACGAAGTCGCCTCAGATCTTCAAGGATGGCCTCTCCCGTCTTATCAGCAGCACGCAAACGGATATCAATATTGTGACGAAGATAGTCACCCAGTATACGCGACTTCGCTTTCTCGACATAAGTCAACGCCTGATTCTTATCGCCACGCTTTAAAGCGAGAAGCATAGCACGCTGATAGAGACCACCTTTATCTTCGAGAAAACTGGTACGCTCGTCTAACACCAGACGACTCTGCACCTCGTCGATTCCTTGCATCGCACGATCATAGTAGAAAGCCGCTGCTTCTAGATCGCTGTTCCGCTCAGCCAATCGCCCGAGAAGGTCGTCACAGAGGTATTTTAAGTCGAGTAGTCCCTGCCCCTGGGCAATATCAAGTACATGGTCACAAAGATATTGGGCAGTCGAGATGTCACCCGTAGCATCAGCAATATACGCCTGAAGTAATGTGGCCCGTGCCAGCCGTGGGAGATCTTCCTGTTCAGCAAAAGTATCAGCTACGAGCCGCGCCTCATGCAAACTTGCCTCCAATTGACCATCTGCGAAATAAAGTTCGGCTCGCTGTAGGCCGGCAAGAGCGGCTAAGCGCACCAACCCTCCTTCTTCCAGCAGATCACTCGCCTCCCGGAGCATTTCGTCAGCTTCGGAAAAATCTCTCTCAAGAGTGGCGGCAGCAGCTTGATGCATAAGAGAACGAGCTAAATTGTGATGTTGTGTCTGTGAAGTTCGGAAGAATTGGACAGTTTCGCCAGCTAATTCATAGGCATCACGAGCACGATTAAGTCTGATCAGGCAAAAACACATTTGTTGGGCCACTTCTGCTGCGGCAAATAACATGTCGTGTTTCTGAAAAAGCGCACGACTCTGGTTATACAGTAGCAATGCATGACTATAGTGACCCTGGGCAGCATAGATGTCAGCAATATTGAGTTCCTCACGCGCTACCGATATTTCCTCACGCTCACCATAGACTGCAAAAGTAGTACGAGCCTGCTCATGCAATGAGGCCGCTTCCCGAAATCTGCCCAGCGCAGCCAGGGTCAAAGCTTTGTTACCACGAGCGCGGGCAATATTTAGATCAATTCCCTCACTTTGCAGCGAGTAAGTCTCAATTGCACGATCAAAGAGGCGTAACGCCTGATCATATTGACCAAGTTCGTAATTGATGATCGCTGCATTAACATCAATCTGTCCGGCACGACGCAGTTTTCCGTGCCGCATAAAGATCTCATGGGCTGAAGCTGCATCACGTAAAGCCTCAGTAGTACGGTTTAAACGTAGACATGCGCTTACCCTGCCAATGCGCGTCAGTGCCCAACCTACCTCATCGTTCATTGCACGGAACTCTTCTCCCGCAGCATCGAGAAAGGGCAATGCATCCTCGTCACAATCCATACGTCGCAAGGCATCTCCACGCGCCATTAAACCAAGAGCACGCGAATATTTATTTTGTGTGAGATCACCTATCGTTAAGAGGTATCCAGAGAGTGTAAATGATAATTGCGCGTCGCTATTCCAGCAACGATCAGCTTCTTTCTTGATGAGATAAATCAGTTTGTCCAGGGCACTATCACTGAACAAAGGGACATGCATATGCAGAAGTTGGCGTCCCAGTTCTTCGTTGCTATCTAGTAGCACTGCTACGAGGTCTTGCGGTACCATAGACATGCGTTGTTGGTGTTTGTTTCCAGTTTCTCTAATTTTAGCTATTTCCTGGTAGGTGGTTCTTCCATAGTCGGCTGAGAACCATCCCAGTTCTTCTTCGCACTGAGGACAGGATAATACTATTCGGTCATCGCGTTTCTGGAATTTTGCGTGTATTGATGGTGCAGTTCCTCCAGTGAGCAAACGTAGAACTGTTGGTCCTTCATGCTGAAAATCTGGGTATCTATCCGGGTGTCCTGTAAGTCTTTGTCTTATTTTTTGTTCTGCCGTAAAGTCTTTCATATTTTTCTCCGGTTGTCTAATGAGAAGTATAAAATGATTTTCTCTGGTGTCGGATGTAGTGTCAAAGTTGGAGCATGTTCCTCTTGCCATTTACGTATTTTCTCCTTGTATTTCATAACGAAAGGGATACCGGACTCTTTGATGTTAATTATGAATGTTCTTCTTTCCGGTGTAAGTGATTCAATTTCAGCAAAACCAATGCCTTTCATGAGTCTAATTCCATCTGGCATGTTACTTCTAGCCCCGATAGTGCATATAGATATTCCTCTTTCTCCTAAAGTTACTATAACATCTATCAATCCTGCTATTAGTCTTGATCCATAATAGCGTTTTTCTTCCTTGGTAAAACCTGCTTTTATCCCTATTACGTTTATATATATGTCTATGCTCTTTCTACCCTCAAAGACTTCTATATCCTCATATGATATTTTTACTGGTATAGTTTGCGCTAGTAAGTTGCTGAGTTTTCCTGGCTTAATCGGCCATATAGCGGTATAACCTATGATTTGTTCTTCATCTTTTATCGCATAATAGGTTTCGGGATTCTTTTCTATTATTTTCATATGTTTTTCTATATCTCCTCTTTCCGCACCGAAAAGCGATTTGCTTATTTCCAGGCATTGCTTTATTTCTTCTCTATTATATACTCTAACAAATTTAGTAGGGTTATTTCTTCTTTGTATGCTATATACGTTTATTTCTTTTGATAGCTGCTCAACATCTTTTGAGCGATAATATAGCTGTCTTCTTCCTTTTGGTGTTTTTGCTGTTATATTTCCTGCTATGACCTGGTTTCTTAGAGCACTATAAGTCATTCCAAGTGTTTCTTGTGCTTTTTGTGCTGCATAATAGGGTTCTCCATCGATAAAAACGATTAGTTGCCTATTTCTAGTGTTCATGGTTTCCTCTTAGTCTTTAGTCGTTTATCTTTGTGTATCTTAGCATTTTTGTAAATCTGACGCAAGTTTCGTTGTTTTTCTATTGACAAATGCTGAGATTGTGTATATAATTCTATTAAGTTACGCAAGTTACAAAGCTACGCAACTTAATAACTTCTATAACAAGCAGTACCCAGAAGTCGTATTAGCTCTAGCAGGAAGGCAGAAACGATGGCAAGTGAGGTTGCAAGGTTGCGTCAGCAGATTGAAGCCGAATGCAGATCATTACAGATGTTGAGATTTTTCTCAGTAAACGCATCTCATGAAATCATTAGCGCAAAATTTGCGCTCTTAGATAAGCATTACCAACAATTGATAGGGGTTGTAGGCGAAGCGGAAGCAACAGAACTCTCTGTTACGATCTACAATACTGTCATGGACAAACCTGTGGAGAGGTGAGTATGCCCATTAACAAGAACAGCGATGACAAGAGCAGAGACACAGATAAGCAACAGCTTGCTATGCTCACAGCCGTACCAGAACCGCCAAAACTGCCAGAGGGCTATGTGGCGCTGAGCGAACCGAGACCGTTGATAGGGAAAAATGATGCACGTTGGGTTGTGCTGGCTGACTACGGTGACACGGGCATGCTCATCTATGAAGAGCGTCGTCGTATAGCGTTTCTTGTTTCTGAAGAATGTATTACTATGCTTTATACGCTCATGGAGCACGCACAAACGTTCCTTGACCTGTGTGAACTAGAATATCAGGAGAATTCTGCCACCAATCAGGCATAGCTACCGTTCGTACCTGGCTCAAATGCAATAAATAATCTGTTGATAGGCATAGAGGCTTTGCAGGAAAGCCTCTTAACGATGGGAAGAAGCATCTGGAAAGAATGTCAATCCAGTGAAGTTACTATAAGCTGATCAATCACAATAGTAGCCTCTGGGAACTGCAATTCCAATGTATAAGTGGCGGGAACAAGTGATGAAAATACGAAATTGCCAAGTTCATCGATATTCTGTGTAGACACCATATCCGCCTGCGATGAAAGCCGTACTGGTGTTCCCTGGAGTGTCCCCAGTGCCATCCCTTGACGAGTGACAAACCCAATCAATTGCAATGATCCTCTGCGACCTGCACCTTGTTCGACTTGAAGAGAGATATTCACATCTTCGGCTGAGTAATTACGCGGCCAGAGTGCCATCTGTTGAGCTAGCGCTGAAAAGCTAGGCGCGGTTGCGGAGGCAGTAAGGTTGCAATGATCTTTCTCGCGCCACTCAAAGACTGATCGCGCAAGTGCTCCAGGACATGTTTTACGTCTTGTACAGGATAATGATTATTCAGAGACACAGAAGCACTCTTCTGTAAGGCGGGTGCAGGCTCTACAAGCATCGGGTCATTTGCCAGAAAAGCCGTAAGTGCAGTCAGGTCTGCTGCACAAAGCACACACACATTCAGATGCTGTTTGATTTCAAGAGCAAACTGATTATCAAGCAGATCCAACTGGTATTCACCAAGTACCTGACTCGGTGGACAATCCCACCGGTAAAGTTTACTGGTCAGCTTGTGTTCTATTCGCTGATAGGTTGCCAATTGTGACGAACAGTGTTGACAGTACTTAAGATGCTGTATAACGACTGGTTGTACGTTCTCTCCCGACAAGATAGGCAACTAACTCTTCGTCACGAATAGTACCAGGTTTACTACACTCCATGATCACTTTTCCTCTATATGAGCATTAAAATACTGGTTAAGCACACTAACGACTCTCCCAGTGTCACCGAAGAACTCCATGTTTCTGGGAAATCCTCTTCACTATAAATGAACGAGGCCCATTCCTATTTTTGCAAACATGGATTATTCTCAACTGTAAATCTAATGCCCCTCACTAAGAATGTTGATGCCCAAACATCCTTCGCAACCGCGTATTTCGGCGTAATCGCTCCAGAACATTACGCTTGATGCGGTAGACATCATCAACAGTAGGGAAGAGTCGCTGATGCAGGCTACTAATCTCACCAGGTTTCATACCCTGAATATAAGCAAGATAAAGAAGGACACGCTCATCTTCACCATTCAATTCTTCTTGAATGACCTGCCACAATCTTTGCGCGGAGAGATTTGAGATCACATCGTCGGCAGGATCACTGGTCGCTGGTTCATGCTCCATTGCATCCAACGTTTCTTCGTACTGACGTGCTTGACGCGAGCGTACCTCATCAGCGACTACGCTGTGAACGCACATTTTGAGATATTTCAAGATAGCCGCCAGTGAGTCAAAGTTTCCCATTTTGGCGGGTGTGAGTGCCTGAGAGAACTTGGCAAAAGCGGCATTAACGAGTGGAGCACTACCATCCTGTCCCAAAAAGGGTGCAACACTCTGATGTTGGGTCACCCACGTAAGCACCAGTGGTGCATACTGTTGATAAATACATGCCCATGCGTCATCATCACGCCGGACGATACCACGACGAAATATCTCCATGCAGAAACGATCATTGGAGATACGCTGCTTGAGAAATTTGTTGGTCTCTTCTGAGCAACAACGAGCCAGCTCATTAATTGAAAGTAGCTCAGGCGGTGATATGCTCTCACCCTCTCCCCCCATACCCGGTTGTGGTCCCAAAGGTTGAGAGACGTTTCGAGACTCCATCGACAATGACTCCCCCTGCTTCCAGATGCCTTGATATTTCTTAAATGTGCTTATGCAGTATAGCATGAGAAATATCCTACGACAAGTTATCCAGATTTATTGTTTTGTTGCGGGTTGGCAGAGTTTGCGGCGCAAACTCTGCCAACCCGCAACAAGGGGGATGCATAACAGTTCCAATTCCTCGCGGATGCCTCAGACCATTCCTTCGTCCCGTCTTTCGTCTTTGGCTTTTATGAACGCTTGTGTTCACATATTTTTTGTGGTATATATTTTGTAAACAATAGCGTTTACAAAATATAGCGGTAATAATCAGCTGCATTCGGGTTGAATCCGAAGCAGTCTGAAGAAGGACACATCTCATGCGAATCGCACTCTTCACGATTGGGGGGCGAGGCGATACCCAACCATTTGTGGCCTTAGCCGTTCGGCTGAGGCAAGAAGGCCACCGCGTCACGCTGGCAACCCGGCCAGATTTCGCCGACCTGGTTGCCGATTACGGCGTCGATTTTGCGCCACTGGGCCACCCGTATCAGCCGTTTATCACCGGGGCTGCCGAATCCTCAGCGCTTGGTGGAGGCCATCTGCTCCATCAACTGCGCTATGGACTCGCACAGCGGCGGTATTTTTCTGACCACCTCAACCAGGATGCCTGGCGCGCGGCACAGGGCGCTGAAGCGATCATCTACAAATATAGCTGGTTCACTGGCTACAGCATCGCGGAAAAACTCGGCATTCCATGCACTGCCGCCATGTTCTTTCCTCTGACCCCAACCAGAGCCTTTCCCAACTTTTTGATTGGCAGAGGCATCGATCGTGGCCCGCAGCTTAATCGACTGAACTGGAGCCTGAGCGAGCAGGTCGTCTGGCAACTCCAGCACTCGGACGACACGAAACTGCGCCGTGAGCTAGGGACACATCCTCTGCCTTTCTTCGGCCCACTCGCACGCCAGCAGCGCGAGGAGATGCCCGTCTACTACACCTACAGCCCGGCGGTGCTGCCCCGACCCGCTGATTGGCCTGAACGAGTGCAGGTGACTGGCTACTGGTTTCTTGATCCTCCAGCAGGGTGGCAGCCACCAGCCGATCTACTGCACTTTTTGCAGGCTGGCCCGCCTCCGGTCTCGATCGGATTCGGGAGTATGACCAGCCGCGATGCGCAAGCCACCCTGGACCTTGTCCTGCGGGCACTCGAGTTATCTGGTCAGCGTGGCGTGCTCCTCAGCGGCTGGGCAGGTCTGGGCAAGGGCCGCACCCTTCCTGAATTCGTTTTCTGTGCGGAGAGTCTGCCGCATAGTTGGCTCTTTCCGCGTATGGCCGCAGTGGTGCATCATGGAGGGGCTGGAACGACGGGCGCAGCACTGCGCGGTGGTGTTCCTTCTGTGTTCACACCCCTGGCCGCCGATCAGCCCAGTTGGGCACGACTGGTTTCTGCGCTGGGGGCAGGGCCTGCTCCGCTCCCATTTCAAACGCTCACCGCAGAGCAACTGGCAGAGGCGATCCGCGAGGCTGTGACGAATGCGGCGATGCGACAGCGTGCCACCGAACTCAGCAAGCAGATTCAGGAGGAGGATGGGATAGGACAAACGATTGAACACTTCTTGCGCTATGTGGACAGGTGGAGGAAGGATAGGCCCGTAAGGTGTTAGCAGAGAAAACATCCGCTCCTGGAATAAGAGCACCTGGACGAGGCTCGGCAGCGTGCGAAGAAGCCGGACAGACCCGGTCAGCAGCAGCAACGTCACAGAGCGTCAACACATGACCAAGAGGAGGCCAGGAACCCATGCAAGAACCACTCAGTGCGCCACGACGACGCGGGCGACCACGTAGTGAGCCAGCGCATCGCGCCTTACTGGAGGCTGCACTACGGGAATTTGTGACACGAGGCTATGAGGCTATGAGTCTGGAAGCGATTGCCGCCGCAGCGGGCGTCAGCAAGCTCACCTTGTATCGGCGCTGGAATTCTAAACTAGCCCTGGTGCGGGAGATGTTGCAATCGCTGAGCGACGAAACACCGATGGAGGATCAAGGCAGCCTGGAGGAAGATTTGCGTGTGCTGCTGCGAGAGGCGTATCAGGCTGGCACAGCCTCGCCTGCCGGGCAGATCATGCCACGACTCGTGGGAGAAATCGCGGGCCATCCCGAGTTGCTGGAAGTATATCAGACAGAGATTCTGCGCCCCCGTCTGTAACGGCTGAAAGTGCTCATCGCTCGCGCTCGCGACCGTGGAGAACTCCGGGAGGCTCTAGAGTTTCCCATCCTGGCAGATATGTTCGGCGGTCCTATCTTCTACCACTTGACCGTGCTCGCCCTTGTCAGAGTCGAAGACGTCAAATGACGTACCAGAACTGCTCACCCAGGCCATCCTGAGGGGAATAGCCCGAGAGGGAAGGTAGTGCTGGTGTTCACACACGTCATTGCCCGTTCTCGGATCTTCAATGGCAAAGTTCGGAAATTGTTCATTTTGTACCTCACAGCAGAAGCCAGGCCTACCTACTCAAGTATGGCAAAAACCACTATACATATCACACCTGGAAGGAACATCGTCCAGGTGTGATATGTATAGTGGTTTTTGCACATTCACAAACGCTAGCTTCAACAAAAAACATCATTTAAGGAAAAACCAGGATACCTGGGACCTGGAACAAGAAACACCACATAGAACCGCCTCACACCTGGATCAAGACTCAACTACTACCAGCAATCATATGGCGGTGGTGGACATAATATATGTGTGTAGGTGTGATAAGTGCTAACGCTATGGTGCTTCTGAAGCGTTGGTGATATCACCATCTCCGTTGTCCACCCCACCAGCACAAGCATCACAACCAGGAGTAAGAAAGTTCTTCGTAATGATAAGGCCATGTTTTACACCTTCTCTTCTCTGTTACTTAATTTGCTTTTATGCCTCTACTAGATACACGGCATATTTTCCTGTCTATAAAATAGGTGTGAAAGCAGCTAAAAAAACTTTCAGATACTTTCACAAATTTTTGCGTTTCTTTTCATGAAACGTCATTAAAATTAGAACAATATGTTCATATGCGGCGCCCCTTAATTGAAAGAGCAATATATGAATGAGCAGATTGAGGACCATGAGTCAATAATTTACGCTGTAGCAGAGAAGGCGCTCCACTGGTATGTACAGGGGATACTCACACGTGAGTCTTTGAGGGCACAAATAATTTGTGAGTGGGAAGAGCGGCGTATCGAAAAGGATCGTCCTTCTTATACGTTGCTGATGCGTATAGCACAACGTATATGCAGTCTTGAGCTCTATGCGGCGTGGCGTTCGTCTAATATCGATCGTTGCAATTGTGCTTTCGCCAATCTCAGGCGTTATCTGGAGTGTTCGTTGCGAAATTCCTCCTATCGTACATCTCTGCAAGACTATGCAAATGCCACTGAAGATGTTGTGCACCAGGCTCTGGAAACACTACATCTTCAGCTGATGCAGGGTGAACATGGAGGCCCAAAAGATCCTGCGACATTTTTGAGGTGGACGCAGATCATTGCCCTTCGTCAAATGCGCGTCTTTCTGCAAAAAGCTCGACATGATACAGGTCTTTCGCTTGAAGTGCAAATGGAGCTTTTCTCTGAGCAGTTCGTAGATAATAGTGATCCGCTGGATTATGTACTATTGCGGGAGTTGCGGGAAACACTCTGCACAGCTATCTTAGCAATGAGGAACCTGCACTATCAGCAAGTGCTCATCTATACATATATAGCGGGTGTAGATGAACACGAACTGGCTCATCGCCTCCATGTGCAAGTGCAGAAGATCTACCTGTGGCGTCATCGTGCCTTGAAAGCATTACGCAACCAGCCAGGAGTAGAAAAGATTTTGCGTTCTCTACTCTAGCGCCTCAGGCGCTTCGCAGCCCGTTTTGTGTAAGATAGTGTTGTCCGTGGCAGAAGTTGCGATGCAACCTCTGCCACGGACAACACTATCTTACACAAAACAAGAACTACTCCATCTCGCGTGCACGGGATCGCTCATGCTGCGTCAGGTAGCGCTTACGTAAGCGAATATTTTGTGGTGTAACCTCTACCAACTCATCATTGTTAAGGAAATCAAGCGATTGCTCCAGGCTCATAAGGATGGGAGGCGTCAGGCGTACAGCGATATCGGAAGTAGATGAGCGGATATTCGTCTTCTGCTTCTCTTTACATACATTAACGACCATATCTGACGGTCTTGAGTTCAACCCAACAATCATGCCTTCGTAGACGGGAGTACCTGGCTCGATAAAGGTATCACCACGCTGCTGCGCGTTGCTTAATCCATAAGTGACGGCAACCCCTTGCTCTGAAGCGATCAGTGCCCCCATACGGGTTGTTCCAATCTTGCCCATCCAGGGATCAAAGCGCAGAAGCAGACTACTCATTGCTCCGTTTCCCTTCGTCAAGGTCAAAAAGGCATTGCGAAAACCAATCAGGCCACGTGTAGGAATGCTGTATTCCAGGCGTACATTGCCCGATCCATCATTGATCATGTTGGTGAGCTGGGCTTTACGCGTGGCCAGCGTCTCTGTCAAAACACCAATAAAGGTATCTTTTGTATCGATCACCAAGTGCTCAATTGGCTCAAGAGTCTGGCCATTCTCGCCCTCGTGGGTGATGACCTCCGGGCGTGAGACCTGAAATTCATAGCCTTCACGTCGCATCGACTCAATTAAAACAGAGAGATGCAACTCGCCACGACCCGAAACGACAAACTCGTCGGGTGAATTCCCATCCTCGACACGCAAACTTACATTTGTCTCAAGCTCGCGATAGAGACGTGCACGCAGTTGACGCGAAGTGGGAAACTTTCCCTCGCGTCCTGCGAAAGGACTGGAGTTGACACCAAAAGTCATTTTCAACGTTGGCTCTGTGATAGCAATGACGGGCAATGCTTCGGGCGTGTCTACATCGGCGATAGTCTCACCGATATTGGCATCAGCAATACCTGTCAATGCAACTATATCGCCAGCGAGAGCCTCTGATACCTCGCTACGCTGTAAGCCTTTGTACGTCATTACAAGATTAATTTTCTGACGCGAGACCACACCATCACGCTTGATACGTGCTACAAAAGTGTTGGGAGTAATACGTCCTCGTACAATACGACCAATCGCATATTTGCCCTTGTAGTCGTCGTAGTCCAGAGCTGCCACCAACATCTGTAGAGGAGCCTGGACATCGACCAGCGGCGCAGGAACAGTCTGAATGATCGTCTCGAAGAGTGGTTCCAGGTCACGTCGCTCATCGTTGGGCTGATACATAGCGACACCATCACGCCCAACAGCATAAAGCACAGGAAAATCGAGGTGGGCATCGGTGGTTGCCAGTTCCAGGAACAGATCATGAGTCCACTCCAATACCTGGTCGATACGTGCATCGCGACGGTCAATTTTGTTAATGACAACGATCGGTTGTAAATTGAGTTCTAAGGCTTTTTGGAGGACAAAGCGGGTTTGGGGCATCGGACCTTCTACAGCGTCGATGAGCAAGATACAGCCATCTGCCATATTAAGTACGCGCTCCACTTCACCACCAAAATCAGCATGCCCCGGCGTATCAATAATATTGATCTTCGTCCCACGGTAGGTGATAGCCGTATTTTTTGCCAGGATGGTAATACCACGCTCACGCTCCTGGTCATTAGAATCCATGATAAGCTCACCTACCTGTTGATTGTCACGAAAGATGTGGCTCTGCTTGAGCAGACCATCCACCAGCGTTGTCTTACCATGATCGACGTGGGCAATAATTGCAACATTCCTCAGATCTTCTCTTCTCATTAGCTTTGATGTCCCTTGTAAAGCCATTTCAGTCTGCATAAAAATTCTTTATTTCCTCCGAATAACAGCAAAGTTGACAGATAGACACGAAAAAGTGCCATTTTTGGCACTGGTTTGTTATGGATTCTGCCCCTCTGCTGGCCGCCTAAAAAGTATATCTAACTTGTTGATAGCCTCAGTTTGTATGGACCTGGTAACATGTCCATCAATACCTAATGTTGTTTTTATATTTGCATGACCAGGCCGCTGCTTTACAACATTGGGATCTACACCCATGGCTAAGAGGATCGTTGCCGCACTATACCCCAAATCGTGAAATCACATTCCTGGCAGTTCTGCATCTTCACAAATTGCGTAAAATTGATCCCTTAAGATTTTATCCTAATAGTAGCCGTCTGTCGAGTCTATGAACAGAAGGTCAGGTTTTCTGACGCCCCTATCTCCATTATAGTGACAGGAGAGGTACACATGCTCCCCCTCCTGCTTCGCTATAGCAACTTATAGACCCTTTACCTTTTCGATGGCTCTGTTTGTTAACCAATCTTGAAGGTGTTGGGCGAAGAAGCAAACCATTGTGGCGTTCTGTACCCTCTTAGCCCTTCTCCAGGGAAAGATGCGCGCCAATAGCGACGATTTGTCAGTTCATCATTGGGTTGTCTGGCACTATTGGCAACTAAACCTGCATAGGAGAGGTGTAGCAACGCATCAAGCAGGACGGCTGGCCGATAGTGGTGTGGACGAACCTGGAGTTGTTGAAGGCGAACTTGTATGTCATCTAATGTCATGCCCTTCGCCCCACTCTCATAGAGTGGGAGGACTGATAATACCAGGTGTGCTGACCATTCTTGCACCTTGTGACGTTCTTGTTGCTCTGGGGTTGGACGTTGTTTCCCTTGAAGTGCCTTGAGAGGCGTAAACGTGGCTTCAACGCGGCAGATGGGATCTCCCCGTTTTTGACAGGTGTGTTCTACAATGTAAACACTTTCTCCATAGCGCTCTGCCGCTCCTTCAATGGCCCCCAACAGGACAGGACACAATTGACGTGGACTCTCATAGAGAAGAATAAGTGCATCAGGATGATCTGGTAGGAACTCGTAGGCGAATAGAGGGGGAGTAACACCGCTGTGTACATGCTTGAGTCGAGCATGCACTGCTCCCATCGCCAATAACAAATCTCGTCCACTCTGAAATTGGTTGACAACATAGGCGCAGAAGTGATTTGTTAGACCATTGATCTGAAAATAGCGACCATACTCGCGTAACAGAACATCAGCACTAATCCCTGTCAGCTTACTGACAGTACCAACGCCATTCACTAAGATCTCGTCGTCGTAGACATGACTGGCTAAAGGAATTGCCGCAGCTGTCTGGTTAAGAGAAGATCGATAGGTGTGCAATAGCGAAGCTCCAAAACGCTCAGCAAGATATTTTTCCCAGGTGACAAAAATCAACCCATGCATGAGACACGCTCCTAGCTGAAGATGATTGACTGTGCTCTGCCTTCTATCTACGGCCTCAGCGACAATGGGAAGTCTTCTCACCGGGACAAGTGTAGAGAGGCATGATCACTCTTTCACTGCTTGCAACGACTTGACTGTCAATCGCACAAGTTCTCACAAAGTACACCGTTGCCTCTTCTCATCTTTCCCGCTGTCCTCGAGAAAGCTCTGATCTCCGCTTGAGAGATGTCACAATTCAAGCTCTCTCTTGAGCAGGTAGCTCTTACAGAGGTGATACCGTCGTTGAACGCAAGAGACAAGAGAAGACGCTCATGATTTTAGCATATTTGCTATATTAAGCGAAAGCTAAAAGATATTAATAAAACATTAAAAACATCCATTAATCATTAATATTTAGTGAAATATTACTTTATATTGATTAGTTTAAATATATATATAGACTATTTTGGTCTTCCTGCTTTCTTGTGAGCAACAAAAGTTGAAACCCCGTTTCATCAAAAACGGGGTGTAGAGACATCCTTGTGAAATTTGTACGTATCAAGTGATATCTATTTACTCGTCGTGGTTCCAATTGGGTGCAAATGGCCTTTTGTTTAACGCCTGGTCTACATTAACACAAGCAGTAATGAGTCGCGAGATGGGTAAAAGCCTGGGGATAATTACCCAGTGCCTCACCTGTGGGGCCAATCTCTTCTGCATATAACCCAACATGGTTGCCGTAGGTCAACATTTTCTCTAACATCAGACGTGCCTCTTCCAGGTGACCAGTGCGTGCTAATGTCTCCGCCATCCAGAAACTGCAGGGGCTAAAGGTACCTTCTGAACTGCCCAAACCATCATCGGCGGCCTCTTTGGGATTGTAGCGATGGATCAGCGAGTCATTGCTCAATTCCTTCTGAATGCGATGTACCGTCTGCAAGATACGAGGATCGGTAGAGCCAGCAAACTTCGTGATGACCATCAACAGGGAACTGGCATCGACTGCATCACTGCCATAATGTTGCACAAAGCTGCGTTTCTTTCGTTCCAGCCCCTATTCATAATATCCTCGTAGATGGCCGCGCTAATTCTTGTCCACTCAGCTACTGGAGCTGGTACACCCCGGTGACGTGCCACGCGCAGAGCCCGATCAAAGGCGACCCAACTCATCAGGCGCGAATGTACAAAATTTTGGGTCCACCACGAACCTCCCAGATGCCCTCATCAGGTTCTTGCCAGTGGTTGCTTAACCACTCAAGGAGGCGGCGTATATTCTGCCATAAGTTATAGGAGATGGCCGCATGGCGATTGTAGATATAGATGGCATCCATGAGTTCACCATAGACATCAAGCTGTTTTTGCTTGTAAGCCCCATTTCCAATGCGTACCGGACCACTCCGGCGATACCCTTCCAGATGATCAAGTGTGATCTCTGTCAGGTCATGTTTACCATCGATCGTATACATAGGTTGTAGGGCACCATTCGCGTGTGGTTCCTGGCAACGAGCATCAAGCCAGCCCATAAATGCCTCAGCTTCCTGAGTGAAACCAAGTGTCAGCAGGCTGTACAGGCTAAATGCAGCATCACGTAACCAGGTATAGCGATAATCCCAGTTGCGAACACCGCCGATAGTTTCAGGTAGACTCGTGGTGGGTGCGGCGATGAGTGCCCCTGTGGGTGCATAGGTCAAGAGTTTTAAGACCAGGGCAGAGCGTTGGACCATCTCGCGCCAGCGGCCCTGATACTGACATTGCGAGAGCCATTTTTGCCAGTAGTATCTGGTTTGAGAGAATGCTTTCTGACAGTGATCTGGTGAATGATCCTGAGGTCTCATGTCACTGTCTCTGGCACTCTCTATAAAAAAGTGGGCTGTTTGGCCTTGATGTAATGTAAAAGTTGCACAAACGCCTCCCTCGCCATCTAATTTAACAGGGACAGAAGAGACCAGGGCCAGGCAAAGGCTATCACTGCGAAAGAGTGCCCCCTCTTGCAAGAGGCTGACGTTATGAGAATCACGAGCATAGTTGAAAGCCGGTCGACAAACCATTTCAAAGGAAAGTGTACCGCGCACTACTGCCACCGAACGAACGATATGATGCTGATGCTCGGCACTCCCACTGTCGCTTAATGGGCATAAAGTCGGTGATCTCACCCACACCATCAACGGTAAGAAAGCGTGTCATGAGAATATTTGTTTCCGGTAAGTACAGTTGTTTGCGTCCCATTCCTGGGGTTTCAGAGGGAGCAATACGGAAGAATCCACCTTTTCGGGCATCGAGGATCGCGCCAAAAACGCTGGGCGAGTCGAAACGTGGTAAACAGCACCAGTCAATAGAGCCATTTTTGCCTACCAGGGCGACAGTGTGGAGATCACCAATAACAGCATAGTCTTCAATAGGTTGATATGTTGTTGAGGGATGAGGAGCACCGGGTATTCGTTCTTGTCCCATGATTTTTCCCTTTGCCAGGCTGTTTTGTCGTTGGTGGCAGGTTTGCGCCGCAAACCTGCCACCAACGACAAAATAAAAGAGCGAGCCACCCGTAGGTGGCAAGGAGACCTGAGGAGCTTTCAACAGTTCCCCAAAATGTGATGAAACATGTGCAAAATTTTTGAAGGCGGTTATAATAGGAGGGATAGACCATTGAGAGCTTTGGTATTCCACTGTTTTCAAGTAAAGGCAATCAAGCTCTGCCCTGGGGAGGAAGTGGAATAGGATCGCGCTTGTTGCGGGTGGTACGGCGAGGAGGAATTGCAATAGTGTTGGGTTCGGCCTGGAGGCGGGAGACTTTTTCGCGGATGAGGGAGATCTGTGAGTGGACTGCTTGCCGGGATTGCTGGAGTTTTCGTGCTATTTCCGAGGGGCGTTCATAATTGATCAGGTAACGACAGATAGTCTCTTGTTTTTCCGTTAAACTTGCTCCTGGATGCTCCAGCGCGGTTCTGGCCAGATCTCCCAATTCGCCAAACTTACTACGTCTATAATCGTCCAAATCGTCTGGGGAGAAGAGCCATCGGTCAACTATGCGTACTCCTGGTATCCGTCCTGCTTCCACTAAATGCATAAAATGCCAATAACTAAGATCAAGCTGTTTGGCTGCTTCGTGTGTTGTGAGCATGCCATTAAGATGTTGTAGATGACGATGTAGCTCATCACTCCTAAGGACCATGTCGGACGCCTTTCTACGGTTCCGCCGTATGCTAAAAGTCCTGGCAAAGATATACTTAGTTATCACGAGTATACCATAGGCCAAGGGGGGAGTGCAAGATTGTTTTCTGGCAATATAATACTGACACGAAGGGACAGGATTGGTATTCTCTGGTGGTCGTCTGGCCCTTCGTGGTGGTTTTACTCGTTCTGTGCTTAGCGTTTCGTGGGGAAAAGATTGGCGATGCGCATGGCAAGCATCATATCGCCAGTCACTTTGACCTTTCCGGCTACAAAGGCTTGCATCGCGTCCTGTTTTCCCTCTGCAATGGAAACCCAATCTTTATCGCTCACGATAAAGGTGATATCAGGCTTCTCAACACCACCAGGAATAAGTTGGCAAGTCTGATTCACGATCTTCACAGCCCATTTACCGGCCTCTTCACCGCTAATGTTCCATTGGAGGGTCTTGTTCATGCCCGCTGCCGCAGCAGGATTAAATATTTGTTGCATGATCTCGAAAGTCTCTGCGACTGTCATTGTTTCATTTACCTTCCTTTGCACAAAACATCTCAGTATTGAGAACTCTCTCACCCTTATTCTCGTGAAAGCGGGAAAGATCTTTGTTAGCCCTGCTATAAGTATAGCAGCCAGAACTCACCAGTGTCCAGTTTTGTCGTCGGCGCATCGGTGCCTCTTCCAATGTTCTTCGCCTCTACTATAGAGCGGGTCTACCAGATTTCCCTTGTTTCTCTGTCACTCTGATGATATCCTGAGTATACGGTCAAGTTGCCGGATCTAGTGCTACGAGAGGATACGGAATCCTATTATGGCCAGCGAGCAGATTATACGCAAAGTGAAGGTAGAAGGTGGCTACCTGAAGTTTAGTTCGGCCCATTTTATTACATTTGGTGGAAGGTGCGAGCGACTCCATGGCCATAACTATAGAGTATTGGTCGAAGTCGAGGGGGAGCTAGGTGACGATAAACTGGTATTTGATTTTACTATCCTGAAACGGCTCACTAAGGAGATTTGTCGTCGACTCAATCATCGCTTTCTGCTCCCGTTGCACAATGCTCATCTAGAACTGATCTCCTCACCTGATGCCTGGGAAATTCGTTTCCAGAACAAACGTTATGTCTTTCCCCGAACGGATGTGGTCGAGTTACCAATTGATAATTCAACAGCCGAGCGTTTAGCGGAATATATCTGCGATGAGTTGTGTAAGCTGCTTGCAGAGTATGATATTGCACATCTACACAGCATGATGGTTGGGGTTGAAGAAGCCCCAATGCAGATGGCCTATTATCAAAAGTCGCTGCATGTGTAAGGATTCTTGCGGTGAAAAAAGGTAACTACTCAGGCCCTTTTTCTCAATTCCTCAGCGCCAGAGGCGCTTCGCAGGCTATGTTGTTGCTGGTGGTGGTGTTTGCGGCGCAAACACCACCACCAGCAACAAAACGAGAACGAGCCACCTACGGTGGCGAGGAGACCTGAGTAGTTACTCTTGATCATGACTATTTGGTAATCAGCGAACGCCCAATAGCTGTAGTGATCGCGTGCACCTGGGGCATCAAACTCTGGAATTGTTCGATGGTCAGGGACTGTGCTCCATCTTTGAGAGCTTCGTCAGGGTTAGGGTGTACCTCGATAAGCAAGCCATCAGTTCCAGCAGCAACCGATGCCAGCGACATCGGCGTGACAAGATCACGGCGACCTGTTCCCTGGCTGGGATCAGAAATGATAGGAAGATGTGAAAGATGCTTGATCAGCGGAATGGCACTGATATCCATCGTATTGCGCGTGACCTTCTCAAAAGTGCGGATGCCACGCTCGCAGAGGATCACGTTGCGGTTGCCTTGCGAGAGGATATATTCTGCCGCAAGTAACCACTCCTCGATGGTTGCTGACATACCACGCTTAAGCACAACAGGCGTTTTTGTACGTCCTACTTCGTCGAGGAGCATATAATTCTGCATGTTACGAGTACCAATCTGCAAAATATCAGCATACTCACAGACCATTTGTACATCTGTCGGTGTCATGACCTCGGTAATAACTGCCATCCCAAATTCTGAGCGTGCTTTGGCCAGAAGTTTTAAGCCCTCTTCACCGAGTCCACGAAAGCCGTAGGGTGAGGTTGATGGTTTGAATGCTCCACCACGTAGAATAACCGCTCCCTGTTTCCTCACAGCAGCAGCTGTCGTCATCAGCTGCTTTTCGCTTTCAACAGTGCATGGTCCTGCCATCATTACCACATGTTGGCCACCAATGTTAACATTTCCCGCAGATACACAGGGAACACTGACCTTTACAGTGGTATCTGCGGGATGGAATTCGCGACTGGCGAGCTTGTAAGGTTTGCTGACGCGTAGCACATACTCAACATCTGGCAATCCCTCCAATATCTCGCCTAATGAGGGATTGATTCCGCCAATACTGTTTGGTGTACCTGAGGGGCCAACGGCACCAAGGACGCCAATAACGGTACGCTCAACTCCTACAGAAGGATGACCAGTTAAACCATGTTTCTCAAGAAGCATTAAAACGTGTTTGATGTTGTCTTCGCTGCAAGATGACTTCATCACGACGATCATGACAAGTAACTCCTTTATATCAAAATGATAGAGAACTGGCGGCGCATTGCCAGGAGTGTGGCCCTATTATATGACTTCTTTGTCATGAGCGCGTTGCCTCATTTTGTAATGAGGAATGTATAACAATTAATGGTCCATACTAAAGGTCGAGCGCAGATTAACCGCCCCTCGAATGTAAATATGTTGCATCTCAGTGGGATTCTGTGTTGTGTTAACATGCAATAGCACGCGAATACATTTTCTCAGGCTACCAGGCACTGGAATTTCTCTGGCACATATTAATGCAACCTCGATCCAGCCCAGATCACGGGCCGCAAGTGCCGGAAATTCTGCATCCAGGTCGTCAGTGACGGTGAAGATCGCACTTGCAATATCTTCAGTTCGCAGATGATTATGTTGCACCAGTAGTTTGAGTAGTTCCGTTGTAGCTGCAAGTATCTCTTCCCGATCATTACGCTCTACGGTTGTTGCTCCTCGGATTCCTCGACAGTACATCAGCCAACTTCCCCCTTTCAATTGGACGTCTCTATTCGGTTTGTTGTTCTGCTCGCCGAACAAATGTATTCTTTTATTGTAAGGGGTAGTGACAAGCATACTCCAGTACCTTGTTCCGATATTCCGACAAGCAGGATATTTCACCAGTTCCCAAAATGGTACTCAAGATGGGATTACCACTACGAGCGCTTCCAACACTTGTAAAGCCCTGTCCTGGTAGTATAGTTATTATCATGCCCGGATGGTATGTCTATATTAGACTACTTTTGGCGTAAACTCTGGATGTAGTATCTTACTTCCTCAACCTGCTTATTCTCCTCGTGCTGATCAAGCAGATTAATAAGTGCGCTGGCAACTATCGCGCCATCAGCATAACTTGTCACTTCAGCAATATGTTCTGGTGTTGACAGTCCAAAGCCCACAGCGAGCGGTACCTGCTTGTCTTTTGTATAAAAACGCACTCGCTCTATGAAGTTGCGCAGATAGGGTGGGAGTTCCTTGCGTGAACCCGTAACACCACTGAGAGAGACACAGTAGATAAAGCCGCCAAGTTCCTGTGCTGTGAGTTCTGCAATTTTGGCGATACGCTCATCAGATGTAGTGGGTGGTACAAGGAAGATAAGTGTAAGTCCATGATGTTGTGCTGCCTCCCGTAGAGGAGTGGCCTCTTCTGGAGGTAGAGTCAGGGATAATCAGGCCACAAACGCCATTTGCTCTTGCCGTTTCGCAGAAGCGTTCAATGCCATAGGCCATGATGGGATTGTAGTAACCCATCAGGAGGAGAGGTACCGTTGTGTATGCTGATATCTGGCGTGCCACCTCCATGCAGCCGTTAATAGTCATACCGCGTTCGAGTGCCGCATGCCCCGCATGTTGGATAGTTGCACCATCAGCAAGGGGGTCACTAAAAGGTATACCCAGTTCAATGATATCAGCACCTCCCTCTATGGCTGCTATCGCCAATTGAACGCTTTGTGCTGCCGAGGGGTAGCCACACATGAAATAGGGGATGAGTACCCCTCGTCCTTTCTGTCGTTCCTGCTCGAATACTTGTGTGATCCTGGTTGCAGGAACTCTTTCTGTCACGGTCGGATCTATCACTCCACCCTTTATCGGTTCCATAGATTTCTCCCAAATTATATGTTTGCACTTTATGCTTACAAACTGACATTCAACGCTTTTGCCACGGTGAGCATATCCTTGTCGCCCCGCCCTGACAGATTTACCACAATAAGTGATCCTGCTGAAATCTTGCCCTGTTCTCCCATTTCCAGCAGATAACCCAGCGCATGTGCAGGCTCCAATGCGGGAATGATACCTTCGCTTCGGCTCAATGCTTGCAAACCTCGTAGAGCGGCTGCATCGTTAGCCGAAACATAGGTAGCACGACCAGTCTCTTTGAGATAGCTATGTTCTGGTCCGACGCCTGGATAGTCGAGGCCTGCTGAGATACTCTGAGTATCCAGAATCTGTCCATCCTCGTTTTGGAGCAGATAACTTAGTGCTCCATGAAGCACGCCGGGTTTGCCTGCGACTAATGTGGCAGCATGCTGGCCTGGTTCCAGGCTCAGAACCACCGGCCTCAACACCTATGAGCCGTACGGTCGAAGCATCGGCAAAGGGATAGAACATCCCTATGGCATTGCTTCCACCACCAACGCAGGCAAAAATCATATCGGGGAGTCTGCCTGCTTGTTGTACAATCTGCTCACGTGCCTCTATCCCAATCACCGATTGGTAGTCACGCACAATTCGCGGATAGGGGTGTGGACCGACCGCCGAACCAATCAAATAGAATGTTGTCTCCACATTGGTCACCCAATCGCGAATAGCTTCGCTGATGGCATCTTTTAAGGTGCGTGTGCCTGTGGTAACTGAACGTACCTCAGCTCCCAGCAGTTTCATGCGGAAGACGTTGAGCGATTGCCGCTGGATATCGATCTCACCCATATAGACAATGCATTCAAGACCTAGCATGGCACAGACTGTTGCCGTCGCAACACCGTGTTGTCCTGCTCCAGTTTCGGCGATGATACGCTTCTTGCCCATACGCTTAGCAAGCAGACCCTGTCCCAATGCATTGTTGATCTTATGTGCGCCTGTGTGGGCAAGATCTTCGCGCTTGAGATAGATCTTGATATCTGGAGCAACCATCTCTGAGAAACGGGGTACATAATGCAGTCTGGTTGGACGTCCGACAAAGCTATAGAGTTGCCCCCGTAGTTCTGCCTGGAATGTTGCGTCGATGAGCGAGTGCTCATAAGCTGTCTCCAGTTCCGCCAGAGGGACCATCAGGCTTTCTGGTACGAATTTTCCTCCGAATGGTCCAAAGCGTCCCCGTTCGTCGGGATAATGGTTGTGCTGGTAAGTTTGCCTGGAAGCATTAAGGATATCTTTATCCTGTGTGGTCATGAGTTTTTACGCTTTCTAATGTACATTGCGTACATTTTTAACAAATGCTCGTATCTTTCCACTATCCTTCTGCTTCTTGGTCTCAACACCACTGCTGACATCGATCCCCCAGGGGTGAACCTGTTGGAGTGCATCAGCAATGTTTTCTATGGTTAGGCCACCAGCGAGCAAGATAGGGCTTTCTTGTGCCACCTTATAAGCAAGATTCCAATCATGTGTCATACCCGTACCACCCCAAGCAGTTGTGGGAGTGTCCAGTAAGAGTCGCCAGACCGTATACCGATAGCGCTGGACAAGTTCCAGGTCTGCTTCGCTGTGTATCTGAAGTGCCTTAATAACTGGACACTTGATCTGCTGACAAAATTCAGGTGATTCTGTTCCGTGCAATTGTACAAAGTGCAGCCCTGCCTGTTCTGCAACATCATTAATGAAATCCGCTTCTTTGTTGACAAAGACACCAACAAGATCGGGTTTCGTCTGGCCTGTGCCCGGATTACTAAAGCTTTCGCTGACTGACAGCAATCGCTGTACCTGTTGTGGCTGAATGTAGCGATGACTTGGTTCGTAGAAAATAAAACCGAGCATATCCGCCCCTGCCTCTACTGCGGCATCCACTGGTTGGGGTGTACGCAAGCCACAAATCTTCACCTGTGTACTCGCATTGGCTCCTTGCAAGAGTGTGTGCATCTGCGCCAGCACATCATTTGAGATGACCAGTGATTCACCAACCAGCATGGCCTGTACGTCATAGCGTGCTAAACGTCGTGCATCTGCTTCGGTGTGAATACCGCTTTCAGCTACGACGACACAATTGGCTGGAATGACCTGACGTATCTCACGAATAAGATAGGGATTCATCTGGAAGGTCACCAGATCACGACTGTTCACGCCAATGATCAGCACTCCGGCTGCGATGGCACGTTGGGCCTCCTCAAGGCTGTGCACCTCAACAAGGCAGCGCATGTGCTGTTCATGGGCTACATTGAGCAGATGGCGTAGTTGTAGATCATCAAGAATCGCGCAGATCAATAAGATCGCATCTGCTCCCCAGGATCGCGCTTCGTAGACCTGATATTCGTCTACAATAAAATCTTTGCGTAGTACTGGTACACCCACAGCCTGTTTGATGGCTATAAGATATTCCGGTGAGCCAAGAAAAAAGTGTGGTTCTGTCAGAACAGAGATTGCTGCTGCCCCGTTAGCTTCATATGTGCGTGCCAGTTCCACAGGATCAATGTGAGGCGCGAGCATCCCTTTAGAGGGTGAGGCTCGTTTTACTTCGGCGATCAAATGCACTTTTGAGCGTGGCTCGAATGCATCCAGGAAGTCTCGTGGGCGTGGTTGCGCTATAGCACGACGCTGTATTTCTTCCAGGGGACATACTTGCTTGCGCTGCTCCACATCTTTGATGGTTTGTGTGACGATACGATCAAGAAACATAGATCCCCTAACTCTGAGCCTGAGAGCAAGCGATGACATCCACCAATTTTTGACGGGCCTTCCCTTCGCGCAATGTCGCACGAGCCAGTTTTACTCCATCGGCCAACGATGCGACACGCTCATTGGCGAGTAATGCCGCTCCCGCATTTAAGCACAGCATATCAGTCGCCGGAGCCTCAACATACCCATTGAATAATTCTCGTAGGATAGTTGCGTTAAGGGCTGGATCACCACCACGGAATGGGACATGATCTGTAATACGAGTGAGGCCAACATCTTCGGGTGTGATGGTGTATTCGCGTAATTCCTGGCCGCCGTATACTTCGCAGATACGTGTTGGTGCACTGAGTGAACACTCGTCGAGGCCATCTTCACCGTGCACAATAAGGGCATGATGGCACCCAAGATGTAATAATACTTCGCCCATTTTACGCAGGAGAGAACCGTCTGCCACGCCGAGAACCTGGTAGCGTGTGTAGGCAGGATTTGTCAAGGGACCTAAAATATTAAAGACGGTACGAATGCCGATCTCACGACGTGTCGGTCCAACATGTTTCATGGCTGGATGGTAGGCTGGAGCAAACATAAAGCCAAAACCAACCTCTTGCACACAATGGGCCACCTGCTCTGGACCAAGATCGATCTTTGCACCCAGAGCTTCCAGCACATCGGCACTTCCACAACGACTGGTAGCAGAGCGGTTGCCATGTTTAGCGACAGACGCTCCAGCCGCCGCTGCAAGAATACCCGTTGCAGTGGAAACATTAAAGGTACCCGTACCATCTCCCCCTGTACCGCATGTATCCATCGCAGAAGCCGCTATCGGCTCATTCAGGTGTACCTGTACAGCCTTCTCACGCATGATACGTGCTAATCCTGTAATCTCCTCGACTGTTTCACCGCCTGGCCGCAGGTGTAGCGCTGTCAAAAAAGCACCCATTTGTGAAGGGGTAGCTACACCCGTCATAATCTCTTCCATCACCACGGCTGCTTCCCCTGCGTTGAGTGTGCCACCGCCTGCAATATGGGCAATAGCTTCTCGAATCATCTTATGCACTCCTCTATGTCAATAGATAGACATATGTTTTACTGATCCAGAAAATTTCGTAACAGGTCTTTCCCAACGGGAGTCATAATCGACTCCGGATGGAACTGTACACCTTCAACTGGATAGGTACGGTGCCGCAAACCCATAATGAGTCCATCTTCAGTTCTGGCAGTAACCTCCAGTTCATCCGGGAGTGTTGCGCTCTCAACAATAAGGCTATGATAACGGTTGGCTTCAAAGGCTTGGGGAAGCCCACGAAAGACTCCCCGTCCCTGGTGATACATGAAGGACGTTTTGCCATGCATTGGTTCTGGCGCTCGAATGACGTGTCCTCCATAGACCTGCCCAATGGCTTGATGACCCAGGCAGACTCCTAAGAGAGGGATATGTGATCCAAAGGTTTCGATAATCTGGCAAGAGAGACCTGCTTCGTTGGGCGTGCATGGACCTGGTGAGATGACAAGGTAGTCAGGGTGCATGGTCTCAATCTCTTCCAGAGTCACCTGATCATTTCGTCGTACCTCTACCTGTGCTCCCAGTTCTGCGAGATATTGGTAGAGATTGTAGGTAAAACTATCGTAGTTATCAATCAGGAGTAACATATCACTTTCCCTCACCTGAAACAGTTTCCACGCAAGTCTCCAAGCGGTGTTCTCTGGCGATCTTTTCGGCCTCATCCAGAGCGCGTAAAAGTGCCCTGGCCTTGTTCAAGCTCTCTTGATATTCCGCGCTGGGATCGGAGTCGGCAACCACGCCACAGCCTGCTTGAATATAGGCTCGACCATTTTTGATGACCATCGTACGCAAGGCAATAGCAGTTTCCTGGTTGCCAGTGTGACTAAAATAACCTACAGCTCCAGCATAAACGCCTCGTTGTTCACCTTCCAACTCACTGATAATCTCCATGGCACGAATCTTCGGCGCACCAGAAACAGTTCCGGCAGGAAAACCTGCTCGTAATGCCTCAAAGGGAGTAATATCCTCACGAAGCTTGCCCACGACATTAGAAACCAGGTGCATAACATGCGAGTAGCGCTCGATTTCCATGAATTCGCTGACCTTCACGCTACCAGAGACGCTCACACGTCCCACATCATTTCGAGCAAGGTCGATAAGCATAACGTGCTCTGCGCGTTCCTTAGGATCTTTTTTGAGTTCTTCTGCCAGTTGTTCATCTCTCTGCCTATCTGTTCCGCGCGGACGTGTGCCGGCAATCGGGCGAATTGTCACTTCATTGTCCTCAAAGCGTACCAGCAATTCTGGCGAGGCTCCCACAATCTGGAAATCGTTCAGGTCAAGGTAAAACATATATGGCGATGGGTTGATTGCTCGTAATGCACGATAGATTGTAAAAGGGGCTGCATTGACATGACGACTCAGGCGTTGGGATGGCACAACCTGAAAGACGTCACCCGCTTGAATGTATTCGATGGAGCGGCGTACCATGCCCTCAAACTCTTCTCTGGTACGATTAGAGCTTACTTGCAGAGCCTGGGTATCGTATATTGGTGCTGGCTCCTGTGGTAGACGCACAGGTTGACGGAGGCGTTGCCGGATATCGTCGATGATGGCGATGCCTCGTTGATATTCTGCCGCAAGATCAGGGGCATCAAGATGCAGATGCGTGACAACTCTGACGCGGTGTTTCACATGATCGAAGACCAGCACAGTTTCAGTAAAACTGAAAACTGCGAGGGGTAAATCCAGTTCGTTCTGCCTGGGAACGGTCAAGCGCTCAAAACGTGCTACTACGTCGTAGGCCAGGTAACCAACGGTACCACCATGAAACTTTGGTAGTTCGTCTTGTGACATAGACGGCGGAGTTACCAGACGATACTGATCCAATTCGGCTTCAACGAGCTTGAGAGGATCATGACAAGGTACCTCTTCAGTTTTCGTCGTGTAGGGGTGCGCTGCATTGGACCCATTTTGCACTCTTTGCAGTAATGTCATTTTCTCGCCCCGGTGGATCATAACCAGATAGGGATCGATGCCAATGAACGAGTAGCGAGCAACATGCTCTCCACCCGTAACGCTCTCTAAAAGAAAGCTATATGGCATGTGAGCAGTCTTGTAGTAGGCTGAGACGGGGGTCTCCATATCAGCCAGGATATCACAACAGAGTGGGAGAAGAGGTTTGCCTTGCCTGTCTGTAGAAGCGTCCATTTCTCTGTCACGCAATTGCTTGATTTCTTCAAACGTCGGATAGTACATGCTCGCACCTCTCTTATTTTATGTTGTGCGGTAGTCAGGTTGTCCTGTTTTATGACTATAAGAAATTAGGGTGATCACCCCCTGGGAATAATTACCCCAATCCGATGACTTGCTTTACACGTTGTAGTGTCGCAACTGCCAGCGGACGCACCTCATCAGCACCCAGCTTGAGGATAGCTTCGAGCATGGGCATATCATTCATGAGTTCATGATAGCGTTGTTGGATGGGTTCCAGGGTAGTTACCAGCCGTTCAGTGAGGGCCGCCTTAAAGTCGCCATAGCCTTTGCCCGCGAACTCTGCTTCGATTTCCTGCTGTGACTGTTCAGTGAGTAACTGGTAAATGGTGAGCAGATTTGTGATACCTGGCCGTTCTGAGTCAAAGGCTACCAGGCGCAGCGAGTCTGTTGTTGCTCGTGCGATTTTCTGTTTGATAGTCTTAGGGTTATCCAGTAGACTGATGCGCGAATTCGGGTTGGGGTCGCTCTTGCTCATCTTGCTGGTTGGCTCCTCCAGTGACATGATGCGCGCGCCTACCTCACGAATCTGTCCCTGCGGGATAGTAAACACCCTTTGTTTATAGAGACTATTGAAACGTTGCGCAAGATCACGTGTCAGTTCGATGTGTTGACGTTGGTCGTCGCCAACGGGCACAAAGTGTGTTTGGTAGAGCAGAATGTCACCAGCCATTAAGACAGGATAGCAGTAAAGACCTGTCGCAACTGATTCCGGGTTATCACCGGCCTTCGTTTTGAATTGTGTCATGCGGTTGAGCCACCCCGTCGGGGTAAAACAGTTTAAAATCCAGCTTATCTCTGCATGCTCGTGGACGTGCGATTGTACAAACAACTTACAATGGTTGGTGTCCAACCCACAGGCCAGATAGAGTGCTGCCAGCTTACGAGTGTTTATATGTAGCTCTTTTGGGTCCATTGGCAACGTAATGGCATGCAGGTCAACAATACAGAATATATTGTCATATGTAGCCTGTGCCCCAACCCAGTTACGGATAGCCCCCAGATAGTTCCCAAGGTGGATATTCCCCGTTGGCTGTACACCTGAGAAGACACGTTTCTTAACTTGTGCATTTGTCCCCCCATTAGCGGGCTTCAGTTTCGTATCCTGACTGATCTCTATAGACATTGCTCTGCCTCCCTCAACTTATTGAATAAGCCCGAACAAGAAAAAACGCCTCTCATCCCCTCCAAGGGACGAGAAGCGTGATGCTTTCGTGGTACCACCCTAGTTTAGATTATTCGCATCCTGAGAACTGTTGCTCATGCAAATAATCCCTTATTGCCGGATACTTTCAATCTCTCAAAAAGCATTTAAGATTGGTCGTGCTCTGTGAGAGGAAAACCTATATCCTGTCCTCAATAACGGGGGACATTCCGAAAGAGTGCTACTGATTCTGCGCAAATTAATATGGCGCGAGAATGTTCGCCCTTTTGCTTCCAGGCCCATTCCATAACTACAATGGTATCGGATCCCACCAAAGCCCGACTCTCTGTACCCATATAAAGCTATGTACTTTTCCTGTTCGTCGCATTGATATTTCTTTGTACTTACCAAGAGTATAGAGAGAATTAAGGGTTGTGTCAAGAGGGTATGTTGTGGATGGCAGAGTTTGCGGCGCAAACTCTGCCATCCACAACATACCCTCTTGACTGTACTCAGAGGGAATGCTACAGTGTAAATGTATTATCGCGAGCTACTAGAAGTGGGGTGCTATACCATGAAAACTGGGGATCTGCTGAGTGCAACTGTCGAAGAATATCTGGAGACAATCTACAATATGGAAATGGAAGGCGAGGTGGTCATCGGCGCACGCCTTGCTGAAAAATTTCGGGTGGCTCCTCCAAGTGTAACAGAAATGTTGAAACGCTTGATGAGAGATGGCTTTGTGGAGATGAATAATAAACGTCATGTGACGCTGACTGAGACTGGCTATCAATCAGCAGAAGCAGTACTGCGCCGCCATCGACTGACTGAACGGTTCCTGGTAGATATGCTGGGAATGCAGTGGCACGAAGTCCATGAAGAAGCCTGTCGTTTAGAGCATTTTATCTCCGGTGCTGTGGAGGCTCGTGTCATTTCCAGTCTCAATAACCCAACAACGTGTCCTCACGGCAATCCTATTCCCGGCTCTGTGCCGAATGCACGAACTTACCTCAAAGATCATCATGCCGTACGCCTCTCCTCTGTCCCTGTTGGGGTACAGGCAAAAATTCTCTGCATTTCGGAAGTCGTGGAGGATGAGGAAGCTTTGATCCTCTATCTCCAGAACAGAGGATTGACGCCAGAAATACAGTTAACGATGCTCTCACAAGAGAGTCTTGATCCAAATAATCAGAATGAGCATGTAAAACTACAGGTCGGTGACCGCGAGGTCTCGATTAGCAAGCCTTCTGCTGATAAAATATGGGTCACCTACTCTTGACATTGAATATTAGGGCATGCTAATATCTGACTAGCACAGTTGGAATTAAAGAGCGGCAATAGCCACATAAACTCTATTGACTGGCTAGAAAGAGCATTTTACTGATGATAGCGACGTTTATTCTTTTCCTGCGTGAAGGGCTAGAGGCAAGCCTCATTGTAAGTCTTCTCTTTGCTACACTGCGTCAACTTGATCAAATGCATCAGGCGCGTGCTATCTGGACAGGGGTTATTTTGGCAGTGTTGGGTGCACTTGCAGGTGCCATTGCTCTCTATTTTACTGTACATGAGTACAACGACACTACGTTTCAAACGATCTTCGAGACTGGAACCTATATAGTTGCAGTTATACTGCTGACCACGATGACGTTCTGGATGCAGAAACATAGCCGCACGCTAAAGAGTGAACTTGTTGCTAAGGCAAGTAGTGCCAGTTCCGGTTTTGCATTTGGTCTGCTGGCATTTACTTCTGTGGGACGTGAAGGATTGGAGAGTGCATTCTTTACACTGGCATATGCCTTCCAGACTAATGCCTTCCTCCTCCTCTCAGGGGCACTGCTTGGTATATTTGCCGCAATAGGTTTGTGTACTCTAATCTACCGCCTGGGCTATCGCCTGGACTATCGTCTCTTCTTCCGTTTGATGGGTATTCTCTTGCTTATCTTTGCTGCCGGTTTGCTCGGTGACGCTATCCTCAATATGCAGGGACTGGGCTGGATTAATGTTGGTACGATGACCCTCTGGAATACAGGCCACATTCTGAGTCAGGATAGTCCTATTGGAGACCTGTTGCACGGCACTGTAGGCTATACAGAGGCTCCCACTTTACTCCAAACAGTTTTTTATATTGCGTACCTGATCATTGTTGGTGGTATCTTTACTAGAATGACACGTAAGCCAACCAGAAGACAACCCGCACGCTCCACTGAGGCTGTCTCTTCAAACACGATGGTCAGTCAGGTATAGCATTAGTAGATCTACAGAGCAGGGTTTTAGACACCTCCCATTTCTGGTGATGGAAATGGGAGGTGTCTGTTATAATGCTAGGGGTTTATAGTATAGTCGGGTAAAATATAGGCAGACATGCTCTCTTTTGCTATACTGGCAAGCTAGAAAATAGTGCAAAAAGTTGTCTTATGTGCATATCTCCGTGCTGCACAGACATTCAGAACATCTCATGGCCTTTGCCTGGCACCATTGCAAGTATATGTCAGGAACCGTAACTATTCAGGTGTTCTCACCACCTGCGGTGGCTCGCCCTCATTTTGTTGGCAGTGGCAGGGTTTGCGGCGCAAACCCTGCCACTGCCAACAAAACCTACGAAGCGCCTGTGGCGCTGAGGAATTTGGAAAAGGGTATCTGAAGAGTTACCAGGAACCTGAAAGGGAAGCTATAAATGATTAAAGGACTGAACGAAAACTATGCCACATGTTTCTCTCGCTTCTCCAGATGATACAAGTACCAATGCGATAGGACTTTCGCCATTTTGGCGTGAGCGTCTTCTTGAGGGTAGTTTCATCCTGTCGATGGTTCTGTACTATATCGTTGGAAACGCAAACTTCAAACTTGGTCTTCTCTCGCAACTCAATCCATTGCTTTCTCTACCCTTTCTGCTAATCTTTATGGCACTGTGTTGGTATCGTTTACCTGTTGCGATAGCATTACTACCACTGGCACTGCCATATTATCAGTCCCAGTACCAGAAAATCGTCGTGGGCCACTATGCTTTTAGCCTTGCGGAGATCACGCTAGGAAGCTTTCTGGTGGTGGCCCTGTTGCAGTTTTTCTTTAAGCGACGTGATGGAGACTACATGTTCTCGTGGTCAGAACTGCGCGACGATATAGGACCCTTCGCTTTGCCTATATTGGTCTTCTTCCTGGCAGCAGCACTATCTATTACGATTGCCTATTCGCGTGCCGTTGCCTTGCGTGCCTCTCACGAGGAAGTTCTTGGTCCTCTGTTGTATCTCGGACTGGCCCTCGTGTACTTACGCACACGCCAGGATGTGCTTCGTCTGCTGGGTGCCCTACTAGGCACGAGTCTGGTGATTGCCATACTCGGTCTCGCCCAATATTTTCTCTTTAAAGACACGCTTATACTCGAAGACGGGCTTCGCCGTGTGCACGCAATCTATGGCAGTGCAAATAGTGTAGGGTTACTATTTGATTATGCTCTTCCCACCGGTCTGGCTCTGCTCCTGGCAAAAGTGGCCTGGAAATTTCGACTCCTGGCTTTAGTAGTTTGTGCACCACTACTTCTGGTCCTCTATTTGACGCAATCACGGGGTGCCTGGCTTGCAATTGCCATAGCTCTCCTCTTCATTGTGGCTCTGTCCATCCGCAAGCGCAAAATCTTGCTGATCGGCGGTCTGGTGGGTTTTGTTATGCTTGTGGTTGTACTTTTTGCCTTTCCACACACGAATATACGATTTTATTGTCGACGGTCATACAAACGCGCAACATATCAGCACAGTTACCAAACGCATCTATCTCTGGCAGAGCGCCTTAAATATGATTCATGATAGTCCGTGGATTGGCTATGGCATGGATAACTGGCTCTGTCACTATAGCAAAAACTTTGTGTGTGACTCTAATCTACACTATTATTGGATTCTAAACGATCCGGTGACTGGTAATGCTACAGGCTTGAGGGATGAGCCAAATCTCTCACATCCCCATAATATCTTCCTGCATGTGTGGGTAAGTATGGGAATCTTTGGCTTGCTGGCCTTTGTGGCTATCCTGATTCTCTTCTACTGGCTTTTTGTACGTATATTGACGGAACCTGCACTCGACAAAAGTTAAAGGTAGTGAGCAGTTGCGCTGGATGACTGTTGGGGTTGGAGCCAGTATGCTGGCAACTCTGGTCCAGGGGATGGTCGATAGCGCATTTCTAGAGCAGGATCTGGCATTTTGTTTCTGGATGCTGGTAGCGGCCTTATTGCTGCTACGCCTGTTGTCGGGTACCACATGGCGAAATATGTTACTCCAGGAAAAGCGACTGAACCAGTAATGAGGTAAACATAAGATGTAAACAGGCAGCAAGATATGGTAGGAGTTCACATTTTAAGAGCGGTATACTTCATAGTTCTTTTCTCCCTTATAGTGTACTCTCTCTATACAGTACACTATAAGGGAGAAAATATATGTTGATCGATATCTCCATCTCGACGTTACTGATCTGGTTAGCCTGTCATTTCGTAGGAGATTTCGCCTTTCAAAGTAGCTGGATGAGTATGGAGAAGGGAAAAAGTTGGGAAGTAAACTTCTACCATTGTGCTACCTATACTGCTGTATTTGTGCTATTTGCTCATCCATCGCTAATCGCCACGGCGGTCTTGTTCGGCACCCACTTTGTAGTGGACCCACTCAAAGCTCGCTATAACATCATACGCCCCATCTGGCTTGATCAACTTCTGCACATTCTGACGATTTTCTTGATTTTATGGCTGAAACTCTGAACAATCCTGCGTCTGGCTCGCTTTTGTTGCATGAGTCATCCTGGTAACTATTCAGGTACCCTCACCACCTGCGGTGGCTCGCTCGTTTATGTGGGTTGCGGCGTTTGCGGCGCAAACACCGCAACCCACATAAAGCAACTTGCGAAGCGCCTTCGGCGCTGAGAAATCTAAAGTTACCCTTGGCTTGTTTTGTCTCTGTACCGGTTGCACTGGTACCGTAGATCATATCCGACAGTTCTTTGCGTGTGCGTTCGATGATACCACGCAGACGTGTTAGCTGTTCTGGATTCTGGAAAGACATGCGACCAGCTATTGCGAAGAGACGGGCAACTTCCATGGATTCGGTGCGTAGAGCGTGCATTTCTGGGAAGCCGCGGCGACCACCACGACCTCGCGCCCACGGAGGACCTGTAAACTCCTCATCACCCTTCTTATGCTCAGTCAGTAGAGCACGTCCAGCATCGGTGATGGTGTATATTTTCTTACCCTCAACCTCTTGAACAGTAACCAATCCACGATCCTCTAACATCTGAAGCGTGGGATAGATCGAGCCTGCACTGGGTGTATAGAAGCCACCGGAACGCTCTTCCAGAGCTTTCATCATCTCGTATCCATGCATGGGACGCTCTTGTAGAAGTTCAAGCAGAGCAAATTTCACATCACCCCGTCCAAAGAAACGACGCCCCTCACCGCCCCGTCCGCCAAAGGGACCACCATGTCCAAATGGGCCTTCTGGACCGAAGTGTCCGCCTGCCAATGGACCTTCTGGTCCGAAGGGACCTCCAGGCCCGAACGGGCCACGTCCATGCCGCATCTCGAAGAAACGAGGTCCACGCGCCACGCGGTCCTTCACGCATCCAGGGAGGTGTCCAGCCTTCCCATTCGCCGCCCTGAGATTGATAAGCAAAGTCCTTGCCAAAGTGCTTAAACATATTTATCTCGTACCTTTCTATCTAAGTTGACAACAATACGATATATCGTTATCTGTAATCACAGTATATACGATATATCGTATTGTTGTCAAGGCTGGGATGGACCAATTTTTGCCCGAATGGTAATTCAGTATCCGTCACGTTTTTGCAGAGAGCAGAACTTGCAGGGGCGCGGTTTACAAGCCTGTGATAGCATTAACAGTATAACTATGCTTATCTCAAATTCATCTCCTGGATTACTTCTTTGAGCAGGTCTGGCCGATTCGTAAAAATTCCATCTGTGCCAAGCTCAATCAGTTCTTTCATCATGGGTTTATCGTCAATCGTCCAGTAATAGACCTGCATGCCTAGACGGTGTGCACCTTCGATCAATTTGCGATCCTTGAGGTCAATCCCATTGCTAGCAATGGGGATTTCCAACACATTGGAGCGGCGACGATAAAACCCGGGCATCCAGAATTTATGCGCGAGCACAAATTTCGTTACTTCTGTCCTCCCGGCACCAACAACTACCTGCCTGCCCGCCAGATGGTTGAAACGATCAACGATTTCTTGATGGAAAGAGGCCACAATCACTTTCTTTTCCATATGATATTTTTGAATGAGCGCCCACAGCTTCTCTTCTATCTGAGACCGCCCGTTTATGGGATAAGCTTCTTTTATTTCAAAGTGCAAATAGTACTTTGCCGCGTATTTACTGAACACTTCTTCCAATGCCGGAATTCTGACCCCTTTGCCCCGATAACTGTAGTTTCCTTGCAGATCCTTAAACCAGTAGCCTGCATCCAGTTTTTGCAAATCCTCCAATGTATATGAGTCGATGCGCCCATGGCCGTTGGTTGTACGATCCACGGTGCTGTCATGAATTCCTACCAGATGGCCGTCTCTGGTCATATGAACGTCTATGTCCAGGAAATCAGCCCCAATCAAATCTGCCATATCAAATGCAGCCATGGTGTTGGTCGGAGCCAGTAACTCTCCCCCCTGATGGGCAATAGAGAGCGGCTTTTTTAGCTCTGGGAAAACAGGAGGCTGCTTCGGCGTAAACAAATAATACATGCACATGATCATCTCCTTTCCTGATTGTATCATGCACATTCCTACTTATTTCATCAAATGAGGTGAGCACGATAGAACCACGCTTTGTTGTATTATATATATACAACAAAGAGTGGTTCTATCACATCTGCCTGCACTAAAAAATAGAGTTACGATAGAGATGAACGCTGACGTATTGCTAACCGTGTATAGTAACTATGGTTGGCCAGTGTCCAGAGAGTCTGGAAGAAGGCCGGGTCTCGTTGCTCCAAATGTCGCAGTAACTTCTGTTGCAGTTCCATACTTGCGCTACAGAAGCGACCACCAGCAGAAGCATTCAGATCACGTAGCACCGCATGCAGCAGTTTTTCGCTCAACGTCAATGTTGTTTTGTGTTCGGTACCAGGCAGAAGAGAGTCTAAAAATTCATCGATCAGATGTAGACTAGATGGAGGGGGAAAACCTTCACCAGATGGAATAAGAAGGTCGATAATGGCATCCAACTGAGCACGTTCTTCATAACTAAGCTTAGTTGAATGCTTTCGTGCTGCTGGCATGTGCTGAGGTATGTCTCTCATGGAAGCTCCTCTTAGAATTGGTTGGCAACCTTTTCTACCTCCCCCAATGGTATCATATATCTTCATCATAAATCAACTCTAAACACAACACCAGAAATACTTCGTATAAGGACATCATACACATATTGAAAACCTCCTACACTGCCACATGATATGGATGAGCTTTTTCTCTAATTGTTAGAACACTATCGTCTTATTCTCGTAAACGAGCAGACGATCTTCTGTGTGTAGCCGTACAGCCTCAGCAAGAACTTGACGTTCTACATCCCGACCCTTGCGAACGAGATCTTCAGTGGTATCGCGATGATCGCAGTGAATAACATCCTGGGCAATGATGGGTCCCTCGTCCAGATTATCCGTCACATAGTGGGCAGTAGCGCCGATGAGTTTCACACCACGCTCAAATGCACGTTGATAGGGATTGGCTCCGATAAAGGCAGGCAGAAAACTATGGTGGATATTGATGATCTGGTGAGGATAGGCATTGACAAAGGACGGCTCTAAAATTTGCATATAACGAGCGAGGATCAGGAAGTCCACGTTACCAGCTATAAAGTCAAGAATGCGCTGCTGATCTTCTTTGCGGCGCTCGCGCTGGAGAGGAAAATAATGGTATGGGATATCGTACATCTGAGCCAGACTCTCCAGGTTCTGATGGTTACTAATGATAAAGGGAATATCCATGACCAGTTCTCCACTCTTCCAACGCCAGAGCAGATCCGTAAGACAGTGGTCAAGTTTGGAAACAAAAATCCCTCACCCGTTTGCGCTGTCGAGAGTAGTAGATGCTCCACTGCATACGAAACATGTTAGCAATCGGCGTAAAAGCTTCCACAAGCTCTGATGGATGAAGTGTGAAGCTCTCTTCTGAGAAACTGATGCGCATAAAGAATGTGCATTCATTCTGGTTTGTGGTGTGCTGGTCAGATTGCACAATATTGCCCTGGTGCTCAAAGATAAAGCGGGAGATAGCTGCTACGATACCCGGTTGATCTGGACAGGAAACCAGGAGTGTAATGGTTGGTTTTTGTATAGACACGTCTGGTGATTTACCCCTTTCGGTGTGAAGAGAATGTATTGAGGGGCAGAGGCGTATGGGAGTCGAACCCACCAGGGAACGCGCCGAGCGCCCCCCCAGCCGTTTTGAAGACGGTGAGACCCACCGGAGTCCCTACACCTCCCTGTAGTGCTGTATTTTGCCACCACGGCCTGTGCTTGTCAAGGTGTAGGGGTGCGGTTTACAAGCCCGTAATGCCGCTTTTGTAAACCGAGCACCTGTACACCGCGCCCCTACACCTGTGATCTAATATTGATGATCAATGTTTGGTCATGCCTCTTTCTCAGAAAGTATATCTATCAGCAGGGATGCTGTCCAGGAAAACTGATCGGTTCCGTGTCCCTCGCCGGTGAATGGGTTGTAATACTCATAAAAACCATGCTGCTGTGGAAGATCGATGATCGATTGACGCAAGCGTTGCGCATATTCCTGGAAGCCGTAGCGGCGCAACCCGTGATAGAGAAGCCAGTTAATGTTGATCCAAACAGGTCCTCGCCAGTAGCAGACGGGGGAAAAATCAGGCTCATGTCTATCGTAACTTGGCACAGCGTAACATGATTCGCTCAACTGACAGAATGCATCTGAGTTGAGATAATCGTACATGCGTTGCGCACGAATCGGATCAGGAATGCTCGCAAAGAGTGGTATAAAGCCCGCTGTAACATGGACGTGGACCGGGCTGCCTGTTACCAGGTCGAAATCAATGTAGATTCCATGTTCTTCATCCCAGAGCTTCTGGTTCACGGCTCGCGCCGTCCGTTCAGCCCAGGCTTCGAAAGAGGTTGGATCTTCGCCTAAGATACGCGCAATCTCCGCAAGATCCCTATTGGCCTGACAGAGTAGAGTGTTGAACAGTACGTCTTGCACCAGGAAGGGGCTATCACGATAGATCTGTGCTTCATCATAGTTGCAGGCTGCGAAAAGTTTGACCAGATAGGTGTAGTGGTCGTAATCCGCATTGCTCGGTCGATCTTCTGCATTGACGCTCAGAGTATCTACGCGATGATAGGCAGGGATCTCTTTCGGGCCGGAGCTGGATACGCTGAAAAATCGCATCCCAGAGTGGTGAGTTATCCAACGACTCCCAGGGATGCCGAACGTAGACAAGCGCTTCTCCCTGGGGGTCTCGTTCTCGATAGAGATACGCATGCCAGGCTTGCAGGTGTGGAAACATTTCAGCCAGAAAGGCACAAGCCTGTGATGTATCCTGAGCATGGCGATAGTGGTGCAGGATGGCTGTCGCATGCACTGGCGGCTGCACAATTCCCGATGTATGTCGATCACGAGGCGCGAGAGGATGGTGCTCGGTCTCCCAAAACTCCAGTGATGGAAAGTAACTGGCGGCGTCGGAACCAAAAATAATATGTGGCAGCATGCCATTGGTCCATTGTCCCTGAAATAATGAGCGCAACTCCTGTTCGGCGCGAGATTGATCATAGTGAGTATAGCCAATGGCGACGAAAGCTGCATCCCAGGACCACTGATGGTGATAAAGAAGCGTCCCAGGTTTTGTAAAGGTCCCCGTCCAGTTCCCGTTCAGCACCTCGATAGCTTGCTGAATAAGTTGTTCCTGATTGTGTTTCGTCATTTCTCCTCCATTCTCGTTCGTTCTGCCTTTCAGCAACACAATCAAACGTTGAACTGCATCTCACGTATGCGTTCTACATTCACCTCTGTCAAATCTTTCACTACCAGTTCTGCGGCATGCAGTCCGGGCAGATCACGATGTCCAGCCACAGCGATACAGCGCATCCCACCCGCATGTGCAGCCTCCACCCCCGCTACCGCATCCTCGATCACCAGACATCTGGCTGGCTCTACGCCCAGTTCCGCCGTTGCTTTAAGAAATACATCGGGCGCTGGCTTGCCATGCGGTACAGTTTCACCTGAGACAAAGACCGACAGGAAACGTTTCAGACCAAGTACCTCGCTAATTAGCTCAATATTCGCCATGGGTGTTGAAGATGCTAGCGCTTGAGCATATCCCGCGTCATGCAATCCACTGAGCAATGCTATGGCACCTGGAAGGGGAACGGCGGTGTCACGCACAAACTCACGGAAATAAGCCTCTTTGCGATCCGCGAGCCGGTGGATACGCTCAGGCGGCATCTCACCCCAGAGTGTTGCAAAGATGGCGTCGTTGCGCTGACCAAAGGTGCCCCAAAACTGGGCATCAGTGAAGGGTAATCCCTCGTCCTGGGCCAGACGGTGCCATGCTTTGCGATGTTCCTCACCGCTATCAAGAATCACTCCGTCGAGGTCCCAGATGACTGCCTGTATTACGTTTGACATAAAACTGCCTTTGCTCTTGTGAGTTTATAAGCTACTCAGATCTCTTTTTCCTGATTCCTCAGCGCCTACGGCACTTCGCAGCCCGTTTTGTATGGGATTTTGTTGCCCCTGGCAGAGGTCGCGGCGCAACCTCTGCCAGGGGCAACAAAATCCCATACAAAACAAGAGCGAGCCACCGCAGGTAGTGAGCAGACCTGAATAATTATATAAGTTTTTATCATCATATCACACAGGCTTCCAACATTCTCAATAGGCGCATCTCGTGATAGAATGTGTGGAAAGCACATGCTTTCTTCTTCCCTGGATGGGAGAAAGAAAAAGTGAAACATAGGAAGTATTACATCATAAATAGGTGTGGTTTTGTGAAATTCTCGGAAAATCTTTTGTGATGAATGATCGTAAATTTTTTAATGAGGAGATGGAGACACTCTCCAAAGATAAGCTCAAGTCTCTGCAATTGAAGCGTTTGCAGGCAATAGTGGAGCGTGCCTATACCCAGAACCAGTTTTATCGCCATCTCTATGATGAAGCAGGCGTAAAGCCTTCAGATATAAAGTCTCTAGAGGATATTCGCAAACTCCCATTTCTTGAGAAGAAAACTGTACGTGCTGCCTACCCATATGGTATGGCCCTTACTACTCCTGGAGGGCCGGGAGGCCTGCTACAGATCCACGCTACAAGTGGGACAACAGGGAAAAGTGTCCCTGTTTTTGCCACAAAGAAGGATATTGAGTACTGGTCAGATCTCAATGCTCGTGAGCTGTGGATGACAGGTCTACGACCCGGCGATGTCTTGATGAACTGCTACGGCTATGGTATGGCAACCGGCGGCTTTGGCTTCCACTATGGAGCAATGGCGATGGATGTGATGGCGATTCCTATGGGGTCCGATGCACGCCAGTACGACCGCATGCTCGATTTTATTATCGATTTTGGGGTAACCGCTATCTGTATGACTCCATCCGTTGGTCTGTACGTTGGAAGTAAGGCGCAAGAGCGTGGAGTAAATTTCAAGGAGACTAAACTCAAGATTGGTCTTTTTGGTGCGGAGCCGTGGCCGTGGGAGACACGGCTGAAGTTGGAAGAACTTTTCAATATCACGGCCTATGACGAGTTTGGTATGACGGAGTTTCTTGGACCTGGCATGACCTGTGAGTGCGAGACCCGTGATGGGATGCATGCCTGGGCTGATGCTTTCCTGGTAGAATGTATCGATCCTGAGACAGGCGAACCTGTTGAAGAGGGCAAGGATGGCGAACTCGTGTGGACCTGGCTTACGGCCGAAGGTACGGCGATGTTGCGCTATCGTAGCCGTGATCTCTCGCGTACCTGGTGGGAGGAGCGTTGTACCTGTGGTCGCACCCATCCCAAGATAGCAGCAATCAAGGGTCGTAGTGATGATGCTGTCTCCATCCGTGGCCTGATCGTCTTCCCCAGTCAGGTCGAAGCTGCCCTGATCAAGTTCCCCGAAACGGGTGCAAACTTCCGTCTGATCGTCGATAAGCGTGGCGGGCTGGATACCTTTGATTTAAAGGTTGAAGTGAAGGATGCGGCTCTTCTGGAAAATACGCAGCGCGTGAGGACATTACAAGGTGAGATGGCGGAGGCGGTGAAATCGGTAACGGGCAATACGCCCCATGTGGAACTGGTGCCTGCCGATAGTCTGCCACGTGCCAGCGGAGGTGAGTCGAAGACCGCAAGCGCTCGTGTTGAGGATCGGCGCAAGAAGTAGGGTGAGGCTGCATATGCAGAAAGAGGAAATGGACCCCCTACCCCTTCGGGGAGACCTTCGTTCTGGGCAAATGTGCCCATTGAAGTTTGACAGAGCAGTAAGGTCACCTGCGGCTGGTGAGAGGTGAGGCTATGGTCGACCCCATTTCTATAGGTGTCACGATAGGGATGCTCGTCAAGAGTGCTCCTGGCTGGTTTAACACGCTAGAGAGCACACTGATTGGCAAAGGGAAAGATCTGTTCGTTGGCAAAGGCAAAGAGCGGTTCCAGACATTTCTTGATGAGAAGAAGCATCGTCGGCATGTAGAACTGGCCTTACAAAATGCTGCTGAACGAGGGTTGAGGCAATATGACACGCTGGAAGAGCGGGATGCCTATCGCAGTGTCTTGCAGATCTTATCTGAAGCACAGAGTGAGGCTTTACGTGGGGAGGCGTTAAATCTCCTCACGTACTCCGATGATCCCGATCTCACAAAGCTCAGTGAGAAATACCAGCTTTCGCAGCGGATCACAGCGCTGGCAACGCATCAGGTAGCACATCAGATTGATGCAACGCCATATTTGCATAGATTTTTCCAGGCACTTCTCGCTGAATTCTACAACGATCCTCTGTTTCGTGAGCAGATGAGCGATGTCATCAAAGTGCGTGCGGCCATCAGAAGTGTGCAATCGCTGGATGAGATCGTAGCCACTCTGCGCACGATCAGGGATACGCTGGCTCAGAGCTACTCTGCCGAGCAGTTCCAGAACGATGTTCATACCTATGTGAACTATGTCGAGAGCAAACTACGCCACCATAAATTTGCCGGAATTGTGTTTCGTGGAGGCGAAGATAAAGCGCCAGAGCTGGAAAGCATCTTTGTACCGTTACGCATCTCGTTGCAAGATAGCGCATCGACAGACAAGAATACGGAAGATGTGTTTGCTCTCCTCGAAGAGCATCCATATCTTGTGATGCTGGGCATACCAGGAGCAGGCAAATCGACGACGACGCGCTATCTTGCCTGGTGCCACGCCAGAGCCAATGCGACATCCTTTATATCGACAACCGTTGTTGATCCGTCACATCAGGCAGGAGGCTTATCAAGGCAACCAGTGCCATTGCGCATCGAGTTGCGCCTCTTGAGTGAAGCACGTCGCCAACTGCCTGGCTGTAGCTTCTTAGCATACACCATCGAAGTATTGCTCAAACGCGAAGATGTCTCTGTATCCTCCAACATGTTCACAGAATTGTTAGAGCGCAGGGCCATGCTTCTACTTTTCGATGGGCTGGACGAAGTACCCACCTTGAATGAGCGGCGACAACTGGTGGAAGAGATCGAGAGCTTTGCACAACGCTACCCTGGCAATCGCATCCTGGTCACCTCACGTCCGGTTGGCTATGAGATCGCCGGCTTCACTGATCCCTTATTTCAGCATTGCCAGCTACAGGACTTTGACGACAAACAAATTCATCACTTTCTGGTTAGCTGGTATATGCATGTATTGAAATATACATCACTACCTCCCGATATCGAGCTTGAGTTGGAGATGTTCTATAGCACATTATTGAAGAGCGAGCGTCTCCATAAACTGGCAACCAATCCGCTACTCTTAACCGTCATGACGGCTCTACACCGCTATGAACGCCTGCCAGACGAGCGTGTGCTCATCTATGAAAAATGCGCTGATCTGCTGCTGGACACGTGGGCCAAACTGAAATATGAGGGCACACGCTGGAAGGATATGAAAATGGGCAAGAGGGATCAGATCGCCTGTCTTGCCCATCTAGGATTCTTCTTGCACCAGCGTTCGCAAGAGATAGCATCTGACAACACCGAAAAACAGCCATCTAACCAGGATACAGCCGTTGATGTGCCAGATGGGATCATGCACAAAGAAATCAGGAACTTTCTGCGGAATCAGAACCTGTTGGCAGGAGCAGAACAAAATGCCGAGGCAGAACGCTTTCTTGCGCTGGTCAGGACGGAAGCTGGTCTGCTGGTCTCCAGAGGTACCAGCGAGACCGGAGAGCCGCTCTACGGTTTCGTACATCGAACTTTTCAAGAATACTTTGCCGCGATGGACGTCTGGGAGCGTTTTCAGCAAGAGAGTGAACCGACAATTCTCAGTGATTTCCTGGCAGAGCATGTACATGATCCTCACTGGCACGAGGTAATTCTGTTACTCCTTGGGAAATTGCCACGCAAGGTCGCTACTACCCAGTTGCGTCGTGTGCTCAAGGGAGAGAATCGTCTGAGCCAGTACACCGATCTAGTGAAACAGGATCTATTCTTTATCGGTGACTGTTTAGCCGATGGCATCGTCGTCGAGAGAGATTTTGCTCAACAAATTGTTTCAGAGCTAAGCACACTGGCAAAGATATCACCATTCCCTTCACAGACCGAAGAGGCACTCTCTGCACTTGGAAGATTGCTGCGAACGCGACAATATGGAGAGATAGGACGACAAGCGCTGAAGGCACTCATAACCAATAATGCTTCTCTAGACTTCGAGCTGAAGATAAGAGCAGCAAGTATGCTTTATTATGCCAGTTCAGTCGGATCAGATGAAAAGCGAGAGGGAGCACGCTTGCTCAGGGCGTTGAAGCAACAAGGAGATCTAACTCTTGAGCAACTGGCGCTGGTAGTAAAGGCTATCTATCGCAACTGGCCTACCGGATCAGATGAAAGGCGAGAAGGAACACACTTGCTCAACATGCTAGAGCAACGAGGAGAGCTGACTGTTAAACAACTAATAGAGGTGGCAGATGCCACCTATCGCTACAGTCCAGAAGGGTCAGATGAACAGCTAGAGGGAGCACGCTTGCTCATTGTCCGTGCGCAACGAGGCGATCTGACCACTGAGCAACTGATACAGGTGGCAGATGCCATCTATCTCTACAGATCAATCGGATCAGATGAAAAGCGAGAGATATTTCGCTTGCTGGTGACTCATGGACAACGGAAAGATTTGACTCTTGAGCAACTGATAAAGGTTGCAAGAGACATCTATATTTGGAGCCCAGAAGGGCCAGATGAGTGGCGAGAAGGAGCACGCTTGCTCATTGCTCGTGCACAACGAGGCGATCTGACTCTTGAGCAATTGGTACAAGTGATAGAGGCTATTTATCTCTACAGTCTAGAGGGGTCAGATGAACGTCGAGAGGGAACGCGCCTACTCAAGGTACAAGGGCAACAGGAAGATCTAACAGTAGAACAACAGGTACAAATGACATCTGCCATCTGTCACTTCAGTCCTGTTGGGTCAGATGAAAAGCAAGAGGGATTTCGCTTGCTTGAGGATCTGGGGCAACGGGAGGATCTGGCGGTAGAGCAACAGATACAGGTAGCAAGGGCCATCTATCGCAACGGTCCTCCTGTAGGATCAGATAGAAAGCGGGGAGCACGCTTGCTCATTGCTCGTACGCAACGAGGAGATCTGACTCTTGAGCAACAGATACAGGTGGCAAAGGCTATCTATCGCTATAGTCCCGCTGGGTCAGATGAACAACGAGAGGGCTTTCGCTTGCTCAAGATGCTGGGACAACGAGGAGATCTGACAGTAGAACAAAAGGTGCAGGTGATAGGAGCCATCTATCGCTACAGTCCAGGGTTAGATGAACAGCGAAATGTTCTCCGAACAGTTTGGCAGTTGGCATGTAATCAGAATATTTCTATGGAACAACGATTACATATGGCGGTATTGCCTTGTACTGTCTACCGTGACAATTTTGAAGAAAGAGTAGAAGCGCTACGTTTCTTACTTACCCTGCTCCCATATGAAACGGTAAAAGAATATCTTGCGGAGCGATGGCAATGGATGCCTCTTGAACAGATGGTACGCTCCGATCGTCGTGAACATGTATTGTCTCAAGGTACATTTCTGGTAGTAAATAAGAAGTTCATCTATGAGCTTGTCGGACAGGATGTGCTACCCATGCAGGTACGTAATACCATGTATGAACTCTTGCATGATATGGTTCCCCTGGTTGACGTTCGGTAAGCTTTACAGAGAACATAACACAAGCTTTTGTGGTAGATGAAGAGATGGTGGCATGTTTACATCGATATATGTGTATATTATTTTACATTACTGCAACGAAAAAGGTCATTAGGAGGAAACTGCTACGATGCCCAATCTACAGCAATTCTCAGACGAAGATTATTGTTATCTGACCACTACCGGACGCATGTCAAGACGCCCTCACACCATTGAGATCTGGTTTGCTCTCAACGGACAGACGCTCTATATGCTCTCAGGCGCTGGTGGCAAAGCCGATTGGGTAAAGAATATCCAGGAGAGGAAGGATATCCATGTGAGAATCAAAAAGACCACATTTGCGGGCAAGGCACGCATCGTCCGCAATCTAGAAGAAGATGCAATAGCTCGCAAGCTGGTTTTCGAGAAATATGCACCGCGTAGCGAAGATGATCTTGAGGATTGGTCTCGTACGGCGTTGCCTGTTGCTGTGGATCTGGTGGTGTAGGGGCGCGGTTTACAAGCCCGTGATGTCGTTAATGTAAACGCGGGCTTGTAAACCGCGCCCCTACACCTTGACATTCTCTCTCTCAATGCAAAAGGATAAAAGATTATGTTACGTATTGGACTGATTGGTGAATTTGATCCTGGGATCGTGGCTCATGTAGCTATTCCCCAGGCGCTTGAACTGGCCGCGAAAGATCTGGGCTATCAATTCGAGGCGACGTGGCTCGCGACGCCTCCATTGGAGCATGCGGCTTCGCAAACGTTGGCTGGATATCAAGCACTCTGGTTTACTCCCAATACTCCCTATGCGAGTATGGAGGGAGCGCTACAGGCTCTCAGATATGCACGTGAGCAGCATGTTCCTACATTGGGGACGTGCGGCGGATGCCAGTATATGATCATTGAGTATGCCAGAAATGTCCTGGGAATGCTTGAAGCAGATAATGCTGAAGTAAATCCAGATGCCTCAATGCAACTGATTATCCCGCTGATCTGCTCACACACGGCACTTATCACGACCAGTCTCTTGACACCAGGTTCACGTGTTGCAGCCATCTACGGAACACATGAAGTTACAGAACAATATGGCACCTGTAATTATGGCCCGAATGCGCAATTCTGGCCTGCACTTGAGCAAGGCGGAATGCATGTGACTGGAGTGGCTTCTGATGGGGATGCACGCATTGTCGAGATCGATCATCACCCATTTTTCATCGGGACACTCTTTCAACCAGAGCGTTCTGCATTTTGCAAGATTGTCCACCCACTGATCAAAGCGTTGCTTCAAGCAGCCAAAGCACAATAAGACCTTACCCGAAAACTGGAAAACGATCAGGTCAAGGAGAGAATTTCCTCTCACTCAGAAGATGATCCATGCCAGATTTCTCTCCCGTTACGGTCTTGTGATCACCAGAGCCGTTCCTGGCTCTCCTTCCTGCTGATTTTGGAGAAGGATGCGTTGTAGCGGAGGTGGAGCATCGATGTCGCTCTCGATCAGCTTGTTCTTGAGCACGGTGAGTACTTTATCTTGCAAATGAAGGAGATGCATATATCCAGGTGTCGCTGACCACCAGTAGACGCGGATATTGACACTTGGCTCAGCTAATGCCACAACCAGCGCCTCGGCGGGCGGATCTTTGAGCACCCCATCTATACTATTGACGGCATCAAGGATGATCCCTTTGGCATAATTGATATCGCCATGGTAGTTGACTCCTACCTCGTATTCCATGCGACGCTTGCCAAAGGCCGTGTTGACTGTTACCGATTGAGTAAAGAGATCTGTATTTGGGATGACAATGCGCCGTTCGTCATGGGTCCTGATCGTTGTAGCACGCGTCTGAATGTCTTCGACTGTGCCTTCAAAATCTCCCACACTGATCTGGTCCCCAATCTTGAAGGGCGAGGTTAAGAGCAAAAGAATGCCGGCAAGAAAGTTCTGAAAAATGTCATGGAAAGCAAAGCCGATGGCAACGCTTCCAATGCCCAGGAGTTGGATCAGATCGCTTGGCTGAAACGATGGAAAAATAACGGTTAGCGCGACGAGTATGCCGATAATGACAACGATGCTCTGTGCCAGTCGTCCCAGGATCAGTCCGAGGTTTTTCGCCCTTTGCTGCTTTTCAGTGATGAGGGTGACAAACGCTCGCGTTCTTCTGCCAGCGAAATAAAAAAGCATGAAGATAATGAAAGCCAGAACAAGATCCGGGAATGCTGCGATGATCCCGTTGGTCATATCTATGATTGTCTTCCAGGCTCGTGAGAAGTCCATTGTTGCCCCTTTTTGTTGGTAGAGATGTTTTTAGATCTATAGTATCAGACATGTACTCTACCATACAAGGTAATTGATGGGTTTTATCTGTCTGGCACCAGCATAACTATTCAGGTTTCTTTTTCTGATTCCTCAACGCCTACGGCGCTTCGCAAACTATATTGTGTGGTTTTTGTCGCCTGTGGTGGAGGTTGCGGCGCAACCTCCACCACAGGCGACAAAAACCACACAAACCAGAGCAAGTCGCAGAAACAACGAAATGCGCGGGAAGTTCTGTCTCGTTGGAAGGGACAGGACTTCTCGCGCATTCCGTTAAGCCATTTGAGGATATCGCCACTCATTCGGGCAAAAATTGAATTGAGTAGCTACAAAGAAACTGACTCCACCTCATCTTGCTCAAACCAGATCGGCTCCTTGATGTACGCTCCTTCTAGCTCAATGTGATAGAAACAAAACGGCTCATCAGGATCAGGAATGGTATCGACAATCTGTATTGTTCCCCTCAATCCTCTGAAGGGACTATAACTGGTCACGCGTACCCGACTACCTACTCCAAATACAGTGGACTCCATCTGTGATTGAATGGCTATCTCGGAAACCGAAGGCTCAAAACTTTGCATCCTACATATTCCTCCTTAAACATGGTAAGCATCCACATCTTCTAGAAAATTTGAAGCGTGCGAATCCTTTTTCAGTCTCATGCGCATTCTTTGCGACGAGAGATCATACGTTACCCCACATATGCGAGAAGTGCTTAGATGCTCTTTGCTCTTCTTAAGAGTAAAATGATCACTTCACAATACTCTCACAGAAGTTTTGCTCACTCTCACAAAATAGTCACAGCCTGAGAAAGACTGAGAAGGATTCGCGCACTCAATGTGTTTCTTTCGTATTTTTTGTATCACAAACACGATGTCTTGTCGACATTCCAGAGGGTGAAAATGCTTCTTTTTGAGAAAATCTTTGCCAACACATTTGAAACGTAAAACGATGAGCACTTTTCCCTCATGTTAGAATACATGCAGTCGTTGCAAAATTGTGAGGTGGTTTTGTTTTGTCGTGAGGGAATTGTGAGATAAATGCACGATACTCATAGTTAGAGAGTCCCATACAAGAGGGATCGAGTATGACCAGTTGGAGGCATTCATGCAGATACCGAACTATGTTACAAATACAAAGCTACGCGTTTGGGTCAAAGAGATGGTTGAGTTATGCAAACCCGACCGTGTTCACTGGTGCGACGGCTCGCAGGAAGAGTACGATAGCCTGTGCGCACAGATGGTCGAGTCAGGCACCTTCATACGACTCAACCCCGCAAAACGTCCTAACAGCTTTTTGGCCCGCTCTGATCAGAGCGATGTTGCCCGCGTCGAAGATAGAACCTTTATCTGCTCCCTGAGCAAGAACGATGCTGGACCAACCAATAATTGGGTAAACCCCAGAGAGATGAAAGAGACACTTAATAGCCTGTTCGACGGCTGCATGCGTGGGCGAACGATGTATGTGATCCCTTTCAGCATGGGGCCGTTGGGTTCGCCAATCGCACATATTGGCGTTCAGCTAACTGACTCGCCCTATGTTGCCGTAAATATGCGAATCATGACCCGTATGGGTCGCCCTGTATACGACGTTCTGAAGGAAGATGGTGTCTTCATCCCGTGCATGCATTCAGTTGGCATGCCGCTGCAACCAGGCCAGAGGGATATTCCGTGGCCGTGTAACAATGAAACCAAATACATTGTACATTTCCCTGAGGAGCGTGCGATCTGGTCCTACGGCTCAGGCTATGGCGGCAACGCTCTGCTCGGCAAGAAATGTTTCGCACTTCGCATCGCCTCAGTGCTCGCACGTGATGAGGGTTGGTTGGCAGAGCACATGCTTATCCTGGGCGTCGAGGACCCGAAAGGTGAGAAGACTTACGTCGCCGCCGCCTTCCCAAGCGCCTGTGGCAAGACGAACTTTGCTATGCTCGTTCCGCCCAAAGCATTCCAGGAAGAGGGCTGGAAGGTGACGACGGTTGGTGATGACATTGCCTGGATCAAGGTAGGACCGGACGGTAAGCTCAAAGCAATTAATCCCGAATCAGGCTTTTTTGGCGTCGCTCCCGGCACTAACACACAATCCAACCCGAATGCGATGGCATCGATAGAGGCCAATAGTATCTTCACTAATGTCGCACTGACCGACGACGGCGACGTCTGGTGGGAGGGCATGACCAAGACGCCCCCAGCACACCTGATCGATTGGACAGGCCAGGACTGGACACCCAAGAGCGGGCGCAAAGCCGCACATCCGAATTCGCGCTTCACTGCACCGATTAGCCAGTGCCCGGTGATTGACTCGGCTGCCAACGACCCACAGGGCGTACCAATCTCGGCATTCATCTTCGGCGGTCGGCGCTCGAATGGAGTGCCACTGGTCTACCAGGCTTTCAACTGGAACTACGGTGTGTATGCCGCAGCTACCATGGGTTCAGAGATGACCGCCGCCGCCGCCGGCAAGCTTGGCGTGGTGCGCCGCGACCCATTCGCAATGCTGCCGTTCGCGGGCTATCACATGGCCGACTACTTCAGCCACTGGCTGAACTTTGGACGGCACCTGCCAAACCCGCCGCGAATCTTTAGTGTGAACTGGTTCCGATGTGACGCTCAAGGCAACTTCCTGTGGCCTGGCTTCGGTGAGAACATGCGTATCCTGAAGTGGGTCGTCGAGCGTTCGCACGGTCGTGCAGTCAGCATCGAGAGTCCAATCGGCTGGATGCCACGCTATGAGGACCTGGACTGGCGTGGGATGGAGGACTTTACACGAGAACGGTTCAACGAACTGATGTCGGTTGACCGTGATGTCTGGCAGCAGGAATTGCTCTCGCACGAGGCACTGTTTATAAAGCTGTACGACCGGTTACCAAAGGAACTGCTGTTCATCCGTGAACTGACCCTCTCCAGTCTCTGGCGTTCCCCAGAGCACTGGGGCCTGTCGCCAGAATGAGGCCTTAGGAGATCATTTCAGACTACGCCTGATCATGGAAATGAATCAGGCGTAGTTCTATATGCCAGAGGACAGTGTGAGTGTCAACACTGTCCTCTGCTCAAGGGTGCTAGATCTGCAAGGATCACCATTTGAGAAAAGGCTATGAAGGTGACTGCGGTTCAACGTTTCTCAGAAGCGGCACACTGAGTGCCTGAATGAGCGCGGTGAGAATCGAGGCATAAACGATAACCTTCTGTCCTGTCGCCTGTATTATCTCCCATGCAAGTGTCCCGGCTGTTGGTCCGAATAAGAGTAAGAAGAGCAATAAGAGGGTGTATCCCGTAAGCAGAAGCGCGAAAGCACTGAAGACCAGGACAAACCGACGCGGGAAGCTGGGAGTGAGCAAGACTGCCTGGAAGAGTAGCAGAAAAGCGACAAGGAAGGACGGCACTGCGACGTCGAGAAACAGGTTGTGCACCTGCCCAGAAAGATCCATTGGCACGAAAGCCACACCGATGAGACAGATACTGGTGACCAGACCACAGACAGCCCCTATACGACTGAGTCGCAAGGCGATACCTGAACCAGTAAAGAACTGGGTAAAAGCCACAAAGAAGAGCGCAATGCTCAGAGCACCCATACTCAAGGCAATGGTGAAGAGTACCCTTGAAGCAAGATTGGATTGGCCGGAGAGAGCAGTGATTCGCCCCAGGTCGCTAAAGAAGTTCAAAAAGAAGGAATAGCCATGACTGTGGGGGTCAGTTATCGTACCTCCTGGATACAAGAGCATTGCGATGATTGTCAGCAGGAAAAAGAGGATGCTGACAGCCACAGTGATGCGAAAGACGCCGACCTGCCAAAATGCATTCCGCGGGATTCTACCCACCATTGATAATGTTTCCTTTCTGTTCCGCATAAGAGACTTCTTTTGAAAGTATGCTTTCATATCTATCCTAACCTCTCACGGCTCTGTGTGCATGGGGCATATGTCCTATTTTGAGGTGGTGGGTCAGTAATTAGCAAAAGTGAGCTTTTTTGCATTGAAGCATCCAGATAGTTGCAAACAATATACTGAACTCAGAGAAAGAATAAGCTGCTGTATTGCACACAATTTTTACTCTGTGTCAAAAGCGTAAGTTCATTCTCCGTCATTCCTGAGTAAGCCTGATAGTTCATTCATATTATATTGAGCAGTAGATTGAGAAGCGCATTGCTTCTTTCCTAAAAAATGCCATTCACTCTGGTTACTACTATCATATCAGGCTGGTTCCCGAATAAGCTTGTAAGTGCTGGAATATTTGGAGGTTATCATCATGACGACAAGAAGACGCTTCCTCAAGAAGATGGGTGTCTCTGTAGGCACCGGGGCACTCATCTTTGCGGGAGAGTCGTTACAAGGTATCTCGCATGTCTTTGCCTCAGTCCAGGTTCCGCAGACCCCTCTACCTGGTTCGGACATACAGAAGTATGTAGATCCTCTGCCAACGTTTGCAGGGAAAAGAGTTTCTGATACCTCCATAATAGTGGAGGCACAAGAGTTCCAACAGAAGATCTTGCCAGAGAGCATCTATGCAGGGCTGACATCTCCATTCCAGGCCGGCACATACGTGTGGGGATATAAGGTCGGCGACAGACCTGCTTTCTACCCCGGCTTCACGGTCGAGGCGCATCGTCACTATCCCACCACGGTTACTTACGTTAATAATCTGCCATATCCGGCTAATTCTCAGCTTGAACCGCTTCTCACCATCGACCAGACGATCCATTGGGCCGATCCATTGATGCAGATGGGTTCGTTTGCCCCTTATAAGGGTCCAATCCCAACAGTTGCCCATTTGCACGGTGGTGAAGTCCCTTCAGCATTCGACGGTGGACCAAATCAATGGTTCACGCGGAATGGACTTCATGGGAAAGGGTATGCTACGCTCAGATCTACTGCTGCTCATAGTGCGATCTACCAGTATCCCAACTCCCAACAAGCTACAACACTGCTGTTCCATGACCATTCACTGGGAGCAACACGCATTAATGTCTATGCAGGATTGCTTACAGCTTACATCATACGTGATCAGTACGACACCGGGTTACCCAACAACCCTTTGGAACTACCAGGCGGTCAGCAAGAGATTGAACTTGTTCTCCAGGATAGACAGTTTGACACAAATGGGCAGTTACTATTTCCAGATGGCACTCCTACAAATAATCCGACGGGCCTCAATGGTCCTCCGCCAAACCCTTCTGTGCATCCCTACTGGATTCCAGAGTTTTTTGGCGATGTTATCGTGGCCAATGGGAAGAGTTGGCCCTTTCTTAATGTGGAACCACGACGCTATCGCTTCCACTTCATGAATGGAGCGAATGCTCGTTTCCTGGAGATGCGTCTGGTTGATTCGGTAAAGCAGACAGCAGGTCCGGCTTTTTGGCAGATCGGTACCGATGGAGGACTGCTCGACCAGCCGGTTCAACTCAACGACCCGCACGATCCCTCATCTTTACAGCTTTTCCTTGCTCCCATTGAGCGTGCCGACATTATTATTGATTTCACCTACCTTATGGGTCAAAGCTTCACGCTGGTGAACAGTGCTGCTGCTCCCTATCCCAGTGGCGATCCACCTGATCCAACGACTAACGGTCAGATTATGCAGTTTCGAGTAAATCTGCCGCTCTCTAGCCCGGACACAAGCTACAATCCTGCAAATGGTGGATCGCTACGGGGAGGGCCGAACCAGGAACGGTCCATTGTACGATTAGCTAATCCGCAGACAGGTACGTTGGCTGCCGGAGTGAAGCCATCCGTCAAACGGCAACTGGTGCTCATTGAGGTTGAAGGTCCAGGTGGTCCTCTTGTGGTTCTGTTGAATAACACCCATTGGAGCGGAATACGTCAGGGGACCGTCACACCAATTCCCGACTCGCAGCCTGGTACGATGGGACAGGGAATCTTTTTGACCGAACTGCCAGAGGTTGGTGCGACGGAGGTATGGGAAATTATTAACCTGACAATGGATGCTCACCCGATACATATCCACTTGATTCAATTCCAGCTTCTCAATCGTCAGGATTTTGATACAGTGCATTATCGAACAGCGTATGACTCGCTATTCCCTGGCGGTGGCTACATCCCCGGTTTTGGACCGCCTTTGTTCTATAATGAACCCAATGCAGCTGGTGCCATTGGTGGAAACCCGGATGTTGGCCCCTATCTTCAGGCAGCAAGCGACCCCACCAGATGCAAATGAGGCAGGTTGGAAAGATACGGTGAAGATGTTTCCTGATCAGGTCACGCGTATTGTTGCAAGGTGGGCACCGCAGGGCGTGCCGATCAAAGCTGTAAAGCCGGGGCAGAACCTATTCCCGTTCGATCCGACTGTTGGTCCAGGTTATGTATGGCATTGTCATATCATTGATCACGAGGATAATGAGATGATGCGACCGTATTCACCTGTGTCATATCAGCTCATTGGCAACTTTGATGAAGCGGGAAGAGGCTGAGTTGGAAACCTTTCACTCACCTCTGTCGTGATGTTGAGTGAAAGAAAAGAGACACAAGTCATATCAGAGAAAGGGGATCACAAGTATGGCACAATGTGAAGTGTGCGGCAACCAATATGATAAGTCCTTTGAGGTGCTCATGACTGGAAGAACACATGTGTTCGACAGCTTTGAATGCGCCATTACCGCTCTTGCTCCTCCCTGTAAGCACTGTGGTTGCAAGATCATTGGACATGGCGTAGAAGCAAATGGGGCCTTCTATTGCTGTGCCCACTGCGCGAACGTGGTAGGGGTGCAAGGAGTCCGAGACCGTATTTAAAGTGTAACTATTCAGAAGGGGGTGCTGGGGACGGCAGTCCCCCAGCACCCCCTTCTGAATAGTTATTTCCTATGGCACTGTCACTTTCTGAGGAGGAGAATTTAATGGTTCAAGTGATGCCTGTCTTTGCATGGATGCTTTAAAGTCCCTGATAGCGTCACTGGTATCCTGATAGCCACGCTCAATTCTTTCTTCAATAGCAGCTCGGGAAAAGTCGCTGGCTGCACTAAATGGCTCTGACCTCCTTGAAGTAATGACAAGATGCTTGATGGGTTTGTAGGCTTGTGGCCCGTTATATGCTTGTTGTCCGTCATAGGATTGTGGCCCACTATATGCTTGTTGTCTGTTATCTTGTGGTCCATTATATGTTTGTTGCTCGTCATAAGCTTGTTTGAGTTCTGGATCTTTGTTGATCTCACTCTTAGCCTGGTTGATCATCTGATCAAGTCCGGCATAGGCTTGTTGGAGTTGATTTATGTTGACCTCATCTGGTTGTTGGAATGCAGGCGCTTGTTGGCGTTCGGAATTGTTGTTGGCCTCAGTCGCCATAGCAGCGGATAGCCCTTTTTTGATTTCATCTGACATGCTTTCTAATTCTTTCACCAGTGTGATAAAAGCACTCATCTGTTCAAAAAATTTGCTATCCAGTCGAAATCTTGCTGGAAAAAGCCATTTGTATGATACGGTTTTGAGCGTCAAACAGGTTTGCAGGTACTTCGCCCTTCATTGGAAAAAGTTCAACGATGATCACCAGCCGTTCTCCGTCCTTGAACTGTTCCAAAGTGTTCGCCACTTCAAATAAAGGCAGGTTGTACAGGTACCCGCCATCACAATAATGACAGACCCTGCCGGTTTCTTGATCTGCCAGACGCATTGGTGCAAAGGCAGGAATCAGAGCACCGCTGGCTCGGATCATGTCATAGGAGAAAGGCCGACTCCTTTTGTTCTTAAACCATGTGAACTCACCGGTCTCAAGGTTAGAAGTCCCTACCATAAGATGACGCCTGGCATTGTTGATCTTCTCAATATCTATGAGTTTCTCCAGCGTTTGAAGTAGCGGAGTGGTATCATAGCAACTGTTGGTCATCCACGGTGCGAGAAAGAGTTCTGGGCGAACACAACTCATGCCAGGGGTGCCCCACATCCCCCTGAAAGAAAAAAAAGGTTGCATCTGTGCTGGCAAAAATGGGACATTGGACATAGAAAAATTGCTCAGCCACATCTTCTCAAGTGCTTGAACCGGATTGTCTTCTCTCGCTCCGACAAGCATAGCCGCATTGATTGCCCCAATTGAAACTCCCGAAACAACATCCAAATTCGAGAGGAAACCGCTATATTGCTCGTCCAGAGCCTTGACGACCCCGCATTCGTACGCTCCAAGTGCGCCGCCGCCTTGCAAAACCAATCCTATATGTTGTTTTTGTTCCATGACATACCTCTTCTTTCCTTTTAGCGTAAGAAGAAAACAAAAAGGAATATGCCAATCTATCAGTCACATGCTATCAATGGGAAGTGCATCGCTTGTTGACGTCACTTTTCTCGCTAACGTGTTTGTGACCATCGGTACTAAGCTGTAGATTTGATTTGCATGAGGGCGTGCTCTTGGGCTAGAATTTAGGCACTTAATTTCTATATCCTGGACTGTGAAATGTCTAAAGTCGCGTAAGTTCAATATTTTGCAACTTGTTCCAGAGTTTGAAATATACCCCCCGCTCATTGCCAGGGCGGACGCAACACGCCACCAAACTCTCTACTAAGCTGCCATAGAAAGTTGATAGGGAAAGCCTCCAATGGCAATCAAGAAAAGTGAGCTATATAGCTCACTATGGAAAAGCTGTGACGAACTCCGTGGAGGGATGGACGCCTCGCAGTACAAAGATTATGTCCTCGTCCTTCTCTTCGTCAAATATGTCTCCGACAAATACGCTGGTCAGCCCAATGCGCTGATCGAAGTCCCCGATGGCGGTAGTTTTACTGACATGGTTGCACTCAAAGGTGATAAAGAGATCGGCGACAAAATCAATAAGATCATCGCCAGGCTTGCCGAAGCCAATGATCTCAAAGGTGTAATCGATGTGGCCGACTTCAACGATGCCGACAAGCTGGGCAAGGGCAAAGAGATGCAGGATCGCCTCTCCAATCTGGTTGCGATTTTCGATAACCCTGCTCTCAATTTCCAGCAAGAACCGCGCAGAAGGCGATGATATTCTAGGGGATGCCTATGAATATCTGATGCGTCACTTCGCCACCGAATCGGGCAAAAGCAAGGGACAGTTCTACACTCCCTGCCGAAGTCTCCCGCATCATGGCTAAAGTTATTGGCATCAATAAGGCCAGAAGCCAGAGCCAGACCATCTACGATCCTGCCTGTGGCTCCGGCTCGCTATTGCTGAAGGCTGCCGACGAATCAGAGACCGGTGTGACCATCTACGGACAGGAAATGGACAATGCTACCGCTGCACTGGCAAAGATGAACATGATCCTGCACGACAACCCCACAGCCGAAATCTGGCAGGACAATTCACTCTCCAGTCCGTACTTTAAGCAAGACAACGGGAACCTCAAGACATTTGACTTTGTCGTAGCCAATCCGCCCTTCTCCAATAAGGCATGGAGCAATGGCTTTGACCCTGCCAACGATCTTTATCAACGTTTTGTCGATGGCGTGCCACCTCAGAAAAATGGCGACTACGCTTTTCTTCTGCATATCATTCGCTCACTCAAAAGCACGGGCAAAGGCGCGATAATTCTGCCGCATGGCGTCCTCTTTCGGGGCAATGCCGAAGGCGACATCCGCACAAAGATCATCCGTAAGGGTTACATCAAGGGAATTATCGGCCTGCCTTCCAATCTGTTCTATGGCACCGGCATCCCTGCCTGCATCATCGTCATCGATAAGGAAAATGCTGCGAACCGCACGGGTATCTTTATGATCGATGCCAGCAAAGGCTTTATGAAGGATGGCAATAAGAACCGTTTGCGCCATCAGGACATTCATAAGATCGTGGATGTTTTTAACAGGCAAATCGAGCTACCGAAATATTCACGCATGGTAAGTGTAGCCGAAATTGCGTCCAACGATTACAACCTCAACATTCCGCGCTACATCGACAGCACAGAAGCCGAAGACTTGCACGACATCGCGGCGCATCTGCTGGGTGGCATCCCCAACCATGACATTGATGCTCTGGACATCTACTGGCAGATTTTTCCCACACTCAAGCAGCAACTCTTTGAAGCGGGATCACGCACAGGCTACAGCCAGCTCAGAGTGGATATTGCACAGATCAAGCCAACCATATTCACGCACCCCGAGTTTGTGGCTTATACCCAGACAGTGACAGCGCTGTTTGAGCAATGGCAAACGAACAACATGCCTCAGCCTCAAGAGCATTGGTGTGGACAGCCATCCCAAACAATTGATCGAAGCACTCGCTGAGGATATCCTGCGGGTATTTGCCGAAGCCAGGCTGATTGATAAATATGATGTATACCAGCACCTGATGAGCTACTGGACTGATACCATGCAGGATGATGTGTACATGATTGCGTTGGATGGTTGGAAGGCCAACAGCGACCTCATCCCGCCACAGCTTATCATCAATCGCTACTTTACTGCCGAGCAGCAGACCATTGAGACAGCTAGAAGCTGCCAATGAAGCCATCACACTTAAGATTAGAAGAACTGGACGAAGAACATGGTGGCGAGGGAGGTTTGCTTGAAGAGGCAAAAAACGAGAAGGGCAAGATCACCAAAGCCAGTGTGAAGATACGCTTGAAGGATATTTTCGCCGATCCCGACGCAGACAGACGAGCAAACAATACTGAATGTATATCTCGACCTGCTTGAACAGGAAACGGAAGCCAGAAAAAAAGTCAAAGATGCACAAAAAGCGCTCGATGCTAAAGTAACCGCCAGATACAAGGTGCTGAGCGAGGATGAAGTGAAGACACTGGTGGTAGAAGATAAATGGCTGGCTACCCTTGCCTCTGATGTGCAGACCGAACTGAATCGCATCTCCCAGGCATTGACCGGACGTATCAAGGAGCTTGCTGAACGTTATGAAATGCCATTGCCTAAGCTCACCGAAGAGGTTGAGGTCTTGAGCGACAAAGTAGAAGCACATTTGAAGAAGATGGGGTTTGTATGGTAATAACAGCACAAAATATAAAACTAAAACCAGGATATAAGCAAACCGAGGTTGGGGTGATTCCTGAGGATTGGGAGGTTAAGAATTGGGCGAACTTGGGCAGAGTAATTCGGGGAGCAGCACAACGCCTCAAGATGAGCAGAAGATACTACAGGAACGGATTGTCCTCGTTTATGGTGACGATCTGACATGAGATGGCAATATATGTTACACCTAGAGTTGATCTGACGAAGGAGAGCATAAGACAACATGCCGTGTAAAAAAGGTACTTAATCATGTTGTTCTGACACTGTAGGCAGGCCTTCATTCTATAATCGTTGATGAGTGAGATTGCATGATGGCTTTCGTGCAGCTGCTAATCAGATATCAAGCTATAAACAGTAATCAGATAGACTATCTTATATCACTTACTATGATGCTAAAGCATTGCATGGTAATGAAATCTCTGCAACAGCAGGAGTGACATTTGCAAACTAATCACAAATATGATCGTGAACGATCAATTCCAAATTCCATCTCCCTTCCTCTGCATCGAGCAACGAGCCATCGCCACCGCCCTGAGCGATGTAGATGCCCTGATCACGTCACTCGACAAACTCATCGCCAAGAAGCGCGATATCAAGCAGGCAACGATGCAACAGTTGCTCACTGGTAGGATGCGGTTGCCGGGGTTTAGTGGGGAATGGGAGGTGAAAAAGCTTGGGAGAAATGTTGCAGTGTATATCACGGGAAAAGTCAAAGTAGCGTAGTGATATGTAGATGATGGAAAGTACCCAATCCTGGCTACTAGTGGAGAAATTGGTCGGACTAATGATTACCTGTATGACATATACCATCCGTATCAATTGGCAGAAAAGGGACTAACTTGATTCGACCTGAGTATTATTGGATAACTCCCTTCTGAGAGGCAAAGTGCGCACACTTGATACTTTACACTAGAGAGTTTTGGTAGTACAGAATGTTCAGTTCCGAGGCTAAAAAGAATGCATTTTCGATACATCTTTTCAATATGATCTACTGAGTTCAGATACAATTGAAGCTTCAGGCTGGTACCGCAGGTTCAAATGCGATTACTAGCAATGAGAATTATAGATGTATCATTGCCTCCTCTCTTTAGACTGAACAACAAGCCATCGCCACTGTCCTCTCCGACATGGACGCCGAAATTGCCGCCTTAGAGCAAAAGCGCGACAAGACTCGCGCATTGAAGCAAGGCATGATGCAGGAACTACTCACAGGGAAAACGAGGTTGATATGAGCACAGTCGGCCAGAAAGAACGTGCCACTCAGAACCGCGTGATCAAGTTGCTTCAAAAAAAGCTGGGATACACATATCTGGGCAACTGGGAAGAGCGTCCGAACAACAGGAATATCGAAGAGAGCTTATCTACGCCCTTTCTTGAAGCGGCAGGGGTATAGTGACGCACTCATCGAGCAAAGCTTTGTACAAGCTCAATAAAGAGGCTGGGGATCAGACCAGGAGCCTCTACGATATCAACAAAGAAGTTTATAGTCTGTTGCGCTATGGCGTGCAGGTCAAGCCTGATGTGGGTGAAAACAACCAGACCGTCTGGCTGATCGACTGGAAGAACCCGCTCAATAACGATTTTGCGATTGCCGAAGAGGTCACCGTCAAGGGCGAACACACCAAACGACCCGATATCGTGCTCTATGTGAATGGCATAGCGCTCGGTGTGCTGGAACTGAAGCGCTCGATTGTATCGGTAAGCGAGGGCATTCGCCAGAATATAGCCAATCAGAACCAGAAGTTTATCCGCCCTTCTTCACGACCATGCAATTGATCATGGCCGGTAACGATACCGAGGGACTGCGCTATGGGGTCATCGAAACCACGGAGAAGTATTATCTGACCTGGAAAGAAGAGAGCACCATCGAGAACCTGCTGGATCGGCACCTGACACAGCTCTGCGAAAAGCAGCGGTTGCTAGAGATCATCCACGATTTTGTAGTTTTCGATGCTGGCGTAAAGAAGCTCTGTCGCCACAACCAGTACTTTGGTGTACGTGCAGCGCAGGAGCGAGTACGCCAGCGTGAGGGTGGCATCATCTGGCATACCCAGGGCAGCGGCAAAAGCCTGACGATGGTCTGGCTTGCCAAGTGGATTCGCGAGAACGTGAGAGATGCTCGTGTGCTGATCATCACCGACCGTACCGAACTGGATGAGCAGATCGAGAAGGTGTTCAAAGGTGTCAACGAAGAGATCTACCGTACAAAAAGTGGGCAGGACCTCATCAACAAACTCAATGACACCAAACCCTGGCTGATCTGCTCGCTTATCCACAAATTTGCAGGCAAAGAAGAAGGCGACATTGCAGATTTTATTGAAGAAGTCAAACGCAGCTTGCCACCTGATTTCCAGGCCAAAGGCGACCTCTATGTTTTTGTCGATGAGTGTCATCGCACGCAGTCGGGCGATCTACACGAGGCAATGAAACAAATCCTGCCCAACGCAATGTTTATCGGCTTCACTGGCACGCCGCTATTGAAAGCCGACAAGCAAAAAAGCATCGAGGTCTTCGGCACATATATCCACACTTATAAATTTGACGAAGCGGTGAAAGATAAAGTAGTACTGGATTTGCGCTACGAGGCGCGCGATATTGAGCAAAGTATCACCTCGCAGAAGAGAATTGATCAGTGGTTTGATGCAAAGACCAGAGGCTTGAATGATGTTGCGCTGGCCCGACTCAAGCAGAAGTGGGGCACAATGCAAAAGGTGCTCAGTTCACAATCGCGGCTGGAAATGATCGTCGATGACATCCTGCTGGACATGGAGACTTCAGGACCGCCTGCTAAGCGGACGAGGCAATGCCATGCTGGTTTCGAGCAGCATCTATCAGGCATGTAAATTTTATGAGCTATTCACCTCGCACGGATTTGACAGGTGTGCCATCGTCACATCTTACAAACCATCGCCTTCCGATATCAAGGGCGAGGAAACTGGCGAAGGACTGACGGAGAAGCTGAGGCAGTACGACATTTACAATAAAATGCTTGGTGGCAAAGATCCCGAAAGAGTTTGAGAAAGAGGTCAAGAAGAAGTTCGTCGAAGAGCCTGGACAGATGAGGCTTCTCATCGTCGTGGACAAGCTCTTGACCGGCTTCGATGCACCATCAGCCACCTACCTCTACATCGACAAGCAGATGCGTGATCACGGGCTGTTTCAAGCCATCTGTCGCGTGAATCGCCTGGATGGAGAGGACAAAGAATACGGCTATATCATCGATTACAAAGATCTCTTCAAGAGCCTTGAGCGATCGATACACGACTACACATCGGGAGCGCTGGATGGCTATGAGAAAGAAGATGTACAGGGGCTATTGAGCGACCGCATACAAAAAGCCAGAGAACGCCTCGAAGATGCTCGCGAGAGTGTCAAAGTACTCTGTGATCCGGTTGATCCGCCCAAGGATACCATGGCCTATCTACGCTACTTCTGCGCAAAAGACACAGCGGACAAGGATGCACTCAAAGAGAACGAAGCCAAACGGATTGCACTCTACAAGCTCACGGCGTCACTGATCCGCTCCTACGCTAATCTGGCCAACGAACTATCGGAGGCAGGCTACACTGCGCAGGAAATTGCGCAAATCAAGCATGAGGCAGATTATTACGAAAAGGTTCGTACCGAGGTTAAGATGGCCAGTGGCGACTACATCGATCTGAAGATGTATGAGCCAGCGATGCGCCACCTGATCGACACCTATATCCGAGCGGAAGAGAGTAAAAAAATCTCGGCCTTTGACGACATCAGCCTGATTCAGCTTATTGTGGAACGCGGAGTGGATGCGTTGAAGGACTTGCCCCAGGGAATTGCCAGTAACAAAAGAAGCGATGGCAGAAACCATCGAAAATAACCTGCGTAAGGCCATCACTGATGAGCGTCCAACCAACCCGACGTACTACGACAAGATGTCAGAACTTCTCGATAGCCTGATCCAGGAGCGTCAGAATCAAGCAGAGGAATACGAGCAATATCTGGCTAGTATCGTTGAGCTTGCCAGACAGGTGCAAAACCCGACTGGCATGGCGGCCTATCCCAATTTGCTCAACACCCGTGCCAGGCGAGCGCTGTACGACAATCTTGAAAATGACGAGCAACTTGCTGTCACATTGGATACAGTCATCAAACAAACCAAAAGGGACGATTGGCGTGGCAGCAGGATCAAGGAGCGAGAAATTCAGCTACGCCATTCGGAAGTTCTGTCGGATGAGAACCAGACAAATCAGATCTTTGAACTGGTGAAGAAGCAAGATGAGTACTGAGAAGCACCAGATCACAGTCAATGGTCTTGTCGTTGATGTGGTTCGTAAGAACATCAAGAATCTTCATCTTGGTGTCTATCCACCAGCCGGTCGGGTACGGGTAGCCGCACCATTGCGGGTAAACGATGAGGCTGTACGCCTCTTTACGATTTCCAGGCTGACATGGATCAAGCGTCAGCAAGCGAAGTTTGAGAACCAGGAGCGCCAATCGGCACGAGAGTTTGTGAGCGGCGAGAGCCACTACTATCAAGGGCACCGTTACTTGCTCAATGTGATTTACCAAAAAGGCCCACCAACTGTGGCCATTCGCAACAACAAGGTAATGGATCTCCTTGTGCGAACTGATAGCGAGACCTCTGAGCGAGAACGTGTACTCAACACCTGGTATCGCCGACGACTCAAGGAAGAAATTGCGCCCCTGATAGCTAAATGGGAAGTGATCATAGGTGTGAAGGTGGCCGAGTGGGGAGTGAAACAGATGAAAACCAAATGGGGCACTTGCAATAGTAAGGCACATCGAATCTGGTTGAATCTCGAACTTATCAAGAAACCTGTTCACTGCTTAGAGTACATCATTGTCCATGAAATGATTCATCTGCTGGAGCGCCATCACAACGAACGTTTCATTGCACATATGAACAATTTCATGCCACTGTGGCAATATTACCGCGAAGAACTCAATCGGGCACCTCTGGGCCACGAATTTGGGAATATTAAACGGCCTGGAAGCTGCCTTGCTCAATATCTCCGTCTCATTCTACCCGCCTCTAGAATTGACCTCATCCCCATGAGATAAACGCAGGAGATTTCTCATTCTTACGTAATGCCTCTCCGAGAGCCGATCAAGGTGATAGAAGTGGCCTTGTAGGCGAAAGATGGGTTCTGCTACCTGCCAGAGAAAAAGGCCTTGTGTGATGACATTGTGAGTTTCTACTACTTCTCTGTGACAGTCCTGTCATGCTGATGGCTTATCCTCCACAAAGGGGCAAGAAACGCTCTTTTGTCCATGAGTCAACGAGGGAACAGACCGTGAGACGGCAGGAAAACTCGGTGAAAATGACCTGTGACATGGAAGGAGAGAAGAATTCTCTTATGAAAAGACAAAAAGAGCATTCCCATCAAGAACACTTTTTGGGAGAGAAAGAACGCATTGGAAAACTATCTCAAATACGGGAGCTCGTTTTCGGCGCTCAGGATGGACTCCTGGTTCCGTTAGGCGTTGTTTCCTCAATAGCAGGAGCATTCCAGGATAATCATATTGTCATTATTGCCGGTATCTCAGAAGCACTGGCTGGAGCATTTTCGATGGCGACGGGCGCGTATCTTGCCTCACAAGCGGAGCGGCAGGTTCATATGGCAGAGATCACCAAAGAACGCCAATCGATTCAAGCTCACCCAAACGACGAGCAAAAAGAAATGAGCCTTTTACTGGAAAAAGAAGGTATGGATACAGAGGATGCGAAGACGATTGCAAGCCTTCTCTGGAAGCACAAAAATGCCTTTTTTACAACCATGATCCAGAAAGAACTGGGAATTCGAACCTGAGCCGCCAGGGTCTCCTGTTGGAGATGCGCTTTTCGTGGGTCTTTCTTACCTGATAGCCGCTGCTGTTCCGTTATTTCCCTACTTTTTTCTAAGTGGAGCGGCTGCTATTCTTCTTTCTATTGTAGCGACATTGATTGCATTGTTTTGTATTGGTCTTCTCAAAGCAAAATTTGCTCTCTTGCCCTATCTGAAAAGTGGTTTGCAAGTGCTCCTCATTGGAGCAGGGTCTGGAATTGGAGGATACTTCCTGGGGACTATTTTGCCTCATGTGTTAGGAATCAAATAGACGTCCTCCTAGTCGACATACCAGTGTTGATAGCATTTCTGAAAGAAGAAGCCAACGTTAGGACATACAAAAGGGTACCACACATGACCGAGAGAGCTTCAGCACTGTTTTTACAGAATGATTTTTGACAGCAAAGTTGACAGCATACAGAACGATTTTTCCCGTCCTATCTCGAACTTTTACATCTCTGTACGATTGCGGCTTCGAGCGTATGATGCATCCAAAGCTACCCCCTTTGCATCGTCCCAGAAGTGGTGTATAATACCGATCTTAGAGAGAGGCACAAAAATTATGTATGCTTGACTGCATAAGCCGCTGATGCTCGAAGAGAGGCACTACATGACCACGATAAATATTCCACGCGGAAAATATCATATTTGGACCGTTGGCTGTCAAATGAACCAGGCCGATTCTCAGCGTATTCAAACGTTACTTGATGAATTAGGTTGGGAAGAGACCAGTATGGATCAGGCTAACCTCGTGGTCCTCAATACTTGTAGCGTTCGCCAGGCTCCGGAAGAGAAAGCTCACAACCAGCTAGCCTTGCTCAAGCATGCCAAGACGAAACGAAGTGATCTCCTGGTGACACTGATGGGTTGTATGATTGGAAATCAAAAGACCATCGATACTCTGAGTAAGCGTTATCCTCATATCGATCTCTTCATGAAGGTTGAGCAGGCTGACATTTTGCCACGCTTCCTTGAAGAGCGTTGGACTCCTATCTCGGGTGCAGGCTGTCTCGATCTTGAGTATATGCCAGATGATGAGCCAATCTCCACGGATGATCCTATCTTACCAACGTTTGCCACCTCGACGGTAACTACAGGGAAACGTTCCGTTTTACCGATGGCAATCACCCCAAAACCAGGTGAACGTATCGCACACTATCCAACCAAAATCGAACCATTGGAAGCCAGCCCAACGGCATGGCTTCCAGTGGTTCTAGGCTGTAATAAAGTTTGCACCTATTGTATTGTTCCTTACCGGCGTGGACGTGAACGTAGTCGCCCTGTAGCAGAGTTGGTAGTAGAAGCTCGTTCACTCGTTGCAAAGGGAGCCAGGGAGCTAACATTGCTTGGACAAACTATTGAGGCATATGGTCTAGATCTGCCAGATAAATCTGATCTTGCGGATCTGATGACGTATCTCAGCGAGATTGAGGGGTTGGAGCGCATTCGCTTTATGACCTCTTACCCACAACATATGACCGATAGCATGATTGAGCGTATGGCCCATCTTCCGAAAGTTTGTGAGCATTTGAATATTCCTGTACAGGCCGGTGATGATGATGTGCTCAAGCGCATGAAGCGGGGATATACACTGGCAGAGTACTGCGAACGCATTGAGCGTGTCCGCGAGCTATGGCCGGCTATCACCCTCTCGACCGATGTAATTGTGGGTTTCTGCGGTGAGACTGAGCAAGAGTTTCAGCACACACTGGATCTGCTTGAGAGAATTCGCTTCGATGTCGTACATGTAGCAGCCTATTCTGTACGCCCTGGTACAGTCGCAGCACGTTGGGAGGACGATATTCCATTGGCAGAAAAAAAGCGACGGTTGCACGCTGTAGAAGAGTTGCAGACAAAGATTGCTCTTGAACTGAATCAGCCATATATTGGTAAAGTAGAGGAAGTGCTGGTAGAGGAGACAAATACTACCCATGGACGCCAGCAATGGAAGGGGCGTAATCGCGCCAATAAACTGGTGTTCTTTCCACAACCCGAAGAGGGCGAGTCTCATGGCACTGGTCTTATCCAACCCGGTGCTATGGTGAAAGTACGTATCGAACGTGCTACAGCCTGGTCTCTACAGGGTTGCGCTGTTGCGATATAATAAGCAGGCTAACAAACTCTAGATAGACATATTCCTGTGAAGATGGAGGAGGCTTCGATGACCCAAGCACAGTCGGCTGAAGAAAAAGCACGATTGAAAAAACAGTGGACCGATTTAGCCGTCAAACAGGCTCAAGAAGGTCAGTGGGCAGAGGCAGCTATTACCAATAAGAATATCTTAAACCTCTTTCCCAGTGAACCTGATGCCTTCAACCGCCTGGGCAAGGCATTAAGCGAGTTAGGACAGTACGCAGAAGCACGCCAGGCCTACACGCAAACATTGAAATACAATCCGAAAAACACCATTGCCAAGAAGAACCTGGATCGGCTCGCATTATTACAAGAGGTACCCGTACAAACACATGCCGGAAGAGACCAGCGTATTGATCCCAGGCTCTTTATTGAAGAAACTGGTAAAACGGGTATGACTGAGTTGTTTAATCTGGCCTCTCCCTCCATACTGGCAAAGGTGGGTGTTGGAGACAGAGTCCAACTGCATGTCAGTGGTCGCACGCTGCTCGTTCACAATGCGTCTGGAGAAGATATAGGGCAAATTGAGCCACGCCTGGCAAATCGCCTGATTAACTTCATGGAGAGCGGAAATCGTTATGCAGCAGCAGTCCTTGCCATGGACAATGGGCAGGTGCGCCTTATCATCCGTGAAGAGTATCAGCATCCCAACATGTTTGGTAAGGTCAGTTTCCCAGCACAAGGCGGTGGTGAAACGATTCGAGCCTATATCAAGGATACGATAATACGCTATGATCGTGAGGATGATGATGAGATGGGCAATGACGACGAATATTATGATGGAGGAGACGAAGCCGAGGAGATGACCGAAATCGACTTTGATGGCAATGTCGAATCCGAAGACTAATCTTGTAATTTGAAAGGTAGCAGAAATCATGAACAAAGCAAAGAAAGTAGCCTGGCACAAACATCTGGCCAAAGCAAAGAAGTTCAAAGAGAAGCAACACCTGGCACTGAAGTCCGGTAGCAGCAGTATTGCGTCCACAACGCGACGCTAATCATCGCGTTTTTCTCTTGTATGTGTGAGTTATGAGCAGTTTTCCCCCTTCAACCTCATCGGCATCTGTCCGTAATATTCTCACTCTGCTCGCCTCACGAGATGCACAATTGGTGGCGGGTACGGGGGGATTAGAGCGCCGGGTGACATGGGCGTGTCGTATGCGCGCACGTCTCCCGGCCTTTGAGTGTGTTCAGGGGGGTGAACTTGCCCTACTCACTCTCTCACAGTTGCGCCGACTTGACGAGACTTTGGCAAATTTGCTGAAAAGCCTGCATAAAGTAGGAATAGCCGCTGTTGTGGTAGCGGCTCGATCCGCTGATGCTTTGGGTGACGAGGCAAAAAATGTTGCTGATCAACTGCACATCCCCCTTATTCTCCTCCCTGCGTCAGCACTCCTCGAAGATATTGAACGGGAAGTCATTACCTTTGTCGTCAGTTTTCGCAGTGAAATGGAGCGAAAGGCGACGGAGATTGCTCATCAGCTTATGCAGTTAAGTGTTCAGGGAGCAGGAATACGAGGGGTATCTGAACATCTTGCTAGTAGTAGAGGTAAGTGGGTAATTGTACAGGATGCTCATCAAGTTGTGCGCCTACAAGCCCCTCCAGCCCAGACCGATATGTTACTTCTTTCAACGCCACTAACGGATGAAGTTCTGCATCAGCAAGGGCTAACGCGTGTAGTAGAACCAATTTTGATCCGTCATGAGGTTGTGGGCTATCTGTCGCTGGTTGGCAATGAGAGTGATTTTGATTACCTGGAACGCCTCATTTTAGGTCAGATAGCACCAATTCTCGCTTTGGAGTTTGCTCGTGAGCGTGAACGTAGCGAGGTTGAGAGTCGATATCAGGTAGAAGCACTCACCGATATACTGCACGGCCACTATCAACAACCAGAAGAGATGTTGGTGCGAGCACGTATCCTGGGTTATGATCTCACTGGTCCGCAGGTAGTGGCTATTTTTGAGCTTGCCTCTCACGAATCCGACTATCCAGGGGCTAATTTGTTTGCCCAATGGAGTAAGCGATTACGCGATGAACTGGTAAGAGCATGGTCTGCGTGTTGGGTGTTAAGTGAGTTTAGAAGAGTTATTGCTCTTATTCCCCTCTCTGAGCTCGATGTGAGTGGAGGAGATGAACGAGAGCGTGAAAATAATATTTTCACGCGCATAGAACGAGTCCATGCGCGTTTGTTACAAAGTCGAGGAAGTGGTACCAACTTCCCTCTACATTCTTGCGGTATCGGACATGTTGCCAAAAACTTGCAGGGGATACCTCAATCGTTGCGTGAGGCACAACAAGCACTGGAGATAGGACGACGCCTCTTTGGTGAAGGGAAAATCCATTCGTTTGCTCGCCTGGGCATCTATCGCCTTCTCTTTTATCTGGATGGACAGAGTGAACTTACTGATTTCTATCAAGAAACGCTTGGTCCACTCATCGCTCATGATGCCCGTAACGATGGCACGCTGGTCGAAACCCTGGAAGGCTTCTTTCGCTGCAACGGCAACCTCAGCGAAACAGCCCGTATCATGCATCTTCACCGCAACTCACTACTTTATCGCCTTGAACGCGTTCAGGAATTACTAGGACGCTCACTTGAAGATCCTGAGCTGCGCCTTTCGCTCCAGATTGCTCTAAAGATACGCCATCTCCGCAGTAACCAGAAGTGAGCACTCAAGATCTCCTCGTCACAAGCAGCAAAGATCTTGCTTCCGGCAGCTTTGAGTAGACGATCTCGTATGGCCAGACCGAGTCCTTGCTCCTCAAAGCTTCGGCAGAGAATAGCCTGTACGCCAGCCTCCTCAAGTGCGCGTAATCCTGCAAAGAGGCGGGTAGCCATCTGTTCAGGGACAGCGGCGCTTCCCAATGTGTAGATATGTGCACTGCTATCCTGAAATGCAGAGATATCCTCATCCGCTATTAAAACGCCCACGCGTTCACCGCGTGTCTGGTATTGTTGTACTTCTGCTAACATCGCCATGTGCATAGCTTCGGGTGTTCCCTCGAAGAGAAATAAAGGGATAGCGGGGGCGTAGTGAGTGAGTAATTGACCAGGAACTCGCTGAGCTTCATTATCATTGTGAGTGATCTTCTGTGATAGTTGTACTGTTGGTAGAACGTGCCGCAGAGCTTCCAGGCTTACTCCGCCAGGGCGCAGAATTGTGGGCACAGTGGAACAAAGATCAAGGATGGTAGATTCCACTCCCACCTCACATGGGCCAGCATCCAGAATAAGCGGTACTCGTCCATTGAGATCTGCCAGTGCGTGCTGAGCGGTTGTAGGGCTGACATGCATAAAGCGATTTGCGCTCGGCGCTGCCAGCGGTGATCCGCAAGCACGAATCAGTGCAAGTGCGATGGGATGGCGTGGCATACGTACTGCAACTGTTGTCAGGCCTGCCGTGACCAGCTCAGGTATACGAGAACTCGCGGGTAAAACCAGGGTGAGCGGTCCCGGCCAGAATGCTTGTGCCAATTGGTGTGCCAGTGGGGGTATGTCGGTTCCCACCATCCCCAATGCACTTTCTTCTGCGATATGTACGATCAGGGGATCATAGAAGGGCCGCCCCTTAGCGGCAAAGATACGTTCCACTGCACTTGTTTGCAGAGCATCAGCACCAAGCCCATAGACGGTCTCAGTAGGGAAGATCACAATCTCTCCAGCTCGTAGCAAGGCGGCAGCATGTTCGATGATAGATGATTCAGGTTGAAGGGTATCGACTCGTAAAACTTTTGTCTCTGTAAAATGCATAGATTTTATGGCTTTCTGAGTCTGGTTGTTACGCTTAATCCATGGAGTATAGCATGCTACGCAACAACGGGGTAGGAAGGTTAGAAGAATGCTCCTGCCTCCTCCCTTGCGACACAACTCCAGGTCATGCTATACTGTGCTTTGTGTGAAAGAGAGTGCATAGAGGTAAGAGAAAATAGAGAGTTGCACGAGATGAATGACAAAACGAAACCTGATAATCGCTTGAATATCCGCCGTCTTATGGGAATCATCGGCTTCGTTCTCGCGCTTTTCATCCTTTTATACGCTGTCCTGTATGCTCTAAAGATCACTCTCCCTGTAACTGGGCAGCATCTTGCTCTACCCGGTATGTCGATCCCCTCCCATATAGCGTGTACCACGCCACAACACAACGCCGGGGATAACACACAAACCATTACTTCTGACGGGTTAAAACGGACCTTTCTGGTGCATCTGCCTCCATCCTATGGGATGCAACCACAATCACTTGTGATTAACTATCATGGGTATAGCTGGACATCGCAGATCATGGAACGCAATACTCGCATGAATGAAGAGGCAGACAAGGCTGGCTTTGTGCTTGTTTTCCCGCAAGGGGTTGATTCGCCACCCTCGTGGAATGCTGGAGTGGGGGCATATGGACCCACAGGGGATGCAGATGATATCCAGTTCACCCGTGATCTCCTTAGCTACCTTGAGAAAAACTATTGTGTTGACTCGCACCGTGTCTATATCACAGGTTTTTCGTTGGGTGGTGGTATGGCATATCGGATAGCCTGTGCTCTTACTAACCAGATTGCGGCTGTAGCCACCGTTTCCGGTGCCTATTATCCTATCCCTGGTGGTTGTCAACCCTCACGACCCCTTCCTGTGCTGGAAATCCATGGTTTCGCCGACCAGCTAGCACCTTATATGGGCAATACCTTTACCCGTATGGCCGCGGTACAAGATTACCTGGATGTCTGGCTTAATAATAACAAGTGCAGTGCAAGCTCAAATGTCTTCTTCCAAAAGGGTGATGTGACAGCAACTCAGTGGACACATTGCGCTGCTGGTTCGATCGTCGTACATTATCGTGTGAGCGATGGCGGGCATACATGGCCCGGCTCTCCCAATACAACACATGTTATTAATGCAAATGTGGTCATCTGGCAATTCTTTAGCCGCTTCTCACATTAGTTAATTTTTATGTGCGATGGCGCAGATAGTCATCGAGAATGCTTTCGAAGAGGGGCGTCATCCTTCCTCGCAAATCGTCCTCATGGACCCAGCAGGGGCGTCCTTCGATACTACTTCGTAACTCTCCTCCGATGACTTCACCGCTATAGATGATGCTTATCACGCTCATCTGATCGAATTGCTGACTTGCCAGTGAGTAGTAATTGATTATGTTCCCTATGCGCAATTGTAGGCCAGTTTCCTCCTTGCCCTCGCGCTGCGCAGCCTGCATCGGATGTTCACGCCAGCGCATAAAACCTGCCGGGAAGACAAAGCTACCATCAGTTTGCTCAACAACGAGGTAACGGTTTTGTTCTTCTACAACAACGCATGCGCATACAAAGGGGGGTAAGTTTCCTGCCATGAGCAGGTTGAGGGTGTTAAAGAAGATGCCAACACATTTTTTTAAAGTTTGATATAACACGAGTAATGCCTACCAATCATTCTAATGTCTATGCTACATTATAGCAAATTCTTTGAAGAAATGTATATTTCGAGAATCTCTGGACAGGACTTTGAATGTTTCTTTTACACCGCCTTCGGCGGTGGGAGGTGGGTGGGTCTTGCGAGGATACCTCGCACTCCGGCAGAAGGGCTGGCCGCCCTCCTGCACCCGAAATAGGTCGGCGATGCGCCGACGGCACGCTGGCCGATCGGAAATGACGAACAATGCTTCCTCCTCATTGTTCTCCCAGCAGGCACTCAGATTGGTCTCGATTTGATCCTCTTGCCATAAACGAATATGTCCATAAAACCGCATACCAGGCTTGTTCACCAGATCAGAGACGGGACAGGTTGGCAAAAGACGGCCTTGACTGGACCAGTGCTCACACGTGTGTTGCTCACAGATTCGAAAGAGATAGTGCCACCGATATTTTTGACACAAACGGACCATCGGAAAACATCCAAACGCACTATCTCCCATGATCGTACAGTCGGTCTCTCCAAGATGAGGAGCCAAACGCTCGAAGAGTTTGTCAATACATTCCCATAATCCTTGATCCCATTTGGTTTGTCCCGGCATCACCTTCCATACCAGAGGTAGAACGCGTGAATGCTGTAACAGGCCAATATAAATGACCTGTGCATGTTCTTCGTATGGCGTCAGGTCAATCACCAGACGCATTGTTTACCTTTTTTTCTCCTGGAAAGTGGTCTGGATTGCGAGGACACCTCGCGCTCCGGCAGAAGGGCTGGCCGCCCTCCTGCACCTCCCACTTTTAGTAACTATTCAGAATTCCCTTTTCCTGATCCCTCAGCGCCTACGGCGCTTCGCAGGTTGTTTAATGTGGGTTGCGGTGGTTGCGGCGCAACCACCGCAACCCACATTAAACGAGAGCGAGCCACCACAGGTGGCGAGGGCACCTCGTGCTCCGGCAGGAAGGCTAGCTTCCATAAGTTCAGGGCTGGTGGGTATGGGCAACGTAGCGATCGTAGGTGATGGGTACAACATCCACTATTTTGTGTTGTGCAGTGGAGAAAAGCAATGTGATGTACTCACCCATTGCCCAATTTAATGGGTTCATTGATTTAGTGGGAGTACCGGGCGTATCGCCAGAGGGTGCCTGATTGTCCCAAACTTGTTCGGGGATCATCCCACTACTATTGGCCGCTGCCATCATTGCTGTAAGGTAAGGGTCAGCATCTCCACCTGCCGCCACAGTGTAGAGGCCGCGCTCTCCTGAGAAGATAGGCCATAGCCGTCCTGTCCCCGATCCATCATAGTCTGAGCCGTCGTTATGTTCTCCGTAACCGTCGTAGTTGTAGCGAAACCAATAGTGATTCCCATTGATCGTCTGCTGAATTGTTGCATCAACGACGGCAAGTGATGAGGTAATGTATGGTGAATTGGCAGGAAACGTGCCCTGGCGCACAAGTTCTGTGAAGCTGGTATCGACAATATCTCGCTCGTCATGAGTACCACCACCATTACCGATGGTAATAGACGCTCCGTCATTGGCGTTTCCCGTGCTACCAATACGTATAAAATAGTGACCGTTTCCGTGTGAGCCGGTGGTGGTATATGTCCATTTCACTACGTTGCTCTGGTAAAAATCGGCAGTATCGGTATAGCGCTTCTGGCTGGCTGTGTCCCCATTCATACGGGCAATATCGGCTGCACAAATAAGTCCACTGATCTCTGCCGCAATCGTGGCAGGACTATAGCCTCCGTTCTCCTCCCAACGTTCCTGGCCTGTTACAGGACCATGTGCCACGATAAAGTCTGCGGCTGGCTTGATATGCTTCGTATAGTTTGTGCTATCAGTGATTCCCAACTTCCAGGCCAGCATGATGGGATAGGCCTGTTCATCCATCTGGATACCAGTCCAGTAGGGTTCTCCACTGACATCACTATTCTGTGGAAAGTGACCATCGGGCTGTTGCTGCTTATCAAAGGCCCATTGGACGGCCCGTTGAGGATCAGCCTTATCGCCTGCGACAAGCAAAGCACTGGCAAACTCGTACATATCGCGTTGCCATACAAGATGATAGCCCCCTGTGTCATCATCACCTTTTGATTCACCCCAGGGATTGCCCAGACCTGCGACAAATGCCCCTGTCTGCTTATCCTGTGCTGCTTTTAGTACGTTTGCTGCCAGGTAATATTCTTGCTGGCGAGCCTGCTGAATAGCTGGTGTGTGACCAACAGCAGGTGGCTGGTTCAGGCTATTATCGAATTTGTTCCACTGAGAGATATAAGTATGCAACATATCAGATGTATCATTGAGAGTTGCCGTCAGTGTCCTCTCTGCATTGTTTGTGGCTGAGACATCATGATTTGTCAGGCCGAAGGCAAGGACGAGGTTAAAAGTGATTGATGTTGCCGATGAGGTATTGATTGCGCCATTGTTAGAAAGGTCGAGTAGCCCTGTCTGAACGGTATTGCCTTGCGTAGCGGAACTATAGGTATAGTTCATTGTGTAATCAGGACATTTGTCACTCCCACAGCGTGTCGATCCTTTGAGATCGGTTAAGCCATCGTTGAGCTGGAAGAAGCCTGAACTGGTCATCCCTGCCTGGTAAGGGATCGAGGCGGCCAGTGCACTGGCCTGGTTGCCGGAAGTGCCGGTACTGATCAGGACTGTCCTGCCATTGTAGTTCCGGGTCGAGCTACTATTTTTATCACCCTTGTTGTGTAGCGTAGGATTGTAGTAGACATAGAGGAGATAGTCTGCGAGTGTGCCCTGGAGTGCGGTAAAGGTGACTTGCTGTATCAATGAGTCACGTGTAGGGTCAGTGTAAATTGTCTTTTTGATCTGGTAGGTTTTGTTTTTGGCTATGTTCACGGTTTGCCATGCCAGTGAGTGCTTATCAGCGAGTTGAGTGTGTGCCGTCGTATCGGCTTGCTCTTCATTGACCCAGGTGTGTCCGTTGTCACCCACCAGGAACTCCAGACTGGTGGTATTGGGCGTGTCTGCTGAAGGATAGAAGACAGTACTGACGATCCCATTATAGCCTGTGAACCAGACATTGCTAGTGGTATTGGCGGCAGTACCCAGGATGGTATTGTTGGAAGGTGCCCAGGATGATGAAGTCCAATCGCCATCAGGAGCGGCCCCTGTGATTAATTTTGGCTTGTTGACAAACCTGGGAATGAAAATGGTAGTGAGTGTGATAATAACGATGAGAGCTAATGTCACAACCACAAAAAGTCGCCTGCGTCCTTGAAATAATTGCATAGGGTACACCTCCCTTTTTCTGCCGCCCGTTGTATTTCAGGATACCTTTGCAGATACCTGTAACCCCCCATAGGCACCGACTTTAGCAGAGGGATCCCTCTGCATTCTTGTTTTTTGTGCCGCTTCCAGCGGCAATACTAAAGAAAAGAGGTATTGGGGACACCCCAAGCCCCGGCAGGGAGACCCTGCACCCCTTCAGTCCACGCCTATGCCCGTAACTCCTCAGGTTATCCTCACTACCTGCGGTGGCCCGCTTCCGCCATTTTATGTGAGTGGCAGGGTTTGCGGCGCAAACCCTGCCACTCACATAAAACGGCTGGCGAAGTGCCTGAGGCGCTGAGAAATTAGAAAAGAGACCTGAGTAGTTACAGTTACCTCTTATCTAGAAAGTGTTAGCGCCCACTGCGGGTCTGAGCACGACGGACGAGAGCATCAACGATGACGGCAAGTAGGAGCACGCCTCCCTCGATCATCTGCTTCACATCTGATCCCTGGCTACGTAAATCGAGGCCATTCTCCAGGCTACCAATGATCAAGGCACCCAACACAATAGACCACACGGAACCACTCCCACCAAAGAGACTGACACCGCCGATGACCGCTGCCGCAATAGAGTCGAGCAATAGCGACGGACTGATCTGGCTTGCGACGGCGTTGGCAAGTGACGCGGCGAGAATACCACCAACAGCCGCGAGTGTTGAGCATAGTGTAAAGACAGCAATACGTATGCCCGTCACATTAATACCTGCACGGCGAGCCGCTTCTGCATTGCCACCAACGGCATAGATATGGCGACCAAAGCTAGTTTTGGTCAGAACCAGCCACAAAATCAGAATCAAGCTGAAGAAGATAGCAGCAGAGTTGGGTACACCCAGGTAGGTACCTGCTGGTCCGGGTGTATTTTCCAGAACGGCGATTGCCCCCTCGACAATCACTGCCGCCACTACAATTTGTCCAACAAGTTGCAGGAGTGGTTTTGTTCTGAGGCCCGCTCGTTGTCGTGTTACCTGGTCAAGCACCATGCCACCTGCATAGAGGATCAAAACCAGAGTTGGTAGACCAACACCCAGGACATCTGGCAGGAAGCTGTAGGCACTCCCACTAATGGAGAGGATGGACGGATCATGAATGATCAAGGTGGCCTGACCTGCAAGCAGATTGAGTAGCAAGCCTGCATAAGCAATCGAGGCAGCCAGGGTCACAATAAACGATGGAATACGTAAAACCGCGACAAAGAAACCATTGATACTACCAGCAAGGGCACCTACCAGTAAACTTGCAAGGATGGCTTCCCAGGCTGGAAATCCCATACGTTCCGAAAGCACACCCATGACAACAGCACAAAGTGTGCCAACCGATGCCAAAGAAAGATCGATCTCACCAAGTAGCAGAACAAGTGTAACTCCAAGCCCATCGATACCAATCGTAATAATGTTTTGTAGCAAGTTGGAGAGATTATCGGGCTTAAGAAAGAGTCCGTCAGTAGTAACTGAAAAATAGATCGTGATAGCAATCAATGTTAATAAAACAGGAATAAAGCCCAGGTCACCACGGAGCATCTGGCCAAAGGTTAGCTTTTGCGTATAAGATGGGGCCTCTACAGAGGCAGCAGATACCGAATGGCTAGAAGAAGTGGGGGCAGACTTAGTAGTCTCGCTCATAGTTTAATGTCCTCCCGTTGCGCCATTGCTATGTGTTGGAGTTGTTGCCATTATTTCACCGAACTCGGCTCCGGTGATTGCCGCTACGATGCGTTCAGGGGTTGTAGATTTGATATCGAAAGTGCCAACTTTTCTGCCCAGGCGTAATACAACGACGCGATCAACAACCTCGAAAACATCGGCCAGGTTATGTGAGATCACGACGACAGCCAGACCCTGCTCACGTAGACGGACGATCAGGTTGAGTACCTGACGCGTTTGTGCAACACCAAGAGCCGCCGTTGGCTCGTCAAGCAGGACAACTTTTGCATTGCGCAGGACGGTTTTGGCGACGGCAATGGATTGACGTTGACCACCGGAGAGGGTTGAGACAATTGCACGGATTGAAGGAATTTTTACATCCAGTGTACGCAGTACCTCTAAACCACGCTGCTCCATCTCATTTTCAGATAAGGAGCCATACATGGTGCGCATCTCACGACCCAGGAACAGGTTAGCAACGACATCCAAATTATCACAGAGAGCAAGGTCCTGGTAAACGGTCTCGATACCCAGGTGGGTTGCCGCTTGTGGACTCGTAATCTTAACTGATTGGCCCTCAACGGTGATTTCACCTTCATCACATGGTCCAACGCCTGCGATAGTTTTGATCAATGTGGATTTGCCAGCACCGTTGTCACCGACAAGACCAACAACTTCACCAGCGTACACCTCAAAATCCACACTGTTGAGTGCACGGACAGCACCAAAGCTTTTGCCAATTCCTCGCATCTTGAGGCGGGGCTCATCGGTTCGTTGTGTTGCGATACCCCCTGCCGAAGGAGTAATATCGGCCATATAGTCCTCCAAAAAATTACAAGTAGATAAAGTATTCAAGGAGAAAGCGTATCTTTGCAGGTAGATCGTTGCTGATTGGTAGTTTGTCGCTCTCAGGCGATAAACAGGTAAGAGTCAAATGATTGCTTGAGGACGGGACCCTGCCAGAGCGAGCCTGATCTATAATACTAGCGCCAAGCTTTCAGTGTGAGTTGTAGGGACAGGGTTTGCCCCTACAGCCCTGGGGCCGCCAAATAATGACGGCACCCACTACAAACTACCAACTGTACATTTACGGGCAAACACCATCAGTGCCTTTGGGCAGACCCTGGCATATCTCAGCAACGGTCACAAACCCGTCAGCAACAACTGTTGAGGCGATATTGGTCTTGTCAACGGCTACAGGTGTTTCAAGGATCGAAGGAATAGCGGTGCCATCAGAAGTCTTGGTTACTGCACCATTGGTCAAAGCAGCAGTAGATGTGCCAGCATTCAATGCTTTAACAAGGTCAGCTGTGGCCTGGGCCTCTAATGCAATAGCCTTGTAGACAGTCATTGCCTGATCGCCTGCGAGAATGCTCTGGATGCCTGCAGCAGTTGCATCCTGTCCTGTTACCAGCACCTTCCCATTGAGTTTCTTGGCCTTGAGAGAGGCAATGACCGAGTTTGCCATGCCGTCGTTGGCAACGTAGGCAATCTGAACATTGCTCTGTTGTGCAATTAGAGCTCCATCCATCTCAGTACGAGCCTTGTCGTTGTCCCAGAGTGGAGTGTACTGGTCATAGACCTTATTCAATGTTTTCGCATCAAAAAGTGGCTGAAGTGCGTCCAATGCGCCCTGTCTGAATAACAAAGCGTTGTTGTCGGTCTGTGATCCGTTGATCATCACAACGTTTGCATTGTTTCCCTTGACATAGTCCTTATAGTGATCGGCGATGTATTGACCCTGGAGTTCACCAACCTTCACATTGTCAAAAGACACATAGTAGCTAAGGTCTTTGGACTGGATCAGGCGATCATACGCAATCACAGGAACGTTCTGCAACTTGGCCTTTGACACAATAGCAGCGGCTGCTGCACTATCACTGGCAGCTACCACCAGGATACAATCACCCTTGGTCAATGCAGCGTCTGCCTGACTTTGCTGTTTTGTGGCATCGCCCTCTGCATTATAGAAGTCTACAGTGGCACCAGCTACTGCCGCTGGTATTTTTTGGGTCAATAGAGGTTTGTCTTTGCTCTCCCAACGTGCTGAAGTTGCTGTCTCAGGTAAGAGAACACCAATCTTTGTGCACCCTTTGCCTGGAGTCGTAGGAGTCGGGTTAGTAGTTGCGGTGCTGCTGTTGCCACAAGCAGCAAGTAGCACGGGAATAAGGAGAATACCGAAGATGGCGCTGAATGTTTTGTGCTGTTGGCGAAATAGTTTCATCGTTAAATCTTTCCTTACACTATTTGTGATTTCTCAAGTCTGGCAACCAACATTTCACGAGTTGCCAATCTTTGTAGCCACAGTGGTACGCTTTGTTGTTTTCTCGTGGGTCTCTGTGTCGCTAAAACCTCCTTTCTGGAACTGGTCGTTCCTTAATGGATGCGTTGAGGTTGGCCCGGCAAAGGAACCGCCTGAGTTTTCCTCTTGCCTGGCAGTTGCCTCTTCTCGCTCTATAAGAATGCGTTCCCAGGCCCTGAAAAACGGATAATAGATGAGGGCAGAGACAGCGAAGTTGAAAAACTGTAAGAGACTCCCACGAATGTCTCCGCCAGTTGCCAGAAAGCCGCTGACTCCGATGGGAACGGTAAAGGGTTGCAAGACGATGGGTACATGGACCAGATTCACCGAGAACGCGATATAGTTAATCGTGACGATGATGACTGGTACCAGTACGAAAGGGATCATCATAATTGGATTGAGTACCATAGGTACACCAAATGTGACAGGTTCGTTGATATTAAAGACGGCAGGTCCTAATGCTACCTTTCCCACTGTACGCAATTGGGCCGAGCGTGAGCGCAGCATATAGATGACCAGGGGCCACGTCGCCCCAGAACCACCGATATGTGTAAAGATGTGAAAGAAGGGCTCTGTGACGATGCCGTGTCCGCCACTTGCGTTGGCTGCTAATGTAGAGAACCAGAATGGTGCCGCAATTGCCGTAACCACATTCATCCCATGAATGCCCACAGACCAGAGCAACATCATCAAGATAATCTCAAGTAACGCCGCTGGATAGCTGTTCTGTACAACCACTAGAGGCTTAAAGACTTCCATAAGCAAGATCGGTAGCGTCAATTGATAACGACTGCCATCTGTATTAACCATGGTATGGGAACTCACAAACCATTCAATGGCCCAAACCAGCGTTAAGAGCAGAAACGTTGGCACGAGTGCCTCAAATGCTCTCTTAACATTTGGCGGAACGCTCCTGGGCAGATTAATGGTAAAGCGTGAGCCGCGAAATCGGCGCATCACTTCAGTTGTCATGATCCCGATTATGATGGCAACGAGAAGCCCCTGTCCTCCCAGATATGGTAGAACCTCGCCAAAGGTCAGTGTTGTCAGATCTCTTACTGGCATGGTGGCAACCAGGAAAAGTACCATGGCTAGCACACCAGGTTGCACTGGTTCAGTGCGATGATATTGGGCCAGGCTATAGGCTACCCCAAAAGCCAGGAAGAGCGCCATCAGTCCAAATGAAAGCTCGAAAGGAACCAGAATAGCACTCAGATATGGCTTCACCAACACATCTAATCCGAAGATAGGAGGTGGGTTCGCCACTATCAGAAAAAGACTTCCCGCGATAATGAGAGGCAAAGTGAAAATGACAAAAGCATCTCGCACAGCTTGCAGGTAGATACTACTTGCCAGTGTGCCGAGTGGAGGAACGAGATAACGCTCGAACCAATCACTACTTTGCTCAATCAAATTCTTCACGTTGCGGCTTGCCCTCTTTCTGTAGCAGACAATATGCCAAGTACCTGTTCCAGTACTGCCTGTCCATTCATCGTGGCGTAGTGAAAAGGTTCGATCAACGCCACTGGCACCCCTATAGACGTTGCTAACTTCTCAATACTTTTGCGTAAATGGCGAATTTGTGGTGCGATCAGTACGATCTCACACTTATCAACTTTTGCCATATATTCGCCCGCGCTTAGTGCCTCAACCGTTAGCTGGCAATTCCGTGTTTGTGCTGCTGTAAGCATACTTTCTACCAGTAAACTGGTAGACATTCCCCAACTGCATACAATCAAAACTCGTATCATGGCCCTCTCTCATAAACTCCAAATTTCTCCTCTTTACCTGTTGTATGAGTGTCTATTGTGTGAGTGGTCCTACTGAATCCACTACACACTTCAACTGAAATTTGGTATTGCCGGGTCCATTTGTATATGTAGCAATAACTATGCCAAGAAGTGTGCTACACACATAGCACACTTCTTGGCATAGTTGTAAGCACAATTAGATATTGGCGACGCATCCTTCGACGATGCAGAAACAAAGAACAGAGATAACTACTCAGGTCTGCTCCCCACTGGCGGTGGCTCGCTCTTGTTGTATCTGGATGGCGGGTTTGCAAAAGGGCCTGAGTAGTTATGTTTCGACGGTATCGATAGTAAAGATATCTACTTGCCTGAGAATACCCACAATATTGTAGGCCTCTTCATCAGGAAGAGGGCGGGCGATTTGTGTGCTGAGTATCTGCCAGGCTCTGCGACAGACGGCCAGCTCACGGGAAAATTGTTGCTCTATTGGTGTACGCACAGCCTCACTAACGAGGAATCCTTTTTGTGGGCCACGTTCCAGCACACAAGCCAGATGGAGAATTAAGCCAGCAAGTACCTCAATTTTAAATGTTTCGCCAACTTCGACTTCAATGAGTTCTATCATTCGTTCGATCAATGGTAAGACGCGAACTGGATTAAGGAATAGGAGGCGCTGTGTTAGCGTACGAGAAATTTCTCGTATGAGATCGGCACGTTGTGTAAAGATCGGCGCGCCATTGTTAGGGAGTGAGTGCTGTTGTGAAGACGGCTGTATTATGACAGGATCAATGAGTGTGCTACCCAACAATGTACGCAGACGAGTGATACCATCCCCAAAAAGTATTTCTGTGAGGGAAATAAAGGGATAATTCTCCAGGTGTGGATTAATAGTGCCTACGACAGCGACGACCTGTCGATGCCCAACAAGTCGCTGCACATCAATCTCAGCCCTTCCAGAGAGACTAATATCCATACAAACGATCTCTACCCTTTGTTTGCGCAGATCCGGCAGGTGCTCTTCCATCAATTCGGCCAGTTTTATGGCACTGCCAAACCCGGTGAGACAAACCGAAAGAATAACCCGTGGTACTTGAACACTGGTTATCGTTGATGCAATGTCGCGTTGCGCATTTGGGAGTAAAATGCTGTGGACACCCTCATCTTTTTGGCGTAGAGTTGTCTGTACTGGCTCATCAGTTCCACGGAATAGTACCAGACTTGCGGCTAATTGATCGAGAGTAGCATGATCTGGACGCTGTGCTCTGCGTAATGCTTCAACGACGAGAGGAGCACAAACGCCTGATACAGTGCGCGTTTGCACTCCTGTCCGTTGGGTTACCAGCTCTCCTAATGAGAGCAGTGAGGCAAAATCTACGAGTAAGAGTACACCTCGACCTTGATCTATGTTTTGTACACAATGCTCTACCTGGACAAGTAGCTCTTCAGGGGATTGCTCCAGAGTAAGCTCTACAGAAACCGCAGAGTTGACTCCGACCAATGTATTTGCCAGTTCCGCCAGACCAGCCGCAATATTGCGGCCATGGGCTGCAACGACAATACCAACGGTCGATTGTTGCTGACCCAAAAAGGTATGGGCATTAGCAAGAAGGACGGTCAGGACATCCGTTTCACTTTCAGGTAGAGGGACGTTCAGTACTGAACGCACTCGTAATAGTGCCTCTCGTGCCACGTTATATTCAATGGGATAAGTCTGGCGCATTGCTTGCAAGGTTGGGACAACCATCTGGTGGCCATGCACAATATGCTCTAATGTGCTTGTCAAATGCAAAGCCAGCACGAGAGATAATTTCTCTGGGAATGTGCGCCCTAGTTGCTCTTCTGCAAATTGGATAATGGATCTGCTCAGCGCTATAATCTGCTCATCAACCAGGTGGTAAGCGGTCTCGGAGCGCTCCTCGCTAACAGTATCAGCGAAACGCTGGAAGTAGTGTTGAATATCCAGGTGCAGCACCTTGTTGATCTCGGACTCTGATAGACCGCTATTACGTAATGTGTTCAATCCTCTGCTGATCGTAGCATAGAGATCATATGCCAAATCGGGCAAATCATTCAGGCTAAGACCTGTTGGAGTAAAGATATGTGTGGCTTCTAAGAGGCGTTGTACAGGTTCGAGGGCACGATGAAAATCAGCAGTACGCAAGAGTCCACGACGGATATGCTCTGGTAGTACATCAATGTGGATGTTCATTTCTGAAAGATTGCTGGTGCGATATTCCAGGTAGGCACGAGCACAGGTAAGCTGTACATCTGTACGCAATTGTCCAATATTGCCTGGGCATTCGTAGAGTAAGAGTGCCTGGAGTACCTGAGGGGCAACATGAATGTGTGTTCCAATACTGCTACACTCCGTCGTGAAAAAGGCCCGTAGCAGTTCATAGCGTTCTGTGATGGTACGCTCATGTAGTCCGGGGAGGGTGATCGTCATAGGAATACGCCGTCGAAAAGTTGGTAACAGCGCAATATTAGGATCTTCTGTTGTGGCAGAGAGTAGGAGCAGTGAGGCTTGCCGTTCCCTGGCATCGCCCAGACGACGGAAGCGTTCGCGATCTATCAAGTAGAACAACATCTCCTGACCCTCTGGTGGGAGACGATGTACCTCATCCAGGAATAGAATACCACGATGAGCCTGCTCAACCAGCCCTTCACGGTCACGGTCTGCCCCTGTGTAGGCTCCTCGTACGACACCGAAAAGATGGGCCATCAACAATTGTGGATTTCCAGCATAATCAGCGCAATTGAAACTGATAAAAGGTGCATCGGGAGGCAGGGCTTTCAGGTCGAGCGCAAAAGCGTGCATTAGCCGCGCAAACGTCGTTTTTCCTACACCGCTGGGACCACAAAGTAGTGTATGGAGACCTCGTGGCGGATAAAGAATGGCAGCTTTAGCCTGTTGAACAGCAACTTTTAGCCCTTCGTTGCTCCCGATCAGTGTCTCAAAATTTGTAGCAACTGTACCAATATGTACAGAGGCAACGACTGCCGGTGGCTTGCCTGGCTCATTCGTAGTGATAGGGTAGGGTAAGCTGGACCCACCAGAGGTCCCCTTCCCATTGACGCCACTCTCTTCTAGCGTTTCACGGGTAGTTGTTTTGATCGTAAATAAGACGGGACGACCAGGAATACGTTCAATGATTCCCTCTTGTGCTAGCAGGTTAAGATCACGACTGGCATTCGTACGATCTATTTCTGCCAGGTCTGCAACTTCTTCGGCACTGAAACCTCTATGACGACGCGATGCACTACTTTGTGCTGGTCGCTGAGTGCACAATGATCGCAATGCTTCAAGGACTCGATCTTTGCGGTGCACGAAACGATCCCTTTCGGTACTGGTTCTGCATGGTAATCTGTTATCGAGCTAAGTATACTCAACTATGGCAGGAAAATCCATTAGCTTCCTCGCTGACAGTATCTACTACTTCGACGATATAGCAGCATATATTCACGGAAATGCGATATGAGTAGTACTTTATGATGTGATATACGAAAAAGTTGCGTCACACAATGACGTGAAAAGTACTATGAAACCACGCCAATGCTTCGTTGTGGTTGACAACACATCTATACTATTTGTTAGCTAGCTCTGCAATTGTAAGCTAGTGTAACTCTTCAGGTCCCCTTTTCCTGATTTCTCAGCGCCTACGGCGCTTCACAAACGGTCAGGTGTGAGTGACAGGAGCGAACCACCACAGGTGGCGAGGAAACCTGAAAAGTTCAGCAATTAAATAGATAGATAGATAGAGAGTAGAAAGGAAACCAATAATGGCCCCACGCCTATCACAAATCATAGCAATAGAAAAAGGTACAAAGAGCCGTTCATTACAGGAACTCACAGAAGCCCATCATGCACTTCAGAAGCCAACTATCCTCTCTGGTATTGCAAGAACGTATCGACCAAAAGACGAAGAGGGTGAGCAGTTGCCACCAGAATCAACAAAAGTTCAGACCAGAGCCGAGGAGATTATACGTCAAACAGTTGAGGTTTTGACCAAACTCTTTGATGTCACTGCTACTAAGGACTGGGCTAATTGCAAAGCCAAAGCTGATGTCGTTGTCGATGGGAAGACCTTGTTGTCACAAGTACCAGCTACCCATCTGCTGTTCATTGAAAAGCAGTTAGTGGATATACACACTTTTATCAAGAAATTGCCGGTTCTGGATGCGTCGGAGGCCTGGGTCTTTGATTCTTCGGCTGACTGCTGGGCGACTGAGCCTGTACAGACCCTTAAAACTAAGAAAATTCCGCGAAATCATGTGAAAGCTGAGGCAACGGAAAAGCATCCAGCACAGGTCGAGGTATATTATGAGGATGTCGTGATAGGAACCTGGAGGACTGTAAAGTTTTCAGGAGCGCTACCAGCCAGACGCATTAACGAATTGCTGGCACGTGTTGAGCGACTGCAAGAAGCTGTGAAGTTTGCTCGTGAAGAGGCCAATAATATCGAAGTGGAAGATCAGAAGGTCGGCGAGAAAGTATTCCAATATTTGTTTGCCTGATTGTTTGTGGGGATTTGTTTCGCTTGACTTTGCCGTGCTCCTGGAGTACTATGCCTCAGAATTGGTAACTTACGCTACCGATATTTCCCTGGGGGGATGAATATCCATGTGTGAGCATAATGCAATGCACAGGTTGCAACTGACCTATCCTGCCTTTTAGGAGTAGATACAATTTTGTGATCTTATACATTGCTTTTTTACACGATATCGGGTACATTTATACTAAATGCAACCGAAAATCACTTCTGGTCGTATATAATGTTAGTGAGAGATTGGTTTCCCACGTACTCCATCAATAAAGGGGAAAAAATAATGCAGAGACAACAACAAGTCCGAAGATCTAGTGGTGCTAAGTCTGTAGCTATTGATCCTCGCACAATCATTGCACGATATCAGCTACTCCAGCTTTTAGCCTTAATACTCTCAGCTGCCTTTGCTCTTGGTCTCCATCTTATTTTTGGACGCTAAGAGAAATATTCATCGAGAAATATATGTGGGCATCCTCTCAGGGATGCCCGATTGTTTTTTCGTTCCCCGCATGTGTTTTGCACCACTGAATTTTCAACCATACAAGCTTCCAAAAACAATATCTGCGGCTCCCATGTCATCAGTCTATTTTTGGGGTGAATTATAGACCAAAATTAAAGAATAGAACGTACAATACGAGTTTCCGTAGCAGGTAGAAAGCAGATAGGCAGATCCTGGTGAACATGCTATACTATTATTCATAGTATCGAAACCATCTCTATTTTAGAGTTGTGCAGAGCGTTGGAGTTATGTAGTTATGAGTATACTTTCCAGGCCGAACACATCAATAACCTCACACCCTGCGCGTGACGCTGTGCCTCGTCGTCTCATCGTGACGGCAGGTGTGGTTGCATTTGCCATCCGTGACTGGTCTCTATGGGTCTTGTTGCGCGATGGTCCATGGGGACCTCCCATGCGTCTCGTGCTTGGTACTGAGTCAGTAAGCGATTCGGTGGAACGTACACTAGATGCACTACTCATGTGGTCTTCCCATGCTTCCCTCATACAGCTAAAAGCAGGATGGCAGGAACACCAGGTTCATGTCTGGGGTCGCTCAGAACAGGGGACAGCAGTTTCGCTGCTCCATTGTATCCTGTTGCGCGCTAATCGCGATGAGCTACGCCCTAATTTGCATTTGCAGCCCATTCCGAGTTTACATGTCAAGTGGGTGCCTGTCACAGATATTGAGTCAGGGCAACGAACTCTCGATGCTGATGTATTGCCAGGTTTACAGGCCGCCTTGCACACGTTGCGCTCACAAGTCCAACGTGACCCGGAGATCGTGCTGAGTTATCTTGCTGATATGAGTGTGATGCGTACAACTCGGGGATGATGCTGAGTGGTGGCCCTCTCTCGGGAAGCAGTCGCCAGCGAGCAAGGATACCCTCCCTCTCAGTGTGATCAAAGAACCCCCTGTAGGAGATGGTATCTTGACACTTACAGAGGCGACTTTGCTTTATCGGGCATTCTTTCCACCTGAAGAACAAATAGATCTCACGAATTTGCGAAGGCGTTTGCTGGAAACGAACAAATTAGAGCCGGTGGAAGAGGATCGTCCAGTGCGTGGCCGGGAACCAGATTGGCGACGTGTGAGTCGGGCCTATCGATATAGTAATCCTGATTAAAGCAAGCACGTAGAACGCTTTCTTCAGATCTCTACAGATGAAATTTATCACGAAGATACGTCAACTCGGATGGCAACCAGAATACTCTTTTCATACAGCGCTTGCTGAAACCGTGCAGTGGTATCGCGAACACCCGCACTGGTGGCGACCTCTAAAATCTAAAGAACTCAGGACCTCTTTTGCCAACCTGAGCGGAAGGGGTCATCCCCTTTCGCTCAGGTTGACACTTCACCCTACCATCTTCGCTTCAACCATACCGACGCCAAGCTCCTCCACCAATTTGGCATGTAGCTCCTGACTATACTGCATAGTATCATCGTGTGGTGCTAAGCGTACCTGCCACTCGCCATTGGCTAAGAGGATCTCGTAGTGGTCTCGCCCAGGACGTTCCTGGATATATCGGTAGATATTCTGGACCTTTATCTTGTCATTCGAGACAGCAAGCTCATCTGTGCCGCTGAGTTGCACGGTAAGCCAGACAATATACTGTTTGCGGTTCATCTCTTCCTCAACGGCCTTTACCGGAGAAACGCTGTTACAGATAATTCCTGCTTCGTCGCGACGTACCTGTACCTCACCACGCACAATCACTACAGTATCCTCCACCCACAATTCCGCCGTTTCCTCATACACTTTCGGAAAGACCGTCACGCTGATAGAGCCATACATATCCTCCAGTTGTACGACGCACATCGTGTCACCCTTCTTCGTAGTGATGCGTCGGGCCTCTTTGATCGTCCCACCAACCACCACTTTCTGCTTGTCGGACTCTTCAGTGATCTCTGCCGTTGTATGCTTCACCTTGTCCTTAAAGAGTTCACTGAGATAGGCCAGAGGGTGCTTTGAGATGTAAACACCAATAAGTTCTTTTTCCCATTGCAACACCTGCTTGCGTGAAATCTCCTCGGCATGGGTGTTGAGGGCAAATTCTAACGCACTGCTGACCTCCGCCATATCACCAAAGAGGCTCATGATGCCACGCTCCTTGGCGTTACGCTCATTCTTGCCAAATTGCATCGCACGCTCCACAGAAGCTAACAAGAGGTGGCGTTTACCATCGGCGAGAGAGTCCATTGCTCCAGCCTTAATCAGTGTCTCAATTGCACCTTTGCCAACAAACTTTGGATCGACTCTTGTGCAGAAATCGCCCAGCGATGTGAATGGACCACCCTCATTACGTGCTCGCACAATTTCACCAATTGGCCCCTCGCCAATGCCCTTGATAGCAACCAGACCAAAGCGTACCCCGCCATACTGGACGATGAAACCACGATCACTCATGTTCACATCAGGTCCATGCACCTCAACGTTCATACGCTTACACTCAGCAATAGCGTTCGCAATCTTTTTGGCATCCGAGGCTTCCGTCGTCATGGTCGCCGCCATAAATTCGGCAGTATAGTTAGCCTTGAGATAGGCAGTATAGAAGGCAACTACCGCATAACTTGCAGCGTGAGCTTTGTTAAAACCGTAACCGCCAAAAGGCAAGACAAGAGTAAAGAGTTCCTCAGCATCCTTCTGCTTCATCCCACTGTTGACACAGCCTTTAACAAAATCAACTTTGTAGCCTTCCACCTCGTCCATCTTCTTCTTACTCAATGCTTTGCGGAATTTGTTGACCTTACCCCAGGAGAAGCCGGCCATGTTTACAGCGATAAACAACACCTGATCCTGATACACGATGATGCCGTATGACTCCTCAAGCCACTCTGCTAGACGTGGGTCCAGATAGGTTATTTTCTTTTTTCCATGCTTCGCTGCAATAAAGTCGGGAATACTCTCCATTGGACCTGGGCGATAGAGCGCAATCATGGCCATCACATCCTCTACACGCGTCGGCTTGAGTTGCTTGATGTACTCACGCATCTTGGGACCTTCTAACTGGAAGACACCTGTCGTCTCACCACTGGCGAGCAGTTCAAAGGATTTTTTGCGCTTCCTGTCCTGTTCCTCTTCTCCTATATCATCGAGTGGTATCTTCTCAAGGTTGATATCTTCGCCGCGTGATGCTTTAATAAACTTGACCGCATTATCGAGGATTGTCAGGTTAGAGAGACCTAGAAAGTCAAATTTGATCAAACCAAGCTCTTCAAGATGCGCCTGCTCATATTGTGTGATGCGCCCTTTACCAGGGTCCTTGGGATCTCGTAATTGCAGTGGCACAAAGTGTTCAAGTGATTCATTGGCAACGATAACGCCCGCTGCGTGAACACCCGTTGTACGTACCGAGCCTTCCAGTTTCAGCGCCTGATCAATGATCTCCTGTGCCGGCTTACTCTCATTGTACAAGGCATTCAATTCTTTTACAGAATCCAATGAGCCTTGTAAGGTGACTTTCGGACCCGTTGGGATGAGACGCGTAATACGATCACCTATATCCTGTTGTCCCATAACACGTGCCACATCTTTGACAGCAGCCTTGGCCGCCATCGTGTTAAACGTCACCATCTGTGCTACACAGTCGTCGCCATACTTACGCGTGACATATTCGATGACTTCTTCACGCCGATCATCGGGAAAATCCATATCGATATCAGGCATATCCGCACGCTCAGTATTAAAGAACCTCTCAAAAGGTAACTGATAGCGCAATGGATCAACATTAGTAATACCCAATGAGTAGGCCAGCAGACTACCTGCTGCAGAACCTCTTGCGGAACAGCGAATACCGTGAGAGCGTGCGTAGTTCACAAAGTCCCATTCGATCAGGAAATAGGGCACAAACCCTTTCCCAGCGATCATATTGAACTCATAGTCGAGTTGCCTCTGAATATGCTCACTCATAGCGCCAAAGCGTTCGTCTATCCCTTGCAAGCAGAGTTTATACAGATAGTCTTCCTGCGAGGTATATTCTGGGGGAATGGCATAGTTAGGAAGTTTTGCCAGGTACGCCAACGGATCAACGCTGCATTGCTCAGCAATACGTACACTATTGGTAAGAGCATCCGGCAGTTCGGGAAAGAGGCGCGCCATCATCTCTGGACTCTTGAGGTAGTACTCTTCGCTATCAAATCGCATACGTTTGGGAGCATCAAGCTGTTTGCCAGTCTGCACGCAAAGTAAGACATCATGAGAACCTGAATTGGTGGCATCGACATAGTGCAGATCATTGGTTGCCACCATCGGGATCTGGAGTTCTTTGTGCATCTGGTAGAGCAGTTGGTTGAGTTTACCCTGGGGTGACGGTTGTCCGTCATCGAAGATGCCATGATGCTCCTGGATTTCTAGATAGAAATTCTCCTCTCCAAACACATCCTGATACCAGCGTGCCGTCTTGTAGGCTTCGGCTGTTTGTTCTTTCAGGAGCATTTTGGGGATCTCGCCAGAGAGACAGGAGGAGGTGACAATTAAGCCTTCTGCATATTTTTCTAAGACTTTCTTATCAATGCGCGGTCTGAGATGCCATCCCTGGGTATGGGCGATGGTCGTCAATTTCAGCAGATTGTAATAGCCCACATTATTTTTTGCCAGCAGGAGTAGATGATGATAGTCATCACTAAAGCGTTTCGAGTGATCATACATATCTTCCGTCAGGTAGGCTTCAATCCCAATAATGGGATTTATCCCACCGGCTTTACAAGCTTTATAAAATTCAATAGCTCCATACATAGCCCCATGATCGGTAATCGCCAGGTGCTTCATGCCCTGAGCCTTCGTTTGCTGTACCAATTTCTTGATACGACTAAAACCGTCGAGCAATGAATATTCACTGTGCACATGTAGATGGGCAAAATCGGCCCCCATACCTATCCCTCCGTCTTACAATCATCAGTCATACAATTCATCCCTCCTGAAACGAGGTGGGATTTTCAGCCCTCATGGTAAAGCACATTCATACTTTTCGTCAATACTGATCAGGCTTTTTTTAACGCCAGGCGAGCAGGGGTCGGGGACATTAAGAGGCATAGAAGAGAACCATAAGGATTGAGGAAAACGGATTGAGGCTCTGGGCTATCCAGTCTCTTGAGAAGAGGATAGTTCAGGGCCTCACTGCCTTTGTCACTGACGGTGCTCTTACAGATTTTGCGAGCAATGACAACAGGAACAGCGACAAAGACGACCAACATCAACGCTTAGACTCATAGCAGGCTACAACCTCGCCAATCATCCATGTTCGTGGATACAGCTCCTCAATTTCCAGCATATGCTGCCGTGCCTCAGGCTTTGCAAACATGGCCTCAAAGGCTTCTCTGCTTGCCCATTGTGCATAGTTTGTAACATAGTAGTCCGGGCCATCGCTCTGTAGGATCCGATGCAAGTTGGCTGATATAAAGCCAGGTTGACTACTCATTACCTCGACGGTGGCTTCATGAAGCCGTCTGATAATATCATCCTGTCCTTCGCGACTCGTAGCTCGAAAGGTATTAATGATAGTAAAAATATTTCGTTCGGTAGCAGGTACAATAGTTGGTGACATACACTATCCTTTCTTTAAAGAAACTTTGTCTTTTTAAGTAGACAACATAAATCCCAGTTCCCACCCTACTCTTCTACAAAGGTGAGCAAATATGTTTTCCTCTTTAACCGATAGACCACAGGCTCAGTATAGCATATGTTTATCAAATCCGTCTCTATCTGAACCGTTGCCTGTTTCCCTCAAACATTGACCACCGTCTCTACACCGTTGAGCATATACAAAACCTGAAGAGTTACTCTCGCTCCTCAGGATGGGACATTTGACACATGTCCACAGCAATTCCATGAGATACACTTTAAACAAGGTTCACCCCTTCCGAACCTTAGCAAATCAAGAGCACAAGGAGGTATATGTCATGTCACAAAGATTTGTACTCTACTGTGATGGTTGTGGTCTGCCGATTTCCGGCGCTCCTCCAGGAGATTATTGTCCTCGTTGTGGATATCCAATCAATAGAGACAAAGAGGAACAGTTTCTTAACTCGTCTATACGTGATCTCCAACGGGTTGCCGCTTATGGCGGCGCTAACATGACCATTACTAATCTCATCCAGCGCTACCAGGGACGCTTACGGTTCTTATATCAAACAAAGATGGCTCCTGTACAAATAGCACAAGAACCATCACAAGTTGAACCTCTCCAAAGTGTCACTCCGCAGGCTTCGAGCGAGAGAGTGGTTTCTCCTGCGCTCCCATCTGTAACCAGGCCTGCTGAAATTGTACTTTTCCCTTCCCAACCTGTTGTACCGGCAGTGACTCCCATAAATGTTGCACCTGTAGTTACCCCCACAAACGTTGCACCTGTACAGAGTAGACAACCAGTTCCTGGTCGTATGTTTTCCCTGAAATCTTTCTTTGCTGATCAAACCATCACTATTGTGGCTTCGCTTGGTGCCTTTCTTATTCTGCTTGGGTCTCTAAGCTTTGTTGCTACGACAAAGGATCTTTTACTCTCCTTCCTTGTTGTCTTTATTGTGCATGCTGTTTTTGGCGTTACTGGTATGGTCTCCTATCGCTTCCAAAGCTTTCGTACAGTTGCCGCTATTTATACTGCAATCTTTGCTTTGTTAGTTCCGCTAGTTGGTTTCTCCTGCTACAGGTTAGTTGTAGGGAATCTTATACAGCTTGCTCCGCCAACTCTTGTGGCTATTGCGGCTGCTTATGCAGCCATCGTGTATGGCTTCCTTGCCGTTTACCAAAAGTTCAGTCCCTTTGGTTACCTCTCCGTTGCGGCTCTGGCTATTGCTGATCTGGCGGTTGCCAGCGCCTTCAATCTCCATTATTGGTGGTGGCCTGTTGCCTTAATGCTGTTAGCTCTGCCTGCGCTTGTCTCTGTTATGCCCGCTAACACGACGCCTTTGAGAGGGATCTGGGCTATCGGGCGTGAACCGGTACGCGCACTCATGTTTACCAGCGTCACCATTTGTGGTCTCGGTATCATCTTCACATTCTTCCATTCCCTTAGTCTCGACGCTCTACGCAGTTCAATGCCAGAAGTGCGCTTCTCAGTTGTGAGCATGACACTGCTCTTGTTCTGCTGGACGTGCCTCTTTACATGGTACACACAACAAAGCAGATTTGCGTTTGCTGTGCCATACTTGTTCCTGGCTTCAGTTCTCGCGCTCTCATACGCATTTGCGTTTAATCAGTCTGGTTATGCACTGGCTTTGACTGCTGTGGCCCTGCTTTATCACGGACTGAACCGTTTTGCCTCACGGCTCTTACAGCCCTTTGACAAAATTGAACGACACATGGAAATACTCGCTCTCGTCCTCGTAGGGCTTGTTCCCCTCATCTTTGGGCTACGCCAGCCACAAATCAGGGAAACTGTGTTAGAAACGACAACCATCCTGGCAGGAGTTGCCCTGACGATTAGTATTATGCTGCATCACACAAGTTTGCAGAGGATACCTGATGCTTCACAAACGAGGTGGCGCTGGCTCATTCTGTATAGCGGTTTCTTGTTCACCTGGGCCTATAGTGTTGTTGTGCTGTCATTGAATGCCGAGCCAGTATGGTGTTTCCTGGGGATCACCCTTGTTCTGGTTGTTGGTACAGTCGCTCTACGTCATTTTTTCAGTTCCTCCTGGGCAAACCCTCTGGATGTACTGGTACTTGGTGAAGTGATGCTGACTCTTTTGCTGAGTTTAAATCAGGATCTAGATCACATCATCGCTCTGTTACTCTGTTTTGCGACCATCTCATACGGAGTGCTGCTCTTCCAGCGTCGTCCCAACTGGCTATTCTTACCACTTGTCTTCGTCGTATTAGCCTTGCCTGCACTCAGTAAACGCCCTCCAGTGTGTACTTGTGCTCAGTCTATTACTACCGTTACTGTCAGTTGTCATCCATCGTTTCATCACGGACAAAGTGAGCATCGTACAGGCAGATGCCTCAGCACAGCAACGACAGGTGACAATATGGGAATGGCCTCTGCTGGCAATTGGATTGTTATGCGGGGTAATGGTTTTGGGAATAGACGCATCAGTGCCAACAAGCGCCATGCAAGATTGGTTCCACATAACGTTTCCGGTGGCTCTGGAGATGGCGGCGCTCTCCCTGATCTGGTATGCCGCAGCGGCTCTGGCACGTGTCAAGTGGTGGCTTTTTGCGGCGGTAGGCTTCGCCATAGTGGCTCTACTCTTACCTGGCAACTTCTGGGTTCTGGCATGGCTGACACCGATTCTTGCCGTACTTGCCTTTGGCGTAAGCCGTCTGGTTAGTCGATTTTGGGCTACTCCTCTCTATATTGTTGCGCTGTTTGCAGCGGTTATGATGGGGACAACAGCTTATACTCAAGGACAGATGCCTGCTGCAACATGGATGCTGTTACTCTTCGCAATACTCATCTACCTGATCGGGTAGTAGAGAAGCAGCCTGTACTCATGTGGGTTGCTCCATTCTTTGCTACATGGTCTGTCTATTACTCTGGACAACTTGGGGATCTCTACCATCCACTGATTGTCGCTTTAGCTTGTGCTGCTCTTGGAGTTGCAATTGGCTGTCTCAGATTCTTTGTACCACCATTCTCAGTACCGCTCAAGTGAACAGATTTCTACGCTATGCCTTGCCAGTTTATACGACGGCTCTGGTCTCAGCTCTATTGACAGGCATCTCTGGTACATTTGGGCAAATGTCAATTTCCTTTCCTTACAGCAATCCCTGATGCACTTCTGGTGTATGCATTGGTAGCTTATGGGGTGTTACTCTTCGAGCGTCGTCCTCAGGGGCTGGCACTTGTAGCGTTTTTTGCAGTTTGGGCAATGCTGCTAGCGTCACAAACGACGGCTTATTATGTGCTTGGCGTTGGTCTGACTGCGGGAGTGGTGGGATTACTCCTCAGTCGTGTCGTCACACTACAGAAACCAACAGTAAGTTCTGCACCTTCTGATTCTCTACTCTTCAAGTTTACCTGGGGTTGGCCCTGGTATCTCACCCCACTGGTCGCGGCTGTGATATTAGGTTTTGGTGGGAGATTCTCGGCCAATCAGTTCGTTATTGAATATGGTTTGCTGGCCTTTGCAGTGTTGGCCTATGTTATCGGGGTTGTCGAGGATATGCTTGTCTGGTCATGGATAGGTGTGATCCTGGCCATATGGTCACTGCTCGATGCTGCTATAAGAGATGATCCATATCGACTGTTTACCATTGCACTTGTCTGTTCCTCAGCTGGCCCGGTGATGGCGATACTGCGTGGTTTTCTCCCGGCACTTGCCCAAAGAAGAAAGCATCTTGAGTATGCACTCCCATTCTATGTGACCGCTCTCGCTGCCGCCGTTTTGACAGGCTTCCTCCCTGCAACATTTGGTGGGAAGGTCAATTCTCCCTTCTATGCAGCAATCCCTGATGCACTCCTGTTATATGCATTGGTAGCTTATGGTGTCTCGCTCATTGAACGAAGAGTCAGGTGGCTCTGGTTGGTAGCTGGTTTTACGCTGTGGGGAACATTACTCATTCCACAAACGGTCTCTTGCCTGAATGCAACAGCCCTTTCATGTAATGCACAATTCCAAACGACGGTGGGCTTTTTAACAGGAGTTGCGCTTCTCTCAGGCATCTTTGGATTGCTAGCAGGTCGCTTTATCAAGCCAGGGACAGGTAAGAGCGCAGAAGGAACGGAGATACGAACCTTGTTTACCTGGAGTTGGCCGTGGTACCTGACCTCGCTGGTTACGATGATCATAACGGCTAACTTCTCCAATCGTGCGTTTCTACCGCATAGCATAGAGTTAAGTGTCCTTTGCTCCTTCATTGTGCTCTCTCTGCTCATCATGCTGGTAGAACGTATACCGGAAATGTTAGTAGTTCCCGTAGCTTTAGCTGCCTGGGCAATTGCACAAATCCCCTGGAACCCCTGGCAACTGATGATTATGTATAATCTTCTCTGTGTGCTCATCTTTGCTTCACAGTTTGTCTGGAAGGTTTTGTCCCCAGCTACGCACTTGTTGCCTGCGACGCGTTTACATAAAATGCTGGGGTTGGGGGGTCAGGGACTCGTCGTGCTGGCTATTCTATCCCAGGGAGGGTTCCTGGCTGGCACTGGAGTCTTGGGGCACGTTGGTGCCGGGTCGCTCCTCGTTTTCGCCTTGCTCATCTTCTGGTTCGGATGTCTACATTCTGATAAAGCTGTTCGGCGTTGGTGTGACTATGGGACAGGTTTGTTCTTATCGTTGGCCGTTTCGTGGGAATTGTCTGCTCTAGGACAGACACATATAGACATTCTCCTACTGGCCCCTGCGAGCTACCTGGTAGTGATCGCGCCATTCCTCTCACGTGACGAGACGCTACCACAACATCGCCGCGTTGCGCAAATCTGCTCGATTATTGGCGCTATATGTCTGTTATTGCCAGCCCTCTGGTTCAGTTTCGGCCCGGATAATCTCCAGCCTATCCTTATCCTGGCGGGTGAGTCACTGGCTCTGTTGCTACTGGGTATTGGGACACGTATACGAATCTTTGCATTGAGTGGTGCGGGGTTTGTGATCATAAGCGCAATACATGCGCTTTTCCTGCCTTCGTTGGGTATTCCCACTTTCCTGGCGTTAGCAATATTGGGAGGAGTATTACTTGCCATTGCTACTACTCTAAAACTGATCGGTCGTCGTCTGCAAATTGTCTTGACAGAATGGGACTAAGCTCTCTCAGTTTAAGGCTAAGACGTTTTAAGAAGAAGAGTGTTCTCTGCTCACCAGAACGGAGAACACTCTATCAATTTGGAGAATGCTTTGAAGAGAAAGTAATCATATGAGTTGTATCAACTAATGCCCGTTGTGATATGATAATGGGTACACTGATGGAAGCTCTATTCAATTTTCATCTCTCATCTTTTGGTTGGGTAGATGCTTCAATAACCATAGATATATGTTCAAGAGAACAGAAGATGATGGTGTATCTTTAGGGGAAGTATTGCATAGAAATTTCAAGGTTGTCAGGCATCCTACCCATATAGATTATATTTCCCGCGACAAGAGAAGAGGATAAGCTCTTGCCTTCGCGATAAAGAGAAATAGATAGATACTAGAGAAGAGCTGGTGGTAGCGTCAGAAAAGGATGTAGTAGCCGGTTCGTTCTGCTAATGAGGAGGAATTTATGGAACTTTCGCTGCGACTGGACACCTTAGGTATGGTGGAGCTTCGCTATTTGCGTGGACGGGAACGGTACCGGGAATGGCCTCAATTTCAGCTGACTGCCGCATCACGACAGGCGCGGGTTATGGCATATTTTACGCATGATGTAGCTGAACAACTGCATCAGCAGATATTAATGGTAGAAACCGCAGTTGGATTAGATGTTGAAGATGAAGAAGATGACGAGGAGGATGATGAAGATAAAGCTTTGAATGGGGATGAAGGTGAGAGCGAAGAAGGCATAAAGCCGACAGAACGTGAGAGTAGCTCTTTCTCCCCTGCTTTTGCTCAGGCGCTTAAACAATTGAATGAGCTGGCACGTCAACGTTTGCCTGACGCCAATGCAGTTAGTAACCAGACTGTTGGTGAACTATCGGCAGAGGTTGATACTGAAAGCGATGATGAAGATGCGCTAGAACAGTTACAGGATGCCTTTGTGCAAATGATGGAAGTGGTGCGCGAATTAGCCGAGGAAATGTCCACGGATGCACTCAAGATCACAGGTCGTTTCAAATGCGCCCGCACTAATATCGAATTTATCCCACGTGCCGAGGAGGATGACGAGGATGACGAAGATAATCATACCATGGAGATGACAACTGAGAATAGTTTGATGGATATCGAGGTCGAACTTGTCATGGTACTCCAACTCTTTGAAGAAGGTCGCTCCAGACCTGATGATCTGCCAGCAGTTGAAATGCAACTTGATGTGGATGATTTTGAGCGTTTGCATGAGACGCTTGATATCGCATTGGAGCGAGAGAGGCGTAGTCGTCGACGTCGGTAATCAGAGAGGAAGTAGACATGCAGCGATTTATAAACATTGAAGATCTCTACCGAATCAAGTTTCTCAGTCGCCCACGTATCTCACCAGATGGGCGGCATGTTGCCTTTGTCGTTATGACTATCGACGAACATAAACACACATACCGCTCATCCATCTGGTTGGCTTCAGTGGAGGGCGGTGAGGCCAGACGCTTTACGCATGAGAGTACGCAGACTAATAGCCCATGCTGGTCACCAGATGGACGTTGGCTCGCCTTTGTCTCTGACCGCCAGGCCGACCAGGAGAGTAGAGAGCACAAGCATAATGCTTCAGGCAAGCCACAGATCTGGCTAATGCCAACCGATGGCGGTGAAGCACACCAACTTACTTTTATGCAGCATGGTGCATCTTCTCCTGTCTGGTCTCCTGATAGTAAGCAATTACTTTACAGTGCACAGGTTGGTCCGGCAGATGAAGAGAGCGAAGATGGCTCCCTCTTGCCCAAAGTTCGTGTTATTGACAGGCTCTGGTATCGACTCGATGGGGTTGGCTTTATTTACGAGCGGCGATCCCATCTGTTCCTCATTGCTGCCGCTGGAGGTGAACCTCAGCAACTTACCGACGGCGATTGGGATGATGCAGATGCAGTCTGGTCACCTGATGGTACACAGATTGCATTTACCTCAGACCATACTGAAGATCGTTGGTCTCTACCTGGCGCAGACATATACACACTTACGATTAAAGGGAGTCAGACGGGTGTATTACGATGTCTGACCGATGGAACGCTTGCAAATGGCTCGCCTTCCTGGTCACCTGATGGTCAGACAATCGCATTCCTCAGTGCACCGAAGCGGCGCTCGGCAGGCCACATCTATCTCTACTCTGTTGCAGCCAACGCCAACAAAGCCCCGGCAACATGCCTCTCACAGGATTTTGAAGGGTCTTGTCAGGACTGGACGAACAGTGATATCGGCGACGAGCATCTGATGCCCACTCCTGTCTGGTCACCAGATGGACAAACGCTCTATGTACTGGCCTCACAACGAGGAGCCACCCGGCTCTTTGCCATATCTCATCGTGGCGCTGGATCACAACCATCTGCACTAACCCCTGCCGAAATGCATGTGCGAGACTTTACACTTGACCATGCCCGGAGCACGATTGCCTTACTCGCTGGTACCTCGACTCGACCACAAGAGATTTTTATTTGTTCTACGACCCCTTCTACTCCAATACATCGTCTCACTGATTGTAATGAGACTCTTTTTAGCGAATTCCTCTTAGCAACACCTGAATACATGCCTTATACAGGTGCCGATGGTTGGCCAATAGATGGCTGGATACTCAAGCCGCATGGCTTCGACCCGGAGAAGAAGTACCCGTTGATTGTAGAAATTCATGGTGGTCCCCATACCCAGTATGGTTACGGCTTCTTCCATGAGATGCAGGTGCTTGCGGCAGAAGGCTATGTCGTCTTCTACACCAATCCTCGCGGCAGTTGTGGCTATGGATATGAGTTTGCGGCGGCTGTCTATGGAGCATGGGGAGAGAAAGACTTGCTCGATATTCTACATGGGATTGACACATTACTGCAACGTGGATACATTGATGAGCAACGTCTGGGCGTGACAGGTGGTAGCTATGGTGGCTTTATGACCAACTGGCTGATCGGCCATGACGACCGCTTTCGCGTGGCGATCACCGATCGCTGTGTGAGCAATCTGGCCTCAATGTTTGGCAGTAGTGATGTTGGTTGGGGCATTACAGAAGATGTCTTAGATACCACACCCTGGGAGAATCTGGAGCGCTACATGCAGAGGTCACCGATCTCATATGTACAACATATGCATACACCACTGCTGATTCTTCATAGCGAGCAAGATTTACGCTGTCATATCGAGCAAGCGGAGCAACTTTTTGCGGCACTCAAGTGGATGGGACGCGAAGTACAGTTTGTGCGCTTCGAGGGACAAAGTCATGGTCTCTCGCGTGGTGGACACCCTAATTGCGTCTTGAGCGTTTGCGACATATTCAGGGATGGTTCGCGAAATATTTAAAAAATTGACAGTGACATTTTCCATAAAACAGGAACAGAAGCATGCGGTTAGTGACAACAATCCAGGACATGCAGAACGCACGTCTGGAGTGGGCAAGACCCAACAAGGTCGGGTTTGTGCCAACAATGGGATATCTCCACGAAGGACATCTTTCCCTCATCCAACAGGGACGAAGGGAGAACGATTTGCTTGTGGTAAGCATTTTCGTGAACCCTCTACAATTTGGACCACATGAAGATCTGGAACGCTACCCTCGTGATTTACCACACGACTTGCAGATGCTTGAAGATGCGGGAGTGGATATCCTATTCACTCCTACTCCCGATGAGATCTACCCGCCTGGTTTTGCAACCTCCGTTGAGATCTCAGGGCCACTTACCGAAGAGGTTGAGGGAGCACATCGCCCTGGTCATTTCCGAGGTGTGGCGACTGTCGTCCTGAAATTATTTCAGATTGTACAACCTCATCAGGCATATTTCGGGCATAAAGATGCACAACAGGCTGCAGTTCTCTCACGTATGGTCATCGACCTCAATCTTCCGATGAAACTACACATATTGCCAACAATACGTGAAGCCGATGGCCTTGCCCTGAGTAGCCGAAACGCTTATCTTGATCCAAAGTTGCATGCTGCAGCGACTGTGCTTTACCAGGCATTGCAAGCAGGCCGTCAGGCATTTGAGGCACACTCCGGTGGCAGTCCTCTGATCGTAACACAGATCATGGCAGAGACAGTTGCAAAAGAGCCTCTTGCACGTCTAGACTACGCCGAATTGCGTGATCCTATGAATTTTCTGCCACTCGAGACCTTGCGTGCTCCAGCACTCCTCGCCATAGCAGTACACATAGGCCCAATACGTTTGATTGATAATTTCCTTCTGCGTGCCGATAAAAGTTGGGATATGGGTTTTGTCGCTCGTGATGGAGGTTGCGCCGCAACCTCCATCACGAGCGACAAAACCCATATGAAACGAAAGCGAGCCAGCGCAGATGATGAGGAGACTTGAGTAATTACAAAATGTGATCTGACACCAAAAAAGGAGTCAGATCACATCTCTCAGGCTATTTTGATGCCATTTTCGGCCAGCACGCGCTCAATTTCGTTCTTCAGGCGACTGGGATTAGGCCCAACCATTCGACCGATCATCTTTCCACCGCTGAAAATCATCAGTGTGGGGATCGCCTGGACACCAAGCCGACCGGGAGTATTGCTATGCTCGTCAATATCCATCTTAGCAAAACCCAGCTGTCCTTGATATTCACCGCTCAAGCGTTCAAACACAGGCGCAATGGCGCGACAGGGACCACACCACTCAGCCCAGAAGTCCACGATAACTGGCTTATCAGCCTTGAGCACTTTTGCTTCAAAATCTTGATCGCCAACATAAAACAAATTCTCATGTGTATCCATGATATCTCTTACTCTCTTTCCAAGTTAGATTGTCTTTTCGCTACCCTTCACCTCAGACTCGCGTACAGATTATCTACTACTCAAAAGAACAAAACTGTAACCATTTCTATTCCGGCTCCGCGCCGGAGAAAACCACTAGCGTCGGTTCCTCCCACCTTGCAGAATAGAGAGTAACTGTAAAATGTACAGGAATAAGTTCAAAACCGTAATAAAGAGCGAGACAGTCAATCCAATAGCATTAGGCAGGGTATCAGCCATATATTTGGCGCGTTGTACATAATACAACACATAGGCTGAGAAGATCCCAATACCAACTACCGAAATGAGGAACACAAAGAACGTATTCTGAAAAAAGAGCGTCACCAGACCCGCTACCAACAGCAAGATGACACCAAAGAAAAGGTAATCGCGCAGGTGCGAAAAATCACGCTTGGTGGTCCAGGCATACGCTGAGAGTAACAAAGAAGTTACGGCAGTGATCATGAAGGCTTCTCCCAGGATCATCCCACCAGTATCTGTCGCCAGATAGAAGCCTATAAGCGGAGCTAATGCAAGTCCCTCCAGAAAAGTGAAAAGATACAGCAGGAACAAGTTAATGCCAGGTCGCTGGATCAGAAAATTCAAGGCTATCAGAACCACCAAACCGCCGATGGCAACAACCAGAGATGCACCAGGAGCCAGACCCATAAACAGACCAACGAAGGCACCAACAGTAGCAAAAATGAAGGAGAAGGACAATAAGCCCATGACCTTTCCGATCAGACTACTGGACTGGACCCCTTGATACCCATAGGGTATCTCCTGATACTGATAACGAGAACCAAACTGATTCCTTCTCCCCAGGGGGCCATTGTTTCCTAAATTATACATAGTGAACCTCACAGTTGGTAAAGTTACCAATCCATCAGCAGAGTGCAACACCCAATGCTTCTTGTGGTTGAGCAGGATCACGTACAATCACAGTTCCGGTATCAAGTTGATAGGCGTCAAGTTTGCCCGCTTTCCACCAACGAAAAGTGGTCGTGTAACTCACTCCCATCTTTTTTGCATACTGACTTAATCTCATATGGACATACTACCACAAACGCCTATAGAAAGTCGATGTTTTGTTGAGTCGTTAATCACCCTTTGGTTTCGGTAGTTTACTTGAGGTATCATTGGTCATGGGTACAACTGCAAGGACGTCAGCAATATTCGTAATACTACAAGGTGAGTGGTTGTTCGTGGCATGCCAGTAAAAAGGACTCCCAGATGGCTTGTACATAGGACCACCACAACGCGGACAGAAAAAAGACATAGACATGTCCTGACCAGTTATCATGTCAGGTTCTCCTTCAAGGCAAGTAGCACCGCATCACTATCACTCTACATCAAGATCTGAAGATTAACGGTTACATCACGCTCCACACTCCACAGATCTCGCAGAAGGCAATTCCCACCTCTCCAAAATTCTTGCTGCGCGTATTCCAGCGATCATAGGCCACAGCAAGTGAGCCACAACTCCAACAGCGTGCACGTCCTCCGTTTTTGCTTTCCTGGGCCAACTGCTGTAGCAGTGTACTGCGAGCCTCGTCTGCTCCTGTATAGCCAGGATTGTAGGCCAGATGGAGGAGATTCCCTAGCGGCAAGCTGATCTCGTGCGAAGGCGGCTGTAAGGGCGACCCGCCTACGAGAGGTGCGATTGTTGACGATACAGGTGGCTGGGGAGGACGACGAAAGAGTTCGCCACGGGACGTGCGACGGCCACCTTCTATCGTAGGAGTATACTCCTGGCGCTCTACGCGCTCACCATTTCCTACTGGTGATGAAGATCCATTTGCTACCGGATGAGAGATGTTTTCGGTACGGACAGCAACAGATAGGGAAGGGCCTGATTCCCCAGGGGTATTAGCAGGTTGTTCTGGTGCAGCAGCCTCTGCACTGTTTTCTGTTTGTTCTGCGAGCTGATTATGATTCTCTGGTTGGTCAGGAGGGTTAGCTCGTCTACGTCGGGTTATCGGCATGGGGTTTGCTCCATAAGAAGTTGTAAGTATGCATACAGCAAGAAAGTAGCACACGCATTATATCACAGTAACAAATCCTCCGCACCAGAGTACGGAGGCTTCTCAGGAAACGCATCAGGTCCTCCTGTACGTTAGCTCCTGAAGGCTTTTGCCACGTTTCCATAGATAGAAATTTCAAAAACACCCCTCATTATGTAGGGCAAGCATACACCTTTTCGCCAGGGTATATGCTCGCTCCCACAAATCGCATCACAACCGAAGCGACTGAGATGTCACCTATGTGTACCATCAGCCTTCTCAGGCTTTAAAAAAATCTGCGTTGATTTTGATGTAGCTTTGCCACTCTTCAGGAGTTGCAGACTCCTCAAAGATTGCTGTAACCGGGCAAGCAGGCTCACATGCGCCACAGTCAATACATTCATCAGGGTTAATAAAAAGTTGCTGAGCATCCTCAAAGCCAGGCTCATTCTGGGAAGGATGAATGCAGTCAACAGGGCAAACATCCACACAGGATGCATCTTTTACGCCGATACACGGCTGGGTGATTACATAGGTCATTGTTTAAAATCCTCCTCATTCGCACACCATGCAGAGACTAGAGTACACAGCGGCTAGGTTCTGTTTTCGGCCAGTTTTAGTATAGAGGGTTGTACAAGCGATGTCAATTGCTTGACGACATCAGAGAATAAAATCCTGCAATTTACGCAGATACCCCGCCCTTGACAAAACGTCTGATCACTCTGTATAGTTGCATTGGGTAGATATTACCTGCTAAAACACGATCTAGACGAAAGGAGGTCCCTGTATGGTACGCTATTGCTCAGAAAGCCTGACACTTCGCAATTTGTGGGAACAGGGACTCGCTTGTAAGATCGTGCCTGCCATCACTCCCCCACTATCCTCACCAGCGGCAACATCACTGGCCCAAGGGGTTATTCTACCCATTTTGAGGGGAGAACGAGACTGGAGCTTCCCGGAGAACGATTAGAAGCACAGAATACTCTCCAAACCGTGGGTAGCCGCAAGAGCAAACATCCCACGGTTTTTTGTTGACCTTTTTTGAGAGAACATAACTACCATACTCATGTCCTGGGCATCCACTAACCATTGCATGAGACAGAAACGAGGAAGAGCCACGATGCTTATAGCAACAACAGCAGCCTTAGCTACCTATCGTCGTGATTTAGGAGACGGTCTCATTCTGCGCTGGTCCACGGCAGATGATACCGAAAATATTGCACAACTGACTGGCATGGTCTTCCGCCAGAGCATGGAGGAATCACCCAACTCACATATAGCAACGAGAATACGCCAGCTGATGCGTGACGATTCTCCGTTAATGGCTCCTGGTGATTTCGGTATAGTAGAGGATATACACAAAGAAGGTAACCCTATCGTCGCCTGTACCTGCCTGTGGAGACAGGATTGGGAGTACGAAGGCATTCCTTTCCATATTGGTCGTCCGGAAATTGTCGCCAGCGATCCTGCTTACCGCAATCGTGGACTAATACGAGCACTGTTCGAGATGGTACATGCGCGTAGTGAGTCAGAAGGACATCTGGTACAAGCCATTACAGGTATCCCCTACTTTTATCGTCAGTTCGGCTATGAGTATGCGTTGGATTTAGAGGGCAGGCGCGTCACATACCTTTCACTCATTCCCACTATCCAGAAAGGAGAAACTGAACCATATACATTACGCGAGGCAACCAGAGAGGATATTCCCCTGATTACAGAGATTTATAACCGTCGTCGCACTTCTAGTATTGTATGGACAACTATCCCTGAACGATATTGGCTATATGAAATAGAGGCAGGGAAAGAACATTCAGGGCGCGAAAAATCGTGGAATATCCAGATGATTATGGATACTACGAGTGCTGTTATGGGACTTGTCATTACGGCAACTCGACGATGGGGACGCGATCTGGCTGTATGGGATCTGGGTGTCGCTTCCGGCATAAATTTACAGGCGGTGATGCCCCCGGTCTTACGTGCACTCCAGACCTATGCGGAACAGCTCCCAACCGCTCAACGGGGTAGTAAACCCAATACTGTCGGGCCATTGAGTGAGATAAGCTTCTTTCTGGGGCGCACTCATCCGGTCTACGACGTACTGGGCCATACTCTGGCTTCCTATCAGGAACCTCCCTACGCCTGGTATGTACGTGTACCGAACATACCAGCATTTCTCCGCCTCATTGCACCAGTTCTGGAGAAGCGTCTGGCAAACTCCGCAGTGGAAGGCTATACAGGTGAACTCAAGTTGGATTTCTATCGTGGTGGTTTATGTCTGGCCTTTGACAAGGGACACCTAACCACAGTGGAACCCTGGCGTATTCCGGCCTTTGACTCCCATGCGAACGCTGGCATTCCCTCCCTTGTTTTCCTACAGTTGATGTTTGGACATCGTAGCCTGGATGAACTGCGCCACGCATTTCCCGACGTCTGGGTAACTAACGAGACGGAAACAGTACTCAAAGCTCTCTTTCCAGCATGCCCCTCGTTTGTTATTCCATTATAGTGCCCCAACAAGTAAGTTGCACAGAGGTTTAGATAACCTCTGTGCAGCCTCTTTCAAACAACTTTTACTGGCTAACACCGCCAACAAGTTCATCAGACTAAACAACACCTTTGACTTCGATATCGTCATAGCGCCGAACTTTGTAGATAACCGTCGAGATCACCCAGCTGGCGATAAAGAGGCCGATAATGAGGAAACCAATCGTTCCAAAGTCCAGATTACCCAGCAAACTCCAGAAACCTCCGGTGAGGCCGGTTCTATCACTGATAATGCTCAGTACCTCAATCGTACCCACTACCAGTGCCACTAAGACAGAAACCAGCGTAATATTCATATTATAGTAAAGCTTTCGTACAGGCTTCACAAAAGCCCAACCATACGCTCCTAGCATAAGAATACTATCTGTTGTGTCGATTAAGGTCATACCAGCCATAAACAAGGCTGGGAACAACAGGATCAAATAAACTGGTAGACCTTTAGTAGCAGATGTGGCAGAAATGGCGAGAATGCCAATTTCAGTCGCTGTATCAAAGCCTAAGCCAAATAATAACCCGATCGGATACATGTGCCAGCTCTTCGTGGTAATTCTGAGCAAAGGGCGGAAGAAACGTCCCATCAGGCCCCGTTGACTCAAAAACTCATCCAACGTCTGCTCATCATACTCTTCACCGCGCTTCACCTTGCGGAAAGTCTGGAAGATCTCCCATAATACCAGAAAATTGATAAGTGCGATAACATAGAGGAAGACCGCCGAGACAGAAGTGCCGACTAAAGCACCAATACGTTGGAAGCCTGGTAACTCTTTGTTAATAAAAGTCGCCGCAAGGGCTAACCCAACGCATAAGCTTACCACGACAGTCGAGTGGCCCAGTGAGAAGAAGAAGCCTACTGCGACAGGTCGTTTATTTTCCTGCATCAGCTTACGGGTCACATTATCAATCGCTGAAATATGATCAGCATCGACAGCATGGCGCAAACCAAAGCTATAAGCTAAAAATGCCGTTCCTAGCAAGGCCGGATAAGGAGTAAATCCAACCAGGGCTGCAACCCAGACCAGGATATTAAAGGCAATCAAGAATATATAAATTCCAATGACTTTCCCTCGCACATTACCTGAACTATCGCTAAAAACACGAGTCAGAGCCGTGATTCCAAAATTATTGCTCATGTATCCCCCTTCATGATCTTATTGATCTCAGCATATCATTACATATTCTTATTTGCAATTTTTTGCAATAGCAAAAAATTGCGTTTATTGAACTGCCGTATAAAACCCATGCATTCACGTGTATGAATGCATGGGTTTTATACGGCGTTCCTTTTGGAGCCTGGGTGCTTTGCTAATTTCGCCAGTAACTATTCAGGTGTTCTCACCGCCTGTGGCGTTGAGGAATCAGGAAAAGGGGACCTGAATAGTTACTTTTGCCATAGAATAGATAAAGGAAAAGTCTGGCTTTTAGCCATGAGGTGCTTCACTGGGATCGATGTAAAGATGTGAAAAGGCAACTTCGGCGTTCTGATCTTCCACATAGAGACCAACACGTCCAGTGGTCAGGGGTGACGAGGGGTCGGTTACTGGCTTACTCACGGCTTTCTCATTGATAAAGAAGGTGAAAGTATTACCACGGGCATCTACAGTAATTGTGTTTGTTTTCCCTGGGGTGGTCAATAGCAAAGGAGCCAAACCTGTGAAGAGTGCATGCCACTGACCATCATAGCGTAAGAACGCATATTGCCCACCACTGGCCGCGGTGACCTCGAAGAGATAATACTGCGATTGGTCGGCAGTGGAACGAAAAACAACTCCATAATAATTGACCTTATCATGAGGATGATGAATTTCTAGCGCGGTTACAGTGAGGTGAAAGTTGCCAAACTGAGAACCAGCGTAGGACGCCAGCGCAACATTCCGTGCCAAATCATTCAGAATATGATAATGTTGATGGTGCTGGTCATAAAAGAATGTACTACTTATTGGCCATTTATCATAATCTGTTAAATAGTCAATATGTACACCATTGACTTCTGTTGCCAGTAATCGTGCGCGAGATGCCCCGCTAGCAATATGCGCAGAAATGAAATATGCACTAAAACTAGTTACGAATAAGGTCATCAGGAGCAAAGCCGAGACGCTCACAAAACGTGGAACGGCAAAGGAACGTTTCTCCACAGATTTTACACGAAGAGCTGGCTTTTCCACAATCAGCAGAGATCGAGTAGCATTCATTCGATATACAACTTTTCTTATGAGCAATTTAGCACGCTTGCTACCAGGAGTCATTGCTCTCGTTTGTTCAGATGCTGCAACCGCATGTGCGAACGCTTCACTAAATGCCCCTGCCGTCTGAAAACGTTCTTTGGGGTTCTTTGCCAGTGCCTTGTGAAGAACACGGTCAAGAGATACGCTGATATCGGCACGGATCAAAGCTAACGAAGGTGGAATTTTGTGCACATGGAGCAAGGCCACAGCGATGGTTGTGTCTGCTTTAAAAGGGAGTTGCTTTGTCAGGAGATAAAAGACTGTAATACCCAGTGAATAAATATCGGAACGCCCATCAAGTGCATGCCCCATTGCCTGCTCCGGTGAAATATAGTCAGGAGTACCCATTAACAGACCAGGGGACTGAGTCGCCGGTTGTCTAACAGGTACATTAGTTTGTATATTACGCGCAATTCCAAAATCTGACAGCACCACATGCCCTTCGCTATTCAACAAAATATTGGCTGGTTTGACATCGCAATGTACACATCCATGCTCATGCGCGTAATCTAAAGCAGAAGCAAGTTGCTCCAGATACCACTGCGCTTCTTGTAAGGAGACAGGACCATGTTTGGCAATATATTCTGATAGAGTTCCACCAGGCATATGGGGCATAATAATATAAGGCAGGCCATCTTGTTCACCATAAGAATAAATAGGTAAAATATTTGCATGATCTAACTGGCTAGCGGCCTCCGCTTCACAAAGGAAACGACAATAGAAGTCTCGCCGCGTCTTCACATCCAAAGCAGAACGCGGCAAAAAAACCTTCACAGCGACTTCCCGTTCAGGATTACTCTGCTGGGCGAGGAATACCGCGCTTGATCCGCCGTATCCTAGCACTTTCTTCAGCACACACGAACCCAGCACCTTGCCAATGAGATGTTGCCCCCTGGCCATCATCACGCTGAAGCTCCTCTCTCGCTTTACCATTAGAGAACAGTTGACATCTCTGGTAACTGATCGTCACCAGAGACATACTCTAGTTATTCTCTAGTACCGCTCTTGTTATATGGTGAATTGACCATCACGCATAATAACACGACCATCTACCGTGATCGTACAGCAAGTAGGAATGACATCCACATGGATTGTTGAAGACCAATCAGCACCTGTAAACTCCGGGTAGGGATTACCAAACGCAACGTGTAGGCCAGGGATCTTTTCGTCTTGTAAGAGATTGCCAACCAATTTCTGGATGCTTGTGAGCGTTCCAATAGCAAACTCTCCGGCCCGGTTCCCATTAGGAACGGAAAAGAGGTAATCGCGTACCTCCTGGGCTATAGCAGCATTCTCGCTGGTCACATCAGTAACGTAGCCATCTTTTACCGTGATAACAAGTGGCTGTTCCAATACCCCATATTTTTCAGAGAAGTAGTCGCCAAGTACCTCACACACCAGTACGCCATTAAGGGTTGCAGGAGCCGTAAAGACTTCACCTTCCGGCAAATTCCCCCATTTGCCCTGTTGATGATAGCGCCCATGACAGGGAATCCATTTCCAATCTTTGTGAAAGGTAGCTGTGACATCACTCCCTTTAGCAGATGTCACATGGATCGTTTCGGCTGTACACAGCAGATCACAGACCTGGTTAGTCAGGCTAAAGACTTCATCATAGTCAGCACACATGCCATCAGCCATCAAGGCTTCGTCGATACCAATCATATGCCCATGACGGACTTTGAGTTCGTTCACCAGGAAGGGAAGTAACGGGATACGGAAGGCAATCTCTCCAGGTTGTGCGGTGGCAATATAAAATGTGACAGTCGGACGAGCCTGAATGAGATCATTGCGCAGTTCTCCAGGGAAAATCGTCAGGGGACGCTCTCCATAATGTTCGAGAAAATGTACCGTTACATCTGCATGCTGTGCCATAGCTGCTACGGCTACATGCTCAGCAATGCTTTTACGCTCATAATCAGCAAGGATAAAGACACGATCCTGCGCTGTGATCCCCATACAACGTACAGCATTCTCGGCACCAAACCGCACGCGATCTTCAAAAGGGAGACTCTGGGGGTCCACTGCTGGACGGTTATCAACAAAACTACTTGTATTGCCTGACATTGGCATTCACCTCATTTCAGATAGATAGCATAGCATGGCAATAGCTATAAATTCCCCACACTACCCCATAAAATAGCCACGCCATCTTCTCTAGTATGCGAACATGTAGAATAATGACATTTCCATATACGCACAAGGAAAGAGAAGAGTAACATCCTCACCTCTTTGTAATACTTTTGGTTATACAAATGTAATTACTTTACTCCACATTGGCTGATGATTTGATATAGTACATGATAAATATCGACTGGAAGCTTCTCAAAGGGGGAGCAAGGAAAAGACATATCGGCACCTGCTTCATAAAACAGGCACCGATAGTAACTGGCTCAGGTCTCCTCACCACCTGCGACATCTGTCCATCAGGGTATTTGAGTCCTGACGGCTATCAGGCAGTCGTGATGGTACCATCGGGATTGACATGTACTGCCACACTCGGCAACGGCCTGGTAGCCGGATCCTGGAGCACCGCCCCCTGATTAGCAGGATCAAAGATGGCTCCATGCCGAGGACAGGTTAGCGTCTGCGTCCCAGGATCATAGGCAACTGTCACCCCTTGATGAGTACAAGCGCTCTCATAAGCTACGAAATTCCCATTTGGCAGATGTATGAGGATGCTCATCTGATTATCAGCCGGGTTGGTGAATGTCACCGAAGAATTAAGAGCCAGATTTGAAGCACCAATCACAGTTCCCGTATGTCCTGCTGCTGGTGGATTCTTGGGAGTTCCTCCTGTGGTTCCTGTGGTTCCTGTGGTTCCAGTTTTTCCTGTGGTTCCTGTAACTTTCTTCACGCCCTGTTGTGGCTGCTTAGCGCCAGGATCGTTATTAGCAGTTTGCTGGATCGCCTTCGCAGGATTGCTCACACCTTTATGCGCCAAAGCGATTTTCACCCCAACAACTGCTCCTGCCGCCACTACGCCACTGGTGGCAAGCAAAGCCACAACCTGTCGCCGTGTCATCCCTCCAGAGCGTTTTCCAGAAGTACGTGAACGCAGGGTAGAGGTGGAACGAGCCAGAACAGGCTCAGAACTCCACGCTGCATCTGGACTCCATGCGGCTTCGGGACTCCACGCGGCTTCAGGATTGCCCAGGCGCAATGGTTCTTGTTGAGATTGTCCTACTGGAGGTTGCGTCCACCATTCGTAGGACTTACCCACCTCAGTACTATTCTCGTTCACGACGGGAACTGGCGCAGGCTGCGGTACTGGTGCAGGTTGTGGTACTGGTGCAGGCCGAACAGATGGCGTTGTCACCACGGACGCTACCAGGGGTATATTCCCCTGCATAGTCTCAGGAACCAGCGTGGGAGCAGGAATGGAAGTTCGGATAGGTGCCGGCTTAGATGGCTTGATGACCTCCATACGTCCCGTAACAATAGGCGGCATTAATTGCCAGTTTCCTCCTGCGACATAACCAGTTGCAGGTGTATCTTGCAATTTCTCATTGTTAGTTTTGGCCCCTCTGGTCTGTTGGGAACGTCCAGCTACCCCTCTGGATACCTGTCCAAAAGCCTCCACTAACTCACTGGCACGCTGAAAACGCTGAGCAGGATCACGTTCAAGGGCATGATTCACGACAGACACCAGAGCAATCGGCAGATCAGGACAAAGAGCACGCAATGAGGGCATAGGCTGCTGGACATGCATCCTGGCTACATCAAGAGGATTTGTACCCGTAAATGGCAGTTTACCGCTCAACAGTTCAAAAAGGATGATACCCAATGCGTAGATGTCCGAACGTGCATCTATTGATTGGCCTTGCACAATTTCGGGGGCAATATATTCAGGAGCAGCTAGCCAGGTATCCGCAATACTGAGGAGATGAACATATGGCTGGTTGTTCTGCTCAATGCCTTTAACTTGTAGCATATGCATCAAGCCAAAACCAGCAACCCACATTGATTGATCTCTATTCAACAAGATATTGGATGGCTTCAATGTGCCATGCACAATACCTCTACTATGGGCATACTCCAATCCATCCACTACCTGTTCGAGAATCTCCAACGTGTACTCATGGGTACAACGTCCTTCGCGCTTCAGGATGTCGGCCAATGAGCCATTCATCATATAGGGCGTTACAAGGTAGGGATAGCCATCCTGCTCACCATATTCGTGAACTGGTAACACGTGCGGATGTTGCAACTGAGTAAGAACATTCGCTTCTTTACGGAAGCGTTGCAAAAAGCGATTACGAGCATCGGACGAAAATCGCTCAGGAATAATATAGAGCGAGAGGGCACATGTGCTCTGTGACGACAGACCCTGTGCCAGGTAGATGGCACTCAAGCGCCCACGTGCTAATAAGCGTTCTACGCGGTAGTTTCCTAGCGTTTGTCCCACAAGTTGATCCACTGACGGTGTTTGCATATGATCACTCTCCTCTATCTAAAATGATAATTCCTGCTTTTAAAGCGACACTTGCACAAAGCCCTCAGCGATCATCAACCTGCCGGGAAGCCACGCAAGCAGCAATGAAACAGTGAATATGAAACCAAAGATATGTTACGTTCCCCATCCTTCATAAACTCTTCAGGTTTCGTCGGATCTGATGTGGCTTCTAATCTTTACGTTCCCAAGAAAAGTCTACCTAACGCATCATTACCCGTCAATGTGATAAGCTCATACTAGGACTTGTGGATACACTCTTTTTGCCAGAAATACACTGCACTCAGCAGTACGTCTCTTCCATTCAGAAAAATGGTAGCATACTCACCACTCACTCTCTTGCTAGCAGGCTCGCATAATTCGCATACCTTCAACGTGATACAATGAACAGGGTTAACTCCTCAGACTCCTTTTTCTAATTCCTCTAGCGCCACAGGCGCTTCATGAGTCATCCCGGTAACTATTCAGGTTTTCTCACCACCTGCGGTGGCTCGCCTTCGTTTTGTTGGCAGTGGCAGGGTTTGCGGCGCAAACCCTGCCACTGCCAACAAAACAATCTACGAAGCACCTGTGGCGCTGAGGAATCAGGAAAAGGGGAACCTGAATAATTACCGGGATGACTCATGGGCCGCCTGCGGCGGCAGGAGACCTGAGAAATTACCAGCAGATTTTTTCTATTGCGAGGAATGGAGTTCTTAAATTATGGCAGAAGTTAGACCATTACAAGGATTACGATATGCAAAAGATAAGGCGGGCGACCTGATACAGGTTGTCACTCCTCCTTATGATGTAATCAGCAAAGAGGCACAGCAACGTTACCATGCTCGTAGCCCGTATAACGTTATTCGTCTTGAATTAGGTCAAGAGCATTCTACAGATACCTCCCTGAATAATGTTTATACTCGCGCAGCAGCAACACTCGCGGAGTGGCGTTTACAAGGGATCATACATCAGGATACTACTCCCAGTTACTATCTTTATCAACAACAATTTACACAGAGCGGGCTGAGTTATACACGCACAAGCTTGCTTGCACGGGTACGCCTGGAGCCATGGAGTTCACGGATCATCTTGCCACACGAGCACACACTCGTAAAGGCACGAGCAGATCGCTTGAATTTATACAGAGCATGCGCAACCAACTTCAGCCCAATCATGAGCCTCTATGATGATCCTCAGGGACGGATACGCCATTTACTTCACACTTATGCAGCACAGGCAGAGGTACAAATTGTCGATGAGATTGGTGAAGAACATCGCCTCCACCCCATTACGGATACAGAGCAAGTTGCCCATATCCAGGATTTCTTTGCCCAACGTCAACTCTATATTGCAGATGGACACCATCGCTACGAGACGGCTTTAGCCTATCAAGCTGAAATATTGGAACAGCGTAAGGAGCTTCATTCAGAGGATGCTGTTAATTTTACATTGATGGCTTTAGTAGATGTAGATGACCCTGGAATGTTGGTTCTGCCTACACACCGCATCCTATCTGGCCTCAGCCAGACAGCACTTCATGCGCTTTCACCACAAAATCTTGCACAGTATTTCACGGTACAGCCACTGGAAACTGTAGAAACGAGTGAAGCCATCTTGCAATCTTTAGCCCAGGCCGGACAACAACAGTCTTCAATTGTAATCCATACACCAGAACACACCTTGCTTTTGCGTCTGAACGAGCAAGGACAACAATATATGGAGACAAGTGAGCACTCTACGGCGTGGAACAAGCTAGATGTAGCGATAGTACAGAGATTAATCCTTGAGGCTTTATTAGGCTTGACAGCACGGGATATAGCAACAGGAACAAATGTGCGCTATTCGCATGATGCCAAACAGACATTACGCGCTGTGCAAAGTGGTGAGGCTCAGGGAGTTCTATTGCTGAATGCCACACCGCTACGACAAGTCTGTGATGTTGCACAGGCCAACGATCGGATGCCACAGAAGTCTACCTATATCTACCCAAAACTGATCACAGGATTAGTTATGAACCCTTTATGGTAAGGAAACCCAACATTCCTTTCCGTAAGACAGAGGAATCTCTCAGGAAGAAGACTAAACGCCTCAGATACCTATTCTCCATCTAAAAGGTCAATGGGCATCGAACCAGGTTTACCACTTCCCAGAGATTCCACCATCATACGTAGTGGCCCCTGCTCAATAGAAACACGCATCATAGCACAAAGGAAGGGTTGCTCCTGTACGGGTATATTGGAGTCAGGATGGAGTACAGTGGCAACCGCCATCACAAGTGAGCTATCGCGCTCTCGCCCTGCTAAGTGCAAGAGAGCAGCCTGACGACGCAAACGCGCCTCATAGAGTAAACGCCATTTGTTATCCACTAACTCACCAAGAGCCTCTTTGATGAGTTCTTCCAGGAGAGCCTTCTGCTCTTTCTCCTTCTTGCCCTTACGTCCACGCATACGCTTACCAGATGAAGAAGTCTCAAACACATTGTATGCTGCCCAATAGCGTGCCATATATGGCTCAATGCGATCCATCGGCTCATACATCCATGACATAAATTCCGGTATCTGGTACAACTCATCGCCATGCTGCGCCAGGGCAAGCGTATCGGCGTTGAGAACCTGAGGCTCCACTATCATCGAAACGGCTGGCGTCTTTTTCTTTCCCTGACTCATCAGTTTCTATCAGTGGTCGCCAGATAGCATAGGCAATAGGTAATTTGTGGCGTGTTCGTTTGTTGAGGCTACGTGCCTCCGCAGCCAGCTTACGCGCATACTCAAACGGAAGCAGAAAACTGCCAAACCCCTGTTCATCCAGATCCGTCACCAATTCATCCCAACGCTGTCTATCCATTTCATCGATACCATAGCAATCCTTGATCCCCCACTGATCCTGGTAAAGTACATTGACACCTTTAAGCAGGCCATCAGGGCGTTGCCAGGAGAGCATGATCAACTGCGAACCAGAGCCATCAATAAGGCTGGCACGAGCTTCATAAGGAAGTAAGTTCTGCTGATGAGCATTTGTCATGACTGCATCTTCTGTTCCAGGCAGAGCATGCATTGTCAAACGACCAAGAGCAGCACGAGCATACTGCTTAAGCGAACGATTCGAACTACTCGTCACGACATAGTTTAAAGCAGGAATGGTCTGACGGATGGCAATGGGTCCCAGTTGTTCCAGAGCATCAATGACTGCTGAGACCACTTTACCAGACTGATTTTCCAGCAGAGGAATCAGCAGATTAGCAGCACGCGAGTCATTACTACTTCCTAGCCAGCCGATGAAGGAGAGTCTACGCTCAACAGACATCGAGGTAATATCTTCCAGGATTGACTCTACCCCCATCTCACTCTGTCCCACAAGTTCAAGGAGGCGTATTTGCATCTGCTGGACAGCCGCAGCTGGATCATTAAGATATGCAACGATTCCGTCATCGGCCATCTCTGACCCTAACTCTTTGAGGAGGGGGGCCAGCGAAAGCTTTGCTATATCACCGACAGTCGGATCGGTCACAAAATCTTCCAACTCCTCAAGATCAAAATCGGTGGCAACTTCAGAGAGAATGAGTACAGCTGCCGCATGAGCTGATGCATCGTTGCTACGCAGTAAATGCAGAACTTTCTCGCGCGCACCATCCGTCCATTCTTCATCTAAGCGATCAAAATAGTGGGACAACGTATCAGAATCAAGATCATCACGGCGACTAATAGCAAGCAAAATACTATCAATACTATCTTGTGGAGGTCCTTTGCGTCCTCGTGGCATAAGCTTTCTCCTTGTTACATAGGAGTAGAATAGAATAGATATATCTAGCCCAAATCCTGGTCAATGCAAGCCATTGTACCACGTTGGTAAGCACGAGTCGAGGATTAGTTTCTGTTGTTACAGGTGGCGGAGTTTGCTGCGCAAACTCCGCCACCAGTAACAACATGAGAGCACCCCCAGGGGTGCCCTCAACAGAAAATCGGTCCTACACTTAGATATGGCAGTGAATGATGTGACATTTAATGTTACGCCACTCAACACCTGCATCCGTAGACCACAGTACCCGGACTGGAATGTGCTATCTGTGGCTGTAGTCATCCAACCACTCGGCTCTGTCCCTGCCGTAGGCCAGACATTGGCAGTAAGGGTTGTCCCAATAATCCGGAAATGGATACTATACGAAGTAGCAGCAGTAGCAGCAAAGGCAACATGGGCCAGGGTAGAAGTAGTACCGCTTACCTTCTTTTGAATGATGAGACTTGTCCCATCGATGTACGCCTTATACCAGTTGTTGCCATCAGTCCAGCGCAGGACTCGCTCCGAAGTTGTTGTTGTTAAAACTAGAAATCGAGCTACTAAAGACAACATCTGCATTTGTTGCAGTCGCACCCAGAACGGCACTATAGCTACCACTACCGCTGGCAACTTTCCCGATATCTCCAGAGATGGAGAAGGCGCTGGATGTATTGGCATCACCAGCCCATTTATTTCCATCTGAGGCCGTTCCCCAAAGGGACTGGTTGGCTCGCTGGAAGGTATCCTGCCCCAGTGTTGCACCTGGAGTTGGAGTTGCCGTTAGCGTCGGCGTTGGGGTCGGTGTGTTAGTTGGTGTGGGTGTCGGCGTATTGGTTGGCGTCGGCGTCGGTGTGCCTCCTGTTGTCTGTACAGCATAGGCAAGCTTGTTAGCGAATTCTTCAGTAAACCAGATATTGTTCTGTTTATCCACATTCAGCCCATCATGGGGATGGCTGTTGGCTGTTGGTGTGTTATACTCGCTGAAGGTTCCTGTACCTGTATCGGGGAAGGAACCAAAGATACTCTGTAGCGAGTCATCAAACCAGATCAAACCATTGCTATCAGCATGAATACCAGATGTATGGGTTCCGCAAGTTCCACAAGGATATTGATATGCATATTCTGTAACGCCATTATTGGTCCCAGGTACCGCCGAAGCAACTTTCAACTCACCGATCATCCCAACCCATCCTTCAGTCCACCAGACATTGCCATTAGGATCAATAGTAATCAAGTGAGGAGTAAGATTATTGGTTGAGCCATTGCGAATTTTGTACTCCTGCAAATTCCCCTGGGCGGTATATTCGCCAATCAGGGCAACCGCAGAGTTATTCTCTGTAAACCACACATTGTCAGAAGCATCTACAGTAATACCATAAGGCAAACTGTTTGCGGCCGGGGTTGAAATTTCTGTGAATGTTTGCGTTTGGGGATTGAAGGAACCGATTTTGTTACTATAGTGCTCCGTAAACCAGATAATTCCCTTGGAATCAATAGCAATCCCCCATGGGCCAGCGCCAGAAGTTGGTACAGGCCACTGGCTAAATGTGTTGGTAGTAGGATCAAGCATACCAATCGAATTACTCATCGGCATAGGGAACCAGACACGCCCCTGTTTATCAAAAGCCAGGAAGAGTGCTTGCCCAAAGCCGGCAGGTAATTGATAGGTTTGTACCCAGCTACTATAGAGAGGATTATAGACAGCAATCTTGCCAGGAGGTGTATTACTACTACATGTCGGCGATGGATCACAGCCAGGTATTGCTACCCAGACACGACCACTGCTATCAAGTGCAGTTCCCCATGGTGCCCAACTAGCAGGTATGTAAAAATCAGTGGCGGTGACGGAGTTTGCTGCCTGCGCATGAAAAGGCAATCCTTGCGCAAAAATTCCCAGGGCCAGACTTACAAGAATACCAACAATCGTTAATGCAGCAAATCCTAATAAGACCTTTTTACGCTGTACCATTATAAATAGTTTCCTTCCACTTAACCGCCCGTATAGCCAACGATATCTCTCCCCAAGAGCAAATTTCCCTGCTGCACTTCTGTACAGAGGACGCTTTGCACTATCGCATGTCTATACGTAGATGTCTTTGTCATTAAACGTCTCCGATTTCAAGGATAAATTGCCTCTAGTTGATCATAGTGGTACCACGATGCATTATCTGCAGATTGAAGCAGATGTACAAGATACAAAAGTATCAAGAATATGAGTCTGTTGGACATATATACATATTTCACAAATAGGTAACGGCATCAGTATGCATATACAATACACAGATAATACGAAAAATGGGAATACAGCGGTATTTTCTCTTTTTCACGTCAGCGTGCATTCTTGCGATTACGCCGATGTAAAAGACCAACTATTCCTAACATTATCATAGCGATGCTATAGCTGACAATAACTAACCACAGCCATCCCCCAAAAGGTATATCTTCAGTAGATTTGAGTGTGAACAACTGGTCTCCAGTTACATGAGAGATGGGTGCTACACTCGCAGTTGGCGTCAGTAATGTAGCAGTCGCTCCTGCTGTCGGAGTAGAGCCTACCGTCGGTAGAGGCGTTGGCGTCGGTGGTACCTGCGTTGGCAAGGCTGTAGGCGATACCACAGGTGGAGGAGCGGTAGGAAGCGGTGTTTGAACAACAGGAGGTGGGACATTCCCCTGATTCTCAACAGGAGCTACTGTCGCAGTGACATCTGGCGAAGCGGTAGCACTGACATGTTGCTCTGATAGACTGGGCATAAGCATAAAAGTGAATGATAGTGATCGCTTGCTTACTACGTCAGAAACCACGATCTGGTGATGTCCTGGTTCCCAGCCAGGGCCATTCCCTAACATGATGGCAACGATAAACTCTCCCTTTCCATCAGCTTGCATCGCATCAGGTTGACATGACAGATGTGTATCGTGGGTAAAGTTGACACGTCCATATGCACTAAATCCCTGACCCCGTAGATAGATGAGAGTTCCAGTAACGAGTGGACCATTATCGAGTGGTGTAATCTCTATATTTGATATTATCCTATTTGCACCTGAAAACGACTGAGGTTCACCGGAACGACCGATACTAAACCAGCCCAGACTCAAGACAGTCACAAGTACAAGCAAAAATGTGACCCCTAACAGGAGAAGAGTTCCCCCCACCCAAAGAATAAACTCGATGCGGCCTGGATAGAGAAGCCACCAACGGACACGATCTAATGGATGAAGTATCAATCCCTCACTATTTTGTAGATGTTTGTCAGGTGGCAGAGTGTCTTGCTCACCGATCACAGACCTGTCAGGATAAACTACAGTGGGAATTTCGGAAACAACAAGGGAAAGTGACGAAAGGCTACTTTCTGCCTGATAGTCTGGCGATTCATGCTGCCATAGGGTCGGTGGAGAAATTGTGGGGATATCTGTAATATCAGCATCTTGTGCTTGCTCGATAGACATACGAGGATACCCTGAGCGTAATTTGAACACACCAGATGGATATGCAGAAGCACGAGCCGGAATTGAGGAGGCAGGAGTTCCTACACGTTGCGGGCGAGTAGGACAACTATGAATATCCAGGACAGAATTGTTTTGCTGTTCCCACCAATGTTCTTCTCTGCGATGGATCGTATTCACCATATCCAATCTCCCCTGTTGCTCTTTTCGTAAACAAGATAGCTGCATCTAGTGCAAATAAACGCGACTCTCTTACATTTTCGCTTTCTCAGAGTAACTACTGAGGCTCCTTTTCCTGATTCCTCAGCGCCTGAGGCGCTTCGCTGACTCATAAGTCATCCCAAGTTTTCGAACAAATGTTCATTTTCTCAAGTGGCTTGAGAAGCGGGATTGTCAAGGGCAGCCAGCCCTTGACCGGGGTTTGGGGTGTCCCCAAACCCGGCAGGGACGCTGCGCTCCCTGCACCCTCGCTTTTGCGAATTTTTGAAACAAAAGTTCGGGATGACTCATGGAGAGCGGGCCATCGCAGGTGGCGAGCAGACCTGAGTAGTTACTGCGGAAATATTCATAGTAATTGGAAAAATTTACATCTCTGGCCCTCTTGATAGAAAGGAGGTTTGCCTTCTTCCATCCTGAAAATCCCCATTATTCGCGCATATTTGTTATCAACAGAGCTTTTTTCATGCATATTTTGGAGTCTAAATCCCTATACCTCTATATTGGCACATATCTTGCAATACTTTCTATCAGGGGGGATATGCCCGAAAAATTTTTGGGTATTGTGTTGCTGGAAGTGTATTGATTTATCAAGCAAATCACTCTAGCAGCACCAGTCTCCGGTTACCAAACTGTGTAATGGAAATTGAGGAAGAAGGAGTAAGCATATGGTAGCCATTGCAAAACAGGTGAAGATAGAGGAGACACTAAAGCAATCCTCTTACCTGCAAGAGGCTGATTTTAGAAACAGAGAACCACACCATCCGGTGAAGGCGCAACGACGGAACCGGAGCAATATCACACGCTCCGAGCTTCGCTATGAAGAGGACCCCGAATATCTGGAGGAAGAACAGGAAGAGGAAGAAAAAACCGAGGGAGAGAATGCAATCAGGCAATACTTAGCTGAAATTGGGCGTTACCCACTTTTGACAGCCGAGCAGGAGCTATCTATAGCACGATGCGTTGCAGATGGCGATGTAGAGGCACATCACCATTTAGTAGAAGCAAATCTACGTCTTGTCGTCAGTATCGCAAAACGCTACAGTAATCATGGCATCACACTCCTCGACCTTATTCAGGAAGGAAACCTTGGCTTGATTCGTGCCGCACAAAAATTTGACTCCAGGCGCGGGTTTCGCTTCAGCACATATGCCACATGGTGGATTTGTCAGGCGATCAGCCGGGCAGTGGCAGAACACACACGGACTATTCATATACCTGTACATGTGGTGGAACTGATCTACAAAATGAAGCGAGTGACTCGTCAACTCTACCAGGATTTGGGACGCGAACCCTTTCCCCAGGAGATTGCTCAGGCAATCAACCTGACAAAAGAGCGTGTCGTTGAATTACAGAATATATCAGAGGTCCCAATCTCACTCGATGCTCCTCTGATTGACGAAGAACAATATCATCTGGCTGACGTACTGGAAGATATCCACGCAACGGCACCGGCTGATATCATCACACATCAGGTGCTACGTGATCAGATTTCCCATGCACTTGAAACACTAAGTCTGCGAGAACGCCAGATCATTGAGTTTCGCTATGGACTTCATGATGGCTATTGTCACACTTTAGAAGAACTGAGTATCCACTTTAAACTGACAAGAGAGCGCGTTCGTCAGATCGAGGTAAAGGCGCTACGGGCACTCCGCCAACCAATCCAGCTCCATTTATCTCGTGATTTCGCTTAACGCCCTCACCAGGGGCTGTCAGTACGTTTCGCTCTCTGAGTACAGCAAGAAATGCTGTTACAACATGCGAGTCGTACTGACTACCCACGCAACGCTGTAGTTCCTCACAGGCCTGTGCACTGGAGAGTGGTTTCTGATAAGAACGAGTGGAGGTCATAGCATCGTAAGAGTCAACAACTGCCAGAATACGCGCCCCGAGAGGAATCTCTTCACCAGCCAAACCTGCCGGGTAGCCTCCTCCATCCCAACGTTCATGGTGAGCCATAACTAAAGGAGCAACCTCACCAAAGATACCACCAATCCTTTGAAGCATATGATAACCAATCTCAGGGTGACAACGCATAGTTCTCCACTCCTCATCGTTGAGTGAACCAGATTTATGGAGAATGGTAGAGGGGATAAAAATTTTACCAATATCATGGAGTAGTGCTGCCAGACACATGAGATATATCTCATGTTTGGGGAGGTGCAAATGAAGAGCAACGCTCTCAGTCAGATGTACCAGGCGGCTCGCATGTGCATTCGTACTCTGATCATAGGCAGCAACAAGAGCATGCAATTTAGATAACTCAGCGCCTGGTAAAATTTTCCTGCCAAAAACACTGGAGAGAACCCCAAAGGAACGTTCTGTTCCCCTTAGAACATCTCCTCCCAGGATAGATGCGAGTTTTCGACATATATCATCTCTCAGATCCTGAGATGCTATCTTCTCCATCAGCACGAGGGGTATCTCCTTTCTCGGCGAGTTGTTAGCCGAACTCTTCGTAACTACTCAGGTCTTGCTCACCACCTGCGGTGGCTCGCTCTTGTTTTGTCTGGGTGTGGCAGGTTTGCATCGCAAACTTGCCACACCCAGACAAAATGGCCTGCGAAGCGCCTGTGGCGCTGAGGAATCTGGAAAAAGGGGCTGAGTAGTTACAACTCTTCATAATATGGTAGTACCACGTTCTCATTTCCATTAACGTTACAGCTAATTACTCAGAAAAACGCCCGGAGAAGAGAAAATTTATGGGCCAATTCGTGCTTTTAAAGGGAAATAGTACTTCATGCTAATATATAGCAAGCACATGCAAAAATGACTCCTGGAATTACTAGATGGATAGCCTCTCATTGACATATCCTAGTACATTTTTGCCGTTTACTTGACCATTGAAACATCGCTCTTCTACACTTAGTTTAGATGAAGTATCTGGCTCATTATATGATCTAGACTTACCTCTTCTTGAGAATAAATACTCAAGAGATGATGCCGTTTTTTCTTCTCTTCAGACAAAATATCCGCGCAGGGAGGTTTGATGCGTGTGAATAATCACTTAACTACGAGGGCTTCCTGGGTTCAGCTAATCACGGCTCTCTGTTTCGCGCTACTACTGTTCTCTGTGATTGGTATGTTAGCTATAATAACCACAGCACAAGCTGTTAGTCCGAAGAAGATCGAGGCCATAGCAACTAACACCATGCAAGGTATACCCCCAACTAATACGCCTGTTCCAACGGCGACGCCTACCATGGCACCAACGCCAACTCCTACTACGGCACCGACGCCAACTCCTACTATGGCACCAACGCCAACTCCTACTGCGGCACCAACGCCAACTCCTACTGCGGCACCGACACCAACTCCTACCATGGCACCGACACCAAGGCCTACCATGGCACCCCAACCAACGCCGACACCAAATATGACACAGCCAACTGTCGCCCCAACCAGCGCTGCTGGCTCAGGCATAGCAACACTAACAACGTCTACTCCCACCTCTATCGGGTCAACAGCAGGCAGCTCAGGTAAAAATAATCAAAATACGAACAGTACGATGTTAGGAGCAATGCTTAAACAGCGGGACAACGAGATGCTCTCCACAATGGTCGTGTCTGCCAGTACTGCCGCTGTGTTGCTGTTTGCAATAATGTTATTTGGAATAGAGATGCGCAGAAGAACTGCCCTGAAGAAACTAGGAGGAGTACTGGCAATACAACAACCTGTGCCTCAGATCGGTGGCATGGCAACAACTCCGGTTTATGGGAAACATGCCCAGGTTACCGAATATACATCCGCTGTATCTAGCGAAGTGCTATCTCAAGGCCAATCAGGCCTTAGCGTACCACAGCCCTCACAAGTAACCATGCCTGCACCTGCAAAAGCAAGCGACTTACGGCCACTCTCGGTAGACTTCCCACAGATCATGGCAACCACAGATCAGGGAAATAGTGGTGCAACAGTACTATCCGATGGCTCTCTATTATTACCACCACCAGGCATAGTTCCTCTATCTCCATATCTGGGAGTAAAAGGTGACCCGGTTTTAGAATCGTTGATGCGACAAGCACAGATGGGACTCTTCATCTTACCTAATAAAGATAGAGCCGAAGATGAACCCACCAGTGAGTCTCCAAATGACAAGCCGGAGGAGTGGCTCCTGTCATGAGTCTCGCCACCTGCGGTGGCTTGCTCTCGTTTTGTGTGGGTGGCAGGGTTGGCGATCGACGATCGCCAACCCTGCCACCCACACAAAACGGCAGGACCTTTCGAAAAAACTCATCATTTAGTCAGTACGAAGAGCCACAATGGGATCAAGGCGCGAGGCCCGTATTGCTGGATAAAGACCAAAGATAACACCAATTGCCGCCGAAACCCCAAAAGCCAGGCATGTTGAGATGGGGTCAACGACAAAAGGTAACTGAAAAGAAGACGTTAGCACAAAACCAATCAGTAAACCAAGCAGAATACCAATAATACCACCAACTGCACTGAGCGCGAGAGCCTCAATAAGAAATTGATTGCGAATATCGCGCTGTCGTGCTCCAATTGCCATACGAATCCCAATCTCTCGCGTCCGCTCAGTGACAGAGACGAGCATGATATTCATGATCCCAATGCCACCTACAGTCAGTGAAATCGCGGCAATGCCCACAAGGAGAATGGTCAGTATCTGTGCAAATTGCTGTGCAGTCTGAACTAACTGGTTCGGACTACGGAGTTGGAAATCGTCCACTGCTCCTGGCGCAATGCGGTGCAGGTGTCTGAGCACAGAGGTCACAGCATCCTGTGCAGTAGCAACATTATCAGCATTATCCACTTGAGCCTGGATCTGGTCAACATATTGGGTATTTTTAAGTCGAGAGGCAGCAGCATTAAAGGGAATATAGACAATATCATCCTGATTGAATGCTCCAAAGGCCCCTTTGGGTTGCAACACACCAACGACTCGAAACACCTGGCCGCGTATCAGGATCGTCTGACCAATGGGATCAGTATTTGTAGCACTGAAGAGGTTAGTAGCAACGGTATCTCCAAGGACTGCGACTGGTAACCCGCTTTCTGCATCACTTGCACTAAACCAGACACCACGAGCTATCAGCCAGTTCTGGATCTGTTGAAACTCAGGCGCGACTCCCTGAACACGAGTATTCCAGTTCTGATTATGCGTGATAATCTGTGCTGTCAGGCTCAGTACTGGACTCACAGCAGTCACATGTGGAACTTTCTTTATAGCCTCAACGTCATCCAGAGTCAGCGATTGCTGTGTGCCAATACCAGTGGTAGCTCCACCTGAAACTGCTGCACCAGGACTAATAAGTAACGTATTCGTCCCCAGGCTGGAAATACGCTGGGTGAGTAACGCTCCCGCTCCTTGTGTGAGTGTCACAGCAACAATAACGGCCATCACGCCAATAATAACCCCAAGAGTCGTCAAAAGCGAACGCATACGGTTTGCCCAGAGTGACTCTGTGGCGCTGCTAACGCTGGCTCCCATCATACTACCAAGCTTGTGCTTTGGATGCTTTCCACGAAAGTGAGCACTATTAGACCTGGTAGAGTCGGGGAGCGCAATCGTTGGCTGTGGCTGAGCTGGTGTACTCATTGCGCTTCCTCCTCGACCTGAATGTTTGTATGCATACCCTGGTTCCTACCTGCCATGTCAGCACGTGCATCCTTTGCCAACTCGCTAGCAGCACTGCGCTGCAACGGTGTTGGTTCATCGCGTACGAGGCGACCATCACGAAAAGCAATTTGTCGCTTCGCATAGGCTGCGATATCGGCTTCATGTGTCACCAGTACGATAGTCAGCCCTCGCAGATTTAACGCCTGGAGTACGGCCATAATCTCTATACTGGTACGCGTATCCAGATTACCCGTTGGTTCATCAGCAAGTAAGAGCGAGGGAGCATTGACCAGGGCACGGGCAATAGCGACCCGTTGCTGTTGTCCACCAGAGAGTTGCGCAGGCTTATGGTGTAAACGCGCTCCCAGGCCAACCAGTTGTAAAGCTCTGCGTGCTCGACGTTCCTGTTCCTCTTTTGAAAAACCTGCATATACGAGCGGCAAAGCCACATTTTTCACAGCGGTAGCACGTGCCAATAAATTGAAACCCTGGAAGACAAACCCGATAAGTTGATTACGGGTGGTAGCCAGCTCATCAGCAGTCATCTTACTCACAAGTTTTCCTGCAAGCCAGTAGTCGCCACCAGTGGGACGATCCAGACATCCAATAAGATTCATTAGCGTGGTTTTTCCTGAACCTGAGGGTCCCATAATGGCAACAAACTCGCCACGCAGCACTTCAAGTGAAACTCCCCGAAGAGCTGGAACTTTGTTTTCACCGAGCAGGTAGGTCTTCCTAAGATTTCGTATGGCAATAACAGATCGTGTATCGGCCACTTTCTCTACAGCCATAGTGGGAGTTTGCGGCGCTGTTGCTTGCTCATGATCCGTAGAGTGCAAAGTATTTGTGATGTGAGCGCCAGTTTCTCCCTCTATAGGCATCTGCGGTGCTTCATTATTCGTCATGCATCCTCCAAATTCATCTCTCCCGAGAGAGTACTGTCACTACCCATCAATTACCGCCACTGGCGCTTCTACCCACCTCCCCGTCTGACTCTGAGTTCCAATCAGCACCGTATCATTCGCTGAAAGCCCGGCCAGCACTTCATAGGATGTGCCATCTGTCAAGCCAACAACAATGGATTTTACAACATTCTGATTCCCGATACGTTCAAGCACAACAGCAGGCGTCGGGTTCTCTTTTGAGAGATCATTCCCTCCCTGCTGGAGGTCTTGTAGCATCTGACGGGCCCTGGCAAGACCACTATCCACCTGACTCTGCTCAATCAGAACACGATTACCATTGCTACTATCCGGAGTAGCGGCTATATGAACAAAATTTACAGCACTCACAGGTACCTGCAGGACATTAGAGCGCTCCTGAGTAACAATCGTCACACTGGCAGTCATCCCTGGTAGCAGGTTTATCTGAGAGAGGTCATTGGTGTCAACATCGATCAAGACGGGATACGTTACGACATTCGAGACAGTTTGACCAAGAGGTGCAATAGCCATCACAGTTCCTTTAAACAGACGATCTGCATAGGCACTTACCGAGAACTGCACAGAATTCCCTACTGCAATACCGCCAATATCAGCTTCGTTGACGCTAGCCTGTACCTGTAGAGATGAGAGATCTACAATCTGCACAAAAATATTACTTGCACCTGCAACTGCACCTGAACAACACCTGGAGTACCCCCAACAGTTCCATTCACAGCTACAACCGTTCCCTTATGCGGTGCTTTGAGAGTAGTATTAGTTAAATTATACTCCGCAGTCGCGAGTTGGGTTTGCGCCGTACCGAGTTGACTTTGTGCTGTGTTGACCTGTCCGAGAGATGACGTACTCTGGACATTCCCCTGCGCCTGGGCTGTTGTCAGTTGCTTCTGTGCCGAATTAATCTGACTCTGGGCAGTGGTATTCTGTGTTCCGGCCTGTGCCTGAGCAGTATTCAAGGTACTTTGGGCAGTATTAATCTGCGCCTGGGCAGTATTATCCTGCGCCGCCGCCTGCACCTTTGCGGTATTCAAGGCACTTTGGGCAGAATTTATCTGATTCTGGGCAATAGTGACTTGCGTAGCCGCCTGATCCTGCGCCTGAGTATACAGATTTTCTGCATTCGCGATACAGGTGGAATTACCATTACAAGTAGCAAGGGTCTGCTGCTCCTGGTTATATGCAGCTTGCAATTGTGCTTGTGTCTGTGCCTTTACATTGGTCAGGTTCGTTTGAGCATCATTTAGCGTTGTCTGGGCAGAGTTAATCGCTGCCTGCGACTGGGCCTGGACTTTGCCAAGATTTGTTTGTGCATCACTCAACGTTGTCTGGGCTGCTGCTATAGTCGCTTGAGACTGCGTATGCACCTCCCTGAGGTTTGACATCGCATCATTAAGAGTAGATCGGGCAGCGGAAACACTTGCTGAGGCAGCCGATGTAGCTGCATTATAACTCGCCTGAGCATTACCTAAAGACGTCTGAGCAGCAGTCATGCTGGCCTGAGATTCATTAAGGGCATATTGCAGTGTTGCCGGGTCAAGTTTTGCAAGAGTCTGATTCTGCTCGACTGTCTGACCTATCTTGACATCAATCTCGGTCAGTTTACCTGTACCTGTAAAGTTTAAATTGTAGACATCAGTTTGTAATGGTCCTGTTGCATTAACGGAGAGTGTAAGATCGCCCTGAGTGACTTTTTGGGACTGGTAAGTGATACGTGACCGCCGATTGTTCACGATTCCAAGAACTGCCCCTCCAAGAATAATAACAAGCAATACAATCGCAATGATTATCAGTAAACGTCGGCGCCCCGTCCGAGTTACATTTGTTGACACTGGTTCATCTTCGAAGAGGTCAGTATCATCATGAAATCCTGGAAGAGGTAGTATCTCGCTTTCAGAAAGCGGCAACTGCTGATCCATATCAATAGTATCTCCTACTCATATATATTTTGCTAGATCCTTTGCCACGCCCCCCACTGTCAACAGATCAAAGGGATAAATTAGCACATCCAAATACAGTATATTCTTAAAGATTCAGGAAAGTCACCAGGGAATTCCCTGGGAAGCTGGAAGTTAGCAAGAGAGTACTATAGAACCATTCATTAGGAAACTGGCGTTGGCCGCTGTACGATAATAGTAACCAGCAAGTTTCTAGTAAGGCTCAGTCGGAGGGTGAGGAGAAGAACGTTATGAAGGTATATGTACATGGTTTTGACTGGAAAGTCTACGCAGAATATGTGATGCCGACTTTTGCACGTTGGTTAATTGATGCAGATGACAGCGCTGTCTCCCAATTATATCAACACACGCGCTGCGCACAGGGAGAGCGCTTTGTACCATCTACCATCCAGCATTTATGCAGTTGGCCGCGTGCCCAGGCATTTGCACGGCAACTACCCCGTGGACCACATGCATTACACGAATACCAGAAACTCTGTATGCCAGAGCAATTCACAGCATTTAGTGACCACTATATGCACCAGCATCCACCTCAACTCTACCAGAACGCGGAAGCCATACGCATAGTATGGGGAGCAATAGTCGAGCAGTACTGTTTGCCATGGATTCACCTTCCCCAACTCCAGGATCAGGAAGAACCACTGGATACCCCTTTAAGTGACCAGACAACGATTCTTAGTGAACTGGTTTCACTCCTTCATACAGCTGGTCTCAACGATCTGGCACAGAAGGTTAGTGAGCAGGCAACAATGTCAGGACAGAGAGACGAGCAGGATCTTCCTGCCGATGAAGAGATCTTGTCGAACGAGGAAGACACCGATATCGCGACAAAAGGAATCTTGCTTGGTTATCACCCTACAATGCTCCATTTACGAGGGTGGCTTGCGACTATTTCTGTACGAGCTATGGCGCTCTTTGAGTTTCTGGTCTGTGGGCGTCGCCGTATGCCTTTCGGTTATCAGACAGATGACCCTTTTGGAGCTTACATCGGCTATCTGACTCCTGATGAGGTATGCCAGCTAGCTTCCTGCCTCCGTGATATACAACCACCTGACCAGACAATGGCAGAAGAAGATTTTCAGCGTTTCTGTTCCGAGCAACGAGAGAAGTCGGCTCCATTCCGCTTGATTGACGAGGTGCTTCCGGCCAACGCTCATGCATTATTACAAGTGGTGCGTCGCGCCGCCCTGCAAAAGCTAGGATTGATCTGTAGCACAGATTAACTCTTTTCCGGAATATACCTTTTATCCCTTAGCTCTGACTGAGAGGGACAGATACATCAGCTTACAAAAGTACTACTATAATTATTGCTTTATTATGCATCTTATGGTATATTTTATTTGGTTATAATCATTCATAGCTTCCCAAAGATTTTGCTCTACAAGCATCATTAGCTCTTTAGCAAGCGTCAATGTCTATTGCTTATCACACGACATGTGGAGGTATACAATAACATTTTAGAGTATCTGGACAGTAACCGTCTAGTTATTTTCACCCTATAAGTCTCTCCATAAATACTTCCACTCATGTAGCATCCCAATATAGTTCTTTGTAATAAAGCTTGAAAAAGCTATATTTGTATAATGGAGACTGCCTCTATGTGGCAGCAGCAAGAATCTGAAACCGATGCACTTGTCGGCATCATTCATACTATTCAACTTGAACGTGGGACTGGTCGGCTAACAGTTCGGCGAGGCATAGACATGTCTCAAGAAGACTGGGACCATTGTATTTACCAACGGGCAAGTCACAGAGGCCAGAGTTGGTCGTCGAACAGGTGCAGCGGCACTTAATTGGATGAGTTCCTGGGAAACTTGTCTCTATTCTTTTGTTTCTTCTCATCCTATAAAACAAATACTTCCTCTTTCCTCCTCACCTCAGAAACCTGCTGAACCTTCGGCAGCCAGGGAAACGGCTTCACTCACACCAGTATCCCCACTTCGGAAAACAACTGGCTCATATGAAGCAATAGCCATAAAGGGTACTCATAAGAAAGCGCTCATATCTGCGCAGGCTATTCCTTTCGCTACTGCGCACCACGATTTTGCTATGAAGGTTTTTGAGAGCGGCAGGCTTTCACGCACCCATCGCCAACTCCTTCTACTGATCGATGGACGACGATCAGTCACAGATCTAGCACGAATTATGACGCGCACTCACGAAGAGATCTCCAGACTTTTACAGGATCTTGAACATACGGCCCTGATCCAGCTCAAAAGTGACTAACTATCCAGAGCATAGTAAGCGAGAAGAATACCTAGGTCTGCATCGATAGCATGAACTGGCTAGAGGAGAAAGAGTAAATGTCAATTCAACAATATGCAATGACAAGAAGCCAGGCTTTACGAGAGATTGCACAAGCACAATGGGCAGAGCGTGTGCCTTTGTTGGATAAAGCCGACTTACGAAGGACAGATTTGAGCTATACCGATCTGAGTGGAGGAGATATCCGTGAAGCAGACCTCTCCGATGCAGATCTGCATGGCGCATATCTCTGTGGTGCCTACCTGCGAAAGGCCAATCTAAGTGGAACGAACCTGAGTGGAACCAATTTGAGTAAAGCTGTGATGATCGGCGTCAATCTAGTTGGGGCCAATCTGCGCGGTGCGAACTTACGAGACGCGGATCTGCGTAGTACGGATCTGGGAGGCGTCAATCTTACCGGTGCCGACTTAAGGAGAGCATGTTTGATCGAAGCCAATTTGATCGGTATCGACCTGAGCCGGGCTGATTTGAGCGGTGCTGATCTGAGTGGAGCAACTTTGAGCCAGGCAAATCTCACGGGCGCTGATTTGAGAGGCACCAATCTCAGTAATGCTATGTTGAGCGGAGCAGACTTGAGTGATGCTAATCTGAGTCACGCGATACTCAGTGATGCCAATGTGAGTAAGGCGACCCTAAGACAGGCAAATCTCGTACATGCCAATCTATCCCGTGCCAATTTCAGTAAGGCAGTTTTGAAAGGTGCCTATATGTATGAAGCTATTGCCATTGGAACTAATCTGGTTGAAGCTAATCTGAGTCTAGCAAATTGTGGTCGGGCTAATATGAGTCTAGCATATATGTTTCACGCCAATCTGAACAAGACAAACTTTACCTATGCAAATTTGAGCAAAGCTAACCTGATCGAGGCAGATCTCAGTGAGGCAGATCTCAGCCGGGCCAATCTAAAGGATGCCAATGCAAGCCGTGCCAATTTACATCGTGCATACCTACGTTCTACTCAATGCATAAATACTGTATTTCAAGGTGCAATATTGCGAGAAGCCATACTCACTTATGCCGCTCTTTCAGGAACCAACCTGCAAGGTGTACAAGCGACACCTGATGATTTTGCAGACCTTGACTTCGACTCTCTTTCGATGATTATCATTGACGAACCAACTGCCCGCCGGCTCAGATTGCCCGTCACGCCTTCAACATATATCTCTTCATAATCCAACAACCTATCCGCCTTGGATTGTCCATTGCGGTAATGATGTGATGGAGCTATCTGCACTCAGCGCTTCTTATGGATATGATTGGCACAACAGGAGAGGAGACCAATGTCTCATGAATATACAAGCTTTAGCAGTCTTTATTTTCTTCTTTGTAACAGTCTCCGCACTCGGCTTTTTCGCATCTCGTTGGCGCTCTGGGGATCTGAGCCGTTTACAAGAGTGGGGCCTCGCTGGACGTCGTTTTGGCTCTATCACGACGTGGTTTCTCCTTGGTGGAGATATCTATACAGCCTATTCCTTCATCGCCGTTCCAGGTCTCATCTTCAGTCAGGGCGCAATGGGATTTTTCGCTATTGGCTATACGACACTCGTTTATCCGATGATGTTTCTCATACTTCCTCGCTTCTGGACGATTGCTCGCCATCGTGGTTATCTCACCCCTGCTGATTTTGTCCGCGAACGTTTTGATAGCGGAGTACTGGCTCTGCTTATTGCAATAACTGGCATTCTCGCCACCATGCCCTACATTGCCCTTCAGATGTATGGCATTGAGATCTGTCTGGCACAGATGGGAATACCACTGGAAATTTCCCTTTTTCTTGCTTTCGCCGTTCTGGCAATCTCTACTTATGTCAGCGGTCTACGTGCTCCTGCCATCATGGCTCTGGTGAAAGATATTTGTATCTGGCTGATGGTGCTGACCGCTCTTGCATGGATCACACCACAATTAGGTGGCTTCACCTCTATCTTTGCCGCCGTACATCGAAAAGCGCTTCTCCAGCCAAGCTTCCATGATATGCTTTTACCTTCAGATATGAGTAGCTATGTCACCCTCATTCTTGGCTCCGCGCTGGCCTTGTTCCTATATCCTCATGCACTCACTGGTATGCTCAGTACCAATAGTCGTAAGGTCATTCGACGTAATGCAGCTTTGCTACCAGCTTATACGCTGCTTCTCGGGTTAATTGGTCTACTGGGCTATGTGGCTATTGCCGCAAACGTGAAGGTTCTTCCCGGCTATGGTTCTAACTCGGCCCTTCCAGCTCTCTTTGTAGAGCGTTTTCCTGGCTGGTTTGCAGGATTCGCGCTTGCCTCCATCGCCATCGGTGCTCTGACTCCAGCTGCCATTATGTCCATCGCAGCAGCCAACTTATTTACCCGCAACATCTACCGCGAGTATATTCGTCCGGCATGTACCGAACGGCAGGAATCAAACATAGCAAAACTCGCATCTTTTGTCGTTAAGTTCGGAGCATTAGCATTCATTGCGATCTTGCCACAGCAGCTGGCAATCAACTTCCAATTACTGGGTGGTATCTGGATTATTCAGACATTACCCGCTGTTTTTTTGGGCCTCTATACGGGTTGGTTCCATCGGCGCGCCTTAATCATTGGCTTGATAAGCGGTCTGGGCATAGGTACCTGGATGGTTGTGATACAAGGCCTCCGCTCGTCGATGTATATATTAAAGCTGGGAAATATCAGTATCCCGTTGTATGCGGCAGTGGCTGCGCTTGCGGTGAATCTGTTACTGTGTGTGATATTGACATGGCTCTTCAAGGCATTGGGAGTAGCTTCTGGAGAAGATGCAACCAGCCCACAGGACTACGAGGCGCGTCCGGTGAAGAGAATGAGACAACCTGGCCCACAATATACACAATCGAAATCGTGGTCTAAAGCTTCTGCGCAAACCGTCAACAGTAAGCAATGGTCACAATCTCCTGCGAGGCCATTGCAGCAAAATGCACAGGCACCAGATCGCTATATTATCACTGATAAAAAACCTAACACATGACAACTCGTTCAACTGGTTCAGTCTGCTGAGCTATCCCGTAGCAAAATCGCTTCGCAAGGCAATACATTCCTAAGCCTTTGTTAAGCCAATATTTAGCCATTTCAGGGCAATCGTGTGTTATACTATTCTTTATGAGTGCTCGTTTTAGTTATCTCAGCTATTTAGCATGCAGTGTCTGTCATCGTCAGTATGATGCTGACCAGCTTCATAGTATCAGCCCTTGTTGCTCCAGACCACTGCTAGCACAATACGATCTTACCGCGCTCGCACATGATGTCACGCGAGAAGAGATAATACGGCGAGAGGCAACAATGTGGCGCTACCACGAACTGCTTCCCATACGTGACCAGGCACATGTCCAAAGTCTGGGAGAGGGTATGACGCCATTATTAGCAGCGCCTCGCCTCGCACCGCCAGGACTGGAGCAGGAAGCTCGTCTGCTGGTAAAAGATGAGGGGCAAAACCCAACCGGGAGCTTTAAAGCACGTGGGATGTCCGTAGCGGTCTCACGTGCAGTCGAGTTAGGAGTACAGGGACTGGTCACTCCTACCGCTGGGAATGCCGGAGCCGCACTATCCGCTTACGCCACGCGCGCGGGGCTACCATCCTATGTCGCTGCTCCCGTAGATGCTCCCAGTTCATGTCTACAGCAAGCCCGTCTTTATGGCGCAGAGGTAGAGCTTATTCCAGGACTGATCAGCGATGCAGGGCGTATTGCGGCCGAGGTTGCACGACAGCGCCAGTGGTTCAACGTTGCAACGCTGAGAGAACCCTACCGTGTAGAAGGAAAAAAAACGATGGGTTTGGAATTAGCAGAACAACTTGGCTGGCGTCTGCCCGCTGCCATTATTTATCCAGCTGGTGGAGGGACCGGCATCGTAGGAATGTGGAAGGCATTTACTGAATTACGAGCATTAGGATGGTTAGATGACCCACACCTGCCCAAAATGATTTTAGCCCAGGCTGAGGGCTGTGCTCCGCTGGTACGTGCCTTCCAACAAGGAAAAAACGAAGCGGCAGCCTGGCCACCATCGCGAGCCCACACAAAAGCGGCGGGCCTGCGTGTTCCATCCGCCATAGGAGATCAGCTTATACTAGAAGCAGTTCGAGAAAGTGGTGGTATAGCCCTCAGTGTCAGTGACGAGGATATGGTGCAGATGGTACAATTTGTAGCAAAACGTGAGGGTATGCTCATCGCACTTGAGGCTGCAGCAACAATAGCCGCTTATCATTCTTTGCTTGCAACCCACTTTTTACAACCAGACGACGAAGTCATTGCATTTTTGACTGGGAGCGGTCTGCCAGATCTCACACTTAATGTCAATTAGATCACAGCGTTTTAGGGGTCTATGTGCTATGCTACAAGTAAATAAAAAGTTTCATGGGGATTTTGTTCAACTTCCGCTTTCTATAAAGGTTGATGTAACCAATGGATACCTCTATCCGTTTCTACAATACGAATAGCATTTTGCGTTCATCACGAGAGGATGAACACCCGGACCATTCCACTATTCCATTACCAGAAAATGAGGATGGTTGCGGGCAAGCAGCGTACAAGAAGGTGGAAGAGTCGGTAACACTCACCACACCTCCAGTAGCTGTGCAACCAGGGCTAACACAGTCGGCAGTACAAGTTGATGTAGCGGATTTTGAAGCGATCTTCTTACGCTTTCAAGTTCCTATCACCAATTTTATCTACCATCTCATTGGCAACCGTGAACAGGCCTACGATCTCGCACAAGATGTTTTCGTCAAAGCATATAAGGCCTTGCTAGGAGGTACAGTTGTACAACCAGGGGCTTTATCGGCATGGCTTTATCGTATAGCGGCTAATACGACAACCGACACTCTGCGACGGAGACGTTTGATCTCATGGTTACCGCTCTCCCTGTTTAATGAGGATCGTGGTATTGGTGCCGGTGTGGTCTCGGACTCAGGCGGAACACAGGCAGAAAGCTTCAATAACGCCGGAGAAGAGCAGGCACACGGTATTCGAACAAACTCAGTGAGCACACTCTATGAGCGTGGAGGCTATGATGGTGGACGCTTCGAGAGCCGAGTAGCAGACCGGGAAATCGTTGAGCGTGTGTTTCAACAGTTACCACCCAAATATGCTGCATGTTTGTGGCTATACGAAAATGATGGACTTTCCTGTGCAGAGATCGCGGAAGTGCTCAATATTAGCTCGTCTGCCGTAAAAATGCGGCTGATGCGAGCGCGGGAACGGTTTATTGGGTTGTATCAAAAAGAGGTCAGTGAAGATTGAACTGCAGTCAGGCGCAGATAATGCTCGCCGCATATCGAGAACAAAAAAAGGATCAGACGGATACCCCTGAACTAGAGGTACACCTGGAACATTGTGCTTCCTGTCGGCAGGTACTCGCTCAACACCACTTTATTGGAGAAAGCATTCGTTGCTTGCCGCCTCTTGAGCCATCTCCTGATGCACATAGCAAACTTATGCAGGCTCTAGCCGCCAATCATTCCCACTTTGCCCAACGCTCTTCTTCAGTAACACCGATACCAAAATTTCTGGTACCTTACCAGAAAGAGCATGCACACAAGATGCCTTATACCGATGCCTTGACGGCTTTCTCCACAGCTGATACAGGTCCGATTCCCTTTATCAGGACGCCAATGCGACGTCACCGACCATTTCAAATGAACCACCTCGCCATCCTGGGTCTGGCGTCTGTCTTCTTAATGATATTAATGGTAGGTGGTTTAACCTCGCTACTCCTCTCAGCTAATCGGGGCTTACCCGGACCTGGTACTAGCGCAAGTATCACACAGTTCTCTCAGGTTACGGAGATCTCGTATACTACCACCACACCCTATACAAAAACCGCCAGCGCGGTAGCGACTCGCGCTTCTACCTACTACACAGCATATAGCAATGACATGACTGGTTGGATGCTCCAACGATTAGATCACCAGACGATGATCAGCACTCCATTACTTCCACAAGCCAGCCCCAATCCTTTGATTGTGCTAGGAAGTAGCAACGAATGGCTGGTATGGTTACAGCTAGATATACCCAAAATCTTTACCAGTCAACGTGGCGTACCACATGATATGGACTACCTGGCGCAAACATGGAGCTTACACGCACTCTCCCTTAAGAAAACACTTGCAACAGCATCCAGTCCAGAAGTACCAGAGACATTACTTACAGGTATATTTGATCAAAGTGTTGTGCCAGATTGGGTACATACCCCAATACAAGGTATCTGGTTTGTTCAAAATACTCTCCTGGTGACAATGATCGATGAGAAAGGTGCTTCTTCTCTTGTGCAGTGCCAACTAGACGCAACACAACACACTCAACCCAACAAACTCGCCACAGCGACCAATGGACACATCCTGACATCGCCAACGGCTAACAGTGATGGCACATCTATCTATTGGGCAGAGGAATGGTTCACCGACGGCAATGTTCCACATAGCAATATCTGGGCACAAAAGACAACACTTACAACCATCCCTTCATCTGGTCAATGGACTCCCCATCTGACCACCAGCCAATATCAACTTCGTTCTGATGAAATGTCGTTCCATCCCCAGGTGGTTAATGATACGCTATTCCTACTCAGCACAAACGACACGGGTGTAACGAATGATGTACAGGCAACACCGGATACGACAGCTACAACGATGGCAACTACAACACCCGGAAATAATTTATCCACAACACCAGCCATCTCCAGGATTGATCCGATAACCTACCTTACACAACCTGACGAATCCATTCAAGGAACAATCCTGGCATTTTCTACGGACAACGATACTGCATTATCACTACCACTAGACAATAATGGACAGTCATCGGCGCTACAAGGAGGCTCCAGTTTCCTCTTATGGCAAAACGGTGATAGAGGCTTTGAAATGTACGATGTGGTCGCAAAATCATTCGTCACAGTAGGTACAGACACCGTCCCCCAAGACACCATTTTCCTGGCCGTTAACGGAGAGAGTGCCGTTTGGACCCTCAGCACCGATAACACCAATGATAGAGCAGATGCAACCAGTGTCCCTAATTCTACAGTGACTTTCCATATGTTCAGCTGGCCGAGAAAGTCACTGCCAGCTGAATAGAAAATAACAAGCAGCGGAAATCCTTTATATGAAAAGAGGAAGAGTGCAAAAATCAATGGGTCATCTCTCTGCATTCTTATTTAAGTCTACCGGGCAGATTTACCTTTCATCTGCTGCGCCGTCTCAGGGCTAAATTTACTTAACGCATCCAGCATTTCCTGGTGTTGCTTTTTCATGGACTCATTTTGCGTTTCGAGGCGCTCTACAATTTCAAGAGTGATCTTTTCCTGCTGGATCATCCGCTCATTTTGCGCTTCTAGCCGCTGCACAATCTGGAGGATCAGTAAGTCTTGGTGATCCATATGTTCCATAATATGACGGACCTCTTGCTCACCTTTCACGTCTGTTGTGTAGTCATTTTGCGCGGTCAGCCGATCCTTTTCTGCTTGACGGTTCTGGGACATCATCACGAACGGGGCGGCATATGCCGCTTGAAAACTCAACGCTAAATTTAGCAGTATAAACGGGTACGGGTCCCAGCGATAAATCCAGGCCAGGCTATTTAAAGTCAACCAGATAGCTAGAATGATACTCTGGGTGATGATGAAGGGCCAACTGCCCACGGTAGATGCTACAGAATCAGCAACTCTTTGTCCCAGAGTCATCTTCTCATCAACCACCTCGTTGACATTGACAACGGGGGCATGGTGTTCATGTTTGAACTGAGGAAACTGGAAATGCATACCATCAAATAGATGCTTGAATTGCTCTCCAGGTGATAGGGATGGCGTTGGAGTAGCATTGTTCGTTGCGACTTTCTCCATACAAACTCTCCTTTAGCTATTGAAATATTAGACTATACTGCTTCTTGATGAAGAAGATATACCCATCTCTCTGGGAAATATGCATCTCCACGGTCCACAGCATTGCTCCAGCGATAGTATTGAACACAACAGGAGCCACATACTACATATAACGTTTCAGAATTCCCCTCTGGAGTATGGAAAGGAGGAATAATACTCAGTAAGTTAGATACTATGGAAAAGGGCCTTAGCACCCAAGAAGTTTTGCGATGATCATGCGCTGCACTTCACTGGTGCCTTCGCCAATCTCGTTGACCTTCACATTACGCCAATAACGCGAAACAGGGTATTCATCCATAAAGCCATAGCCGCCATGAATTTGCACAGCTTGATCAGCTGCACGCTTAGCTGTTTCAGAAGCGAAAAGCTTTGCCATGGATGCTTCTCGCGTATAGGGTTTGCCCTGCATATGTAACCACGCAGCCTTATAATACATTAAGCGAGCCAATTCTATCTCGGTATCCATATCAGCCAGCTTGAACTGAATCGCTTGAAACTTACCAATTGGTTGACCAAACTGTTTGCGCTGCCTGGCATAGCTCAGCGCTTCATCCAGGCAAGCCTGGGCCAACCCCACAGAGAGAGCGGCAAGAGCAACACGTCCCGCATCGAGAATCTGCATAAACTGCTTGAAGCCATCACCACGCTGCCCCAGGATGTTCTCAGCGAGCACAACGCAGTCTTCAAAAGTAAGAGGGCGTGTATCCGAGGCTCTCCAGCCCATTTTTTTATAGGCCTTGCCGATGCTATAGCCGGCAGTTCCGGCAGGAATGATAATATTAGTGATCTCGTTATGACCATCAGCACGTGTTCCTGTAACAGCAGTGATTGTAACTCCGGCAGTCATCTCAGTACCAGCATTAGTGATAAAGCACTTGGAGCCATTGATATGCCATTGCCCATCTTGAAGGACCGCACGAGTTTGCGTTCCACCAGAATCTGAGCCAGCTTCTGGTTCAGTAAGCCCAAAAGCCCACAGTCGTTCACCACGAGCCAGAGACGGCAAAAAACGCTCTTTTTGTTCCTGGCTGCCAAAAAGATTAAAGGGAGAAGCCCCCAAAGAAGTATGTGCTTCCATAGTAATACCAACTGAGGCGTCACCACGCGAAATCTCCTCAAGGGCAATGCAGTAGGAGAGAAAGTCAGCACCAGCGCCACCATACTTCTCTGGGAAAGGGAGTCCCAATAAACCTATTTCGCCCATCTTGCGGATTAATGCATAAGGGAAAGTTCCCGTTGCATCAATCTCTTCGGCAAGAGGCTTTATTTCCTGCTCAGCAAATTCTCGACACGTGTCACGAATGGCTATTTGCTCGTCGTTGAGTGTAAAGTCCATATCTTTTACCCCTCTCTCTAACTCATCCTCGAAGTTTTTCTTATCTCAAAGCTGTCTATCTGTACTGTTTATTATACGAGATGGTGACAACATCGGGAGGTGGTGATGAGTTCTGTATCAGGTAAAATATACAGCTAAAAAAGGTCAATGGCTCAGGCCTGAGCCATTGACCTTTTTTAGCTGTAACTCTTCAAGGTTACTTTCATTTACACGCGTTAAACAGGCTCGCTACTTTCCACTCTGGCTGCCTTACGCAGCATGGGAACCTTATCCAGAGCCTCCCACGGCGCATCGATATCCGTACGGCCAAAGTGGCCAAAGGCGGCAGTAGGCTGGTAGATAGGACGGCGCAGGTTTAACTCTTGAATAATACCCGCTGGCCGCAGATCAAAATGTTCGTTGATGAGGCGGATAATCTCCTCATCAGAGACACGGCCGGTGCCAAATGTTTCGACAAAGAGCGAGAGAGGACGTGCCACCCCAATTGCATAGGCGATCTGAAGCTCTAAGCGATCCGCGAGACCTGCTGCTACGATGTTCTTGGCGATATGGCGTGCCGCATATGCCGCAGAGCGATCGACCTTTGTCGGGTCCTTACCGCTGAAGGCACCACCACCATGACGAGCCATTCCACCATAGGTATCAACAATGATCTTACGGCCAGTCAAGCCCGCGTCACCCATTGGACCCCCTGTAACAAAGCGACCTGTGGGATTAACAAACACTTTAGTGGTATTATCGAACAGGTGTGTCGGGATGATAGGCTTGATGACATGCTCGATCACGTCATTGCGGATCTTTTCCCACTGGACATCGTCTGCATGTTGTGTTGAGACCACAACAGTGTCGACATGCACGGGACGCCCATATTCATACTGGACCGTGACCTGGCTCTTGCCATCAGGTCGCAAATATGCCATCGGGCCATTACCTTCCCACGATTTTCGACGAACCAGTGAAAGTTGACGCGTAAGGTGATGGGCCAGACTAATCGGCATTGGCATATACTCAGGGGTTTCGTTACAGGCAAAACCTATCATCATGCCCTGGTCTCCAGCCCCAATGCGCTCCAATTCATCATCACTCAGATATGCAAGACCATCTTTGGCCTCCAAAGAACGGCTAACCCCCATATCAATATCTGGCGACTGTTTTCCGATGGAAGTGACAACGCCACAGGTACGATAGTCAAAGCCATACTCTGCATTGATATATCCTATCTGCTCAATGGTTTTGCGTACCACTGCGGGGATGTCAACCCAGGCAGAGGTGGTTATTTCTCCAGCAACGAGGACAAGACCTGTCGTTGTTGCTGTCTCACATGCAACACGTGCAGATAGGGTCCTGGGCAATAATTCCATCGAGAATAGCATCTGAAATCTGGTCACAAATTTTATCGGGATGACCCTCAGTAACTGACTCGCTGGTAAAAAACGATTTGGGGCTGTGCATGAAATTGCTCATAGGCGAACTCCTCTCTTCAGTAGATAAAACGTAAGTACATGAGGTCGTGCAGTCGTCTGCTAAACAGAAATACATGAGAATTAAAAAGGCACAAAAAAACCCCTTTCATTCAGGGGTCTGGCTTTATTGCTCATTCCCCTCATCTTGCGGAATACTCCGCCGGAATTGGCACCCTTCCAGTATTTCTGCTAGCGGGTTGCCGGGCTTCGTCGGGCCGTTTCCCTCCACCTCTCTTGATGAGAGCGATCTCACTCGCATATTCAGTTGTATGTATACCTTCCAGTAAGCTCTTTGAAATACAGCTTACTGTTAGTCCTATTTTACTCTAAAGATGGGTTGCTTGTCAATTGTCGATGATCCGAGGCTCTCCATCCTTCCGGGTGATTTTGGAAAAAGAGTTTTTGCGGGGACACCTCGCGCTCCGGTATGGGTTGGTCACCCCTGCACCCCGCTTTCACCCGGAAGGAGGGAGAGCCTGATCCCAAATTGTAGAGAGAAGGAGAACTGAGCATGGCAGTTCCCCTTCTCTCTACACAACAAAACTTTATGAGCAGACTGGCGCTCAGGTGCCAGATTCCCAGGAGTTCAGGTACTTATCCTGCTCAGGAGTGAGAACGTCAATACGTATCCCCATCGCATGGAGTTTGAGACGTGCAATCTCTTTATCCAGATCAGCAGGCAATGTATAAACACGTGGCTCCATCTCTTTGGCATAAGTGAGCATGTACTGAGCACCAAGTGCCTGATTAGCAAAGCTCATATCCATCACACTGGCCGGGTGCCCTTCCGCCGCTGAGAGATTGACAAGACGCCCTTCTGCCAACAGATGGACACGGCGACCGTCAGCATAGGTATACTCATCAACGAAATCGCGGACACGACGCTTGCGAGTGGACAACTGCTCCAATGCAGGAATGTTGATCTCATCGTTAAAGTGACCAGAGTTGGCGATGATAGCTCCATCCTTCATACATTCCAGATGGTGGCGATCAATAACATTGATATCGCCAGTCACCGTCACAAAGATATCTCCAAGGGCTGCTGCTTCCACACCTGGCATCACACGGAAACCGTCCATGACGGCTTCAAGAGCACGGGTGGCATCGACCTCAGTCACAATCACATTCGCGCCCATCCCGTGTGCACGTGATGCGACGCCACGACCACACCAGCCATAGCCAAAGACGACAATCGTACGACCAGCCAACAAAATATTTGTCGAACGCACAATGGCGTCAATCGAACTCTGGCCTGTTCCATAGCGATTATCAAACATGTGTTTGGTATCAGACTCGTTCACCGCTAAAACAGGGAACTTGAGGACACCACTCTTCTCCATACTGCGTAAGCGGATGACGCCCGTGGTCGTTTCCTCCATACCACCAATAATGACAGGAAGAAGTTCAGTACGCGTCGTATGAATGGTTGAAACCAGATCACACCCATCGTCCATCGTCATATGAGGCTGATGGTCAAGTACGGCATTGATATGGCGATAGTAGGTCTGCTCGTCCTCACCCTTGATAGCAAAGGTGGGAATACCATATTCGCTCACCAGGGCAGCGGCAACATCATCCTGTGTCGAAAGTGGGTTAGAGGCACAGAGTACAAGGTCGGCACCACCAGCCTTTAAAGTGATTGCCAGGTTTGCCGTTTCTGTAGTAATATGTAAACAACCAGACATACGCACCCCTTTCAGGGGCATATCCTTGGCGAAACGCTCACGGATGAGGCGTAGAACAGGCATTTCTTTGGCGGCCCATTCAATGCGATCTTTCCCGCGTGGAGTCAGGGAGAGGTCTTTCACATCTCCATGAATTGAAGTTGTCATAATATATAGTTTTCCCTTCGTAAATATATCGTTGCTAAGTGGGTTTATGTTCCCATTATATAACATTTCGAGTTAAAGATCTAATGCTGCGCAGACTTCCAATCGGGATCAAAGTGCGAACAGGCTACAAGCTCTTTGTACCGTGCAGCGATATCATCCATCGTCAAAGTACGCAAGGATCCAATACTAAAATCGGCACACACAAAAGAACCAACGATATTACCGTGTACAACCGCACGTTTGAAGTCATCAAGAGCATACCCACCACTGGATCTCGGCTCAATCGTTGAAAGGTATCCCAGGAAGCCACCCGCGAAGGCATCTCCCGCTCCAGTAGGGTCTATGACATCCTCCAATGGATAAGAAGGTGCGCTAAAATAGGTCCCATCAGCACCAAAAAGCAAGGCACCATAACTTCCTTGCTTGACAATAACAAATTTTAGTCCCATATTTAAAAGCTGGTAAGCACCTGTCACAATACTGGCCTGATTAGTATACATGCGTACTTCTTCTTCACTCATCAGAAGCACATCGACCCGCTTCATCACTTCGGTCAGTTGGGCACGCGCAGTCATAATCCACAGTTCCATTGTATCGAGCACAGTAAGACGCGCGGATGGGGCCTGTTCCAGCACTTCCATTTGTAACTCGGGTTGGATATTCGCCAGGAACACGAGTGGACTGCTCAAGTACTCAGCGGGAATCACAGGGTGAAAGTCCGCAAAGACCCCCAGTTGTGTATCCAGGGTATCGCGAGCATTCATATCCATATGGTAACGCCCACTCCAGTGGAACGTTTTCCCTTCCTGTATCTGAAGACCAGCCAGATTAATAGCGCGACTACGCCAAAAGTCGAGATATTCTTGTGGGAAATCGCTCCCGACAATAGCAACCAGGTTCACCTGATCATAAAGAGATGCGGCCATTGAAAAATATGATGCCGCCCCACCAAGGACACCTTCGGTCTTTGCAAAAGGTGTTTCAACAGTATCAAGAGCTACAGAACCAACAACAAGTATAGACAATTTCTAGCCTCCACTAATTTATTTAAGAAGATTGCGCAAAATATTTCATTCACAACTACACTGGAGTAGCATCGCTTAAGTGTTCGATGACTCCATCTAGAAAAGCCAGTGTTCGACCGAATTTTTCGCGCGCCATATCACGGGCAGGTTTTGTGTTTAAAGATTGGTATAGCTCTATAAAACGCTCTTCTATGTGGCGAAGAATGGCGGCAAGAACCTCGCCAGTAACTGCCCGATTGGGATAACGTGCTCCAAATTCAATCAATGATGTGACAACAGCCAGACCGCTCAGTCGGCCCAATTTGTCCGCATCATAAAGAATGAGACCCTCCAGAGGGGCCAATTTCTGTTGTTCGGGAGGAATAACCATGGTATGAGCGACAATCGCCCGCTCCACCCGCTTGATACGCTCTACGGGTATCCTCCGTTTGCGTAAAAACTCCACCGCCATCTCTGCTGATTTCAGATGATGGTTTGAGAAACCATACGTGACGGTAGAGATATCATGGAGATAGGCTGCAATCACCAGGGCTTCGCTATCCAGAGTGCCCGTCGCTCCATCCTGTGCCTCTAACTCCACAGCAAGCATTTTACAGTTCGCGACAACCGCACTCACATAGCGAAAGCCTTCGTTTCCCAGTATCTCTTCCGCATAACGAGCAACGGCTTGTACAACTTCCGTATCCATTATTACCTCTGTCCCTTCTCATTCTCGTAATTCGAGTGCGCCTGATGTAACGAGACATCATAGGGTGGTCGTGCTATTCCTTTTTCAGTGATAATAGCGGTCACGTAGATATGAGGGGTGACATCAAAGGCAGGATTGGCTACCCGTATACCGATGGGAGCAATTTCCGCACCACACACTGTTGTCACTTCCTCTGGATTACGTTGCTCAATAGGAATATATTCACCAGAAGGAAGAGTGAAATCAATCGTAGAACGTGGGGCAACCACATACACAGGAATATGATGCATATATGCCAGGACAGCAACACTATACGTTCCAATTTTATTGGCAACATCCCCGTTAGCCGCAATACGATCAGCACCTACAAAGACAGCTTTAATCTCTCCCTGGCGCATAAAGTGACCGGCCATGTTGTCCGTAATGAGCGTTAGAGGAATTCCCTCTTGCTGCAATTCCCAGGCTGTCAGGCGTGCTCCTTGCAGGACTGGACGCGTCTCATCAACAAAAACATGGATATGTTTCCCCTTCTGATGCGCAACATAGACAGGAGCCAATGCCGTACCTATTCCCGCAGTAGCCAGCGCTCCTGCATTGCAATGTGTGAGCAAAGTATCGCCATCGGCAATCAACTCGGCTCCATAGGTACCCATGTTCAGACAAGCTGCAACGTCTTCATCAGCTATTGTTTGCGCTTCAGCACACAATACTTGTACCAAATAGTGTGGAGAAACGCCTTCTGCAATAGCCTGCTCAGCACATCGCTGCATGCGTTCGATGGCCCAAAACAAATTGACGGCTGTAGGACGAGTGCGACGAAGTAAATCACCAGCGGCATATAGATGTCTTTGCGCCTCTGCTATCGTGAAAGCATCACGTTGTTCACGCTGCAGACGACGCAACGCCAGCGCCATCCCAAAGGCAGCAGTTACTCCAATCGCTGGAGCACCGCGCACCTTCAAAGTGCGAATTGCATCAGCAACTTGTTGCTCGTGAGAGCAATGAGTATGGACGATTTCGTGAGGAAGGAGCGATTGATCCACCATACACACTCTCGCACCTGGTACATCAGTACTCTCCTCCTCCCACCAGACCGTACGTACACGCTGCCGCTGCCGTTGGTCATCCATAAATCTGCCGACTCCTTCATCATCGCATTTTTGCGGTTTTTCCTGAAGAACCTGTTTTTTTGGCATAGCCCCCCGTTATGTAACGAAACAGCTCTGCCATTTATGCTCGCTTCACCCAATAGTACTAACATCCGAGCTAATGATAGCTGAAATTCCACTCAAGTATGCTAACATGATAGACGATACAACACGTAACTGCAAGTGTGCATGACTATTCTAGCATGTTACTGATAGCGTTGGTTGTCCGTTCCACTACACAGAAGGGTAAAGCCTTTCCGCACCTATAGGATGATCTGTATCAGCTTCATCCTGAACCTGCGTCGCCCGGAGATGAGCCGCTGCCTCTTGCAATGGAACGGACAAGATGGTAACAGTAGCCATCGAAGGGATTGTAGCGTATGGCTAGGGTGGAGACCAAGGAAAATACCTGGTCCTTTGAACAGATTTACGACGAATATAAGACACCTATTTATAATTATGTCTATCATCTGGTAGGAGATCGCGAACAAGCAGATGATCTCACACAAGATACTTTCCTAAAAGCATTCCGTGCTTTACCAAAGATGGATGCTAATTTAAAATTATCAGCCTGGCTCTATCGTATAGCAACAAATACCGCCTATGATGCGCTTCGTCGTCGGAAATTGATCGCATGGCTGCCCTGGCAGGACCTTGATCATGAACCAGCCGATGTTGAGAGCGCAGACCCACAAGAGATATACGGAACGACAGAGCTGGTACGTGCCGCTCTTCGTCGTATGCCTCAACAATATAGGGCTGCATTGCTCCTGTATACACAGGAGGGTTTCTCTTATAATGAAATTGCACAGGCCCTGAATATTGCAGAGAGTGGTGTCAAGATGTATCTCTCACGGGCACGTCAGTCATTTCGAGAACATTATCGCGCACTGGAATTGGGAGGCCCAAAATGAATTGCGAGCAAGTCAAGGAACTTCTCAGTGCTTACCTTGACAATGCGCTCGCCCCGGAAGAACAACAAACCGTGGCTACACATCTGGAGTCTTGCCCAGAGTGTAGCCATCTTTTTGCTGACTTCCACCACTTCGATACACTCATCTCGCTCATACCGCGCATTAGTCCTGATCAGACATTGTGTGAAAAAATTTTTTCTTCACCAGAATATCTGAAACTCACAGCCACAGGCAGGAGAGCAGATGAACAGAGAATCTTATCCAAACAGATATTGCGCGAGAATTCCGATCGTCCACGCTTAATTGCTCTGCCTGGGGGACGACCTCCTTCAGCTTTGCTGGAACTTCCCACCACACATATGCCTACCAAAGATCAGCCATTACGTCAGCATTGGAGGACATGGGGAGGCTTGCAGATTATGCAAGTTGCCATCGCCGTCTCTATCTTGTTGACTATAGGAATGGGGATCTTCATTGGCTGGAAGCTCTGGCTCAAACAGAACCAGACAGCGCAAATCTCACATGGGATTACGCCTCCAGCTAGCCTGCAATCCGGGCCAATTCCTGCTGGAACACGTTTCGTCTTTCTACGTGATGGCGCACTATGGAGCAGTCCCGCTGATGGTGGAACAGGTGTGCTTCGTCTGACACCAGAGAATGTGGTAGTTGCAACCAATTGGGTGGTCAGACCCGCTCTCCCAGGGCGACCAGCAGGTAATATGCTCGCCTATATTGACTTGCGACAAGGCTTCGTTCATACGATTCGCAGTGATGGACAAAACGATACGATTATTCAGCAATCTCTCCTTAAGTCGGACACCCGGCTCCCGGCAATCTGGAATACAGATACCGGTCTGACTATCCTCAATAGTTTAGCCTGGTCAAAAGATGGGAACACATTAGCCTTCGTTGCTGATCCCAACGGGAGTGGTTCACCAGGCTTGTACATCTACTCGAAGGAATCAGATACAGTTCAAGCAGTTTCACTTCCCATGAAAGGGGCTGTCTCTCATCCCATCTGGTCCCCTGATGGGATACGTATCGCCTTCGTGCTAACGCTCGACAGAAACGTTGGTATTCTTGACTATAATACCCAGAACCACGGAGTCTTAACCATTACTCCTGCGGTTAACGCAACAGCATATCCAACTGACACAGTTCTCTCTTTAGATTGGTCGCCAAACGTAGATATACCCACCCTCACCTGGAGTGTGGGTGTGAAAGGACATGTTCATAGTCTCTGGTTGCAACATGTAGGTATAGGAGGCACAGGGGAACCACGAGCATTAACAACGGGTGACTATGTACAGGCAACATATAGCCGCGCAGGTCACAATAGCATAGGAAGCTGGTTGTTAGTTACATCACTCGCCGGGTTGCCAGGAGATCTTATCAGTATCGATCTTACCAATACGATAGAGAAGCTAACAAACGGTAAACAGGTCAGCCTCGCTCAATGGTCACCTGATGGTCAGCAAATAGACTATTTTGATATGCTTACAGATGGAGTCGGTGCCCTCCACGTTATTCACACTACGACCCTGACTGACACACTGGTGGCAACCAGCGTTACTGCTGAGCCTGCTCCTGTCTGGTCGAGCAATGGGGAGCATATAGCATATAGTACCGGCACACATGTCCTTTTTATTGATACACAAATCCTCAAAGCATCACAGCCACTTAAACTACAAGGGCCTGCCTCTGCTTTTAGCTGGTCCGCTATCTCTCCTGATCAGTTAGTACTTGCAATGAGTGATGGACAACCAGGTATTTACCTGGTAGATACTCAACATGAGACATCACTCCAACTGGACAAAAATACTCTCCATGGCCCAATTGTTTGGACACAGATTCCTTAATTCGCAGATCATGAGTCATCCCGAATTTTTCGAACAAAAGTTCACACGCTATCAAGTGGCTTGAGAAGCGGGATTGTCAAGGGCGGTCAGCCCTTGACCGGGGTTTGGGGTGTCCCCGCAAAATTTCTTTTTTCCTCGCGCCGCCTGCGGCGGCGCGAGGAAAAAAGTAAAAGAGTTTTTGGGGACACCCCCATAGGCGCGGACTTAAGGGGTGCAGGGTTCTCCCTGCCGGGGTTTGGGGTGTCCCCAATACCTCTTTTCTTTAGTATTGCCGCTGGAAGCGGCACGAAAAACAAGAGTGCAGAGGGATCCCTCTGCTAAAGTCCGCGCCTATGGGGGACACCCCAAACCCCGCCAGGAGGCTGCCCGCCCCCTGGACCCCTGTTTTTGCGAACTTTTGAAACAAAAGTTCGGGATGACTCATGGAACCCGAGGAGTTATAAATGATCTTTTTGAAATCTAATGAAACATTTTGAAGTACTTATTTTTATCACTATTCACATAACTTTCACACCATCGGCTAAAATCTTAACGCTATTTTCACATTTCACCAGTATAGTGTATGAGAGGAGTCGATTATATCCTCTTTGGGAATATGGGGTGTACGTGTTTTGGAGGAGAAGCATATGACCATCGTACCAGTATTTTTTACAAGCTATCCGCTATTACCTCAAGTAACAACAACGATAGAGGAAATGGCACAGTCAGGTGTCTACGCCGTCTTTCGGGCACGGTCCATGGCAACAACACAGCAAATTTTAGGTCAAATGGATCGGCGAGAAAGGATTGTACTGATATTACTGGATGGAAAGCGCACCATCCAGGACATAGCACGATTGATTTACCGGAGTGAACGAGACATAGCCCGTATTCTTGTCCGTTTTCTAAGGTGTAATTATATCGAGTTTCTAGGGGCACAAAGGCCGATGAGCTATCTCTTTTGATAGGGAGAACGATCATTCCTAAATCCCAGGTGAGAGTGAATTTCTTCACATTCCCAAAATTGGCCCCAAAAGTGATAACAATTTGCTCACTTATGCGTTATAATACATAGGCCTGGGATGGAAGGCGGGATGTATGTGAGCAAGCAGATCCACCTCGACGAGCGGCTTGTAGCATGCATCTGAATCTCCGTGCAACCTTTTCCCCATGGGGTTTGCACGCGCACCTCCTAGAGCTTCGCGTGGCTATGAGGCTGCGCGTGGTAAGGGGAGGACGAGCTGGCACCCCGTCCTCTCCTTACTTTTTTCTATTTTTTAGAAAGGGTCGCCCATACACTTTATAATGCGGTTACTTGGGGAAAAAATTATCGTCGTCGCGACGCTAACACTCTTGCTTTGTATGCTCCTCTATTCTCTATTTTCCTGGAGTCTGTTCAGACTCTCTGAGGAACGTGAGGCGAGTGACAATGCGCAAGTTCATCTCTTGCACTTTAAGCAAGCTTACCAGATTCACACGACGAATTTAATACATGTACTCGAACAGGTAACTCTTGATAGAAGCGTTACCTCTACTATTTCTTACCCTTATACACAAGCAACGCAAGAGAGTCTTCAGAATCAACTGACAACTGTACTGATCCGCTACCACTTGTCATGGCTTGCGATAGTTTCCAACAATTATCACATCCAGCTACAAATGGGGAATATGGATGAATCAAATACATCTATTGCCACAGAAATGGTCCCTTTCATCAAACAGGCATTGCAGGGACATGCCGTTACCACATTGCAGAAAAATATCGCGCCGGTTATCGACCCATCGGTGCAGGGTGATCAATGGGCTTTAAGCATTGCAGTGCCGATTCGTGACTCCGTTGGAATACTTACCGGTGCTTTACTGGTGGCACAACCCATTGATAACTACTTTGCACAGGAGCTGGCACAACAAGTCGGCACGAATGTACTTCTCTGCTTGTCCGAGCAGATACAGGGAACCAGTGGACCGTCACTTAACGCTCCAGCAACTGAGGTCAGGCAAAAGATTTGTACACAGGCTGGGACTCAGACTGTGAATGGAGCACAGCAATATCTCACATTGACTGGCCTTGCCAAAACAAAAGAACAAATGGCTAATTCGCCCGACCTGGAGATTGTTGCCGTTGAATTACTCGCTAACAGTAACCATCTCTTCCTGATCATCGCTGGTGTCAGTATTTTCGTCTTCGCATTAGAGGTCATCATCTCTTCATTCCTGATGAGAAAATTCTTCATTACTCCTCTACGTCGTCTTCAGGCTCACATCCATGCACAGTTAACTGACAACACTGGCACACAAGTGGCCCTGCCACACGGCGATGAGATAGAGATGTTATCCCTCTCCTTCAAATTGCTCTCCGACTCACTCGAAAGCGAAAATCAGGCCCTTACGGAGCAGATGACCAACATCTTGCTCATAAGTGATACGCTTATTTCAACACTCAATCTGGAGCACTTGTTGGGTGAAATCGTGAGCCGCCTGGGACATATTATGCAGGTCACACATGTATCACTCCTGCTCTACGGACGTGAGACGCTTTTGCCGTGGGCAGTCGCACAATGGGAGAAGGATACAGATACCCAGGTCGATTCGCACGCCACACCCCCTCCAAACACACACCATTCGTTACAAGAGCAAGGTGATATCACCGTACACGTAGACCCGGATGGTGATATCACAATGGCCGTCACGACGAAAATGGCCACGATACCCAGGAGTCAGGCCAACGATAAACACAGTGGGGCTGGTACTTCGAAGAAGCCAGCATCATCGGCTTCTGGCGATCATCGCTCTCGCATCCCACCCCAGGCCAGACGGGACCTGGATATGATTCTGGCCCGCATTGCTATACAGAAGCAAAAGATTGCCCATGCTGAAGATATTGCCATGATCTATGAAGAGCGCAAGGACAACTGGGCACGTATGGCTCTTGATGCTGGATATTGTTCTGCCACCGCTGTTCCATTACTATTACGAGATCAGGCAATTGGCGCATTTATACTCTATACCGACAAGCCACATCCGATCAGCAATACTTTTTTGTTGAGCACGGTGGCAATGCAGGCATCGATGGCCATTCAGAATGCACAGTTATTCGCTGAGGTGAAGGAGAAGAATGCAGCTCTTGAACGTGCCAGCCGTTTGAAAGCGCAGTTCTTAGCCAATGTGACCCATGAGTTACGTACTCCCTTACATAGCATCATCAGTCATGGTAGCTTTATTTTAGAAGGGTTTGGGGATGGAGAATTGACTGCTGAGCAGGAGCGCGATATCCAATTAATGGTAGGATGCGCCGAAAATCTCTCACATCTGGTTAACGACATGCTTGACCTTTCCAAGATAGAGGCGGATCGTATCGAGATCAGGCTAGAGCCACTGGACCTCAGATCTTGCCTGATGGAAGTAGTTAATCAACTTAAGCCAATAGCGAAGGACAAAGAATTGTACTTGAACCTGGAGATGGAAGAGGGGTTACCCATGGTCATGGCAGATGGCCACCACATCCGTCAAGTTGCGACCAATCTGGTCTCTAATGCGTTGAAGTTTACCGAGAAGGGTGGAGTTACCATTCGTTGTACACCCGTGCGCAAGGGGAAGATGCTCCATATCTCTGTCAATGATACAGGCATTGGCATCTCACCTGCCACTTTTGGCTATATCTTCGAGGCATTTCGACAGGCTGATGGGAGCACAACAAGACGCTTTGGAGGAACAGGATTAGGCTTAACCATAGCGAGAAAACTCGTTGAATTACAAGGAAGTGAAGTTGCGGTAGAAAGTGTACCTGGACAAGGCTCAACGTTCTCATTCACGTTGCCTGTTGTCTCCTCTACTAATGAAATCTGAAGCAAAAAATCGAGAGAAAACATGAGTACACCGATATTTAACACTCGTCCACCCACCATCCTCGTTGTTGAAAACGAAGTGTCCAACCGTCTTCTCATTGAGCGCGTTCTTTCAACACGGGGCTATCGTTGCCTTTCCGCCTCCAATGGGCGTGAGGCTCTCGATATTCTGGATCGAGAGCCTGTCGATCTTATTCTGACAGATCTTTCTATGCCTGTCCTTGATGGTTACCAGACTACTCAGCTGATACGTGCGCGTCCAGGTTTAGCTAATGTGCCTATCGTCGCTGTTACAGCTTTTGCTCTCAGTGATGAAGGTGAAGCAGCGCGTCAGATTGGCTGTACGGAGTACTTGACCAAGCCATTCAAGCCACGGCAACTGCTAGATGTGGTGGGACGTTTACTTTTACCAAAATAAGCTGGCGTACAAGCCGATTGGTATCAGGAACCCTTGACCACATGCATCATACTAGAATAATTCACCAAATTTATTTGACTGATCAGTTTTCTGGTCAGTTAGCCATTTTTCACAACACACAGCGATGAGAAAATAGGAGTTTACTGGCATGGATATTCAACTGACGACACAGGCTGTACATAATGTACAATGCGATGCCCTGGTTGTAGGAGTAGCACATCAGAATGTTGCACAGGGTCGCCCTTTATTCTCGACGACAACCTCACTTGTTGATAGAGCACTGGGAGGACTGATCACGGAACTCTGTACCGATGGAGAATTCAAGGGAAACCCAGGTGAGCTACTCACTGTATACACAATGGGTCGTCTGGCTGCCAGACGAGTCATCGTAGCAGGCCTGGGGGCTGAAGAGACCATAAATCCACAAGTCATTCGTCGGGCTAGCGCCACTGCCGCACGCCATTTGCAGAAGACTGGGGCACAAACGATTGCTCTAGCACTCCAATGGAACCACGCTAATCTCGATGAGACTCAGGGAGCACAAGCACAAATAGAAGGGGCACTTCTGGGCCTGTATACCTTTAAGAAATATCAAACGTCAGAGAACAATGGCAAAGGCGTCTCACAAATTCAACTTCTGACAGATGATGCAAACAAGTCTGTATGCGAGCAAGCCATTCACAAGGGACAGATACTGGCAGAGGCCACGAACTTCGCACGTGATCTCGTCAATGAGCCACCCAATATCTTAACACCAGATGCTTTAGCCGATCAGGCCAGCACAATGGCCAGGCAATTTGGCCTGGAATGCGAGGTTTTCGACAAGGCAAAGATTCAAGAACTGGGCATGGGTGGTCTGCTTGCAGTTTCTCAGGGTAGCGCCCAACCACCTCACTTTATTGTCCTGCGTTATCGTGGTGCTCCTCACAGCACAGATCAGGCCCTGGCTCTCGTTGGTAAGGGCATCACGTTTGATACAGGGGGCATCTCTCTCAAATCAGCAGAGCGCATGGATGAAATGAAGGGTGATATGGGTGGAGCGGCTGCAGTTCTTGGCGCAATGCAGGCAATTGCAGGTTTACAACTCCATCTCAATGTGACAGCCTTGATCCCAACCTGTGAAAACATGCCCAGCAGTACGGCTTATCGTCCTGGCGACATTTTGCGTATCATGAATGGCAAAACCATTGAGATCGTTAATACTGATGCAGAGGGGCGTCTTATCCTGGCCGATGCACTCTCCTATGCTGCCAGTAAGGGCCTGTCACCAATTATAGATCTGGCCACCTTAACAGGCGGTATCGTCGTAGCACTTGGGAATACTATGACAGGCCTGTTCTCTAATGACGAGCAACTAACAGCAGGGATACTCGAAGCCGGTCGTGCGGCTGGTGAGAAGTACTGGCCAATGCCTATGGATGATGAGTATAGTGAACAGATCAAGAGCGATATTGCTGACATCAAGCAGACAGGTGGACGTAAAGCATCCTCAGTAACATCAGCAAAAATCCTGGAACATTTCGTAGGAAATGCAAAGTGGGCACACCTGGATATTGCTGGCACAAGCTATACAGAAACAAAGAAGCCTTATCAGGAGAAGGGTGCAACGGGCGTAGGCGTACGCACGCTAGCCGAACTCGCTGAACGATTGGCAAAATAAGAGCATTATAGCTTCTTTCTCATAGGGTATTCGTGAGATTTTTGCATCGGAGCCGAACGGATCTGATGCAAAAATCTCACGAATATTCTTTGCAGCTTCTCTCTTGCTTGAATGCAGCTGACATAGCACAAGTAAAAAATATTTACAAACTTGTTTATGCTTCTATACGCCTTATTTACAAGATTTTTATGCATCACCATTTAATATATATATATCTACTTGCCTATCCTGTATATACGTCAGATTTCGCCGATTGTGAGTGAGACAAAATGACTACCTCACCTGACCTGAAAAACTACGATGATGCTCTCACACTGAACAATATCCCTGCGATCCTCTTCTGGACAAACGTGCATGGAGTACTTACGCGGCAGATGGGCAACCTGCTCCATCGGGATGCTGAGATTGATTTCTCGCAAACCAGACAGATACTGGATGTCGCCTGTGGTCCCGGCATATGGGCGCTCGATTTCGCTTATACATATCCTCAGATACAGGTAGATGGCATCGACCTCGATCCGGCTATGATAGCTCATGCACGCTGCTATGCTAAAGCACAGCAACAGGAGAATATCCATTTCTTTACGGGGAATATGCAGCAAATGAACGATATCCCCAACGATACCTATGATCTTGTACACATTCGCTTTATCACTGAACAGGTTCACCCGGATCGCTGGTTATCACTTCTCAGTGAGTTTGTACGTATTTGCCGCCCTGGCGGTTTCCTCTGCTGGACAGAGGTCGGACAACTGGTAACAAATAGTATTGCATGCAACTGTTGGTACAAGCAAATACAACAGGCACTCACGTTAGCTGGACGCACCATCGACATCACGCCGATCATGGAGACATTGCTCTCCAGTACAGATTGCATCAACGTTCAGAGGCACATTTCAACCATCGATCTCTCAAAGGGAACAACTGCATATAATGCCCTGGCGCAGGATTTTCAACGAATGTCACTCTATATTCAGCCATTTGTTATGCGAATGCTCGGAAGAAGAGCAAAAGAACCAGAGCACCTCCGTCAACGACTCTCTCTAGAGATGCTCTCAGAGACATTCCGCGCTATCTGGCCACTTACCACTGTATGGGGCCAGAAACATAATCTTTAGAAACTGGAGTGCAATACCACCTGTGCCGCGAAGTAGCCACACATCCCATGCACGCCTCCGCCAGGAGGTGTAGACGATGAGCAAAGATAGATATTCTTTGCCGAAGTCGTATATGGGACAGATCGTATCATGGGACGAGTGAAGAGTTGCCAGAGATCTTGTATCCCACCATTGATATCGCCTCCTATGTAATTAGCATTGTAGTGCTCAAGCTCAACAGGGTTAAGGACGTGCTTCGTCAGAATACGATCACGGAAACCTGGCGCAAAACGTTCTATCTGCGACTCAATTCGCTCAGTCATATCGAAGGTTGAGCCGTTGGGAACATGACAATAGGCCCACGCTGTCTGTTTCCCTTCAGGTGCCCGTGTCACATCAAACAGGCTTTGTTGTGCTACCAATACATAGGGTTTATCGGGAGATTGCCCATCCGCAACTTGCCGCTCAGATGTTGCAATTTCAGCAAGTGTACCACCCACGTGTACGGTACCCGCACGCCAACATTCACTGGCTTTCCAGGGAATCGGACCATCAAGGGCAAAGTCGATTTTAAAGGTACCTGGGCCATAGCGGAAACGTTGGAGACCACGTTTGTAACCACTTGAGAGGTGATCACCGGCAATACGTAATAGTTGACGGGGTGTTATATCACAGATCACAACTCGTGAAGATGGCAAGCTATCAAACGATTCGACTTCGACGCCTGTGACAATTTCACCACCCAACGAACGCAGATAAGCCGCCAGCGCGTCAACGATCTTTTGTGAACCTCCACGCGGGATAGGCCAACCTACGGCATGTCCAAGCACACCCAGGATGAGGCCTGCTGCGGCGCTGGATGATTGTTCAAGACGTAACATCGAGTGTGCACACATACCCGCAAAGAGGGCACGAGCCTGTACTCCTTGAAACAGATGTTTTGCCAGATCGCTTGCCGAACGTATAGCTGGGAGACCGAAGCAAGCCAGAACAAAGGGATGTCGCAAGAGAGGCTGCAGACGCAAGGGACCCAGAAAGGCCGCCTCAATAGTGGGCCAGTTGGCAACAAGAGGGGTCATTAGCTTCTGATAAGCGCTTGCATCACAACCAAGCATTGCGCCAGTAGCCTCAATGGAACGTTCCAGGATCACTGCCGTTCCATCATCAAGAGGGTGTGCAAGTGGGACTTCAGGATAAATCCACTCCAGGCCATAGTGTTCCAGAGGCAAAGAGCGGAAGAATGGAGAACTTACCCCAAATGGATGGATCGCTGAGCAGACATCGTGTACAAAGCCAGGCAGTGTCAACTCTTTCGAGCGGCAACCACCACCAACGGTCTCTCTAGCCTCATACACAATCACAGATCGACCAGCCTGGGCCAGGGTAATAGCAGCGGCAAGACCATTTGGTCCCGCACCGACAACAACCGCATCATAGGTGTGACGTGTAGACATATTCAGGTCCTTTTCCAACGCTGACGACAAATGTGTTATACTCCCACTATGAAAATTCGTATGCGCTATTTTGCCTCATTCCGTGAGATCATCGGACAGAGTGAGGAGATACTCACGATACATGAGGGAGCCAGCGTCACCGCTGTACGCGCACTGCTATTGACGCAGTATCCACTCCTGCAATCGATTATGCAACACTCAGTCAGTGCCGTCAACCGTAGCTATGTGTCTGTTGAGACGGTACTGCATGAAGGTGATGAGCTGGTGCTTATTCCCCCTATGGGTGGTGGAGGAGAACTCGCCGTGGAGCCAATCATTCAGCTTACACATGAGCGACTCAATCGCGATGCTCTTGTCGCTGCTGTAAGCCATTCCAGTATTGGTGGGATTGTTGTTTTTGAGGGGGTGGTGCGCGATAATGCACGAGGTAAGCAGGTACGCTATCTTGAGTATGAAGCATATGAAGAGATGGCAGAACAACAAATCCGTACAATTCTCAACGAGGCAAAGCAACGTTGGGCAGTAGAGCGCGTTGCAGTCGCCCATCGCTTTGGACGTTTGGAGATCGGCGAATCCAGCGTCATTATCGTGGTAGCCAGTCCACATCGTGCCGAGGCTTTTGACGCCTGCCGCTACATTATCGATACCCTCAAAACAACGGTGCCGATCTGGAAAAAAGAGGTCGCAATCAATGGGGAGGAGTGGGTAGAGGGCTAAAATCCTCTTTGCGTCCCTTTCTTTTTCACCTAAAACATGCTATACTCAGAGTAGTTCATAACATCTAAAGATGTGCATGGAGTGCGTTATAGTATAGCCAACTGCCGTTCTGAAAGTTGAACTTCTTCAATCCTTCCAACGACCTGGGATAGGTCCAGGGGTTTTTCTTGGAGGTCGTTGATGAATTTATTCGAAAAGCAGACGCGACTCAATCAACTCTTCACGCAAAGTCCGGTCAATGCTGCCTACCTGGCTGGTTCACTCTCAAATCGTACCTCATTCGGTCACCTTACAGATGTAGATATTGCCATTTTGCTAATGGATCAGATCAAAGCAGATCAGTTTCTTGACTATCAACTCTACTTCTTCAGTGAGCTAGCAAAACGCTTGGAGTCTGACACGATCGATGTAGTCATTTTAAATCAGGCTTCGCTCCTCCTGAAGTCACAGGTGATCAAATACGGGCAAATCCTCTTCAGCCGCGATGAAAAGCAACGCGTCTCCTTTGAGACAAAAGCGGTAATGGAATACCTGGATTTTAAGAAGTTTGATGATATCCAGAATCAGGCACTGAGTCGCCGCTTACATGGGCAGATGCTACCGATTGACAAAGAGTTAGTACAACACCAGCTTAAGCAAATGCGCGATGCGGTGAACATCTTGCGAGAATTAGGAAAGAAGCCACACGAAGAGTTTATCACTGATTACCATGTCTACGGGCTGGCAGAACGCTACTTGCAACTCGCAATAGAGGGTTGCCTGCAGATCTGTGGCAACTTGATAGCCGCTTTTGGACTGCGTCGTCCAGAGAACTATCACGAATTGCTGAGTATCGTGGCAACACAACAGATTATTCCACGTCCACTGGCCTATCGCTTAGAAGTTCTTATCAACCTGCGCGATTCTCTGGTAAGTGATCCTGGGACACTCAATCGCGATATACTCTACGATCATATCCAAAGGCGTATGGACGATTTAGAGGAGTTTGCCAACACGGTTGAGAAGAAACAAGGATAATAAGCTCATATGAGAGAAGGCAACTGGTATCCAGAGATCGGATACCAGTTGCCTTCTCTCATATTCCCACCTAGAGTTCACTCATTGTACGTAAAGTGTTGGCCTGATTCATCGCCGCAGTAGCTTTGTCTGGTTGGTTCGTCTCTTCGTAGATCTGAGCCAGGGTTTCATACGCGAGCAGCATTGAGGGGTCCATCGCAATAGCCTGTTCGGCTGCATCAAGAGCCTCTGCATAGCGTTTCACCTCACGAAGAGTATCAGCCAGATCATTGTAGTAATCAGCATTGAGCGGATCACTATCAATAGCATTCTGGTAGTTTTCGATAGCTTCGTCATGATGACCAAGTGCATCATAGGCCGTGGCAAGCTGATAATAACCCTCCGGATCATCCTCGGAACGCTCTAACAAGGTCTTAGCGACCTCCACAGCCTGATCGTAGCGCTCCAAAGAGTTGTATGTATCAGCGAGACCCGCATAGGCTGCTGCGAGGTCGTCCAACTCAAGCCCACTCGTCTCACCACTATCAACAAGCTCTTTATAGACCGCCAGAGCCTCTTCATAGCGTTCAGCCTCAAGATAGGTTTCAGCTATACTGAAGCGAGCAGTGAAACGTTGCGAATCCAGCTGAATAGCCTGCATATAGGCAGTAATTGCCTCATCGTTCTTCCCCTGTAAGGACCGCCAGGTACCAAGATGTTCCCATGCTTCGGCATCTTCGGAATCCATCGTCACTATCTGAGCATAGATATCTGCGGCCTGATCACGATCACCCATCTGCTCATAGACTGCAGCCAACATATCATAACCAGCGCGCCCTTCAGGATCGAGCGTGAGCATCTGGTTAGCAGTAGAGAGAGCGTCATCATAGCGCCGCATATCCAGATAGAGGCTGGCAAGTTCCGCATAGCGCGAAGGTCTGGCAGGGTCAGCATCCACCCGCCTCTCCTGCTCCATAACCCGCCGGAGCTGATCATTGATACGCTCCCGAACATCGCGCAAGTTATCTGCAGCAGAGGTATTCTCAGGATTAAGAATGAGCGTTTGCCGATATGCCTGAACGGCATCCAGGAAAAGATTCTGGCTGCGATAGGCATCACCCACACTTAAGTAGAGTTCATCATTCTCAGGGTCCAGTTCCAAAGCCTGCTGAAGCGTCTCCAGAGACTCTTCATGCATCCCCAGCTCCCCATAAAGATTCCCCAGGTTGATGTATGCACCGACCAATTGTGGGTCAAGATCAATGGCACGGCGATAACCAGCAAGAGCAATCTCCGAGTCTCCCAGATATTGCCGGGCCAGCGCCAGATTATAACGTGCCCGAGCATCAGCAGGACTCACCTCAACAGCTTGTTCAAAGGCCTCGACCGCTACCTCATAGTTCCCCTGTTGAGCAGCGGCATTCCCTTTATCCGTCCATGCCTGTTCCTCGCGACTCACAAAGTGAACCGGCACAGCATTCTTGTTGTTAGCATTTCTTCCCTCTTGTATCTCATCCATATGTATCCAGTTGCTCCTCATATTCGCAGCGTTCTTTATCTCAAACAAATAGTACAAATCCTCGCGTAGTATAACATTCACACGCTCATGATACAAACAGTTCCCCCAAAAAACATAACAACGTCTCATAAAAGCCCAGAAGCCATCCTAACACTTAGAGCCATCAAGGTTTCATTCCTCAATGGCTCTTTTTTTGCTTAAATTTGGGTATCGGAAATTGCTCACTTTCGCGTGGAAGTCTGTCCACTTCGTGCCTCGCAGAAGCGCGAACAAGACCAGAGAAAGCTACTGCAGTGTGTAAGCCTCAATCTTTTGATCGAGGCTTTTATTTTTATGCGAAAAGCGCGAAGTATAACATGCTTCACGCATTCATTCAAAGTACGACAGAGGAAGTGCAAGAATTTACCCACGACAGCTAAATACGAGCCAGCAAGCTTTACACTATTTCGTAATACGTAAAGTCAGACGAAACTGGTAATAGCTACCAGGGTAGAAAGCTTCGGTATACTCAATTGGTGCACCAGTCTCATCAAAAGCGGTACAGACCAGACGTATCCCCGCTGTACTGGGCGGAATACGCAAAATTTCGGCCTCACGGATCGAGGCAAGATCACCACTAAGCATCTGCTCCGCAATATAAGGATGAAGCCCCTCACTAGCCATAAGGCTATACAGTGAACCCTCTGCCGTCTCTTTAGCACGCTGATAGATGTTACCGGCACGAGGATAAGGTAAATAGTCAACTTCATAAGCTACCGGTACATCATCAGCAGTACGTAATCTCTCAAGACGAACAACCTGCTCTTCATCCGTCAGACGAAGCCGCTCACGTACTGTTTGCGAACCGCGTACCAGCTCACTCACAAATAACATACCTCCTGGCCGCTTTCCCTGCCGTTGTAATTCTTCCGAAAAACTGGTAAGTTCACTAATATTTTGCTGCTGTACTCGTGGCTCACATACAAATGTTCCGCGACCATGTTGACGATACAGCAGCCCCTCATGAACCAGTTCGGTCAATGCCTGTCGTACCGTGGCACGACTGACATGATATTGTGTCACAAGCTCTGGCTCAGAAGGAATAGCCGTGTGAGGAGCAAGATGTCCTGCACGGATTTGCTGCTTTAACACTTCTTTTAGTTGATAGTAAAGTGGTACAGGATTTGACCGCTCTAATGTTGGCATATATGGTTCCCCTTATGTCCATACAACAATTAAAAATGTCTGATTAGTCTAGGAAGAATATATCACAAAAAGGTTGGGGCGTCGAGTGAAAAAACACGTTCCGCTTTTTCCTTTATTGCGTGTATTAGAGAAAGGGGGAGATCAGAAAATTGACGTTTGCGGCAATGATGTCTATACTGAGGGGGGTCTATGTTGTAAGGTGTCTATTGGTGGAGGTGTTGGGCATCGTGGAATTTGTGTATGCTCCTACTAACGATAATAAGTACGATGAGAAGGTGGTGAAGCGCCGTATTGCCCTGGCTCAGGTGTATGAAACGCTACCGGCTTACTCTTCTCTTGCATTCTGGCAAGCCGTAGAAACTACTACTATCCCGTTGGAGGTGCTGGTACGCTGTCTGCGTGATGCGGTTAAGCATGAAGATATTTCTGGGCGAAATCAGCTAGTAGAAATAATTATCCGGCGCACACAAACGACAAATGAGTATTGGGCCAATAGTGTATTAAGGGACATACCTGTACAGACAGACGAGCGCTCTGCTTTGATGGGTGATCTGTATGCCGATCTGTATGAAAGTATGATCAGGGCTTTGCTGGACCCGATGCGCCTCTTCTGGCAAGAGAATTTTCTACACTGTCTGCATTTTGAACGAAAACATGTCTATCGAGCTTTTATGCGGCGTGAGGGATGCTGGAATGATTGGCAGGTAAAGAAAAGTACACGTGTTCCACGTATGCTGGTTGCCAGCCTCGATCAACCAATCCCATCTGCAGACGGCGGGAAGTTCACTATTGATATTGAGGATGAGCGCGCACAAGTGATGTTGCGAATGGTAGAAGGCGGCGATTTGCTACGGCTTGTGCTACGTCTCCCTGATAGACTCAAGATGGTTGTCGTCTTGCTCTTCTGGGAAGGAAGATCAGAAAAGGAAACTGCACAGGTATTGGGTATTACTGATCGAACGGTACGTAATCGAGTGCGTGATGCACTCAAGATGCTGCGCGAAAGGCTACAATGGGAAGAAGCAATATGACTATGGGAAGAAGACAAGATGAGGCCGTGTTGCGCATTACGGCTCGTTACATCAGCGAATTGCAGACAGGACAGCAACCACTACTGAGTGATTATTTGGCTCGCTATCCACAATATGCTAATGCCGTTGCAGATTTTATTACCTATTATCATGCTGTCGAGGCACATTTGTTGGAAGAGATCAACACATCTGTCTCTCTGTCAGATATTTCTCGCATTGCCCTGGAACGTGCCCAACAGCGTATCTTACAGTCTGAACAACAAATGCACACACTGCTTCTCAATAGTAAGAAGCAACGCTTAACACTGTCCCAACTTGCAGCAAGGTTGGATTTGAGTGTGGATGTTGTTACTCTGTTGGAACAGCGTTTGATTGACCCGGCAAGCATTCCATCTGAACTCTATAAACGATTAGCAATAGCATTGAGCCAGCCTCTAAGTAAGGTTCAGCACTATTTTATAGGAGCAAGCCGCTTTCCTGTCAGCCATGATACAAAGCGACAGTTGAAGGTTGCTGAGGACCAACCTCAGTATCCTCTCTTCAGTACCCATGATGAACAAATACAGAGTTTCCGGCAGGCGCTTGATATCAGCGGGCAGTTATCCGACGAACAGAAAGCTAGCTGGTATGCTATTATCGCACAGGAAGGATTTTTATGGCACAAAGAATAGCATATCTGGATTGTCATTCAGGTATCAGTGGTGATATGTTTCTGGGTGCTTTATTGGATGCGGGTCTCCCCATAGATACTCTGCGAAATGCACTCGCGGCACTACCAGTGAAGGACTATCAGTTAACCCTCGAACCATTTCACGATAAGGGGATACATGGTTCCCGTTTTGATGTGGTGTTATCTGAGCAGGAACAGCCAACCCGCCACCTCTCAGACATTGTGGCTTTGCTGCATGCTTCGACTCTGCCTATACGAGTTCGCGATATTGCGCTTGCTATCTTCCAATGCCTGGCGGAGGCTGAGGCAACTGTTCATGGATCGAGTATTGAAGAGGTTCATTTTCACGAAGTAGGAGCGATAGACGCCATTGTTGATATTGTTGGTGCCGCTATTGGCGTCGAGGCATTGGAGATTAGCCAGTTGTATGCCTCTCCGCTCCCGCTGACGAGTGGTCACGTAAAGACTGCACATGGCTTGTTACCCGTGCCTGCTCCTGCCACATTGGAGATTTTGCGCCGCGTCAAAGCTCCCTGGAGGTCATGTCCTATCGAGGGAGAGCTGGTAACTCCTACAGGTGCGGCAATACTTGCAACCCTGGTACATTTTGAGACACCAGCTATTGCTATTGAGAAAATCGGCTATGGCTTTGGTCAGAAGCGCTTACCATGGCCTAACTGTCTACGACTTTGTCTTGGGCAAACTTATGGAGCATCCAACATCTGTGATGCCGATACAGATTGGGTGACGGTCATAGAATCACATATTGATAATATGAGCGGAGAACTGTTGGGCGGGCTGATGGAACGGCTCTTTGCTGCTGGTGCACTTGATGTGAGCTATACGCCGCTGCAAATGAAGAAAAATCGTCCTGCGACTCTGGTGACAGTGATCTGCCCATCAGAAGAGGGGGATGCCCTGGCGTTAGTGTTGCTACGTGAGACAAGTACATTAGGCATACGGATACAGCAAGTGCAACGACTTAAAGCCCAACGTTCTCAAGTACAGATAGAAACCCCTCTTGGTATGATGACAGTGAAGATGAAATGCCTGGGAACACGTGTGATCAGCGCCACCCCCGAATATGAGGAATGTCAGCGTATCGCCAACGAACGGTGCTTACCTCTGGCGGAAGTATACGAAGTTGTACGAAGTGTGATTGCATCCACTATAATAATAGTAGAATAGGGGAGCCGATGAAGGGACTCGAACCCTTGACCGCTCATTTACGAAACGAGTGCTCTACCAACTGAGCTACATCGGCTGACTGAACTGTTTGCTACTGCGAAATGCTCTTACGAACTTCCTGCAAGTGTACTGATTATAATCCTAAAATCACCTCCTGTCAAGCAATTTTGTCAGCATGTCAGCAAGGATGCCAGTCAAAAAAACTGAACAAATCGGACGCTCTTAATCTCGACAACGGCATGGCGGTATGGTAAGATACAAAGCAATGTTCCAATTGTGCCTAGTTTGGAGACTTATATGCGCGTCCTGTTGTTAGCAACCACAAACCGTCATAAGTTGGAAGAGTACCAGAGTATTTTTTCAAATTTACCTTTTAGATTGCTTTCACTTAACGATATCCAACCAGACATGGATGTGGAAGAGACGGGAACGACTTTTCGCGAGAATGCTGAACTGAAAGCCCTGGCATACGCGCGTGTTACAGGCATGCTCTCTCTCTCCGATGACTCCGGTCTGGAGATAGATGCACTTGGCGGTGCCCCTGGGATATACTCTGCTCGCTTTTTGGGAGAGGGAGCATCATATCAAGAGCGATTCCGTGCCATTTTAGAACAGCTAAAGGGATATCCGATGGAGCAACGCACAGCCCGTTTTCGTTGTGCCATCACTCTGGCTGAGCCATCGGGTTACCACCGCAGCGTAGAAGGGGTAATTGAGGGAGTGATCGCTGAAGGCCCTCGTGGAGAGAACGGCTTTGGTTACGATCCTATTTTTTTGGTACCTGAATTTGGAAAAACAACTGCTGAACTAACACCTGAGCAAAAGAACCGCATCAGTCATCGAGGACGTGCTGCGTGTTTAGCTCGCGTGCTTCTTGAAGATTGGCCTCTATCTCCCATCTCTCAGAAATAAGTGGAGGAGAGATACCGTACAGGAGTAATCGAAAGAAACATAAGGAACAGGTAAGATATGGCAAAAAAGCCAGCTATCCGTGTTGCCCTTGACCTGGAAACGACGGGGTTACATGCAGAGCAAGATGCTATTCTTGAGGTTGCCGCAATCAAGTTTCAGGGAAACGACGTTATTGACACCTTTGAGACATTTGTAGCCCCAGGTCGTTCTATTCCCTATCGCGTACAACGATTGACAGGTATTAAGCCAGAGCAACTGGCTGGCGCTCCTACCTTCGATACTATTACCAAAAGACTTCAAACCTTCCTGGGTGACTTCCCCATTGTTGGCCATAGCATTCCCTTTGATGCTGGCTTTCTCCGCCGCTGGGGGCTGGCACGCACTAACCCGCTGATCGACACGTTTGAACTGGCATCGGTTATGCTTCCTTCCTTAACAAGCTATAATCTGGGGCAGGTTGCGCAAGCGGTGGGAGTTCAGGTGCCGATAGATAGACATCGTGCTATGGTGGATACTGTTCTGGCAATGGAGGTATTTCTAGCTCTTCATACACGTTTGCAATCTGTTGATATTACCCTTCTTAAGGACCTGGCAAATCTGGACGCCCCCCGCTCGTGGCCTTTACTCCATTTCTTCCGCCAGGAACTACGTGATCGGCAAGATCATGATGGTCTATCCGGAGGATTAGCACGTGGGAGTCTGGGAGATCGTTTTGCGGCACAATTGGGCATGGACCCACGGGTTTTGTCCTTTGCCATTGCTCGTCATGATAAAGAAACTACACAGGTCTCTGGTACTCAGGTAAGCGCCACGGCTATCAATACATCAGAGCAGATGCAAACATCTGATGAAGCCATTCCAGAACAAACGGAACAAGCCTATTTCGCAAGGCTACCAGGCTGCACGTATCGCAATCCAAAATGCTCTTGAACAACGCACACCACTCCTGATGGAAGTAACGGTGGGAGGGAGTGACTACACATCCGTTCTCCTGCCCGCTCTGGAATGGCTAACTGAGATCTCGGCTGAAAGTGAAACAGATCCCTGTCGACTCTTGATCGCTTGCCCCAATCAGCAAAGTGCCCGGCGACTGATTGAAACAACGTTGCCGCGCCTGCAAACACGTCTCAAAAGTCAGCTACCAGTGGCATATCTGGCTGAACATGGTGGCTACCTCTGTACTCATCGTTGGTTTGGCGCTGCATTACGGCGTACGAGTGGAGAACTCACGGCAGAGCAAGCCCGTGGTCTTGCCAAGCTAGGGCTGTGGGCACAACAAACCCTGACAGGTGAACGCAGTGAATTGACGTTACTACCACAGGAGATGGCTGCCTGGGACCGTATCTCCTCTGGAGTTGAGCGTCTTTCTTCGGCTGATCCACATTCTGGTACCTGCTATCAGAGTTGCACGTACCGCCGTAAAGGGTATTGCTTTGTAAGTAGCGCAGAAGAACGTGTGAATGCCGCCAGGATTGTGGTAACAACGCATGCAGGATTGTTCGACGATCTCTCACACTCTCATTCACTCCTTGCCAGTATTGACCGCCGCCTGATTCTCGATGCCGATCTCCTGGAAGAGGAGAATGCTCGTTGGAGTAGCACGGAGCTTGATCAAAATCGTCTCTTCGGGATACTCAATACCATTGGGACTGAGTTGCCGGATGGCCGCTATCAAGGACTACTTGCACTTGCCGCCCCCTCCTTGCGCGAAAATGGTCCGGGAGGACTCTCAACAACACCAACCATTGCGAAATCAGAGCTTGATGCACGTATGCTTATATGGTTTCAGTCGTTACGCCAGGCCCGCCTCGCTGTGGAGAAATTATTTACTAGTTTCAACTTCCTGCTAGAGGAGTTTTTGCAGCAGGGCACGCATAGTGGTGGACGAGATAGGGGTAGGGGTGACTCCGCTGGTCGTTCACGAAATAGTGAGCGTATGGATCAGCCTATGCGCTTCACGGGACAAATTCGCCATCTTGCAGCATGGGTTGAGGCTGAGCGTAGCTGGCAACATACTAGCACAACGTTTACAAACGGTGATTGATCTGGCGCGTGAGGCGGAAAAAATCATTCTTACAACACAGCGTCAGCGTCATCGTTCTGATACAGGAAGTGGGGAAGGTAGCTCGCTGGCTTCAGAGCTGACCGCTGTTGCTGAGCAACTGCTTGAACAAAAACAGCTTGGACAGCAGGCAATGTCCCTTATGGATAGTGATACCGTCTACTGGTTACGTATGCCGCACTTGCCAACGACTTCTTCCCATCAAACACCTCAGCAACGTAATAACGAAGCGACTTTACCTGCACAGGCCGCTGACAGTACTGCTATTTTGTACGCCCAGTTGGTACAAACATCGTCACTGCTCAAGCGTTTATTGTTGACCGACAAATCTTCTACAATATTTGCTGGTGCCGCTCTTTCTATGGATAATTCGTTCTCTTTTTCCCAGGGTCGTTTTGGATTAGAGAACGATGCATGCGCGGCCTTTTCTGTTGTGAATGAGCATCATGAACAAACTCTGTTGTATCTTCCAAATGATGTACCAGAACCAAACGCTCCACAATATCAGCGCCACCTGGATGATGCACTCATTCAGCTTGCAACGGCACTGGAGGGCCAACTTGTTGCGCTCTTCACGTCGCATGCAGCTTTACGCAGTTCCTATGCAGCGATTAAACCACTCCTGGAGGCACGGGGTATCCTTGTCCTGGGCCAGGGAGTTGATGGCTCTCCACGCCAACTCTGGCAGGTGTATCAGAATCAAGAGCGCGTAGTACTACTTGGGGCAGGGAGTTTCTGGGATGGTGTGGATGATATAAGTCGCTCTCCAGCCTGTTTAGTGATTGCCCGTTTGCCTATGCCTGTACTCAATGATCCTCCTATTGCAGCTCGTGCGGAACAGTACTCCGACCAGCTACACCAACTTACGGTTCCTGTTGCCGCTTTGCGTGTACGTCGGGCACTGAATTGGATAGTATGGAACGATACGAAGCGCAATGTTGTTGTGTTGTTTGATCGCCGTGTCATCTCAAAAGAGTATGGTTCCATGGTCCTGCATAGTCTACCACGGTGTTCACAGCGACAGGCCGCTGTGTCACATATGCCCGAAACCACTCTTGACTGGTTGACGGGAACCGGAGCATGGGAGAACTAAATTAGAGATGCAACTGAATACACAAAATGAGGAGAGAGCACAATCTCCGTATTGTCTATGGCTCGTGTCCACATGATTGTCCCGATTGTTGTGCATTGGAGACGCTGGTAGATGAGCAGGGACGCGCAGTAAACGTACGAGGCCGTGCTGATCACCCTGTGACCCGAGGATGGCTGTGTGCCAAAGTAAATCGCTATCTAGAGCGTGTCTACCATCCTGAGCGGCTACTCTATCCCATGAAGCGTGTTGGTCCCAAAGGAAGTGGCACGTTTACACGTATTTCATGGGATGAAGCCATTGCTGAAATTACTAAACACTGGCAGGATATTATTGCACAGCATGGAAGCCAGTGTATTTTACCCTACAGCTATGCCGGAACGCTCGGACTTGTGCAGAGTGCCGTCACTAATAACCGCTTCTGGAATCGCATGGGTGCCTGTCGACTGGATCGCGCTATTTGTGGTCATGCTTCCGAAGAAGCCATCCGGCTTACCCTTGGTGGTCGTCTGGCGGCTTCACCAGAAATGCTCGTTGAGAGTAAGCTCATACTCATCTGGGGTAGCAATCCTGCCAGTACTGCACCCCATGTGATGCCCTTCTTGCGCCAGGCTCAGCACAACGGTTCACGGGTCGTTGTTATTGATCCGATTCGCACACTAACGGCGCGTTCTGCTAACCAACATATCCAGCCTTATCCAGGCACGGATGCCGCGCTGGCTCTTTCCATGATGTATGTGATGGTAACTGAAGGACTACACAATCCTGATTGGATTGCGAAGCATACACTTGGATGGGAATATTTGCTGGAACGCATTATGCTCTTTCCCACCTGAACGTGGCGCACAAATTACAGGGCTTGCCGCTGAAACCATTATTGAGCTTGCCCGTGAGTATGCAATGACAACACCAGCATTACTACGTATATCTGATGGTATCAACCGTCATACCAATGGAGGACAGACTGTACGTACATTGGCCTGTCTGCCTGCGCATCACTGGCCAGTACGGTCTGTCTGGCGGTGGATTAATGTATAGTACTAGCGACTGGCTCCAGTGGGATAAAGCTGCGCTGGAACATGAGCATGAGCCGGTTTGTCCTCCTGCACCACGTACGTTGAACATGAATCGCCTGGGTGCAATTCTGACCGGCGAAGCCGATCCACCAATCTACTCACTCTACGTCTATAATGCAAACCCTGTCGCCTCGACACCTAATGCCGGTAAGATTGTGGAAGGGCTACTGCGTGACGATCTATTCACGGTGGTTCATGAACTCTTCGAGACAGATACTGCACGCTATGCTGATATTGTGTTACCCGCCACCAGCCAGCTTGAACAGGTAGATTTACATAAGCCCTATGGACATTTGTCGCTGCAATATAATATGCCTGCTATTGCTCCCCTGGGAGAGGCCCGTAGCAATTGGGATGTTATGCGTACCCTGGCCTCTGCAATGAACTTTCATGAATCCTGGTTGCAGGACGACGCCGACACCGTTATTCGCGAAATTTTAGCATCCACATCTGCTTCCAGTCCTTATCTGCACGGTATTACCTTTGAACGTTTGCAAGCAGAGGGGGCTGTCCCGCTGGCTATTCCTTCTCATGAGCAGGTACCTTTTGCTGATGGGATCTTTCGTACCCCATCGGGCAAAGTAGAAATGTATTCAGCCCAGGCCGCCACTCTGGGGTATGATCCTGTGCCAGGATGGGAACCTGAGATCGAGACGAGGAGAGAGAGGAAATCCACGGATTCTGGCTCTACTGACGAACGGTTGCCCCTTCTATGTCCCGGCAGCCCATCACTTTATTAGCTCGACCTTTGGTAATCAGGAACGTATGATAACCAAAGAAAAAGCACCTACATTGCGTATTCATCCAGATGATGCCGAATTGCGGGGTATTCGCAATGGGCAGCTAGTACGTGTGAGTAATGAGCGAGGATGGTGTCGTCTTGTTGCAGAGGTAACGGAGGATGTACGCCCTGGAGTGCTGGCAACTACAACTGTGTGGTGGCCGAAATTCAGTCCTGACCAGCGAAACGTCAATTGGACAACGCCTGATCGATTAGCAGATTTCAATGGTGGTAGCACATTTTATACTAATTTAGTGTTGGTAGAGGCTACCGACTAGGTAAAAACGATCAAGTCCGATTTATTGGTAATAATAATTTGACGGGCTGTAGGCTCTATGTTACCATACATCTAGCAGGACCTGCTTCCTGCTACCAAGAGGGAGAGTGATACATATGAACCTATATGAGCAATTGTTAATCGTGCGAGACCGTCTCGAAGGCCTTGGAGCACATGACGATACTGTGGATCTGGTGGAGATGTTGTTGAAAAAGGCTGAGCCGGCCAAATTTGATAAAACAAATACGACCCAGATAAACGTGCTGCGTCACATGTTGCGAATGCGTGAAGTTAGCGATAACTACAGTATCTACAATGACTTACAAGAGTTGGTTAGTGAACGTGACGAAATAGAGGTTGCTGCACGCGAAGACTCGGCTCCAGCTGCCTATGTAGACACAGAGCGTCACCCTAAACCCAAGTCGTATTATAAGGCGCAAAAGGAAAAATCCAAGAAGAAGGGCTAGCTACTATTCAGAGGCTGGCCCTTCAATTTGTTGTTGTATATTCGGTCCTCCGAGTTGCAGTGTTTGTTTCATGGCTTGCAATTGTGCTTCTACGTTGTTTTGTGTAGTGATTTGCTGCAACTCGCGGTCGAGTATATCACCACTGCTGGCCCCAAGTAATTCTTGTTCGCCCAGTGAGCCTTGCTCGATGAGCGTCTCCATCGCATTGGCGCGTGCTTGCATGGTCAGCACTTTATCCTGTGCGCGCTGCATGGCAAAATTCATCTCTGTCATCTCCTCTGAAATGCCCGTCATCGCTTCAGTGATCTTCACCTGAGCCTGTGCCGCACTATACTGAGCCTTAACCATCTCCTTTTGTGTACGGAAGGCATCCACGCGTGCTGATACATTACGTTCCATAGTAAGCAACTTTTCTTCTTGCGCTTTTAATTGCGCTATTTGCTGTTCGTAGGCATTCAGTTGTACCAGGAGTGTCTCTTTTTTCTGCAAGGCCAGACGTGCCAGATCCTCACGATTGGCCTGAAGTGCCTGTTTCGCCTGTCCATGCAGTTTGTTTACCTTAGCGACTAACTGTGCTTGTTGCATCTCTAAGCGTTTTTCATTGGTTACGACATCAGCAATAGAGTGGCGTAATTGTTGGAGTTGTTCAAGTTGTTTTTGATAAGAATAGTCCATGATTTGACCTGGATCTTCAGCTTTGTCCAGAGCAGCATGGATACGAATACCGAAAAAACTTGCGAGGCGAGAAAAAAGTCCCATATGTCCCTCCTCATCAGATTATACGATAAGTGCGCCTGTCCCTGTCAGGATATACGTCTCGCGTTAAGGTATGTTGTTGTTGTTTTTGATCTTTCTCTAATGATACCATAATCGCGCGTCGTTGTATGAGAAAAAGTGTCCTGAAGTGCTTGACTTTTTACTCCCTCTCAGCTATAATTCTTCTTACGAGATCATTACTTGCGGGTTTGGTGTAGTGGTAACATGAAACTTTCCCAAAGTTTAGACCACGGGTTCGAATCCCGTAACCCGCTCTAGAAAGAACCGCCTACCTCTTAAGGACAGGCGGTATTTTTATTTTATCAGAGCCTTACTCGTGCTGTTTGTGTCCCTGGCTTTGTATATGCATATCACGTGCAACGGTCCTGAGACCAAGTAGACAGACCAGACCGGCAAGGAGGAGAGATGTGGGTGCGGTAACGAGCAGTGCGAATCTAAGCTCGTGATTGTGTAGCTGAGCAATGAGGCCAATCAGCGAGGGAGATGCTGCATCACCCAGCAGGTGAGCAAACAGTAATGAGAAACCAACTGCTGTGGCACGCAACTCAGGCTTGATGATATCCTGAATGACAGCATTGAGTGGACCGGTGCAAAAGGAGAGAAACGTTGCTGCCACAATAAACATTATGATGAAGAGAGGCAAATTTGTAATGAAGAGGGCTACCAGAACGAGTGGTGCTCCAATAAGAAAGCCGAGCATTGCTACAAAGAGGCGACCTTCTGGCCGACGTTTTTGAACGTAGTCAGCCAACCAGCCGCCGAGAACTGTACCTATTAGTCCCCCACTAACCAGCACCACACCAGAGATGGTACCAGCTTTGCCTGTTGAAAGCTGGAAAGTATCTCCAAAGTAGGAGGGGAGCCAGAATGAAGTTCCACCAATAGTGAAAAAGCTAAAGGTCAAAGCACCTAATAGCGTCCAATAGGTGGGAATACGTAAGAGCTTTTTGGTCGAACTCCAGAAATCTTTTCCCAGGCTTACGTGTCCATGTGGCATTTCTAACTCTTCCTGGTTTTCAGCTTCTTCCAGGTCAAAGGTGCCACGCTTTGGCTCCAACATACGCCAGGTCAGAAATGCGGCTACTAAGCCTGGGATACCGACAACGTAAAAAGCCCAACGCCAACCGAGGGTGTCAGCGATCAGCCCACCAATAGCAAAGCCAATAGCAGAACCAATTAATGTTCCTGCGGACCAGTAAGCCAGAATGCGTCCACGTTGTTCCTTCTTGAATAAATCTCCTAGTAGCGACAGGGAGGCGGGTGCATAGCCTGCCTCGCCGATGCCAAGCAGTGCACGTACACTGAACAATTGTATAAAATTTGCGGTTAAACCCGCCAGAACAGTTGCCACACTCCAGATGCCTACACAGAGAGCAACAATGTTTTTACGAATGCCTCTGTCTGACCAGACACCGATAGGCAATGTTGTAAATGCGTATACCAGAAGAAATGATGAACCAATTAAGCCTGCCTGGAAATCTGTTAGCCCCAGACCTCCCAGTTGAGGAGACGCTTGAAGTTTTCGGAGAATTGCTGGAAGCACATAACGATCTGCATAGTTAAGTATGTTAATAGCTAGCAGAACCGTAAAGGCGAAGCGAGCCTGTTTTCTGTCAGGCTGGATGGCACTTCTACCCCTGGCTGTTGCTGGAGTGTTTGTAGTCATTGAGTTGTCCTTCAAACCTTTCATCGTCTTGTCCAGGTGATGTCACAGATAGCATGTTTTGACTGCCTCATTATATGACATGTGTCGCTAGAGTTTACGTTCAGGTATATCAGCCGAGATGGTTGTAGTGGCTATAACAGCCATGACTATAAGTCTTGATACTCGCAACTTGTCAGGAGGCTTATTCGTCTGTATATAGTGAATACAATTCACTAGAAAAACTTTCTGCTTCATATACGCAGCTATCAAAGGAAAGGATAGGCATGTGCATACTGTGACGCATTTTTTCCTGCACGCAAATCCATTGTTGATCTATCTCATTGTTGTGGTAATGCTAATGTTGGAGAGTACTGGAATACCAATTGTGAACAATACGCTTCTGTTGTTTACAGGAGCATTAGCCTCTCTTGGGTATCTTAACATTGGCGAGTTAGCCATTGCGGCTATCGCTGGCAGTGTTTCAGGTGCTTGTCTTGCTTACTGGATTGGTGCACATGGGGGACAGCAGGGATTGTTGCGCCTGGTAGTGTTTCTCCACATTGACTCACAAAAGGTCTATATCGTTGAGCACTGGTTCCAAAAATTCGGTGTTTGGATGGTTTTTTTCTCACGAATGATCCCGTATGTGCGCCCCTTTGCCTGTTTTCCCGCCGGTATGTCTCAAACGAATTTTACGCGATTCTTTCTTGGTGCCACTGCTGGCTCGACTATCTGGTGTATTGCAATGCTCTCTCTTGGCTGGAACCTTGGACGCCGTTGGGATTTAGCCTTACATGTGATGCAGCAGTATACAATACCCATGCTTTGTGTCTTGCTCCTGGTCATTGTTATATATGTTCTGGTTATGCGCATAGCCAAACAATATATGCGTTCTCATCTACCATCGGCTTCAATCATAGCAAGTGGTGAGACGGTTAAGCAGCACCATGAGCTTTTAGAAAGTTCCCCGAAAGGGATAGAGACGCAAGAGCTGCGCCTCTAGAGTGTCACCATAGTGACTCCGAAGATATCCCCTCTTTCACTGATCTCCTTGAGTGCCCAATCCGGAATGAGATCATCTACGACAATGACCATCAAGGCGGTATCAGGAGGACGGTTTGGATCAGCAGATCGAGGTTTGCGAGCGCTCGGGCCAACATCCATATGGCGGATATTCACGCTTGCCTTGCCCAGAATGGTGCCGACTAATCCAATCATGCCTGGCAGATCCAGGTTACGACAGAAGAGAATGTAGCGTTCCGGAATAAAATCTGTCCAATAGCGACCAACACGAACAATACGCGGTATGTTATGTATCACTGTTCCGCTTAACAGGTCTACGTACTCATCACCAGAACCTGGCTTGCCTGCAAAAGATGAAGTATAGCCATTGCTACTTAATACACGCAAGGTGATCTGGTTAGCAAACTCTGCTGGTGTAGTAGATTTTTGCTCAGTGATCTCCAGACCCCACTCTTTGGCCAGGACCTGCGCATTGATCATGTTCACATGAGCATCCGAGACCGGTTCCAACATCCCCTTGATCAGTGCGGCCTGGAGTGGTCGCAGATCGTAGCTGGCAATTTCACCGCTATAGGAGAGTTCGATCTTGTGAAGTGGTCCAGGCTGCAATTGTGTGTACAGGTGACCCATCTTTTGGAGGAGGTTCATGTATGGTTGCAGTACTTTTAACGTTTCTGGTAAGATCAGCGGAGCATTGACTGCTGCACGAGGAAAACCACCACGTAGTACCGAGACAACCTGTTCTGCAACATCTACGGCGACTCCTACCTGTGCTTCTTCGGTAGAGGCACCCAGGTGTGGTGTAGCAATAACATGCTCATGAGCCAGAAGTTGGTGCAAAACAGCGCTATCACGTATTGGCTCCTGGCTAAAGACATCGAGTGCTGCACCAGCCAGGTGATTTGTGTTAAGCGCATTCAAAAGCGCCTCTTCGTCGATCAAACCACCTCGTGCACAATTAATGATGCGTGCCCCTGGCTTCATCAAACTAAGTTCATGCTGACCAATTAACCCACGTGTACCGCTGGGGCCACTCGTGAGTGAGGTATGCAGCGTGACAAAGTCTGCCTGCTGGAGCACTTCTTCCATGCTCTGCATGGTGATGCCGTTCTTGTGTGCTTGATCAGGAGAGACAAAAGGATCAAAGGCGATAACCTGCATTTCTAACCCCTGAGCACGCCGGGCAACCGCCATACCAACTTTGCCCAGTCCAATGACTCCAAGAACTTTGTTGCGTACCTCAACCCCCAGGATATCGACTCTTTTCCCACTTTCCCGCTTTCATGCTGGCATTAGCGGCAGGGATATGGCGAGCCATGGCCATCAACATTGCGATCGAGTGTTCGGCAGCGGCCATGATGTTGCCAGTAGGAGAGTTAACCACCATAATACCACGACGTGTTGCGGCCTCGGTATCAATATTATCAACACCCACTCCAGCACGTCCTACAATCTTCAGGTTGGTGGCTTCTGCAAGCACATCGCTGGTAACTTGTGTTTCGCTACGTACAATCAGTGCTGAATATGTGCCAATAATCGCTTTCAACTGCTCTGGCTTGATCCCTGGACGCTCATCGATCTGAGCTTCGGGTAACTGTTCACGCAGGAGATGAATACCCTCCTGCGCAATACGATCAGTGATGAGTACCTTGATGGCTTCCACTGTTCCAGCCGTCTCTGCCGTCTTCTCCCATGCATTTGTCATAATTTTGTCCTCCTCTCTACCACACTAGCCTTTAAAGCCAGACTCGTGCAGCCGTCTCTCTACTGCATCCATCGCCTGAGCCAGATCAACCTCGGTAAAGAAGCCCACATGTCCTACACGGAAGATTTTCCCTTCCAGACGATCTTGACCTCCAGCAAGGACAACATGATCTTGCTCGCGCAGCTTCTTAAGCAGTGCCCTGGTATCAATACCTTCAGGTGTCTGGAGCGCCGTGACTGTATTAGAAGCTTGTTCGTGATTCGCAAGTAATTGTAAGCCCATCGCTTTAGCCCGTCTGCGTACGTACTCACCAGCACGCAGGTGTCGTTCAAAGATAGCTTCACGCCCTTCTGCCAGCATCATCTCTAATGCGACATCCATTCCATAGAGAACTGAGACGGGTGGGGTTGTTGGATGTTGCCATACCTCAAGTTTTTTACGTGAGAGTCCCCAGTCAAAATAGAAGCGGGGAAGCTTCGCTGTCTTATTTGCTTCCCATGCACGAGGACTGGCGGCGATCATCATCAGTCCAGGAGGAGTCATCCAGCCCTTTTGTGAGCCAGTGAAAACAACGTCGATATCCCAGAGGTCCATTTCCAGTGGCACACTGCTCAATGAACTTACAGCGTCCACAACGATGAGTGCATCAGGGTTGAGCCGACGACTGAGTGCTGCCAATGTCTGTACATCGTTGGTGACACCTGTCGAGGTTTCGTTATGGGTAAGCAAGACGCCTCGATAGGGAGCCAGTTCTTTCAAGCGTGCTTCGACGGTTGCCGGATCAGCAGCCTGACCCCAGGGAAATTCGATGCGCGTGACCTGGAGACCATATGCCTCGGCAATCTTCGCCAGACGGTTGCCAAAGCTTCCAATGGTGATAACGGCAACATGATCTCCGGGTGAGAAGAGGTTCACAAGAGCACATTCTTGACCGCCAGTACCAGAGGCCGGATAGGTCAGGACTGGTGAGGCTGTTTGGAAGAAGTACTGCAAGCGCAGAGTAATACGCTTCATCATTGCGGAGAACTCAGGTCCACGGTGGTTAATCATTGGTTGAGCCTGTGCCGCCATAACCTCGGGTGGAACAGGCGTTGGACCGGGGACACGCAGGTTCTGGACAGGTATGGGTGCGCGTGCCTCTACTTGTGGAATCGGAATTGCTTTTTGTGCTTGAATTGTCATTTTTGAATGTGCTCCCTCTATATATCTTATCAGCTTCGATCTCTGTTGCCTCTTCGCAATGATGTGCGGCGGATAACTGCAATGTTACCCGCCGCTGTCGTTGTAGCTCTTATCAGAGTATCGCATAGGAGGGAGGGATGTCAAACGTTATCGGGCACCGTGATTTTCTACGATCTCGGCCTCCTGAAGATGAAGTACATCTGTTTGCACGGGAGACGTCACAGCAGGAAGTGTAAAGCTGAAGCAACTCCCCTGTCCGGCAATCCCGGAACTTTCTACCCAGATCTGTCCACCCATTGCCTCCACTAATTGTTTGCAAATATAGAGACCCAGCCCGGTTCCTCGTATAGGGCCCGAAACATCGCGTTGGAGACGCACAAACTTGCCGAAAAGCAACGGCAGTTCATCACTGGGAATACCCGGACCACTATCATGTATACTGATGCATATCATAGAGGATGTCTCACCTTCTTGTGAGGTCTGGGGCTGAGCACTTATGACGACAGAAGAATGCAGTGGCGAGTATTTAAAGGCATTAGAAAGCAAGTTCCGTAGGATCTGGCGCAGGTGTAACGCATTAGCTGCGACAAATATATATTTAGAAATTTCTATTTTTAGATGGTGGTTCTCAATTTTGCGTGGATCGAACTGATCCAGGATTTCATGGACAATCTGTGCAACCAGAATGGTGTCTTTCTGAAGAGGAGCGGTATCATTGTTTGCCCGAACAGCTTCCATAATCTTGTTGATCAGGAGATGAAGTTCCTCACATCCCTCTTGCGCATGCTGGATAAATACGGTTCGTAATTCGGGAGTGAGGCTTACTCCCTGCTCCAGGAGGAGTTCGAGAAAGCCTGAGATTTCTGTCAGCGGAGTACGTAACTCATGATTCACGTGGAGTAAAAACTGATCCTTCATTTGATTCAATTGAAGTTGTTGCTCGTAAGCATTGTTCTGCTGCTCATAGGCAATAGCAAGTTGCTGTTCTGCTTGTTCTGCTTGAATACGGGCAGCATCTACCGTATCCAGTATGTTACGTAGGCAGACAGTGAGGCAAGCTTCTATTGACAACGTGAAGGTACCAAGAAAAAAGCTTATAATAAGCGAAGATGACCAGAAGAGACCATTTGAGACCATAGTGTGAACTACGAACATCAGGAGGATGGTGCCACAAGTGCTAATAAATGCACCACGTCGTTTAAATATCCAGGATGCAAGTGCTATAGGAAGGCTAAGGATACTACCATTATGGGTCTCTGGGAAGTTGATTACGAAGAGACTTGCACTGAAAAAAGAGGTTACAATAATAATACTCAAACTCACTCTGGTAGATAGTGTGGTTGACCAGGAGATGAGCAGACGGGGTAACTCACTCACCTTACGCATAAAATTTCTTCTCTTCTCCAAAAATAACTTCCAATTGCGTTATGCCAGAATAGTCTATTTTGTAAATAAATGATCAGAGAGGTCTGGAAGTCTAATTTCTTATGAATTGCCTTATTATACCAGATTCAAGGTCAGAATGAGCCGGAAACAGTCTCAAAATCCGAGTAAAAGAGAAAACTTGCTTGAGTTCTAGAGTGCACAAGTAACATTGACAATTTTAGCTCTCCATGCTATTCTAGTCTGGCCATAGTTCAGGGGCGCTGCAAAAAATACAGACCCCCCTTTAGTGGGGAAGAGGTGAAAAAAGAAAGCATGACAGTCAAAATTCGCTTAAAACGTACGGGGATGAAGAAAGCCCCTAGCTATCGTGTTGTGGTTGCCGACTCGCGCTCTCCTCGCGATGGTCGTGTTATCGAAATCATTGGTTGGTACAATCCACGTGTAGAGCCTTCTGCCATCAATATCAATGAAGAAAAGGCGCTGGGTTGGCTGAAAAATGGTGCACAGCCAACAGAGTCAGTGGCATCGCTGCTTAAGCGGTCTGGTATCGCTGGTCGCTTTGAACAGATGCAGGCCACAAAGTCCTCGCAAGCTCAATAGTCTCTAAAGTAAGGTTGAGATATGCGTAAATTGGTTGAGTACATTGCTCAGTCTCTGGTAGATGATCCTTCCGCCGTGCAAGTGCGTGAAATTCGCAATGATCGGAATGCATTGGTCTTAGAGTTACACGTGGCAGCGGATGACTTTGGCAAAGTCATTGGTCGTCAAGGGCGCGTTGCCAAAGCAATGCGTACTCTCCTTCGCGCTGGTGGTACACGCGAAGGGCGTCATACCTCATTAGAGATCCTGTAAGAAAGAATGGCCCAGGCATGTCACTAGACTATCTGGCAGAATATCTAGTTTCACTATTTGATGGGCATTGCTCTTGCTAAGCGATGTTCTAGAGAGTAACACGCCAATGCAAAGTCAGACAGAATGGGCTACTATCGGAAGAATAGTGGCCCCTTTTGGTATTCGTGGCGAATTAAAAGTGCGATCGTTGAGTGATATACCTGATCGTTTTGCGAAACTTGCAGCAGTATATCTCTCTCCTGATTATTCTTGTTATACGATCGGGAGTGTGCGCCCCTACAAGGGTGACATGGTGATAGTAAAATTAAGCGGTATTGATGATGCAAATGCCGCCGAACGTTTGCGCAATTGTGATCTGTGTATTGAAGCGGATAAGCTGGCAAAACTCCCACCGGATTTCTACTATCAGCATGATATCATTGGCTTGCATGTAGCAACACTCAATGGACACGAAGTCGGCACCATCGTAGATATCATGGTTACGGGAAGTAATGATGTCTATGTGATAAAAGCGCTGAGTGGTCAACAGATTCTCTTACCAGCTGTCAAAGAAGTCATTAAACAGATTGACCTCATCCGTCAGATAATGTATATTGATCCTATGCGGGGTCTTTTGGACGATGACGCTGTTGTCATTGAGCAAGATGCTTTGTCCGGAGAGGAGGAAGAGTAATCAGCAAGGCTCGCCGATCTGTGGAATACATTAAAACTCCCTGTGTTCCCAGGAGCACGGCGTCGCGAAACTGAACAGTACTTAATATACGTGTAGTCGGTACATACTAGTAAAATAACTGTAGTTGCATCTCCCAGAGAGGGTATCACAGTATTTTGTAGGGAGGTTGTCTCATGTCCGACCGTATCCCGACTCTTGCTGATGTTTGTAGTGCCATTGCTGAAGGGCATATCGCTGTTGCTGTAGATGGCTCCATGTACCAGATCAATGCACTTGAACTGCGTCGCTATCTCAGCAAACTCCGCCCTCTTCCCACTATTTCTACCATCAATATACAGGATCCTCCACCGCATCCCGATTCCACCGAATGGACTGGTGTTATCCCAACCTCTGTAGCTTAGGCCTTTAGGCCGCTTTTTTTTCGGCGCGTGGTTGCGTTAGTGGGAAGTAACGACTATAATAAGTCATGCGGGTCATCTGCGAGATGACCCGCATGTGGTGTTCGCTGAACTGATATGTTTCCTTTTTAAAGAGAGAAAGATGTCAGCAAAGGATGTATTCTCTGAGCTTCGCGGCGAACTGCCGATGATGTCAGAAAGGTGTTTTATGGAACCACTCGATACAGATTTTGAGTACGTGGCACGTTTGTCCCGTGAAACCAATCCTCGTGCACGTTTCAACTGGTTGTATATCCTGCCAACATTAGGGGTTCTTTGGGTAATCTACCTCATCATTGCCGTTATCTTTCAAATACCCGCAAGTGGCGTGGTAAGCCCTATCATGGGCCTCATGATCTTGCTCTTCTTTTGTATGGTTGGTATGCTCTTTTGGGCATTGGCACCAAAGGCGAATAGGGAATAAGTTCTACTCAAAGACAACGAAAAAGGGGTCTACCTGCCGCATCTCTGGCTTTGTGTAGGCCCTTCTCTTTTACTGCACAATTCTACTCGATATGTTTCCATGCCAATGGGTCAACCTCAAGTCCAGAGCATTCACCCCAGAGTACCCTCCCCTAATAATTCAGCCGATTCAACCAGACGTGGCCCAGAACGATTTAGATAGCTATTGCCATCGATAGCATAGATACGACCATTCTGCACCGCCCGTAATGATGGCCAGATAGGATGCCGTTGTAATAGTGGTATATCTATCATTGTACGTTCAAGTGTAAAACCGCATGGTGCAAGCACTAAGATATCTGGATCTGCCACCTGTAATTCTTCCCACGTTAGCCATGGCGAATGCACTCCCACTTCACCGAATACATTCTCTCCACCAGCATATGCTACCAGTTCAGGTGTCCAGTTGCCCGATCCCATCAAGGGATCAAGCCACTCCAGCACAGTGACACGCAGTTTGTGACTTTTTTCATTTAATACTGTGGTAACAGTACTTAAATGTTGCAGACGTTGCTGATAGTTTTGTACCAGTGTTCTGGCCTGTTCAAGTCGCTCTAACGCTTTGCCGATACGTAGAATATCCTCCCACACATCACTCAATCTGTAAGGTGAGAGCGAGATGACACGTGGCTGAATTCCAGTAAGGTGCTGAAGTGCCTGTGTCACATCGCGTTCACTGACGGCACATACTTCACACTGGGTTTGGGTAAAAATTATATCTGGTTGGAGTGCTTGCAGTAGCTCAACGTCAATGGCATAAGGACTCAAAGCTTTCAACGCATTATTTTGAAGCGACTTTTTTGTTTGCGCAAGTTGTTTGATCTGGGCATCAATCTGCTCACTACTGGTGTCTATGTTGATCTGTACTGTACTGACCAGGGGCAGACGCAGAACTTCTGGTGGATAGTCGCACTCATGAGAGCGTCCCACCAGTTGGTCAAGACAACCAAGTGCAGCAATGATCTCCGTTGCACCTGCCAGTAAGGAAACGATGCGCATCGGTCGTTGTTCCTTTCAAGATGGTGTAAAAATAGTTCTCATTTCTATGCCAGATAGTGCCATTGTATCACGGAATAATAACGCTTAGTCGCTCATTTGCTATAGAAACATATGTTGGGGTCTGGCCACGAACCTCTCCATCCAATGTAACATCTTGCGGATCAATGTTTGTTGCGATGATTACTCCTCGTGCCCGGACGTGATGAATGCCTGGAATGTCTGTTAGTTCTGCCGCACGGAGCATTGGAGACTTTGTATGCCCGTCCAATGTGACTGTGGGTTGCTGTTCCTGACGATTGACAAGGCGCGCAATAGCCACGTTCAGATTTCCCGGATCAATGTCCTCTACGACCACAATATCCAGTAAGCGATCATTGAGACTGGCACCCGGAATACTAAGTTGCCAGGAACCTCCAAAAATAGGAGCGTTGATCACCGCTACTTGCAGTGCTCGACAGCAAAGTGTTAAGTCTTCGTTAGTAAGCAGGGGTATTGGTACTGACTGTTGTGCAGTCGGTATTGCTTGCTGAAGAGCCAGCCCTTCAAAACGCAACTCTATCTCCAGGGCGGCACGGTTTCTTAATACCTCCAGGGCGACAAAGGGATAGGTCATGCGCCCATAGCGCTGGCGTGTAGCGAGATTGGTTGCCAGTCGCGCAAACTGCACATTTAATCCAATAGTTAAGGCGTGGGCAAAAAAGCCATGTTTTCGAGGAAGTACACACGCAAGGACAGGCTTGTCTTGTTCTGGACTGGCAAGGTGTGGTGTTTGCTCAGCAGGACAGGCTATACCAATATCTATCTCTCTTTTCCTGCCATGAGCAATAACTTCGCCAGCCCATTGGAGATCTTGAGGAATATCCAGTGAACGAGCAATATCATTGGCTGTCCCCAAAGGGAGTATCCCCAGTGGGAGACTGCATTCTGCAATATGTGTGATCACACCCCCTACTAACCCATCTCCACCGGCCGCTACTGCGATATCTATCCCGTTCTCCTGCCAGTATGTCCCCTGTGCGGGTAAACTGTCCAGATCGGCAATAGAGAGAACATCAGCAATCTCGATATTGGTGTGATGGAGATAAGTAAGAGCCTGTGAGAGTTGTGTTGACCTTCCGTAGTGTGGACTGTGTATCACAATCACTTTGCGTGGTTTGGACAAAGTCTCTTCCATCTTCACTTATTAGTAACTATTCAGGTTCCTTTTCCCTGATTCCTCAGCGCCTACGGCGCTTCGCAAATTGTTTTATGTGGATTGCGGTGTTTGCGGCGCAAACACCGCAATCCACATAAAACGAGAGCGAGCCACCGCAGGTGGCGAGGGAACCTGAATAGTTACATTTATTATTAATCCCACATACGTTCTAGTATAGTCTGGAAGAGACATTGATGGCAACTACTACTGAGCTGAAAAATCCATCTTCAGCATAAACTTGCTATAATTAAAGAAGACAAGAGTTAGCCCAAGAATTACTCAAAGCCGAGACCGCAGCAGATATGCAGGCTATACTACAAAGTATCGGGTAGAGAGATTAGAGTTCGATTATCCTGCTCGTTCAAAGGAGGTCATGTATGGGTATTATTCATCGTTCTGCTGAGGCTGAAGATGGGGAATTGCGCTGGCTGAATGTGGTTGTGCGTGCTTACGGACCGGATAATAGTGGTGCTGATCGTGCCACGCGTCAGATTCTCATTGGCACAGATGAAGACTCTCCACATTTCCACATGCGCTACTTTGCGGTACAATCCGGTGGACATACCTCGCTTGATCAACACATCCATGATCATGGTGTCTATGTCTTGCATGGTCATGCGCGTCTACATCTTGGCAACGAAGAATACGAACTCTACACTGGCGATGTCGTCTACATCTCAGGTAATGAAATTCACCAGTTTTTCACCCTGGGTGAAGAGCCATTTGGTTTTCTGTGTATTGTACCAGCGGAGCGATGAGAAATATGCGTGTCGTTGAATACCATAGCAATGACGATATCCGTATCGTCGATCTACCCATTCCTGAAATTGGCCCTGGAGAACTCCTTGTGCAGTTGCGTGTCTGTGGTCTATGTGCCAGTGATGTAATGGAGTGGTATATGCGCCCTCGCGCTCCCGTTTATCCGGGGCACGAACCTGTTGGTATCGTCGTTGCAGTAGGGGAGGGAGTTCGGCAGTTCTCTCAGGGACAACGCGTATTTTTGCACCATCATGTCCCCTGTATGGTTTGCCACTACTGTCAACGTGGCTCATTTTCACAGTGTAGCACCTTCCGTACTACACATCTCTATCCTGGTGGTCTGGCGGAGTACATACGCGTACCAGCACCAAACGTCCAGTTCGATGTACTACCATTACCTGATGATCTTTCATTTGTGGCAGCCGCTTTAATCGAACCCTTGGCTTGTTGTGTACGCGGCATTGACCGTGCAACTATTCAAGCAGGTGATAGTGTGCTGATAGTAGGTGCAGGCAGTAATGGATTGATGCTAGGACAACTGGCAAAGTTACGAGGGGCTACTCGTGTGATGATCGTTGATCCTATTGCCTATCGTCGTCAAAGAGCACTGGAATATGGCATCGATATAGCCCTCGACCCACAAATCGGACCGCTCCTGGAGCAAATCTATGCGGTAAACGATGGACGCAAGCCCGATATAGTCATCGTTACTCCCTCTAACGTTGATGCGATGAAACAGGGCATTGACTTATGTGGTCGTGGAGGGACAGTCTTGTTTTATGCTCCTCCTCCACCAACCGAAGTGCTTCCCGTAATACCCAACCATCTCTTCTTCCAGGAAATCACCATACGTACCAGCTACTCAGCGGGACCCTACGAAACAAGACAGGCCCTGGATTTGCTCAGGAGTGGGCGTATCCGTCCAGAATTGATCATCACTCATCGCTTTGCGCTCCAGGATGCCGCTCAAGCTTTCCGACTGATAGCAAAGCCGGGAGATGCACTGAAAGCTGTAATTGTGGTAGATTGAGGCAGTATAAAGGAAGCAGGTTCTTGCAGAAAGCACACGCGGGATAGGTTACTGATGCTCCGCCTATGCTAGACTCGCATCTCCCAGACTTGCACGGTAAAGTCATCAAAGGCGCAAGCAAGACGCTTGCCATCTGGAGACCATGCAAAGGGGCCCACCGCTCCCGAATAAGTTGAGAGCGTTTCCCCACTGACTGCGTCCCAGATCTGCAGATTGTCCCCCGCTGAGGCAAGACATTTGCCATCTGGAGACCACGCTACATCCGTTGGGAAACCTCCTATATCACCAAAAAAATCGGAGCTGAGGTTATGCCCGCGATAGGTGAGAACGTGTCCTCCGTCGAAAGCATCCCAGACCTGCACGGTACTATCGATACCTGCAGAGGCGATGCGAGTTCCATCCGGAGACCATGCTACGGCTTTTACGCTCCCATGGTTGGTCAAGGCATCGCTATAACGAACATGACCTTTATAAATGTAGGGATTGGCTCCGGTGAAAGCATCCCAGACCTGTACCGTGCCATCACCACCTGCAGAAGCGATGTGAGCCCCATCCGGCGACCACGCCACCCCATTGACAGACACGGAATGTCCTCGATAGACGAACAGGTCGCTCCCATCTATTGCATTCCCGACATGCACCACAGCATCAGTAGAATAGAAGGATGAGGCTCCGGCCAGATACTTGCCATTTGGGGACCACGCTACTGCTGAGAAAAACTCAACCATCGACCCTTGATATTGATAGTTGACAACATGTCCCCCATCAACGGCATCCCAGATCTGCACTCCCACATCGTCTGCTGATGAGACAATACGCTTGCTGTCTGGGGACCATGCTACTGCTGTGGCAGGCCCTAGTTCTAGGGTAAAGATATGACCTCCATTAGCAGCATTCCAGACTTGTATGGAGTCGCCGGAGCCAGAAGCGATGCGCTTGCCATCCGGGGACCACGCTATTGTAGTGACAGGCACTAAATGCCCTCGATAGATGAAAGAGGGACGAGGGGTGAGGAGCCACCATAGTCCCCCTCCGACACCTCCCACAAGGGCCAGCATACCCAGCGCGCTGCGCCGGGTTATACGATACGGCTTCTGAAGCACAGGAAGGCGGCTAATCGCTTTCTCGCTTCTGAGAGAGAGAAACTGTTGGCAGGCGAAGCAGTGTGTGCGTGTTGGATCGTTGGCCGCACGGCATACCGGACAGAACAGGGTCATAGGCTTCATGCTCGATCTCCTCCCAATTGATCTTCTTCTTGTTTCACAATACTTTCATATTGACTATACCCTATATGGCTATATCTGTCAAGATGTTGTCAATTGTGAAGTGCTTGGAGTCCTGTGGTGGTGTATAGCACAACAAACGAAGAAATACGACCGTAACTACTCAGACCCCTTTTTCCCTGATTCCTCAGCGTCTGAGGCGCTTCGCAGACTGTTTTGTCTTCCTCCGGATACACATCAGCTTGCTCTCAAGTATCTGACATCCTAGAATAGGATCAGACTTGATTCTAAAGAACATAGGAAACTCTCTGAGAGAAGAGGAGTAGATATGACAACGACACAAATCAATGCACAAGTACAACAGTGGACCAATCTTGCGCAACAATTGCGCATAGATAGCATTCGCTCCACATCCGCAGCGGGTTCAGGACATCCTACGTCTGCGATGTCGGCAGCAGATCTGATGTCTGTCTTGATGATTAGCTATCTCCACTATGATTTTGACGATCCGAAAAATCCGAACAATGATCATCTCATCTTTTCAAAGGGGCATGCCTCACCTCTGCTCTACTCGATGTATAAGGCTGCGGGCGCAATTGCTGATGAAGAGCTGATGACGCTGCGCAAGTTTGGCAGCCGCCTTGAGGGACATCCTACTCCTGTACTACCCTGGGTGGACGTAGCTACAGGTTCACTTGGGCAAGGATTGCCCATTGGTGTAGGTGTGGCGCTGGCTGGTAAGTACCTCGACAAATTACCTTACAAGATCTGGGTATTACTCGGTGATAGTGAAATGACGGAAGGCTCAATCTGGGAGGCTTTCGATCATGCCTCACACTATAAGCTGGATAACGTGATTGGTATCCTTGACGGCAATCGGCTGGGACAGCGTGGTGAAACAGAATTTGGCTGGAATATGACTGCTTATGCTGAGCGAGCCAGGGCTTTTGGTTGGAATGCTATCGTTATCGATGGTCATAACTACGATGAAATCAACCATGCTTTCGCCCAGGCAGTACAGACCAATGGCTCACCTACGCTGGTTGTCGCGAAGACAATAAAGGGGAAAGGAGTTTCTTTTATTGAGGACCGCAATGGCTGGCATGGCAAAGCTCTCAGTGTAGAACAAGAAGAGCAAGCCATGAAAGAACTCAATCCTTCTGTACGTAGTATGACTTTTCCGGTACAGAAACCCCAGAGTGTTCAGCCTGCACCAGAACCTGAGCAAAAGCCCCTGGTACTCCCGCGTTATGAGATGAAAGACTCTGTGGCAACTCGCAAGGCTTATGGTGATACGCTTAAGGCTCTGGGAGCTGCTAATCCCGCTGTGGTTGGGCTGGATGGAGAAGTGAGTAACTCAACCTATGCTGAAGAGTTTGCTAAAGCTTATCCAGAGCGCTTCTTTGAGCAGTATATTGCTGAACAGCAAATGGTAGCTACAGCGGTAGGCATGAGCGTACGCCAGAAAATTCCCTTCGCCTCAACCTTTGCTGCCTTCTTTACTCGTGCGTATGACTTCATTCGTATGGCAGCAGTATCCCGTGCTAATATTCGTCTGGTTGGTTCTCATGCAGGAGTCTCAATTGGTGAGGATGGCCCCTCGCAGATGGGACTGGAAGATCTGGCCATGATGCGAGCCGTTTTTGGCAGTACGGTGCTCTATCCCTGTGACCCTAACCAGACGGCTCAGCTAGTGGCGGAGATGGCAAACCACAACGGTGTTGTGTACATGCGTACGACGCGTGAGAAGACGCCGACGCTGTATAGCCACGATGAAAAATTTACGATCGGTGGAAGCAAAGTTGTGCATCAATCTCCCAATGATCAGGTAACAGTTATCGCTGCTGGTATCACCTTGCATGAAGCACTTCAGGCCTATGAGCAGTTACAGCGTAAGAAGATCAATATTCGTGTAATCGATGCTTATTCCGTGAAACCAATAGATGGCGAGACACTCTTAGCTGCGGCCGAGGAAGCAGGCAATAAGATTATTACTGTAGAAGATCACTGGCTCGAAGGTGGTCTGGGTGATGCAGTATTAGAAGTCTTCACGCGTCGCGATGGTCCCTTGCCCCAGGTGATAAAGCTGGCTGTACAATCGATGCCGGGTTCGGGTACCTCTGCTGAGTTGTTAGACGAGGCTGGTATCAATGCATACCATATCGTGCAGGCGGTGAAAGCGCTGATACAATATTAGGAACAACATTATTTGTGGCGTTCTTTAACTTTCAAGCAGAACATATAGATCAGATGATGTTTATAACCATCTGATCTATATATTGTATCAGGTGACAGGACCGAGAGGTGCGAGAAGTCCCATCCAGTTGGGGGATGAGATGACAGAAAAGAACCCGCCGCAAGCCGTTGCGGTTTTAACCCATGCGGTGAGGCGGGTTTTCCTACGGCTTTAGCCCTTGCTTCTTGCATTCTGTCTAAATTTCATGTATAGTAGACATATGGAAAAGACAGATCGGCTGAGCTACAAGCGAGAGGAACACAGAATCCATCTCATTGTGTACCATCTCATTTGGTGCCCACGTCGACGAAAGCCCATTTTAATAGGAGCAATCAAGACACGATGTGAGCAACTTATCAGTATGAAGTGTGAAGAAAAAGGGTGGGATATTCTTACGTTGGCAATCCAGCCGGATCACATCCATCTCATTGTACGTGCTACTCCCTCTGATAGTGCGGCTGATGTCATCAAGGAAGTCAAAGGAACCACCTCATTTCATTTGAGGCGTGAATTCCCTGAAATCCTCACCAAGTTACCCTCAACGTGGACCCGTTCGTATTTCTCTAGCACTGCTGGCGCGGTGAGTGCAGAAACGATTCAGAAATACATTGATGCTCAGAAAGGCGTATAACGCACATGGCAAAGGCGACCAGGACGATCCAGCAGGCTTTGAACTATCAACCCGACCATGCTGCATGGTTTGCGGCCAACCAGGACCTGTTTAACCGTGTGGTCGCCTTGTACTTTGGCGTGATCAATGCCCATGAAAAGCTGATGGATCTCTCCAATAAAGAGGCTCTCTCTGCACTAGAGAAACTCACTCACCAGACAACGGACAACCCCGACCCACTCATGCCCTTGACGTCAATTGCTCAACATATCCCCGCGATGTTCCGGCGTGCCGCCATTAACGCCGCGCTCGGCTCTGCACATGCTTTCTTCAGCAGCCTCAAGAAGTGGAAAGCCAGGAAAGCAAAAGCAGAGGCCAGGGGCAAGAAATGCAAAGATCGCCCACCCGTGCCCCCACGCACCTGGAGAAAATCTGCCTCATTCTATGCTGGCATGTGGAAAGACCGAACGGCTTCTACGATCCTGCTCAAGGTGTGGACCGGCTCGTGTTGGGCCTGGGTGAAGGTGCGAACTCTGGGAAGAGAGGGAGAAAACGGCTTTGAACTGGGCAGCCCCTCTTTAGTCTGCAAAGGCAAGCAGTGGTGGCTGCATACTCCTGTTGAGAAGAAATTCACCAGTCCAGCAAAAGTCGCTGAGCAGATCGCCAATACCGCGACAAAACTCTGTTCAGTCGACCTCAATCTCGGCAAGAACCTCGCCGTCTGCACTATTCAGACTGTCGAAGGTACAATTCTTTCCACCCGATTTCTCAAGGGCGGCAAACGGGTAAACGGCTTTAGGAAGAGACAGCTCGGAATCATTGCACGGAATCGCAGCAAGACGGGAATCATTGCCGAAGAGGAGCAGGATAATGCTGCGCTCTGGCAACAGATCCGCCACCATGATGAAACCTTGTCCCATCAGATCAGCGTCCGCATTGTCCAATTTGCCAAAGCTCACGATGCAAGCATCCTGGTCTTTGAACACTTAGGCAATCTGAAGCCAGAGCGAGGGAAATATAGCAAACGCGGCAATACCAAACGTGCCTTCTGGATGAAGGGGCGTATCTTCCAATACACCAAATACAAAGCCTGGAATGAAGGCATCATCACGAGCCGCGTCAACCCTCGCAACACGAGCCGCGAATGCGCCCGTTGCCATTCGTTGGTGATCCGCTATGCACAAGAATCACCCGAAGAAGGCTACACGGTAGGGACTCCGCTCGTGGTCTGTTCTTCCTGTGGGATGCGAGGCAATGCTGATCGCAATGCCGCCATCGTGATCGGGCAACGGCTCATCACCCGTCATCAAGAAAAGCCTCACACTCTTCCTGCTCAAAAGGCGAGAAAGGATGAGAAATCATCAGGTGAGATCATCTGCCAGGATGCCAAAAGGGATGAGAGACCATCTATCTCTCTAACAGGGCGCGCAGATCATCTGGGGCATGGCACCGCCCACGGGAGAAAGCGCAGGATGGAAGCGCCTTCTCTCTCTATTCCTACCCAACTACGCCTATTCACCGAGTAGCTTCTACGAGGCACATACTCACAAAGAGCGACTACGGAGGAGTGGAAGAAGCCGCCGTCCCTTCAGGGCGTGCGGAGTGTCACATGTGGTAAAATCGGCATACTGAGGCTAAGGGGCATATCTGTACAGTGAGAGCTTATTGGTCAGTTCTCTCCACCTTTCTTATTCTCCGTGTGCTTCTATTTATCTATCTATCCATTGATAAATAGAAGCATGCAGTAAGTTGCATTCATTGATCTAAAAAATGGAGGTTACCGTGAAAGAAACCGTTAAAACATTAGAAGACAGCAATATAGCAGCAGTTCCTGAGCATTCGGGGCCAAAGGGAATCGGCATGGCAGTGGCTTTTGATTGGGGACTGGTGGTGCAATTGCTGGTAATGCCATTTATTGTACCCCTGTTGGGAAATTTCGGTCTCTTCCAGCAATCCAAAACAAGTTCTCCTATGACAATGCTCATTTCGTTCCTGCTCTCTTTACCTGTTGCTATTTTATTTGCTGTTTTCGGTGAAGGTATACGCCGTGGATGGAAGTGGACGCGCCCCTGGCAGATAGGATTTAATGCCCTCGGTACCCTGGGTGGTTTTGCATCCCTCTTCGCTCTCTGGCAGGCGAGCAAGCACGGGGACTACTGGCTTCTTGTAACCACCATTATTTTATTGATCTTTTCACCATTAATTGTATGGCGTCTGAGTCGACCTGAGACAGCGCTCTGGTTCAGAACGGTGAAGAGTGTCGATGCCCGCAAACGACATGGTGGCCTCTGGATCTTCTTTATTATTCTCTGGGCTATTGCTGGTGGCGTGCTCCAGGCAATTGCTGCAACACCCAGGTAAGCATAAGACTACCTAAAGATACACGAGTATGTTAAACTGCATCATGAGAATTCTATCATTTTCTATTCGATGTATGCTGAAAGGTTGTTAGTGTGAGCGAAATTCAAGAATCATTAGAATGGCATTCTGTTCTCAATGCAGTTGTAGACGCCGATGTTCGTGCCTCCCTCCCAACGTTAGGCTCGTCTGGTATTGTTGCTTATACGGATGGTGCATGTATCAAAAATCCCGGTGGCCCGGCTGGCTGGAGTGCGTTGCTGTGGGCTGCCGCTGATGCAGTTGACGGACATGTACGTGAAGGTGCTCCTTGCTTTGAATGTTACGGACATATTCCCAGAGCGCAGACGACTACCAACAACCGAGCTGAGATTTCGGCAGTACTTGCCGTCCTAAGTCTGGCACCACCTACTCTCCCTCTCACAATCTACAGTGATAGCGAATATACCATCAAAGTCGCACAGGGAACCTATCAGATGAAAGCTAACCCTGACTTGTGGTCAGTATATCGCAAACTCCTTGGCTACCGTAAGCAGCCTCCTACATTTGTGTGGGTACGTGGGCATGCAGGTCATGAACATAACGAGCGTGCTGACGAGCTTGCTGGATTGGGCGCTTTCAACAGGAACCATACCGCCTATGAAAAATGGCAAGCTTCTCAGACTCCCGAAGCACACAATGCGCCTTCCTCCACCGAATTAAGTGCTCTACGTCAGCAAGTACAGAAACTCAAAGCAATGCTTGATACTCCGAGTAGCCCTCGGATCAGTGATCAAGAGCGCAAATTTATTACTGATATGGCAAAACGTCTCCAAAAGAATAACTTTGCGCCCACTGAGAAACAGAGTAATTGGGTCAAGGGTCTGGTGACAAAATATCGTGTATAGTGGCTCTTCTGGTTATCTCTTCCACTTCCTCAGCATCAACGGCGCTTCGCAAGCTAATGTTATGAGTCGTATCAAATTTTAGGAAATGGGCAAAAATGATCTCCTGCGTCACAGTAGGAAAATCCAAAGATCCAACGAACGCAGGAGATCTTTCGCATTAATGCCATCAAACTATGGCACAAATGAAAAAACAGCAGGAGACAATATCACTGCGAGGAGAGCGTCTCGAACGAAGTAAATGGTCCCAGTGGGATCAGCTCCCAATCAATCAGGCCGTGTTTCACCAGGGGTAACGCACTGAGGACATGCCGGGCCTCATCCAGATCGGCGCATTCCAATATCAGGACAGCTCCGGCTCGATCAGGGGGCTGTCGAAAGTAGAGTTCACGGACAACGCCGCTCTTATAGAGTTTCCAGGCGGTCTCTACCTCTTCACGCAGGTGCGGATAGAAATCTCGCTTTGGCTCGACGCCAGGTTGGATTATATCCAGTGCAAGAATTTTCATGAAAGTGTTTCCTCTTTTCTCACATTAGCTCACTCACTGTGAGTACGAGCACAAGCTTCTCGTATTTTGAGTGCCACTGTACCAGAATGTTTCTCAGAGAGCAAGTACGCACTTCAAAGTGCGCTACTTATCCGGAGGAAACCACGACATAAACTCTGCCTTGTTATAGGGTATGGGGATTTTGTGGTAAAATTGTACAGGATTTAAATATCATTTCCACATGTAAGCAGCAAAGTTGGTGAATAGAAAGAAGTGGCATTTTGTATCATAAAACCGCAAATCGCTTCAAAGAATATCTACAACTGCAACATACCCCTATCGGACTCGCTTTTGTTGAGGGGATACCAGAGGATATTCAGCACAAAGCTACCCGTGTGCCATCTGCCTGTACATTCTGGCGTCTAGCCGAACAAGGGGTCTTCTATGCAACAGCCGAAGATCACCAGGAATGTCCCATTGGCATGATGACGATGGGTTTTACCATGCCTGAGTCGGCACAGCAGCGAGCACAAGCGTTAGTGGAAACGATGGCAAGTGTGCAATATTTTTCACCTGCGGAAGTAAGTGCACTTCCAGTTGTCCAGAAGCCCTATCAGAGTATAATCTATGGGCAACTCGACCAGTTTCCGGTTGCAGCGGATGTTGTGCTCTGTATTTTGAATGCACAACAGGCCATGCTCGTTGCCGAGGCATCAGGACAGGTAAACTGGCTGCAAGGAGGCCAGATTGCTTTTGGGCGACCGACCTGTGGGATCATACCGCGCACTCTGCACAAGGGTGAAAATTCGATGAGTTTCGGCTGTGTAGGTGCACGCACTTATATCCAGCTATCCCCTGCTGAAATGGTCCTGACCATCCCCGGCCAAAATTTTATAGATCTGGTGGATCGATTGCAAACGGTAGTTACCGCTAATACGGCTCTTGCTCCATTTCATCAGCAACAGAAGGCTCTCTTTGATGCGTAGGTAGAGTCAGTGATGAATAGAGTTCAAATAGCCCGTCTCTGTACCATCTTTGGTCTAGGAACACCCTTAATGGAGCCACGGGCAGTATTGGGAGGACTTTTACACCGCATCTGGTATTTGACCACCACGGAGGGTAAGTTTGCGGTGAAGCAGCTTAATCCGGCAATTTTGTGTACGCCACATATCCATGAGGGATACCGTGAGACGGAGCAGATTGCCGCTGCGATGGCGACAGCAGGAATCCCTGCTGTCGCGGCACTGGAAGGTAAGGGCGGACGGGTGCAACAGATTGATGATATCACGGTGATGGTGTATAAGTGGATTGCGGGAGAGATTTTATCGTCTGGACCTGTAGAGTCCAGTCGTGCCCACCAGATTGGGGCAATCGTGGGACAAATGCATGCACTTCATCTCCAATTTTCTACCTTACCATTACCAGAGTGGAAACATTTTCTCGATGATGATTGGGATATGTTAACGTTTCATGCCGCAGATGGAGGTATTCCATGGGCCTATCAAGTTCGTGTAGCACTTCCCAAACTTTCCACCTGGAGCAGGCTATATGAAAATGCAGGACATAGACTAAACTGTACGCTCGTTGTTAGCCATCGTGATCTTGATCAAAAAAATGTCATATGGCAGGCAGCCGATACCCCAATGCTCATCGATTGGGAGGCAGCCGGTCTGATCAATCCCACAATGGAGTTGGCGGGAGTAGCGTTGTCCTGGAGTGGGCAGACAACAGGTATGCCAGCAGAGGATACCTTCGCGGCTGTATTTGAAGGATACACGAGTGTCGGTGGTGTTGTGCCCTCTATCCCAAAATCCAGCACTCGGATAATATGAGGATGATCTAACTGAGAAGTAGTACGTGCCTCGATCCGAAACCGCTCGATGGTCTCGTGAGTCATTCTTGTCTCCAATACTTTAATGGCCGCTGGCGTACCTATATGAACATGTTCACCCAGATAAACATCCGCAAATCCACCCTGCCCGAGGAGACGAAGCAGACGATAGTTACCAAATTGTTGTCCTACATAGTTAGTTCTGAACCTGGACGGAGGTTCGGGATCTGTATGTGATCCTGGCGGAGGTACTGGAAGTGTCCTGGCCAGCGGAGCGTGATGAGGCGGAAGGATGGTGGCCTCCATGACATTAAATTTATCGATGGATACGGCACCATGCTTTTCTGCTAGCGGTTGAGGCAAGATATCATCTGTATAGGCAAGAGGATCATTAGAGAAGCTGAGCTGCGGAGATTCCTTTATAGGAAATGTCTCATTCGACATTTTCTCAGGGGCAGATAATGATGGTGGTGACGATGGACGCTTGTCACCATTATTGCTGTTTGAGGCCGCCTGACGAATCTCCTGTGCCTGCTTGAAATGTGTGCTCCTCCTCGCATTCCTCGGAAGTGGGGGGCGACTGCCTGGGAGAGGCTTATCCGTAGCAGAAAATTCCGAATGTGCTACTTTAAATTTCACAGCCTGAGCCACTGAGCGTATTTGCGGATCAGAGCTAATGATCAGAACTTCTTTCCCCAATTCTCGTGCACGCGCATGAAGCAACTTCCAGGCTACATGGCTGCGTAGTTGTGTTTGTACCGGAATGACAAGTGTGATCCTCCTCAGGGAAATCTGTTCCAGAAACACCCGTACCGCCGTCAAATCATCTTCTGGTTTAACATAGAGAGTGTGTTCGTCGCTCCCACCAGAATCAGCTCGCATGGGTGGAACAGTACTCCCATATACTCTTTGTGGCTGTGCCCCAACCGCTCCGAGAGCTGCACTGGCTCCCGCAGCAGCCATCTTGCCACTGTTACCCCGTCGTTTGGACACTCTATTAATTGGGATACTACTGACAGCCTGTACGCCTACAACAGGGTCAGGCGGTGTATATTGCCCCATCGGATCTAAAAGTGTAGATGGAACAACGTGATCAGTAGGAGTATGCAAAGTGCCGGAACTTGATACTGTGTTCGTTCTCCTACGAGCAGCAGGAAGTTCTATGGGCTTCGGTCCCCCGGCGCTATCTGCCTCGGCAGTTTCATTTAGATCAGGATCAGCAAACTCAATATTGAAAGGATTAGCAATAGGATCTACGGGAGGAAGTCTATCCCCACTAGTAGAACCATCAGGCAATGCTTTACCCTGACGAGAGGGAGGCTTAAGGGTAGGCTGATCGTGTACTGCTAATAAGGGCGGTGCTGGCGCTGAGGGAGGTTGTACGTTCCTGCTAGCCTGCGAACTCTCGACACCTTTTGGCTTACCACCGCCAAAGATCCATGGTTTCTTCCCACCAGTATTCGACCCTTCTTCATCGCGAAGAGCTTTGGCATAACTTTCTAATGTCGAATAAACTGGAAAGCGGCGCTGACGCGCCCATTCAGCTGGACCTGGTCCCGGCGGCGCGATAAAAATAATCTGAGTTTGGAGTTTGCGGCGCATACTCTTCAGATCATCGAAATCGACAGGGCGTTGAAAAGCTTTATTCTGATCAGGTAATACAACAGCCACTTGTTTACGACCCAGCTTTTCCTGCGTGATGATTGCTGCCAGCACAGATTTCCTATCGTCAGTGGGAGAGACGTATATAATACCAATACTTGTACTGCGGGGATCATTTGCTCCCAGCAAATCCAGAGCATTACTTTGTTTCATAATTTTCTATACTACTTTACTCTTGAAAGGTTATATTTCCTTTTTGTGTATATATATTACATCTCTTATTAGTAATAGTAAAGGATATCAGGGCATTATCTTTTGATGAATGCTGCGCAAACAGCCAGTTTGCAAGTTGCATGAGTCATCCCGGTAACTCTTCAGGTGTTCTTTCACTGCCTACGGCAGTTCGCAAGCCGTAATGAGTCATCCCGAACTTTTCTATCTTGCTTGACAATGACCTGGTCTATACATGAAGATAGAGATATCACAGCAAGAAAAACGTCGTATGTAAATGCTGCACTAAGGGGAAAACATATGACCACATTGAAACAACCAACAGAAGCGGAGCGTGGCCAGGAAGCAACTCCTGTGGCTCACCTTGCACGCAACCCTGGTATACCTCTGGATATGGACTGGGTACGCGAGGTGCATAGTAATCGTAGTGCGGTTGAACGCCGTGCTGCTACTCTAACGACACGCCGTACCGTGAAAAAGGAATGGCAAGTTGCATGGCTTTTACGCGCTATTACATGTATGGACCTTACCACGCTAGCGGGAGATGATACTCCAGGTAATGTCTTGCGCCTGTGTGCCAAAGCTCGTCAGCCTGTCCGCCATGAACTGTTAGCGGCAATGGGAGTCGATAGTTTAAGGGTCGGTGCTGTTTGTGTCTATCATAATCTTGTTTCCGTGGCTGTGGAAGCCTTACGTGGTTCTGATATTCCAGTTGCCGCTGTCTCGACAGGTTTTCCCGCAGGCCAGAATCCCTTTGAGCAGAAATTAGCAGAGATTACAGCTTCAGTTAAGGCTGGAGCCAGCGAAATTGATATTGTCATCTCGCGTGCGCATGTTCTGACAGGAAACTGGCAGGCTTTGTATGATGAGGTGCAGGCATTCCGTACAGCGTGTGGTGACACGCATATGAAAACTATTCTGGCAACCCATGAACTGGCGACATTGCGTAATGTGGGGATGGCAAGCCTGGTCTGTATGATGGCTGGCGCTGACTTTATCAAAACCTCTACAGGCAAAGAGGCTGTGAATGCAACGCTCCCCGTTGGACTTGTGATGGTCCGTGCAATTCGCGACTACTACGAACGGACAGGCTACAAGATAGGTTTCAAGCCCGCGGGAGGTATTCGCACTGCCAAATCCTCACTGGACTGGCTGATCTTGATGAAAGAGGAACTGGGCCACGATTGGTTGCACAATTCACTCTTCCGTATTGGCGCGAGTGGCTTGCTCTCCGATATTGAACGGCAGCTTTCATATTTTGTCACAGGTCATTATGCGGCCTCTCACCATAATCCGATGGTGTAAGGAGGAGAGTAAAAAATGAACATTATGGATATTTTCGAGACGATGGAGTATGGACCTGCTCCAGAGGCCGCTGTACCAGCTCTGGCATGGCTTAAAGAGCGGCAACCCCTCAACCTCTTTATCAATAATCAGTGGGTCAAGCCTGCCAGTGGTCAGTATCTCGATAGTATTAATCCGGCAACTGGTAAACTTCTGGCACAGTTTGCTTCGGCGAATAGTGTGGATGTTGATGCTGCTGTTATCGCGGCACGCACCGCTTTTACAACATGGAGCAAGACGCCTGGGCATGTACGTGCCCGTTATCTCTACGCCATCGCCCGCCATATCCAGAAGCACTCTCGCCTCCTGGCCGTCCTGGAATCACTGGATAACGGGAAGACGATTCGTGAAACACGCGATATCGACATTCCCCTGGTAGCTCGCCATTTCTACTATCACGCAGGTTGGGCACAACTTATGGCCTCGGAACTTGCTGGTTATCGGCCTGTTGGAGTTGTAGGACAAATTATCCCCTGGAACTTTCCTCTGCTGATGCTTGCCTGGAAAATTGCTCCCGCTATCGCTATGGGCAACACTGTGGTACTGAAGCCCGCCCGTTACACCTCACTGACCGCTCTCAAGTTTGCTGAAATTGTGCAGGAAATAGGTTTGCCTCCCTGGCGTCATCAACATTTTGACAGGTGAAGCTTCACAGGTAGGCGAAGCTCTGGTACGGCATCCAGACATTGACAAGATCGCCTTTACGGGTTCCACCGATGTGGGACGCAGTATCCGACGTGCTACGGCTGGCTCTGGTAAAAAACTTTCACTTGAATTAGGTGGCAAATCTCCCTTCATTGTCTTTGATGACGCTGATTTGGAGAGTGTTGTCGAAGGAGTAGTGGATGCCATCTGGTTTAACCAGGGACAGGTATGTTGTGCTGGTTCCCGGCTCCTTGTTCAGGAGAATATCGCTGATCGCTTGATTGCCAGATTGCGCCAGCGTATGGAGAACTTGCGGATCGGTGATCCACTGGATAAAGCTGTAGATATTGGCGCGATCGTCTCCTCGGCTCAACTAAAAGAGATTCAGCGGCTAGTGCAGCAAGGGATCGAAGAAGGAGCCGAAATGTGGCAACCCTCGTGGGCCTGTCCTGCTGAAGGCTATTTCTTCCCACCCACACTGTTTACGCATGTCTCACCCGCGACAACCATTGCCCAGGTTGAGATCTTTGGTCCCGTACTGGTTGTGATGACCTTTCGTACTCCTGCTGAAGCGGTAGAACTGGCAAACAATACACGTTATGGGCTGGCGGCGAGTGTATGGAGTGAAAATATTAATCTGGCCCTCGACATTGCTCCCAAACTCAAAGCGGGTAGTGTATGGATCAACTCTACCAACCTGTTTGATGCCTCAAGTGGTTTTGGCGGTTATCGTGAGAGTGGTTTTGGGCGTGAGGGCGGCAAAGAAGGACTCTATGAGTATGTACGTCCTGCCTGGAAAACCCCTTCGACTGATGCTATTGATCATGTCTCCGGTTCTGTAGAAGCGGATAAAACAGAACCATCTTCTAACGGACATACAGTGGATGAAGACGTATTAGATGACATCTCCTCTAATGGGCACTCCTGGCACTCCTCACCTGCCATCGACCGCACCCCGAAATTGTTTATTGCCGGCAAACAAGTGCGACCGGACTCCGGTTATAGTCGTGCTATCTATCATCCTGACGGGCATATGATTGGGGAAGTAGGAGAGGGCAATCGCAAAGATGTGCGCAATGCGGTGGAAGCGGCTCATAAAGCAGGCGGTTGGGCTATTGGCACAACCCACAATCGTGCCCAGATTCTCTACTATCTTGCGGAGAATCTGGCGATACGCGAGGATGAATTTGCGCGTAGAATTACCCTGCAAACAGGACGTAGCTATACAGATGCCGCCAACGAAGTGCAAGTTAGTCTCTCGCGCCTGTTCAGCTATGCTGCCTGGACGGATAAATATGAAGGGGTTGTCCATCGACCGCCCATGCGTGGTGTTGTATTGGCGATGCCTGAGGCTATTGGAGTGATTGGTATAGCCTGTCCTGATGAGTATCCTCTCCTGGGCTTTATCTCACTGGTCGCACCTGCTATCGCGATGGGTAATACCGTTATTGTTATCCCTTCACAACAATCACCTTTGAGTGCCACAGATTGCTATCAGGTATTCGAGACCTCGGACCTGCCCGCAGGTGTTGTGAATATTGTCACAGGTGAACGTGACGCTTTATGCCATATTCTGGCTGACCATGACGATGTCGATGCCATGTGGTACTTTGGCTCTGCCGAAGGCGCAACGCTTGTCGAACGCGCCTCAGCGGGAAACATGAAGCGCACATGGGTCAACTATGGGCATGTCCGTCAATGGTTAGATATGACACAGGGTGAAGGTCATGAGTTTTTGCACGAGGCAACACAGGTAAAGAATATTTGGGTTCCTTATGGAGAGTAGCCTGTTGTGCCTCACAACAAGCTACGCTTATCTGTAAATGCTCTCTGTATCCATCCTAATTGCCGACTACCGAGCGCAACTGTTGTGCCACCTGCTGTAGTTGTGTGGCAGCATCAGTTGCAGAGGTTACACCCAAAGAGATTTGCTCCGTCACCTGTGTTGCCACAGTGAGTGCGGTTATTAATTTCTGGTTGCCGGCCTCCTGATGTTGTGCTGCATACTCAATGTATTGTGCTGCGGCGATAATGTTTTGCAGATTCTGAGCATTTCTTTGTCTGTCAACATAGTTCCTGCTATTTGCCAGTTCTTTAGTCATTTCGCTTAATTGGTGTGCTGCTGCTCGTATGGCTTGAGTATAGTATTGCACCGATTGTAAGCCAACCCGCGAAGAATTGACGACCCACGCTTGTTCGGAAACTGCATCTTGCTGCCTTATTGCCAGTTCGTTCAGAGTCTGGCTACTATCGCGCAAAGAATTAACAGAGGCAAGAATAGGATACGTAATGTTACGTCCAATGATCAAGCCAACAATACAAAGCAATACAGACATTGTGAACGCAACAACACCAGTGATCAACAATTGTTGATTGGCAACGGCAGTGACAGTATTGACCGGACTAAGGACAAAGTATTTCCAGGGAACAACAGAGATTGCATGCTGTACGGCTTGATAGGCTTCACTTTTTCCGGTGGGTTGTATCTGAAATGTTGGTAATGCTAAGTTCTCTGCAAGGGCCTGATCTGCGAGAACACTAACGGGTTTGGCAGAACCATAGCGATCCTCTTGCGTGATACGCTGCTGCGTTGCCGATGGAAGTGGGGCTATAGCTCGAAAAAGCTCAGAGGTTTCTGTATCTGCAATGCGTACTCCATTTTCATCAAGAATAAATACATAACTCTCTGATCCATTGTTGCCACGATCTCCATTGACAATATCCCCGATGGTGTCCAGATTGAGGGTGGAGCGTACAAAGCCTGCATAGGTTGAGGTTAGCGCCTGTGCTCCTGCTGTGGGAATTGTGGGTGAAACAACTGGTGAATAGATATCAACAGAGGCTTTTCGTGTGATGGGATCATAATATACTGATGAGATAAAGCTCTTCCCTGAACGAACCGCCTGGAGATATTCCGGTGAAGCAAAGTTCTGTCCGTGTTTCTGTGGTGGCTTTGTCGAGTACAGGCGTGGCTGTCCTTGCGGATCAAAAAGTACCCATGTGGTATAGTGCTTATCACGAAATTTACCTGCATTAAGGGCATATTCAGCATTTCTTGCCGCATTTTGATATGCAGTATTTTGTGGAGCATAAGACATAGCAAGAAATGCTTGTACGACTGAAACCTGAGCTATTGTTTGTGCATCAAGTAAACGTTCCTGGAAGTATGTATCAATCAACTGCGCACGAGTGGCTGCATCGCTCTCCATTGCCATATTGGACTGTGCTATTAATGCGGGGCGGGACTGCCATTCGCTAAAAGCTAAGGTAATAAGGAGTGGTACAATAGCAGAAATCACCAACCACAGAGAAACTCGTACGGACAGGGAACGCAATCGCTGTTGAGATGACACAAACGCTTGTTGGGACATGACACTCACCGTCCTTTGTTACTGATGGATAATATAGTGTAACAAGTTTCTCATCTAAAGCTGTCCATAAAATAACATAAACGCGCCAATAGCCTTCCCGCCATATAAACACATTATACAAAACCGGGACAGAAAAAGCTTTGTTTATCCTATTTCTCCTAAATAGAACAAAACTGGAAGAGATTTGTTTTCTTATGCATATGGTATGATATCAAGGTAGCAAAAAGAAAGGACAGGAGTGACAGATTTGCGTGAAATAAAAGAGCTACATGTGACATTCTATACTAAAGCAGGATGCCACCTTTGTGAAGAGGCCCGCAACATGCTTGACGATATCTCAACTCAAGTACCTTATGAACTCACAGAGATCGATATTCGTAGCAACCCAACCATTTTTGAACAATATCGCTATCGTATTCCGGTAATTCTCATTGATGAAACCATTGTGGTAGAAGGACGTATAGAATATAGCGACCTGGCACAAGCTTTTCAACTCTAGAGGGGTCAATCAACAAGGAAGAGAGTTATGCAATGCAACAGGCTCATGAACTCACTACCAGGCATACTCAGCCAACACATACGTTCAAGCAGGCTCTTGACCGCTTTATGCACCAGATGGGCAATTTCCTACTAGATCAGTGGGCAAACATCTTTACAGTCATGCTGGGCTTACTGGTATTGACGGCCATCTCAATCCCCATTCTTTCGTATCTCGGCCTGGATTCGATTGCCAAGCCTCTGTTCTTCTCACTCCATTATGTTTGTGCCCAGATTCCCTCACACTCGTTCTATCTCCTTGGACATCAGCTTGGTCTGTGTGCACGCAACTTCTCCATCTATACCTCAATGTTCCTGGGAAGTCTGGTCTTTTCGCTCAGTAAGAAACGCTTACCTGGTATTCCCTGGTGGCTTTGGGTGCTATTGATGCTACCTATGGCCTGGGATGGTACAACACAAATGTTTGGCTTGCGTGAAAGTACCTGGGTGTTACGCGTCATTACTGGTACGCTCTTCGGTCTGGGTAGTATCTGGTTTGTACTACCATTCATGCAGAAGACCATACTTGAGACCTCTCCAGTACCACCAGCACTTCCACAACCACAGGATTAGATGCAAATTTTCCTTCTATCCAACAACAGCACAATGCGCTATAATCAGACAGAGAGAAAACAACACAGCGAGAAATTTAGATCGGCAGAATGCAAGAAGATTATCCAAATATGTCCGACCAGCCAGCACAGAGAACAACTTTTGCCGTCACTACCCTGGGGTGTAAAGTCAATCAGGCTGATAGTGAGGCTATTGGAGAACAGATGAGTGCCGCTGGCTTTGTACAACGTGACTTCAGTGAAGTCGCGGATGTTTACATTGTCAATACCTGTACTGTCACGCACCTGGGTGACCGGAGTTCACGCCAACTTATTGCACAGGCACACCGTCGTCACCCTGATGCACTGCTTGTCGTTACTGGCTGTTATGCGGAATTGAACCCCAGTGCGGTTGAAGCACTTCCCGGTGTTGATCTTGTCGTAGGAAATAGTGGTAAAGACTCACTCGTTGAAACTATTGCACAACATAGGAAGACTGATGAACCGACAGTAACCCGACCTTCTGCCAGACAAAGACATAGTTTACCTTTACTGCCACTTGATACCCAACATATTGGCAGCGATGGAGTGCTGGCCTTCCAGCCAGCGGAGCCTGAACCACAGTCAGATAACCCCGCACCTCTCTTCCCCTCTCAACTCACAGAGCCTGCGACTACCAGGCATATCTCACGCACACGTGTTCAGATGAAGGTGCAAGATGGCTGTGATAATCGTTGCACTTACTGCATTGTTCCTTATGTCCGTGGTCAATCACGCAGCCGTAGTATTGCTTCCATTGTTGAGCACGTGCAGCGCAAAGTACGCACTGGTTTTCAAGAGATTGTGCTTACTGGTATTCATCTGGGTGACTACCACCCCGATGATGATAAAAAACAGGATCTGGGTGACCTGATCAGCGCTCTTCTCCGTGAAACCGAGGTTCCACGCATCCGCGTCTCCTCATTGGAACCCGAAGATTTTCGCCTGGAATGGCTGGAATTATGGGAGAATCCTCGCCTGTGCCGCCACTTCCATCTGCCGATGCAGAGTGGTTCAGATATTATCCTACGCAAAATGGCACGTCACTACAACAGCGCTCGTTATCACACTATTATAACAACAGCCAAACAACTCATTCCGGGACTTGCCATTAGCACTGATATCATCACCGGCTTCCCTGGAGAGAGCGACGAAGATTTTGAGCAAACATACCAGCTTGCCAAAGAACTACAATTTGCCAAATCACACGTCTTCCGCTTTTCTGCCCGGCAGGGCACAACTGCTGCGCGTATGCGAGGACAGATCAAGGAAGAGATAAAAAAGGCTCGTAGTCAGCGACTCCTTGCACTGAACGACGAGCATAGCCACCTTTTCCGTCAGCAGTTCTTAGGGGAAACGGTCGAAGTCCTTATTGAACATTCCAGACACGATTATTGGGAAGGACTGACAGATAATTACCTCCGTGTCGAAATACATGATCCTCCTCTCTATACACCTATCAATCAACATTCGCTCATCAAAGCACACCTGACACATCTGGTAGATGACGGAGTATACGGCATCTTAACCAGAGACTAGCAAATGTGCCTGAATATTTTATTTTCCACTCTGATGGAAGGCCAGAGCATTATGGTAGACCTCAACATAGCGTAGGGCAGAGGCATGCCAGGAGTGATCGGCCATCATGCCATGCTGTTGCAATGCACGCCAGGCGTCTTTAAAACGATAGACGGTGATAGCACGCACAATAGCGGCAAAAAACTCCCAGCAATCGTAATTGGTAAAGACAAAACCATTGCCCTCCCCAGTGTCTGGATTATACTCTTGTACGGTATCTGCCAAACCACCAACATTACGTACAATAGGCACACAGCCATAGCGCATAGCAATCAACTGACTCAAGCCACATGGTTCAAAGCGTGAAGGCATCAGGAACATGTCACTACCAGCATAGATCCGTTGAGCCAACTCGGTGTTAAAGGTGAGAAAGATAGCAACCTGTTCTGGATAACGAGCCGCGAGATTCTGGAACATCTCATGGTAATGCTGATCACCAATACCCAGCACCACAAGTTGCACCCCCTGCGAAAGCAAGGAGTAGATGATATGAGAGACGAGATCTAAACCTTTCTGGTCCGTCAGGCGTGAGATCATTGCAAGCAAAGGTACGTCCGCTCGTATCGGTAAATGGGCCTGCTCTTGCAGAGCAACCTTGTTTTCGGCACGTTTCTCGAGTGAATTTACATCAAACTGGGTATGGATATAGCGATCTGTGGCAGGATTTATCTCCTGGTAATCAATACCATTGAGGATACCAAATAAGTGATCACGGCGAGAGCGTAAGAGGTGATCCAATTTCTCACCAAAAGTTGGAGTCAGAATCTCCTGGGCATAGCGCTCACTCACCGTGGTAATAACATCGGCAAAGAGAATCCCACGTCCCATAATATCAACCACATTTGCCAGTTCCGCGATCTGTGGATAGACAAAACCATTGGCAGCAACCCCCGCTACTTCCAAAATACGATAGCCGAAAATACCCTGATAGGCGAGGTTATGGATCGTGTAGACTGTAGCAGTATTAGCAAAGATGGGATCATTACGGTAAACAGTATGCATCCAGTTTGGCACAATCCCCGTATGCCAATCGTTACAATGTACAATATCCGGCGACCAGTTCAAGGCACGCACCGCTTCTAGCGCCGCACGACAAAACAAAATAAAACGTTCTCCATCGTCGGTATACCCATAAATATTCTCGCGATCGAAGAAGCGTGGCGCATCAATCATGTACACAGGAATCTGATCTCCAATTATCCCCTGGTGCACACTGACTGGTACCTGGAAATTGCCCATGCTGACAGAAACAGCATCGAGCACCGTATTGAGTTGGAAGCGTTCTGGATCAACCTGTCGATAGCGGGGCATGACCAGACGTACATCATGACCAAGAGCTTTGAGAGCCTTTGGTAATGCACCGACAACATCCGCTAAACCACCAACCTTGGCAAATGGTACAATTTCGGCAGCAAGGATCAGGACCTTAAGAGGCCGTTCATACTGCATACACATTCCTCCCACTCTCAAAATGTACTTTATTATAGCATGCAAAAAGAGAGGGACGGAAGAAGATGTGTTGTATTTCTTCCGTCCCTGGTGATTCCCTTCTGTCGCAATGCGATTACACTTTATAGCGGTTACGAGCCAGGAAGTAGAACTGAATGGCTGCGAGTATCCCCATGATAGCCAGCATCACTACGGCATCCGACGCGGTGATGACGGGTGGCTGATTAGGGGGAGCTGGAGGAGGAATAATCGAACCAGAGACAAACGGAACGTTTGGCTCTGTCTCTGGACTGAAAAGGGGAATTGAGAAAAAGGCAAATGCCGTAAGGTAGATCAGCAAGCAGGTGCCTACAACCAACCATTGTCCAAGACAACCAAGGTTCTTCTCACCCACGATAGCAAACTCGCGACGAGATACGCTGGTCCAGATTGCCGCCAGTACCAACATACCTCCTGCCAGTAAGAGTGATACCAGGATTTGATCAGGCGCAGTATGTATCAGGAGTGTTGCAAAGGCTATTACCGTTGTCGTTACAACACTACCAATCACTACCAGATTGCGATGCGATTTCCAGGCCCAAATTGCAGCCATCAATATCGCAAAGAAGGTAGTAGTAAAGATAGCATCGATAAGATAGCCAAACTGTGGTGAGAAAGAACAGCTTTGTGGAATTGCTGTCTTTCTGCCACAGATCGTCAGGTAGTCACCAAGGCCGATAAACGTCCAGGAGTGCATCCAGTCAACAGCAGGATAAACCAGGAACCAGGCCAGCAGGAATATCAGTCCTAAATGTGCCAGACCAAGAGCGCCAATTGCATACAGACCAGACATTGTACGCTTGCGCACAGGTCGCATTAAATAGTGCAAACGCAATGCGAAGGCACCAAGCACTAAAAAGATAGCCACACCCAGAAAGCCACCGGTAATAAAGTCAATGATTTTGCGTGCAAAGAATGGGTGAGCAGGATTGATTGCCAACGCCATACCCTGGTTATCATAGAGTGTATAAAACACCATGAATAGAACCAGCATGATGGAAGCAAGAATAATCATCCATCGTATAGCAGGAGTTGTTCCCAAATCACGACGATCCGGGTTACGTTGCTCACGAATCGCCAACTGGCTGTAAAAAATCCAGGCTACGCCAATACCCAATAACGCAAGACCAATCATGACGAAATCAATGGCATTGGGTTGTAACCAGAGCACTTTGCCATTCAGGATAGGATTCCACGTAGAAGTATTAGAAGGAAAGTACTGGTTACAAGTAGGTTGTGTGGAACTACATCCCGTCACAGTAGCCCACAGCGTCAGTGCAAGCCCTCCAAGAGCGAGAAGTGCTCCCAGCACAGTAAAGATAATAGGAGGCACGACAGGTTTGGGATCAAAGAGTAACACTATCACCTGAATGATGGCAAAACTCCCCAAACAAACAACCGCCAACCCCAGTGCACCTCGCTCCATCCCTTCGAGGCTTGAAGCAGTCATCTGTAAGTAAATGTATCCGGGGAGTTGTCCAATGAGAATCGCGGCGATAAAGAAAAAGCCAACGGCGAAGATCATAGCACGTGCCCACGATATTCGTTCTGGCAACTCCCGTTGTTGAACTTGTTGCATGGATCGCAATCCCTTTCAACATGTCGTTCACATCCAGCATGACGACATGACCAGCGATCTGAAAAGATAACACTATCGCGACCCTTGCGAGTCGCGATTTCTCACATTTACGGCACTATCGTCAGTTCTGCCAACATGTCAGGATGATACTGACAATAGTAAATGACCGTGTGATCCGGATTGAAATTGTAGGCGGCCTCAGTCACCGTATAGGTAAACGTACCATTGGTTGGAATACCTTTCGTCAAGCCAGAGTCAAAAATTTCTGGCGCGACTTTCGGCGCTGCTGTGTTCTGTCCCACAATAGCACTAACAGTATGAGCTTCAGGTGTTTTATTCACCCAGGTAATCTTCGTACCAACCTTCACTTTGACATTAGGCAGGTCATAACAGGCTGGTGTGCATGATGCTCCTGTGGGAGGCATCACCATAGTGATAGTGATGGCCTTCTGGTTGGTCATATCAACCGCATTCCCAAACTGGCCAGCACTCCCCAATGAAACAGCCGCCTGATAGAGCGAAGGTGAGGTATTCTGAAGATACTGAGGTAGTTGAGCAAAGCCATTCTCGTCAGGAGAAAAGCCCTGTTTTTTCAGATATTGTGGATCAGCCGAGCGAACAAACTGAAGCAGATAGTTCACATCGATATCCGTCAACGGTCCACCATATTGATCGCTTCGAGCAATCAAATTGGGGTTGCTTGGTGCCACAACAGTAGGGCTATAAATACCACCACCGATAACACGGTTGATTTCATCATCGCTCTTCTGGTTCAACTCATCGATGCTAAACCCATTATATTTAGGATCGGCTATTTTCCCATCTTTGATGGCATAGCAGTTATCCACACAATACTGAGCATAGAGCATCATTCCCCAATTCACGGCAAGCGAGTGCTGCTGCACCTGCGCACTTGTCTGCTGACCAGATACCATAATCCAGAACACAGGAATCAGGATAGAGACCAGAGACAACATGATAAGGGACCCATATCCTGTTTTCTCGACGGCATTGGTACGGGAGTAGAATAAGTACAGCAAGCCACCCACGACGATCAGCAGCAGGACGATACCCACAGCTGCTTGTCCAAAATTCACCATAAAAACACAACCTTTTGATATGCGTCTCGCAGCCCCCCAACACTTGAGGACTTCGATAGCTTTATCAACCCGATACTTGTATATTCTAGCAATTGACCGCCTTTCAAGATCCACCATATAATCTTGAGGGACCGCCTTGCCTGGCTTGATTTAGATAACATGACCGTAGTCAAAAGCTCTAGCCACCAGCACTGCATTGCACCGTCGGCATTGCAATCAAACGTGTAGTGGCATCAGGATGTAATACGGTATTATTTAGCGCTCCGGTATCCACCACGACATCCTCTCCACTGAAGAGGATCCTGAAGCGATCCAGACTTCTAGGAGCAGGACCATCCAGGAACTCACCATCGACATTATAGTGTGAACCATGACAGGGACACTTGAAGCTTACACAGTCATCGCGGAAAGGAACCGTACAGCCCAGGTGGACACAGCGTTGATAGAGCGCGACCCAATAGGAACCATCCTGATCCTTGACGATGTTCTCCCCATCGAGTTGATCAGCAAGCAACTGACCACTTAACAAAAATTGTGTGTCTGGTGCCAGATGTGCTATATAGGTTCTGGCAGCCTGACGATAGAACATACCAGACTGGTTAATTTTAAATGCATCTGGTTTTGCCGCCGGAAAATCGGCTTTTTGGCCTACGGTCAGCGCAGAGCCGAACTGGCCAGCCAGATTGGGATAAAGCATATACAATGCACCGGCAACGCTGGCTGTCGTAGAAAGTCCCCACACAGCTAGCATAGATCTGCGGAGGAAACGTCGCCGGGATAAACGCTGTCTGGCAATCTCCGCCGCTTCAGCACCACCACCATGCAGAACCTCATACTGTTGTGGTGTAATAGGTGGTGTATCGATACTCATGATTATCCTCTCGGTCTTTTCCTTGCCTACAGATCAAAGTAGATGTGTTGCCAGGGCCATACCCACAACCAGCCGGGGCCACGGAAAAAGCTGCCAATCAGTGTCACCACCGCCCAGAACACCACGAACATCGTGAATGTTACGATGGCGACCTTACGGTCAGCGTAGGCACGACTCGGATTGCGATCCACATAAGGGAGAATGGCCAGAGCAGCCAGCACCAGTCCAGGGCCTAATACGCCAGCGGTTGTCGGTGGAAAATAGTGTAACAACTCCTGCAAACCCAGGAAATACCAGGGTGCCTTAGCAGGATTTGGTGTGATATTCGGATTGGCCGGCTCGCGTAAAGGCGCATCAATAACAATAGACAGGAGCGTTACCATCACAGTTACCATTGTAGCAGCAAAAAACTCGCGCACCAGGAGGTGAGGCCACACGAAGACCGAGTCTTCAAGTGGCTTTTCAACACGAGTGATGGCCTCTTGCTTCACCACAGCCAGCGTACGATACCGTCGCTGTGTGGCAGCTGACTGCGTATGTACCCCTGGCTCTTTCTGTTCAATTGACATAGAGGTTTCCTCTCAATAAACCGTAGAACACTGCACGGAACAGACAAGCATCATCACTAACCAACCGTGCCAGCCGGAACACGCTCTACTCGCGCTTCCAACTCACGACGAGATGGTGGTGGTGGCCCAGCTGCGCCGCCATCCTTACGGATACGCCAGAAGTGAACAGCCATCAATAACGCTCCAGCCAGCGGGAGTAAAATCACGTGACCGACATAGAAGCGGATCAACGTTGCCTGACCTACCGCCTGACCACCAACCAGCACCTTGTAGACAGGGTCACCCAGCAATGGGGTATAAGGTGCCAGATTGGTACCTACAGTAATAGCCCAAATAGCAATCTGGTCCCAGGGGAGCAGGTAGCCAGTGAAACTCAAGAACAAGGTAACAAAGAACAGCAATACACCAACAACCCAGTTAAATTCTCGCGGGGGTTTGTAGGCACCATGATAGAAGACACGAATCATATGCAGTGTTACGGAAACAACCATCAGGTGGGCAGCCCAGCGGTGCATATTACGCACAAGGTAACCAAACGAAACAGCACTATTCAACTGATTAATATTTTGATAGGCAGCCCGAGTATCAGGAACATAGTAGAACATTAAAAAAACGCCGGTAACCGTCAGCAGCAGGAACAAGAAGAAGGAAATACCGCCCATACACCATGTATAGGTGATCTTCATTGCCTGACGGCTGACTTTGACGGGATGAAGATGCAGAAAGACGTTACCCATCATAACCAGGGATTGGTTCAATGGGGTATCGGGATAGCCATGACGGAAAATAGAACGCCAAAGCTGACTCTCGACAACCTTCTGCGTCGCCGCATCAAGTAAGCTTTTGTTAGCAGTAGAACCCACTGTGCCTCCTCAAAGGATCAAGACTTAACCGTAATTGGAAAGATATCAGAGCAAAAGTTCTTGGACTTCGTGGCAGATTATATCATACCTCTGGTCGCCCTGGTACCCCTCTTGCTGCAAGCCCGAAAGGTGAGAACTCTTGCGCCCTTTTCCCTGATTATAATGAATTGCAAGTGCCAAAGGGAAGAGTACTAGGTTGTAAGTATTCACCCTATCCAACAAATCTAGATTACTCCGCTGAGACAGAGGAGACATCAGGTACTTACCTTATTTTTGGTTCTCTTAACACCTGATTCTTCAGATTTCACAGCGATGGCACATAGTGTTTGACAGCACATAGAGACAACCGATACAATGACATTGAGAAAAGAAAGCATGTATTTCGATAAAGAGACCTTCACTTATGAATAATTCCAGCACCAGGCATGGGGAAGTCGTACAGAGCAACAGGTTATTTAGACCACTGCTCGGTCTCCCCGTTTTCTATAAAGTATTAATTGCCAATAGCCTGATTATCTTCGTTGGGGCTACAGGTGGAACCTGGCTTGCATCACAACTGAACAGTATTACCTATGCACCAACATATCTTGTTGTCTTTGTTACTATTGGTTGGTTGGTGAGTGTTGCGCTAAACTTTGTTGTCCTGCAAATCGCCTTCCGTCCACTTATGGAGCTGGGCAAGGTCATGAACCGTGTACAGGCAGGAGAAAGCTCACTACGTGCCCCTCTGACAGGCCTGGACCCACAAGCAGATCAACTTGCATGCACCTTTAATATGATGCTTGAAGCTATTGATGAAGCAAACCGCTTGCGTGCAACCCAGATTATTAATGCCCAGGAACAAGAGCGCAAACGTATTGCCCGCGAGCTACACGATGAGACATCTCAGGTGCTCACCTCGCTTCTCATCAGTCTTGCGATACTTGAAGAGTCTCTCACAACTCAGGAGGCTCGTGACCGCATTGCGGAGACACGTATACTGGCCCATAGAACACTACGAGCTATTCGCAACCTGAGTATCGATCTGCGCCCCAGTGCTCTGGATGACTTAGGACTACTACCCGCACTGCGATGGTATGTCAAGGAGTATCAGCAAAAAACTTCTATCGAGGTTGATTTCCAGGCTCCAGGGTCTAAAGAACGACTACCTACCGAAATGGAAACCGCTCTCTACAGAATTGTACAAGAATCACTGACGAATATAGCCAAACACGCCCAGGCACGTAAAGTGAGTGTCATGCTCAAAGAAGATAAAGATGCGGTCTATGCTACAATCACTGATGATGGTCGTGGCTTCGATGCTGAACAGTTACAAAGGACACCTGGACCTGGACAAGAACGTGGTTGGGGACTGGTTGGTATGTATGAACGTGCCCACCTGCTCGATGGCACACTCACTATCGATTCCCACCCTGGGAAAGGGACCACGGTACATGCTTGCATACCAATACCACCTCAACCGGCTGCGTCTCCCAAAAAGAGAGGACATCTGACCTTTCTGTGTGAGTAGTATCAGGATCAGGACAGGAGACACATTACAGACATGGTCAGAGGATTGTATAGTGATGACAATACGCATTTTACTCGCAGACGACCACACGATTTTACGTGCCGGGCTAAGAATGATGCTCAATGCCCAGTCGGATATGGAGATAGTCGGAGAAGCACAGGACGGTCGCCACGCCGTTTATGAGGCACAGCGACTACAACCAGACGTTGTATTAATGGATATCACTATGCCAGATATCAATGGGATTGAGGCAACACGACAAATCAAAAAATTGTTGCCTGAAGTGAAAGTACTCATACTCACCATGCACGAACACGACGAATATATTTTCCAGGCTTTACGAGCTGGAGCATCAGGCTACATTCTCAAAGAGGCCGCCGATACCGAACTGATTTCGGCTCTTCATGTCATACAAAACGGACAATTTTACCTCTCACCTGCCGCGCAGTCGGTCATGGTAGGTGATTATCTCCAAAGAGTACGTACTGGTGAAGAGAAAGATAGTTATACCAGCTTGACTGAACGAGAACGAGAAATCCTCAAACTGGTTGCTGAAGGTTACACAAACAACCAGATCGCTGAGCGTCTTGTGATCAGCCCCAAAACAGTCGATACACACCGTACCCATATCATGGATAAACTCAATCTACATAGCCGCGCCGAGCTTGTAAAATATGCGATGCGACGCGGCTTACTGGAAGATTAGATCACGAGAAGGGTAAAAGATTCTGTGAAGAGATGGGAGCCAACTATCTGTCATCATCTTCGTCGAAGTCAGAGGTGTCGTTATTCTCTTCTGCAAAATACTCATCGCTGTAAAAACCAACATCCTTGCCAACATAGACACTGACAAGAAAATCATCACGCGGCATATCTGCCGAGAGAACGAGATCTTCGTCGATTTGCTCAATAAGTTTGGTCAGATCGGCCTCTTCAAGCTCTCGCTCTAAAATAAGTGTCCCATGAACCGCTGTTGTGGTAAAGTGAATGTCCACTGTCCCCAACCGATTGTTACTCTGTAAGCTATTCCCCTGCATAATGTAATAGCCTTCCGAGTAAGGCGTACGAAAATGGCGCTCAAAATGAATATCTTCCATAATATAGTCTCCCTCTGCGCAGTTTGTATATCAATCAGACATCTCTACTGCGCTCTCCTTTCTCCGTATCTCTATCTATAGTCTGTATAGGTCGTTATTGTGGATTTAACATAACACAACAGAGCACGTTCGCACAAGGCTGAAAGTTACGTGCACATTATATCATAGTTGCAATCAGAAAAATCGTAGGGATGAACGCATAGGTACAAAAATCAGCATCTCTTCCTGAGTATAGACGCTCTGATGTGCCTGCTGCACAAACATGAAAAGATGATTTCCATGTATAGTTACAAAGATTGTTCCTGTATAGTTCGCCCCACTTTGCTGTACTGTACCCTGGGCTTGTTGCCACAATGCGCCTGCAAAAGAGATCGGTGGCCCCTGTTTTACGCCTGTCATTCCCATCTGTGTTACTTGTTTCTGAAGATATTGAGCTAAATTACTCGTATTGTTGTTTTCTACATAAATAGCTACCTGTGCGGTTTGAGAACTATCATGAAGGTTGACAAGAGATGCTTTTCGATCTATTCGAACGCTCCACCCTGTTGGATAGAGTAAAGACATACCCAGGTTTGTATCCTTGAAAACCTGCGTGGGATCTGTAATCGGAGAGACACTGAAAGGCTGAAAGATAATGATCCATGCCCCCATACCCCCCACCAGTAAGGCGACAAACAGGCTCACTACAATAACGAACGGGAAACGACGTTTGTTACGTTGTACAGGAGGCCTTGATATTTCAGGAGCAGATAGAGGGCAACCTCACATCCTGGCTAAAAGATGTGGGTGATACATTGATATGCTCCTGAACAGGTTGCTGTGACGTTGATGAATGCTCTGGTGGCAACGATACCGATTGGAGTGTTGACTGCACATGATCATCATACTTATTCTGTATACTCGCCTTGCTTTCGGGAAGAACTGGAGTTTGTAGCAATTGAGGTTCCGCTTGCCCCAGTGCTGAGAGCGCCACAGTATCATGAAGCTCTATCTCTTCACGATGCTCATCTGCTTATCTGCTCTTGTAGTACTGAGAGTGCCATCGTATCACGGAGTTCTATCTCTTCACGATGCTCATCTGCTGCTCTTGTAGTACTGATAGCGCCATCGTATCATGGAGTTCTATCTCTTCACGATGCTCATCCTGCTTATGCTGCTCGCGATTTGGGGTTTGTTCATTTATCCCATTGTAATCAGGAGTCACTAACGGCAGAGTGGGAAGCTCATCAACAACATCGTCTTCGCCTAAAGACGGCTCCGAGAGAGATATAACCATCTGCTCCGCAAGAAGCTCTTTAACATCCAACTCTTCTTGAATCGCTGTCATCGCTGCAATAGTCTTCTCTGGCTGATCTGCGCTTCTCGCTTCTGGTGCCACCTTATTTGAACTACTGGTTGGCTCATCTCGTTCGATGCGCTGGGATGGATGGGAAGGAGACTGGTCTGCAACGTGCTCCTGGAGAATTGGTTTATTGCCCGTCGGCTGCATCGGCACCGAGGAGGGAGGAAGAGGAGTAGCACCTTTCGGTGCTGTTAATGACTGGAAACTCAAAGGATGTGAAGGAACAAGCATTCCACAATGACGACAAAACCGAGCGTTTTTTCCCGGTAACACCTCTCCGCAATGTATACAATGGATCACCACAAGACATCTCCCTGTGTCTAGCTTGACCGGAGTAATTATGAACACTACAATAGCTTAAAAAGGTTATTTCAGTCAAGCAACATAATTTTCTGGCTCTCCATCCTTGCGGAGGATTTTGGGAAAAGGTTTTTGCGTAGGACATCTCGCGCTCCGGCAGGGGCGGCTGCCCCTGCCCCCCACTTTTCCCCTCAAGGACAGAGATCCAATCTTCTTCAGTACATCTAATTCACTATCATAGATAATGGCAACTACTTCAGTGTCAAGAGGGCCTCTCGCTCAGAGGACGTTTCAATGATTTGCTGATTCTTCACAATCTCAACCAGCTTCTTACGCCCCTTGGGACTCCCAATCATCAGTACCCCAACGAGCTTATTGTCACGGAAGAAGAGCTTGCGATAATTCTCATTTCCCTTCTCACCGCGTTCACGCAGAGCTATCGCCGTCAGGTCAGGATTGTTCGATTCGGCGGTCCCAACCACAGCAATATTCACATCAAAAAGAGGACTGGTATAGGTTGGGACATCAAGATATGCCTGCCGACCACCAGCCATATTCACCCCTGCGATTTGTCCGTGGGCCATCGCATTATCCCAGGTGCCCATAGTGTGGTGGCCATCAATCGTTGGATCAAAGAATTCAGCGACATCGCCAGCTGCATACACGCCAGGAACATTCGTCTCCAAGTACTCATTCACAACTACACCATTACGAATTTCGATGGCTGTCCCGGCTAAAATTTTTGTATTGAGTGTGATTCCCAAACCAATACCAATCATATCCGTCTGGATTTCACGCCCCTTTTTCGTTTTCACGTAACTGGGAACACCATTCTTTGCAACGACAGACTCGATCTCATCACCATGGATAACATTCACGCCAAATTTCCTGGCAATATTATCGACAACCTCGCCTCCATCAGGGTCCAGGGCGCTACGCAACCAGTAGGGACCACGCATCAGCCATGTTGTATCGAGCTTACGGACCGCAAATCCATCACATAATTCATAGGAAATAAAACTACCTCCATAGGCCAGTGCGGTTCGCGACTCAAGCATTGCCTCAACAATTGCTTTTGTATCATCCAATGTGACAAAGTTGTAAATATGCTGCACATCCTGAACCCCTGGCACACGTAACGGATTTGCCCAACCACCGCTCGCTACCAGTAAAGCATCATAGGGAAAATGCTGACCTTTGTCAGTGACAACAACACGTTCCTCTGTATCAACACTGGCAATCAGTGTTTCTGTTACCAGTTGAATATTTCTCTGCTCATGCCATGCAATGTCGCGTATCATGACCTTCTGTTCGCGAATGACACCTTGCAAAAAACGCGGCAGTGAAACACGGTTGTAAAGTGGATAGGGTTCATTTGTAAACAGATGAATACTACAGTTTGGATCGTTCTTACGTAGCGTCTCTGCCGCCGTTGTCCCGGCCACTCCATTCCCAATAATGATGTACCTTTTATCATATGTTGCCAAGTAAATCACTCCTTATTTGCGGATTTGTCCTCACAGAAAAATCCTCCTGAGTATTTAAGCATCTTAGCATAGTTTCGCAGAGAACGCTATAATTTGGCAACGGGCAGAATCAGATTAAATGTTTCATCATTTTTTCAGTAACTATTCAGGTCCCTTTTTCTGATTCCTCAGCGCCACGCGCTCGCATATTATGCGTGTGCGTGTGGGCGCTGAGGAACAGAAAAAGAGGAGCAGCAGGTGGCGAGGAGACCTGAATAGTTACTTTTTTCAGAGGATTCGAGAGTCAAACAGCTATTTCAAAACTTCTTCTACTTGCAGCAATGTTACCATGATGTGATTAGCCAGTTCTGCTCCCAATATATGCTCTACTTGTTCATGTGCTTCACCGACACGAATACGCAGAGGTCCCCCAAAGGGGGCACGCCCAATCACTTCCACATGTACACCTGGATACATTCCCAGTTCTCCCAAATAACACAATTTTTCGGGGTCCTGGTCATTAACACGGAGGATTTGAGCCACTTGCCCTTCCGCTAACTGCGAGAGTGTCGGCCCCTTGCGCACAACAAGGACGCCATCCTTACTAGGAATAGGGTCGCCATGGGGGTCAACCGTCGGATAACCCAAGAGTTGGTCCAGCTTTTCCTCGAACTCTTCGGAGATAACGTGTTCGAGTTTATCTGCCTCCTCATGAACCTTATCCCAACTATAGCCTAACTCACGCGCCAGATAGAGTTCCAGTAACCGATGATGACGGATAACCTCCATCGCCTTACGCTCACCAAGGGGAGTCAGGCGAACACCACGATACGGAATATGTTCTACCCAACCAGCAGAGGCAAAATCCTTGAACATCATTGTTGCAGTAGCATCACTTACACCCAAACGTTCGCTCACAGCCGAAGTTGAGACTTTCTGCCCACGCTCCTGCATAGCATGAATCAGCTTGAGGCAATCGCTAATACGCGGCGCAAGCTCCTGAATAGGTTTTTGCATAATTTCCCCCTCCCCAAAGATTTCTTTTATATTTATAAAAATATATTAACATATAGCTAAAACGACTGCAAGGGGGTACGGAACCCAAAAATGCTACCGGTTCGCAGTGGCCCTGATGGACCCGTTCAGTGGGCAGGACGCAACGCTGCAACTATCATTGCAAGCATGCTAAGAACAAATGATACCAGGAATGCCAGATGCAAACCATGCAGAAAAATGGCTAAAGCGGCAGGAAACTGACTCATACCGCCACCATAGACGAACACCCGCATCATAGCAGCCATTGGGACTGCACTCAAGGCCAGCGGGAAGACAATAGCAATACTGAGCATTTGACCAGTGTTATTGAGCATATTGAGGATACCGGCAGCGGCTCCCCTGGTTTGCGGTGACACCGAACTCATGATCGCATTCGTATTTGGCGAGATAAAGAAGCCCGAACCTCCGCCCATTAAAGCCATATACAACGAGAGTAACCAGTACGGCGTAGATGGTCCGATAGTGAACAGGCCCAGTAAGCCAAGTGAAGAGATACCCAGGCCAATAGGAGCAAGTAAACGAGATCCCACTCGATCCGATAAACGCCCGCTTAATGGGCCAATTAGCATAAAGGCAATGCCAAAAGGAGTCAACATCAGGCCAGCGCGTAATGGATCCTGCCCGTACGGACCCTGGAGGAAAAAGATCAAGAGGAACAGCACAGCTCCACGCGCAATGCCATTGAGTAAGCCGCTCAAATTTGCCAGGAAGAAGAGACGATCACGGAAGAGGTGCAATTGTACGATTGGTTCCTTGATCCGTGGTTCGACCACAGCAAACAGAACCAAACTAACAATACCAATCGCCAGAATAGCTATTATTACCGCCTGTCCAAGCATGGGAAAGGCTAACATGGTCAAAGCTAACAACACGCCCGTGAGACCAACCGTCAGCGTTATACTCCCAAACCAGTCAATATGTTGACCTGCACGGAGTCGAACAGGCTCGCGAAGCCGCCAGATACCCCAGAGCGCTCCAAAGATCCCCAATGGCACATTGAAGAGAAAGACCCAGCGCCATGACCACTCTGTCAATAAGCCACCAATAATCGGTCCTATCAGAAAACCTGCCGCACCTGCAATCTGATTGACACCAAGTCCAAACCCCACCTGACCTTTACGGAAAGCATCAGTGACGATAGCTGTGCTATTGGTGACAAGAAGTGCACCACCTATACCCTGAATGACACGTCCTAGAATCAGGTCAGCGCCATGAAACTGTTGTTGCGATAAACCTGCCACCAGTGAGCCAAGCGTAAACATCAAAAAACCACTATTGTAGAGCCTTTTGCGTCCCCAGATATCGGCTAAGCGCCCCACAATCGGCGTCAAAACGGTTGTAATGAGCAGATAGCCCATGAGTACCCACATTACAGTAAAGAACGTGATATGTAGTTCGGCCAAAATACTGGGTAGCGCAATGAGTAAAGCCGATCCCTGAATGGAGGCAAGCAGGGCACCAACGGTTGTGACAGAGAGGGCTGTCCATTTATACCCATCATGGTGCACGGCTGCCGATCCATCAGGCTGCTCATCAGCAGAGAGATGAGAAGAATTCATAATGATCCTTATTACAAAGATGACGGCTTACTATAAGGTTGATAGACATCGTAACTATCAAAGGTATAGCGCTTATACAATCTGCTTCTGCCCTTTATATAGTCCATAAAAGAGATATCTTGCAAAGATCCCTCCTTAAGAACATCAGCGGCGTACGGGTCCTCAGCTACGATTACAGCATAGCGTGGATAGCGATTATGAAATGGGGTTCTCCCATCATCACGTACCACACTACATAAAATGTGCTCCTGAGTGCGAAAGATAATACGGTCACAGGTCCAATAATCGGAGTAGATACGCGTGACCCCAATACGCAAAAGATTACGAATCAGACCGGCTTCCTGTTGATTAAAGGCCTGGGTTGCAGGAACACCTAAATGCTGATCAATGGCTTGAGTTGCGAATACATCCTGACGTTTGTCAATGGGAGGGGCAGCAGGAATTCCGGTAAACGTACTAAACGTTCCCAGCAAAAAGACAGCACCCACAAGCACAAGGGCGGCACGCCGCAAGAAAAAGCTCACCTTTGAGAATCTCACCGCGACTGTCACCTGTGAAAATTTCAGTGCTAGCGGTTTCACCGCATTGACACCACCCCAAAGCGGCCACAGTAATGCAGGAGCCGTGATCAACATACCAACTAGATAGCGCGAGGTAGCCACCGGGAACAATCCTGCATTTGGGCTGAGGACATAGAGCACAAAGGTAATTGCGGAACACATGAGCAGCGAGAGACGTGAGAAGTGGAGAACAGCATTTTGTTTCTCCTCAAGGGACCGGGAACTGGCAGGAGAACGGAACCAAAACCGCCATAGTGCCCCCACCGCCATGGAGATAGCTATTGTCCACAGGAGGACAATACCCAATGACCAGGTAGCCGGAAACAGGTTACAACGGAAAGCATGCAGGTCAGTAAAGTGAAAAATATGTATATCCGTACTGGAGCAGAGCGGATTGGCACCAGTAGCAGTGGGCAGAGTAATCAGAAATGCACCTTCGATTTGGCGTGGAAATAACACATCAAAGGGCGGTTGAGGAACGCCCACTACACTATGGATGTTACGAAGAACGGAGATCAAATCCTTTCCAGGTGGTGCCGTAATATTGTACCTGATCAGGGGATAACCTCCGATGAGCAGTCCCACTACCAGCAAAATTGGTGCCCAGCTAAACAGGTCCCGCCAGCAAAATAGCAGAATGATCGAGCCTCCCATCAGGACAAAGGGAGCCACCAGCATATGAGACCAGAGACCAAAGCCTGCGGTTAATCCCCAGGTACCATATGCGACCAGACGCCGCCACTGATTACGTGTGGAAGGTCCTTTCACAGCACCAAGGGCCAGCCATGTAGCAAGAAGCACCAGGATTGTGCCACACACCAACGTTTCGGGATCGCCACCCACCGCAACAAGTTCTCGTGTCAACTGAGGATTGGACCCCAGGGCCAGCAAGATCAGGATTATCAAAGCCCACTTCTTTGAGTAGAGTAAGCTCGTCAGGAGATACATACCAAGAAGAAATACAATATAGATGAGAATCAAACCCAGCCGTAGCGTAAAAGTTGAGACGCCAAAGAGACGGAACATCACAGCCGCAACATATGCCTCAAAAGCTCCCATATAGCCCTGACCATAGAAAAAGATTGGATGCTCTCCACGATAGGCAATGTGCATACCCATTAGCCCCATCGTCCCCTCATCACTATCCAGTAGCGGCCACCCCAACCCTAGTAAGGTAAAGCGTAGCAATACGGCGACAACGATTATTCCTGAAGCCCACACTTCAGAAGCACTATATTTGAGATATTTCATAGATACCCCATTCCAGGATATCCATTTCTCGTACACTTTCTTTGCAAGAAACGATCCTCCCAAGGATTTTATAAAAAGCTGTATACATACTACCAGTATAAATGGGTATTATAATATGATGTACGTTCTCAGCATTGAGGCTCTTTTCTGTACAACCAGGAGAAATTATAGCATTCTACACAGGGGACGACAACTATTCAGCCCAAATGTTCCAGGCAAACGGTACTTTTCAGACAAACATCGATCACTGGCTAAATGAGCAATACCTTACCTTCTGTCACATGACCGGCATTATCGATCAAAAACACCCTGGCATATGGATGTTCTGGATAGTGTCGATGAGAGAAGATTAAGTACATATAGCCACTACGTTTTGCCCAGTCAATATCACGGGAAGAGGGATAAGCTTCGGAGTGGGGGTGTGAGTGATAATAGATCATCTCTCCATCATACGCATCAATGTCATTGTAGATGCGTACAAGGTCAGACTCAGCAATGATGGAAAAATCATCGGGAGCCTCGGCTGCATTGGCAGTTGGGTAGTTCTTGACTACCTGACCGTCTTTGCTGCCCAGTGCTCCACAGGCTTCATTTGGATAACCAGCAACAATATGGGAGACCATCTCCTTATAGATTGACTCAGGAATACGTACAACAAAATTTTCGTCATCTACCATAATATCTTTGCCTCTAAATCGTCTTCGAGTTTATCTAACTCGCGGGTCCAGAGATCTTCACTCAGGTATTTCCATCCACCATCGGCTAGAATGGTAACAATTTTGCCATGTTCAAGGCTCGCTGCAATACGTAAGGCTGCATGTAGAGATGCACCACAGGATGGGCCTGCGAAGATGCCCTCCTGGTCTTTGAGCTGGCGAGTTCGGCTCAACGCGTCCATACTAGAAACAAGCATTTTCCCGTCAAGCAGAGATCGATCCAACACGGGCGGAACAAAGCCATCTTCAAGGCTACGTAGACCCTGTACGCTCTCACCCTGCAATGGTTCAGCCGCCACAACCTTAATAGCTGGATTATATTCCTTCAGGCGGCGAGCATTCCCCGTCAGGGTTCCACCAGTGCCCAGACCAGCCACAAACACATCTAGATCTGGCAGATCTTTGATAATCTCCAGTGCTGTACCATAGTAGTGCGCACGAGGATTAGCTTCATTCCCATACTGGTAGAGCATGGTATAGCGTTCATCACTATTGACCAGTTCTTTAGCAAGCCTGATTGCCTCATTGCTCCCCAATTTTCCATCAGAGAAGATGATCTTTGCGCCGTAAAGTTCGAGCATTTGACGGCGCTCGCGGGTCACATTGTCAGGCATCACAGCCACAAACTGATAGCCTTTGACAAGCGAGATCATAGCCAGCGCAATTCCTGTATTACCGCTAGTTGGCTCCAGGAGAATAGAGCCAGGCTGAAGACTTGCCACTGATCTCAGCTTCCTCTATCATGCGTATGGCAACACGATCCTTGATACTACCAGAGGGGTTCATCCCCTCCAGCTTGGCATAAATCTCTACGCCAGGACGGGGACTAAAGCTCTTCAGTTCTACCAGGGGAGTATTACCTATAGTCTCCAGTATACTGCCGTAGCGCATAAGTCTCTCCTAAAATCCTCCCGCCATAGCCGGCAAGAGAATAATGGTATCACCTGGACCAACACTCGTCTCTAAGCCCTGCAGATAGCGTACATCCTGGTCATTCACGTAGACATTAATAAAGCGACTGAGTTCCTGTTCTGGTTGAATCTGCTCTTTCAATGCCGGATAACGCTGATACAGATCAGACAAAATTTCAACAAGGGTACTTCCTTGAGCACTCACTTGCTTGGCTCCACCGGCAGACGCTCGTAACACAGGCGCTAGACGAACAGTTGCCATAACTGCCGTTCTCCTTCTATTACTATTATACACGGAATAAACAGTACTGTCAGGCAATTCCTGCGATTACCCTGTTTGCCAGTGTTCTAACGAACAGGAACTGCACACACTTCAGCATATGTAGGAAGATTTTCTGGATGTGCATCTTCACCACAAGCCAGACATTTGGGATCACGGAACAGACGCAGTTCGTTAAACTCTCCTGCCAGGGCATCATATGTCATGAGACGACCCACCAGAGGATCGCCAATCCCCAGGTAATAGCTTGATCGTTTCGGTTGCCTGTAACAGGCCAATAATTCCTGGCAACACACCCAGGACTCCAGCTTCCGCACAGCTTGGTGCCAATGAGGGAGGGGGTGGTTCAGGATAGAGACAACGATAACATGGCCCTTCGTGGGGCTTGAAGATTGTCAACTGACCTTCAAAGCGGAAAACACTTCCATGAACAACAGGCGTATTCGTACGAATGGCCGCATCGTTCAGCAAATAGCGAGTGGGAAAGTTGTCGGTACCATCAACGACCACATCATAATCTGCAAGGATGCGCTCTACGTTTGTTTCATCCAGGCGCTCGATATAGGTTACAACCTTCACATCGGGATTCAGGGCTTCAATCGTTTCACGCGCGGACTCAGCCTTGTACTGACCAATACGCTTGGTATTATGCAAAATCTGACGCTGGAGATTGCTTTCATCGACTACGTCAGCATCAATAATACCCATAGTCCCGACACCTGCGGCAGCCAGGTAATAGGCAGCGGGAGAACCCAGACCACCGGCACCGATGAGCAAAACGCGGGAGTCAAGGAGCTTAAACTGACCCTGTTCCCCCACTTCGGGAACGAGGAGGTGACGACTGTAACGCTTAGCCTGAGCCTCAGTCATGGTACGAGGCTGAGCAAAACCATAGCCATTGGCCTTCCACTGTCCAAAACCACCTGACATCGACATCACATCTGTATAGCCCATCTGTTGCAACGTGGTTCCGGCAATGAGTGAACGTGTCCCGCCTGCACAATACAGTACTACTTTTTTCGACTTATCGGCAACAGTCTCTTCTATACGTAATTCGAGAAAGCCACGCGGGACATGCACTGCACCAGGAATGTACCCTTCATCCCACTCATGCTTTTCACGTACATCTACCAGGACGATATTCTGATCCTTGGGATCAACCCCTTGCTGATGAGCAAGGTTCTCGCGTACTTGCGATGGCGTCCACTCTGGTACCTGTCGCTTCGCCCGTTGTATGATTTCACGGGATGCATTACCCATGTTCAATCACCTCAATGTTGACTAAGTTGATTTACTTAGTTATTTCAATAACCTACAAAAGATTACCATGTACTCTTTTTACTTGTCAAGGAAAGCTGGACTATTACAGGGCATTTGCAAGACCTTTTTCTGTCCCTTGAGGAAATGGGGACGTTTTAAGATAATAACAGGGAAAAACCTGAAATTATTCCAGTTCCCAGGTTGTTTAGTGCGGGGTTTTATGGCCTGTGGAGGAGATTTGCGTCGCAATCTCCTCCACAGGCCATAAAACCCCGCACTAAACAAGAGTTGTGCTCATCTCACAATAATATATACTCCTATCGACAAAAGGATGAGGAGCAGCGCAAAGGAGCTAAGAACCAGCCATAAACGCTGAGTCTGCCAAATAGAGAGTGATGAAATATGTTCAGTGAGAGGCAGAGCACAATTTTGCGGCTTTTGAAGAAATATCTCATTTACGTTCTTCCTGATGCTCGCTGATACTGCTGAAAAGCGGGTGGTCAGAGATTTGAGAAAAACTGCCAGGCTTCCAGGCTGAGAAGATTTATGAGTAGATCCATAATGGGGTGGCCGATCCAGGCTTACCCACGACGAATAACCAGCGGGCCTGTCTAACCCCCTTAATGATCGATAACTCACAGGAATATCTTCGAGAGTAGGAACGGAAGCCTGGGCATTTGCCGTAACAGGAAGCAGCAACGTCTGCTGCATTTCCGTCAGTTCATCATCTACTCTCAGCAGACCTAACGCTAACAATATCTTATCTCTGGCTCTGGCATAATCCTGTCTGGCATCGAACTCATGTAGTGTCGTCCATACAAACGGTTCATCTTGCAAATCAATTGATGAAACAATGACACGAACCACACCCTTCATACGTTGCTGTGCCACCAGATGCAGGGCAGTATTTACGGAGGTTTGGACACGTAAAGACTGCAAAGCTTGTGGTGTTTGTACCAGAATGAGCCATTGACAGCGAAGTAACATCTGGTTCAGGAAATGCACAAAAGCTCCATTGGAAACAGCACTGCTATCGGTTATAATCTCTGCTCCGGCATGACGAAGATCTGAGATAAGTTGCATGGTCATAGAAGTATTTTCATACGCTGTATCCGTAACATCATAGCTGACAAAAATGTGTGGACCACCCATCAATTACCTCCCACGCAGTTAATCCCGTGTACAAGTTTTTTCTTGAGGTACCATCGCGGTTGGCGAGAAAGGGGAGAAATAAGGCGAGCATACCCGACCAATAGTTGTGCCCGAAAAAATTGTACTTCGAGTTAGATAAACAAAAAATATCTGGTAATAGTATAGCAGGAAATTATTGCTCTCTTCAATCTCTCATGCTCTTCTTTCTTGATTCCTCACTGCCTGCGGCAGTTCACAGGCTGTTGCATGAGTCATCCCGAATTTTTCGAACAAGAGTTCACACACTCTCAAGTGGCTTGAGAAGCGGGATTGTCAAGGGCGGTCAGCCCTCGACCGGGGCGCGGGGTGTCCCCGCAACATTTCTTTTTTTCCTCGCGCCGCCTGCGGCGGCGCATAAAAGAAGTAAAAAGAGTTTTGGGGACACCCCAACCCCCGCCAGGAGGCTGCCGCCCCCTGGACCCCCGCTTTTGCGAACTTTTGAAACAAAAGTTCAGGATGACTCATGTTCCCCTTTTTTTCAAAGGCCGCCGAAGGCGTACTGAAGAGTTACGAAAGTTGCTATGTTTACATATATTAAATTTATAATTTCATCTTCTTTATCATTATAATACATGATATTTATTTTCATATACACAAATTGGCCAAAATAATGAAACCCTTCCTGATTCAATATGCTAGAATGGGTCTGAAGATAGAGGCCTGCAAAATTTAAGCAGAGGAGCACTTTTTGATGGATATGACAAAGTATACACAACCAGCAACGCGGCTGACGCCAGCATTAGTGATTTATCTTATTGATGCTAGCGATTCCATGAACGAACCATGTGGACCAACACTTTCCACAACCAAGATAGAGTTAGTCAACCAGGCCTTACGAGAGGCTATCAAAGGCCTGGTACTGCATTCTATGCGTGATAACAAAGTACAGTCACGCTATCATGTGGCAATGTTCGCATATAGCACAACAGTACTTGATCTCTTGAATGGTATTCGTACATTACCAGAGTTGATGCGTGCGGGAGGTCCTCCGGACCTGAGTGCAGGAGGATATGCGACAGATACTGCCGCAGGATTTACAATGGTAGAGCATCTCCTCCAAAAGCAACTACATGCCTATAAGAATTGTCCGGCTCCGCTCGTCTGTCACCTGACGGATGCCCTTTGTACAACACAGGACCCCTCACCAATTGTTCAGCGTATCCGTACGATGAGCGTCGATGATGGCTCTGTGCTGGTAGAAAATGTATTGATAGCGGAGGAGATGCTACGCAAACCACCCAGGAGTTGGCAGCAATGGGGCGGTATTCTCAAGGCAAAAGAGTTAACCGACGAGTATGCCAGACGCTTATATACTCTCTCTTCGTCCCTACCTGAAAGCTACCGCCAAAACATCAATAGATCCGCGAACTACCAGTTACAGAAGGGGGCAGCACTCTTCTTTCCGGGGGTCCATAGCGAACTCATCCGGTTAGCGCTGGCTGCCTCTTCCGCAACACAATTGTAAGGATACGTTAAAAATGAGCAATACAATGCCTGACGGTAATAGCAAGCAGAGCCAACAACTTATTATCGAGACAAATCAGGATACAGATCTATTTCAGTCTACCTCTCTTCACGAAAACATGATCATTCGTCTCCTTTCCGCACGGAGCCTGGAAGCACAAGTAGAATTCTCTACCAAACCAGGATTATGCCGCCGTCGCATATCATCGAGATGGGTCTTCGCTCTCTTTTTGTGTCTGTGATGGTGTCGGTAGCTCTTACAAAGGTGACTTTGCCGCCAGTTATCTCACCACACACCTTATCGGCTGGCTGCAATCCTTGTCTGACATTACCGACAATATATCTCGCCTTACTATGATCCTGGAAACTCAGCTTGATAACTGGGCACAGAACGGTCAACACATATTACAACAATTCCCTCTACCTTCTGAAGCATCTACCATGATGCAAGAAGTTATTGCAGAACATCGGGAGATACATGGCAGTGAAACCGTCTTCTTTGGTGGAAGGGTCGATTATGCAAAAGACACATCCTCACAACCAATCTCAGCTATCTTCTGTTGGATGGGCAATGTCACAGCGCAATTGTTTGTCACCACAAGCACATACACTGTTCTGGGAGATCATGGCAATGATAGCCATCGGTGGTCAACCGTACGCGGGCGTCGTGGAAGACTCGCCATGCTTCAGCTTCCCCTGGCAGTTCATGGTCGCATGATTATCCATACCGATGGACTCAATGGAATCGCAAAAGAATTAGGACACCTCGATGATGGAGCATTACAAGCACGCATACACCAGTTATTGCAATTGCCAACGAACGACGATATGACAGTTCTTGCATTACAATGGCAATATCCATCTGAGAGAGAGGAATCGGTGGAATGACTGATTTCTGTCCAACTCTGGGAACGCAACTCACTATTGAGTTAGATACCTACGAGTTTTTGCCACATCCACACCCCACCCTTTTCGGTGATGTCCATAAAATCGTCAGAAATCAGGCCACTACCTACCAGTTGAGGAATCGCCGGGATCAGACGCTATGGGCCTTAAAAGTCACAAATGTTGGATACCGTGGTCCGCATATTGCACGAGCAACTAACATACTCATACATTATTTAAAGCAGCCGGGTCTTCTTGTCGGACACCGTAACTGTCTTACTAAGACGACACATCCCGAACTCATTGCTACCTATCCCGCACTAGAATATGCAGTCTTGATGCCCTGGGTTACGGGACAGAGCTGGACAGGTTTTATGGCAGACCCTGTAGCCAGCGCAAACTATACACGATCCCAGGCACTAGAACTGGCATTGACGACAGCTCATGTTTTATGGAATTTAGAAGCACATCACCTTACACATACGGATATCGCCGGCGATAATGTGATGGTTCTAAATTTCAAGCGAGTCGAGTTAATCGATATCGAGGGGCTTTACATTCATGGAACACCTCTATCAGCACAACCCAGTAGAGGATGGCGAGGCTATCAACATCCTCGCCTGGATCAGCGAGGAAACTGCCGCCCAGAGGGTGACCGCTTTGCGGGAGCGATCCTACTCACAGAAATGTTGACCTGGTGGCGCTCTCTTATACGAGCCACCACACCAAACACCTACGACTCCCTCTTTCAAAGTTGGGATCAGGAACCACGCACAGCGTTAGAGGACCGCCTGAAGGTGATACGTAGTACTCTCTGGCGCATCCATCCTTGCTTGCGAGACCTTTTCGATCAGGCATGGTACTCGTCCGATCTGGCGCAATGCCCAGATCTGGGCGCATGGACTATGTATCTACTACAAGCGCAAAGATAACCAATCTGGCGATCTGGCTTGAAGCAGTAAAACTGTTCAGCAGGTATAATATCTTTAGGGCCTCCAGAATTGGAAATGCCTAAAATGAAGTGGACGAAGTGGACGAAGTATCGATGCATACATTACTCATCACTATTACAACAACCCAGGGCAGTATCGACATTGAAGTACCAGGGGAAACGCTAGTCGAAGATCTCCTCCCCAAATTAGTCGATATCTGCATACCTCAGCTACCCAGAACAACACAAGCGCATCCAATCAGATGGCATCTGCGCATTCAGGACACATTAACACCCCTAAAAACAACTCAAACACTCCTGGAAGCAGGGATAGCTGATGGAGCAATTGTGCAACTACAACAGACATCCATAGGAACTCTACCACAACGTGAACGTGAGACACGAAAGACACAGTTCATACCAGAAACAATCCTCCCTAGCAAACAAACAGGAGGAATAGGCGTACGCTGGCACAGTCAGGGCACACCAGGACAACGCGCAGTTTTCCAACAGCACAAAACTCAATGTCTGAAATAGTAAAGAGTGAGATCACAACTATGTCAAACACGATTTTCTTCCGCCCGATGAGAAACTACCCTGATCCATTGCCAAATCACAAAATTAATATCGATGGACCTCCACAAGTATCATCACAGACGAACAACGTTGTTTCTCTCCAACATCTTCCGACAACGTCAGCAGGCTCAACACAATGACTATAGGAAGTATCTTACTGAGAAACGCGTACGACTACAGGAAATTAAGGAGGCACAGGATAACTGGAATCGCCGCCTCTACCCTGGTCTATCCAGTCTTATCGAAGTTATCACACAAAAGCAACATTTGTGGGAACGCCGTCCATCGGACAATGATTTTTTGATGGTACGTGTGGGACTTGCACCGACTCGCCTGTGCTGTCCCATTGAGTTTGCACAAAACGATAAGATCAAGTATGTCCCCGAACTGCTCCGAGAAGTCCGAGGACTTCTCACACAATATAGCCATATCGAGCAACAGCCTGTAGTGATCGGTCTGCGAAACCTGGGAACGACGGCCATAATAGGACCACACTCAGCCACCCACGGTCTGCTACGGGCGATGCTCTGTCAGATTGCAACCTTCCATGCCCCTCACGAAGTCCGTATTGGAGCATATTTCCCTCCAGAGACGAGAGCCGAGTGGGGTTGGCTGAAATGGCTGCCTCATAGCCGCCGCCTGCACCGTAGCAAAACAGGGCAGACCGATGCTGCAGAACCACTCTGTCTGCTGGCCGATAATATCGATAGCTTCCAGGAAACCTTTATCACCCAGATCAAGCCCGAATTGGAGCGCCGTAGTAAGATTATCCAGGAATCAACTAGAGAGGCTGAAGAGGGCATCTTTCAGAGCCAGCCACTTCCACACCTGATACTGGTGCTGGACGGCTTCACCCCAGGAGGACAACTGGCACACATGCCGGAACTGGAGGAACTGCTACGTCACCCTGCGCGTCTTGGTGTAACGATTATTTTACTCATAGACGAACAATACCAGGAACCATCGGCAATTCAGGCAAGACTTACAGTTGGGAGAGCACAACTTACCTATCAAGAGATGGCACCCGATGGCAAAACTTTTGATTTTGTCTTACCGGACGATGTTGACTCCAGACAGTGCGAGATCATTGCCCGTCGTCTTGCACCACTCACCCTTGTCGATATGGATGATACCCCATTAGATTTCTCGCAAGATATACGTCTGCTCGAACTGCTCAACATTCCCTCAGTTGATACATTGCAGGTGGCTGAACATTGGCAATATGCCCACACAGGGCTACAACTGCTGCGTATACCAATCGGACAACAAAAGAATGGTGCACTTATCCTCGATCTGAAAGAGATGGCTGACGGTGGAGTTGGACCACATGGGATGATCATTGGGGCGACAGGTTCGGGGAAAAGCGAACTGCTATGTACCATTGTAACTGGCCTTGCCCTTACGCATGACCCTCATATGGTCAACTTTGTGCTGGTAGACTTCAAGTCTGGCACAGCCTTTGCAGATTTCGCTACCTTACCACATGTCGCTGGCATCATTACAAATCTTGAAAATAACCCGGCGCTCATTAGCCGCATGTACATATCTCTGCTTAATGAACAGAAGCGTCGCCAAAATATGCTCAGTAGCGCCGGAAATCTTAGCAGTATCAAACAGTATCAGGCCAAATGGCGCAAGAATCCCGATATGGAACCTATGCCATATCTTCTCATTATTATTGATGAGTTTGCTCAGCTCATCGCCAATCACGAGGAATTTCTGGCCCTGTTTACCAGCTTCGGACAGGTTGGGCGGAGCCTGGGTATGCATATGCTACTCTCAACCCAGCATGTTGATGAAAGACATGTAAAGTCACTCGACGGGCTTCTGCGTTACCGCATCTGCCTGCGGACCTTCAAACCCGATGAAAGCATATCCGCACCAGGCAAACCCGATGCCTATTATCTTCCACCATTGCCCGGAAGTGGCTATTTAAAAGTCGATGATGACGTTTATATACCCTTCAAAACCGCCCTTATCTCTACACCCTACATACCTGCCCGTCAACAGCAAGTAGACCCGACAACATTCATCCGCAAGTTTACTATCACAGGTAAGCTCATCCCCTATCAACAGCCAGCACATACGGATGAAAGCAGAGATATACATACTGACGAGACATACACAGAGATGAACATGGTCATTGCACGCATCGCACAAGCACCAACGCCTGCAACAGGCTGGCATGTTCACCCTGTCTGGCAACCACCGCTCAAAGGCCTGATAACACTCTATGAAGTCTTGCTACATTGTGGTCAGAGCGATCTGGATGGCACTTCCTGGCCTGCATCAGCACCTTTTGGGCCTCTCTGTATTCCGCTGGGAATGCTTGACAGGCCTGCCGAGCAGGTACAGGAACCAGTTATGCTTGATTTCTCAGGAGTGGGAGGACACATGGTTGTCGTGGGAGGACCACAATCAGGGAAAAGTATTCTTCTCTGTACCATCATCACTTCACTTATGGTGACACACTCACCATCCGAGGTACAAATCTATGGCATCGATCTGGATGGTGGACTATTGCGTATATTTGAAGAGGCACCGCATATTGGGATAGTTTGCGATAAGACTGATCGTGAAAAAATTCGTCGGCTGATACGCAGAATCCGCCAGATTATTGTAGAGCGCGAACTCCTCTTCGCCAGGTACGGCATTGAGAGTATGGTAACTTACCGACAACTTCGCCAGCGCAGTGAACTTGTCAATGAAGAATTCGGCGATGTGTTCCTGGTAATTGATAACTTCAGCCCGCTGCTAAGTGCCTTCGAGACCTGTGATCCCGATATAGCAAGCAGCATTATGGACATTGTTACTACTGGCCTCGCCTATGGTATTCATGTTATCATCACCGCAAATCAGTGGCTAGAGGTACGTCCCAGATTACGTAGCAACATCGGAACCAGTCTGGAACTGCGCATGATTGACTCTGAAGAGTCAGAGATCGACAAAAAACAAGCGGCTATGCTTTCGACTGATACACCCGGACGCGGATTACACCAATCCAGGTTACTTTTCCAAACTGCCTGGCCAACAGTGACAGGAGCAACGCTGGTTCCACTTCCATTACAACAAGCACTCGATGAACTGATACAACGTATGCGTCAGGCCTGGAAGGGACCACTAGCGCCACAAATTCCGGTGCTCCCTCAAGAAATACCTTTGCGTGGAACTTCCCATATCAGATACAGATGCCGGAATACCCATCGGGTTGGAGGAATTTCGTCTCAGCCCAATGTATATAGATCTCACCTCCTCCGATCCACATTTTTTGATTCTAGGAGATGGTGAATGTGGCAAGACAACGCTACTACGCACATGGCTACGCGGCATTGAACAGCGCTACACTCCACAGCAAGTTCAGTTCTTGCTCATCGACTATCGCAAAACGCTTCAAGAGTTCGGCAGCAGCAAGCATCTTCTTACCTACGCCACCACTCCAGAGGAAGTCACAGAACATGTGAGTCTCCTCCAATATGAACTTGAGGAACGCATCCAGAGAAACCTGGATCTCCCAATGGAGCAACTACGCAATCCACAGCCCTGGAACGGACTTCATTACTTCATGTTTGTAGACGATTACGAAATGGTTACGACGCTCTCACCACAGATGGGAAATCCGCTCAATCCACTCGAAGGGTTATTGCAATCTGGACGTGAGATTGGTTTCCATCTTGTGCTTGCACGGCGCATCATTGATTTTGGGCGCAATAACTATGATCCTATCTTCCGCAGTATGAAAAATATGGAGAGTCCAGGGCTGGTTATGCGCGGAGATCCTACCGATGGCTATCAGGCACTCCACAAGCAGAGTACATCTGATATACTCCCTGCTGGTCGTGGCTATCTCGTACGTCGTGGCTATCCACCAATGCTTGTGCAGGTGGCCTCTTCGGAGTTGCTATGAAGGAGAGTACAAAGCAAGCGGATATGATACGATGTAATCAAAAGAAAGATATGTTTCTTGGAGAGGAACACATTATGCCAGAAATCGACAGTGATCACGCCTTTGGCTTCGACACCTTATCAATCCATGCCGGCCAACGACCAGACCCAACAACGGGAGCACGAGCAGTCCCTATTTATCAAACGACTTCATTTGTCTTTGACGATACCGATCATGCAGCTCATCTTTTCGCCTTACAACGCTTCGGCAATATCTATACGCGCATCATGAACCCAACCACAGCAGCTTTCGAAGAGCGTATAGCGGCCCTCGAAGGAGGAACAGGAGCAGTTGCAACCGCCTCTGGAATGGCAGCCCAGATGACTACCATGATGACGCTCTTACGTCCGGGTGATGAAATTGTTTCCTCAAGTAGTCTATATGGAGGTACACACACCCAGTTTGACCTCACCCTACGTACCTGGGGCATCAATACCATCTTTGTGGATAGCACGAACCCGGAAAACTATCGCCGCGCTATTACACCCCGCACACGTGCACTCTACGGGGAAACAATCGGCAACCCTCGCGGAGATGTGCTAGATATACGAGCAGTTGCAGATATTGCTCATGAAGCCGGCGTGCCACTGGTCATAGATAACACATTTGCTACTCCATACTTATGCCGCCCATTTGAGCATGGCGCAGATATTATTGTGCACTCGGCAACCAAGTTCATCGGCGGTCACGGTACCTCTATCGCAGGAGTACTGGTCGAGTCGGGCAAGTTCCCCTGGGATAATGGGAAGTTTGCGCATATCGTTGATCCCTCGCCCGGCTATCATGGCGTGCGCTTCTACGAAACATTTGGGGATTTTGCCTTTGTCATGAAAGCACGTGTAGAAACGCTGCGTGATACCGGTCCCTGCATCAGCCCCTTCAACGCATTTCTTCTCTTACAGGGATTGGAAACCCTCTCACTACGCATGGATCGCCATTGCCAGAACGCGCTACAGGTAGCCAGGTTCCTCAAGGAGCATCCTGCCGTCAGTTGGGTACACTACTCAGGATTGCCTGATGATCCCTCCCACGAACTCGCCAAACGCTACCTGCCTCGTGGAACCGGCTCTATTTTCACCTTTGGCGTCAAGGGTGGGTATGAAGCTGGAAAGACGGTCATCAACAATGTGAGACTCTTCTCACATCTCGCCAATGTCGGTGATGCCCGTAGCCTGATCATCCATCCTGCCAGCACAACACATCAGCAACTTTCGGAAGAGAACCAGTTAGCGGGCGGTGTTACTCCCGATCTGATTCGTCTCTCGATAGGCATTGAGAATATTGAGGATATCCTGTGGGATCTGGATCAGGCATTGAGCAAGACCGTCACAACAGCTCAAACAGCAAAGGAAGGTGTTGCATGAGTACTTCACAAGATCCCCTTACACCAGATATGTACGAACGCTTACACATCTTGCAAAAGTATCGTCATATCGCTATTGTCGGCGTCTCAGCCGACCAGTATCGCCCCAGTCACTTTGTCGCCATCTATATGCAGGCAGCGGGCTACGATATCATCCCCATCAACCCACGCGCCGGGAAAACTCTGCTGGGCAAACGTGTTTATGCTTCATTGACAGAGGCCAAAGAGGCTGGTGAGCAAATTGAGATCGTTGATGTCTTTCGTAAGCCAGCAGACACCCCTGCCATTGCAGATGAGGCCATCAAAATAGGAGCAAAAGTCTTGTGGCTCCAACTGGGTGTTCGCAATGATGAGGCCGGCAAAAAGGCGCAAGAGGCCGGACTGATTTTTGTGCAAGATCGTTGCGTAAAAATTGAACACGCTCGCTTTTTGGAGGGTTACATACTATTGGACTGAATACGGGGGTAATCCTGTCACGAAAATTGTAGGAGGCGGTTATATCTTGCATCAAAATCACGCCCCATTCCCCGATGACATTGTATGCGAACACATAACTGATAAGATCATTGCCTCCTACAGAGAGAGAGGATTCATGCTGGTTTTTGCCGAAGAGGTGATGAACTATGATCTCTCTCTGGCGTTACCTCATGTGACTCCTCCGTCTTTTGTTTCCTACCTCACCTGGGATGCTCAGAGCATCCATGCGTTCTTCACCATCTATCAAGCAGCATTCCGGGAGCGACCTGGCTTCCCTGGATGGGAAGAAGAAGAGTGGATTCACTGGGTTTCTGACAATCCCCTATTCCGACCTGATTTGTCCTTTCTCGCTGTGGTCCAGGGTCAAGCGGTAGGATTCGTTACAAATGCGGAAGATGAAGCAACTCTCGGACAGAATGGTTACTTGATTCAAGTAGGTGTCCCTCCTCAGTGGCGAGATCAAAAATTGGGAAGCGCACTCGTAGTCCGCTCTCTGCAAGCCTGGCAAGAAGAAGGGAAAAAGGCGGTGATACTACATGTTAATAGCAACAATCCTGAAGCTTTACGTCTCTACCAACAACTAGGATTCGCGATCGTAAAGCGACGAGGAAAATTTCGCCAACTCTCAGCAGAGGACAGGCACACTCAATCGTGAGTGACTCATCTTGAGAGGTTGTAGGATGGAACACTCTACCAGACATTATCAACTTCCCGAAACCTGCCGATAAAGAAAAGCATAAGCAAGATGTGGAAATTATCGTGCTTAGCTCGTACGCACTTTTGCGAAGATAAATGTTCTCTATCAGGAGATAATGTCCATGCAACAGCCACCTCAAGATCGCACCATAGTGGACAGTCAGGTGCCACAACCGATACGTGACGGTACTGGTGCAACTGATCCAGGTCCGCGCAATGTGCCACTGGATCAGCAGAACCCCAATAGTCTGACGCCACCCGATACCGATTCTGGGACGATCCCTAATCTGAAGTTTTCGTTCGCCAACGCACACAATCGACTTGAGAATGGCGGCTGGTCACGCGAAGTGACCGTACGTGAACTGCCCATCGCGACGACGCTGGCAGGTGTGAACATGCGCCTGAAACCTGGAGGCGTACGCGAGATGCACTGGCACAAAGAAGCCGAGTGGTCCTATATGCTTAATGGCCGCGCCCGGATTACGGCTGTTGACCAGGATGGACGTAACTTTGCAGGTGATGTCAGTGAAGGTGATCTGTGGTACTTTCCTGCTGGCATTCCGCATTCGATTCAGGGATTGGAGCAAGGCTGTGAGTTTCTGCTGGTATTCGATGATGGCAATTTCTCGGAGAACTCGACTTTCCTGATCAGTGATTGGTTCGCGCATACGCCCAAAGAAGTACTCGCAAAGAACTTTGGTGTTACCAAAGAAGATCTGGCTACTATTCCGTCACATGAACTCTATATGTTCCAGAGTACAGTACCTGGTTCGCTATCGTCCGACAAGGTCGCAAGCCCCAAAGGTACAGTGCCCAGAACTTTTAGTCACCGGATGCTGACACAAGAGCCGATCAGGACAAAGGGAGGCACGGTGCGTATCACCGATTCAAGCAACTTTCCCATTTCAACGGCGATTGCGGCAGCCCTAGTGGAGATTAAGCCAGGCGGAATGCGAGAGATGCACTGGCACCCCAATAATGACGAGTGGCAGTACTATCTTGAGGGATATGGACGTATGACCGTGTTTGCCTCCGGGGGCAAAGCGCGCACCTTCGACTATCAGGCAGGTGATGTGGGCTATGTGCCTTTTGCGATGGGTCACTATATCGAGAACACTGGCGATACGTCGCTGCGCTTCCTGGAAATGTTTAAGAGCGATCACTTTGCCGATGTCTCGCTAAACCAGTGGATGGCACTGACCCCACCCGAACTGGTCGAGGCCCATCTGCATCTGAACGAGAAGGTTATGGAGGCATTGAGGAAGGAGAAAAGTCCGGTCGTTTAACGAGGATCTCTCCTGCTTTGAGAACCAAAATAGAAACCTACTACCGATCCAACAAGTGCCGTTTCAGTTGGTAATACTATTTGAAGAAAATCTTTAGCGCTTGCCCATCCAGGGCTATCCCAGATAACAATTGCCAATGTAGCAAGTAACGTTATAGCGAGAATACCGACAAAAGCATAGGTTACCACAGAACGGACCCAATCACGATGTTGATCAGGATTATAGGGTCCAGAACGTAGTTCATAATAGCGACTACTCTCGAGGGGTTCGACCGGTTTGGCAAAAGGGTCCTCATCGGAACTGATCTCTACCTCATCAAGAGTATCATCATTCTTATCTCTAGCAGGCCGCGGCTCTGCGGCCTGACTCTGCTGATCCATTTTTCGCTGAGGATCTTTCTGCTCAACAGGAGTTTCCTGCTCATTCGTATCCTCAGCCATTCCTCTCACCCATCAAAACTTCATTATCTCCCGAATATTCCCATCCTTTTCGATAAGAACACGACCATCCTCCTGGGCTTTGTGGAACCATTTACTTATGGCAATTGCATCACGAAGGGCATCAGCCATTGATCCGCCTTTTTCCTCAGCCAGATCCTCAAGTGCCTTATAAGTACTTGGTGAGAAATTGACACTAACTCTTTTCATCCCATCTCGATTTGTCATTTGCCGGTCTCCCTTCTTCATAGGGCAGAGTAACACGTGTCCCATGATTAGAATTTTCTTCTTATATCCTAATTTTACGCAAATTATGCGGAAATATCAAGGCTTTTTGGCGCTTTTTTGACGCTTTTTTATCACATTTAAAATACACACAATCAACATACAAATGCCTCTTGGGCATCTTATGCCGTTTATGTAAATACGGGCTTGTAAACCGCGCCCCTACACCACACCACATTCCTCCTCATTCGAGAAAATCACGAACCTCCATATTAATCTGGTACCATTACCACTTCTGTAGTATAATGCCCATCAATACAATCTCTACACGTTCTTTTAACTAATGACAATCGAAATTTTCGTGTCCTTCTATTAGTATTGAGAAGATGGACTGGAGCCAATATATATGAATATAGTAGGTTCTATAGCACGTGGTATCTGGACAGTTGCCAAGCTTTTCTGGCTCACAATCGCTCTGGTTGTTCTTGTGGGCTATGCAGCAAATATATTGCCAACACCAGTGAAGGACTTCTCCCAAGGTTTTACTAACAGCACAATGGGATGGTTATTTTTCGGCCCCTATCATGTGGCCATTATTATCACACTTGTCATACTTCTTGTTATTACCATCACAGCGGGTATCATTGCCTCACGCTACAAAAGTGTTGAGACAGATGCACCTAAACCTGCAACCGTAGCCACGGTACAGCGCAACAAAGGTAACACAACCCTGATTCAACACAGTGATGGTACAGTGATCATTCCCAACAACACTGGAACAGTGACAGTACAGCAAAGCAAAAATGATCAGATAAAACAAACACCACAGCACAATACTGAAGTGCTCCACAATTACCTTCGCTCCATTATTAATACACACCAGGGTCTTAGCCCCACAGGTATCTCACACTCACAGGCATTGATTTCGGTGAGTGTGCCTTTAAATGATATATTTATCCATCTACATGCAGTCTCTGATCGACCTCTCTATGATATGCCAGATGAACAGAAGAAGTTATTAGAAGAGTTGGAGACATTACGTCAGCACGACAATTTGGAGACGGGAGATCTTGAGGAGCAGGCACAACAACGGCGTGCAGCTCTCTGGCAATCACAACTCAGGCAAGGTCTCTTAGAAGGGCAGCAGAGAAGAAATATTGTTATTGAAGATGTCCTGAAGGGGCTTCAGACGACCCATCCTGTGGCGGTCATCCTGGGAACTCCCGGTGCTGGCAAAAGCACCACTATGCGCTGGCTGGCGCTGCAAATGGCACGAGCATCTCTTAATGCAAACTATCAACTTCCTGAAGGTCTATCCCCCACACAGATTCCTCTCTTGATACGTATCAGCGACTATGCGCAACTACTGAATGTTGAGGACATTACTTTTCACGGAGTTTTTGCGCAGAAAGCTAGCTGAAAGCGATACGGCTTTACCAGATATCATTCGACGGTGAGTTAGCCAAAGGGAATGTTCTCTTGCTCTTCGATGGGCTGGATGAGGTCGCCAGCGATCTTATACGCAGAAGGGTTACAACGGCCATTCATGCATTCATTGCTCGCTATCGCAGGGAACAACCCACAGCAGGGAACTACAATCGATTTATCGTTACCTCACGCATTGTTGGCTATGAAGCTGGTCCTTTTGCTGCGTATGCGCACTATACACTGCTTGACCTGGAAGATAAGGAGATTGAACAATTCCTCACCAACTGGTGTCCAGCAGTCGAACGCCACCAGATCAGGTCTGTACAGGGAATGAGCGAGCTAACTCCGCAACAGGAGATGGAAGCCCAGATCGCAGGCAAAAATCAGTGCAATACCTTGTTGGATGCGATCAGGAAGAATCCTGGTATCAGACGCCTGGCTGTCAATCCCCTTATGCTCACGATTTTGGCCATGATCCAGAAGGGTGGAAAGACGTTACCACATCGCCGCATTGATCTCTATAAGGTTGTCACGCGTACGCTGCTCGATAACTGGAACCAGGAAACCGGACGCAAAATATTTTCCAGTGAAGAAATCGGGTTGGCAGAACAATTGCTCAGTGCATTAGCCTATCGTCTTCATAGCACAGACCTTCCGCTCACTGAACCGGACGTAAAGAAGATTACCAGGGAAACGATGGCTGGCTTTTATGGAACCACCATAGGACAGATCAAAGACGTTCAAGTTAAAGAATTTCTTGAGACTTTACGTAAGAGTAGTGGACTTTTCGTTGAGCGAGGTCAGGGCTTATTCGGCTTTATGCATCGTACCTTTCAAGAGTACTATGTTGCCTGGTATTTACTCGACAAGCAACACTACTCGTCAGATGAACTAAAGCAATTTGTGGCAGAACATTACACGATCCCCCTCTGGCGTGAGCCGCTCCTCCTGGCTATTGCAGATAAGAGTGAGCAGATACGCGATGAGCGCAAACAGGCCAGCGCACTGATACAGGCCATCGCTAATACACACGATGCCATTGATACAATCCTCCACCGCAATCTGCTCTTTGCAGCAACCAGCATCGTAGACTGTAATACATGGTATATTGATAAAACACTCCAACAAAGTGTAGCCAACCAGATCTTTAAGCTCTACGGAGACATATTCGGAGCAGGACGCTATACCCAACTCAAACAAGAGATCGAAGCGGTAGCCTTGCTCTGGCTACGTGGTCAACTACAAAGCAGCAGCACAACACCACCTCTGCTAGAAGCGTGGCTTCAGGCACTCTGTAATGACAAAAACAATGCCCCAATACGTCAGGAAGGCGCGGTACGCCTGCTAGCAACGATTGCTCCCGATCTTCGAAGTTGCCCCACATTGGTGTTGCATACTCTTATCCCTCCATTACTGAAACTGGCTGATCTACAAGACATACCCTGTCCATCAGAAATCCGTACACAACTGGCACAAATAACAGCATTACCTGCCTCACACCAGGTAGCAGAATATGCATTCATCACCTTACGTCTGCTCGATACGGCTGGTCCTGCTGGCTGGCTCTACAAAGAGTGGCTCAAGTGGAGCAAAGAGCAACCTGAGTTATTAAAACGTCTTACTGAACACTCGCTTGAGCTTGACTATCTCCTTACCCTCGCCGCTTTTCCCGATACAAATGATGATGCAAACTGGAATGTATTAGTAGAAATAGGTAAAAATTGGCAAGAGCGCGGTCGTGCAAATCCAGGTGGGTTACAAGTGCAACTACTGGCGACAAGTAATACTGCACGCTTCCCACATGCCTACCTCCTATGGAAGATGCTTAAAAGAGAAGAAACATCTTCAGCAAAGCACCTACCATGGAAGGTTATATGGAACACATTTCTCCAGGAGGAAATGCAACATGGCAGAAGTGCAACCTATCAAACCTGCCTGAATTTGCGTCTCTTGCTCTCTAAAGGGGATAAGCAGCAACATCAGGAAATAGCCAATGAGTTAATTGCCTCCCTCTCTGTACAGGACCATAAACAGGTTCTCGCATTGAGTGCGATTACAGATATATACATTCGATACATTCGATACATTCGAGACATTCTAGACATTTCGAGACATTCTAGACATTCGATATTCATTCTAGATCATTTTAGACATTCGATACATTCTAGACATTCTAGACATTCGAGACATTCAAGACATTCGATACATTCGAGACATTCGAGACATTCGAGACATTCTAGACATTCGAGACATTCGAGACATTCGATACATTCGATACATTCTAGACATTCTAGACATTCGATACATTCTAGACATTCGATACATTCTAGATATTCTAGACATCATGAGCAACTTGTGCAACATTCTAGAGCAAAGCAGACCTGCCCATTCCTCCACAGTGCTGTTTTGTCTCTACAGCGTTGTTGTTGCCAGTCAAGCCTCAACCCTGTCACAACATAGCCAGCAGATACAAAACAGTCTCCAAAAATTTGAACAACAGGCACAAAAGCAGCAACAGTTTACCATCGAACAACGCCTCCTCATTGTTGCCATACGACAGAGGCTGGGCATATCTACCAATGCACAAAGCACACCTTCACTATCTCCTGCTCAGGACCCACCCGATAAAAGAGCAACAGAAATTCACAAACTCAAGCAGCTTGGGAGGAGAGATGTTGAAGAGCTTCTTAGAGCATGTTTTGACAGCAGAGAAATGTCAGAAAACGTTTGGAAGGATTTAACGCAAGAGATTGTCTGGGGAAAATTTACAGTGGGGCAATTCGCCTGGAGGCAACTTGCCCTCTCGTGGAATATGGACGCTCAGGCACTATCTTTTGTCGTGCAGGTACTGGACACTCAAAATGCGATAGTGTGTGCCGCTGCCGCACTCCTCTTGCAGCGTGGTAAGAGGATTCCTCCCGATACACGAAAAGAGGCGACACTGAAAATCATGAGGATATTGGAGGATGATGAGTTGTCTCGTCGCCCATTAGATCCGCCTGATCGCAGTAGTGAAGTCTGGCGGATTGATGATGTGTTGTTCGAGACGCTCAAGGCGTTGGCGGAGCAGTGAGAATATAGGGTGTAATACATGTTAAAGGTGTAGGGACCCGCTTCAGCGGGTCCAGCGATTCATCGCGCATATATTGTTTTATATTATACAAAATCATAAATATGCACTATATTACCTCTATTCTATCTACATTTTATACACATATATGCGCGATGAATCGCTGGACGCGCTGAAGCGGGTCTACCTGTCAAACTTCATTCGATACTTTTTGTTAGGATGTAAAACAGCTTGGAAAGCCATCTCTATAGCTGACAGAAAAGTGTGCAATGAAGTTTGACAAAGCATTACCCCGAAACGGGACCCCTTCGGGGTGATTTGGTCATTCTCCGCATATACTCATCAATCAGAGGCATCTGCTTGATAGAGTTGATCTTTCGTCCAACGGGCGGGATTATTTGCAATATACAAACGCGTGGCAGCAAGGGTTTTCTCATGTACAAGAACGCTTTCGAAATATCTTGCCTGCCAGGAAAAACCAGGAGTGCCTGCTTGATGAATGCGATAGGTCGCTTCCGCTTTGAACGATCGAATAATCGGCCCAAGATTGGGCATGTGTTTGTAAGATTGAGTGGCATTCTGCATGGGCACCTTAAAGCGTTCCGGAACATTTTGTGTATTGACCTTTCGATAAAGGATCGGTTGTTCATCCTGAAAAAAAATGATGCCGTGCATATGATTTGGCATGATTACGGAGGCATCCAGGACAATACCGGGGAAACGTTGGGGCAATTTGTCCCAGACGAATTGGGCGATTTGTCCATTGGAGTTCAGGTGCATCCGGCCATCCTTGATTGTCCCGAACATCAATGCATGGTTTTTTACACAGATGGTGACGAAGTAAAATCCTGGTTGTTGGTAATCAAAGTCTCGTAAGCGGATGGTTCGCCGTCTGAATGGTACCCGTGTGGACATGATTTCCTCCCCACATTCCCACAAAGCTATTGCGGTGATATCGGTAAATGAAGCAAGATGTTGTTTTTAGAAAAGGAATTTGGATTGTTGATAGTAATAGTGTTACATATTGGTTATTGTTTGTCAATGTATTTATTGTTTGAGTGATAAATGTTATTTCGTGTGATGATATATGCGCGATGAATCGCTGGACGCGCTGAAGCAGGTCCCTACACCTTTAACATGTATTATAGCTTTTTATCAGGCATAGAGGGATTTGGAGAGCCGGATGGACGAGTGGGAGACAGCGCAATAATTACAAATACGACGAGAAGGAAGAGCATAAGCAGGCTGGTCAGGGTGATCAGGATGCTAAAGATCAGGCCCAGGATAAAGGGTATCAGGAGCGGACCAAAGGCATCCTTGTTCAATATTGCATGCGATGGCTGCGCCGGATCATACCAACAGGGAGCATTTGCGCCCACCTGATAGGAGTCTATGATGGCTTGTTGACCTATCTTATCGTTGGTCTCCACCTGAGTGGGTCCATAACCGCTGGCCTGATAGTTTTTTCCCTCAGAGGTATGCACAGTATAGGTGAAATGAGCAGCGTAGACTGTTCCCTTTATATTGGGGAACGAAAGCAGGGTTTTGCTCAAGATCGTACATTGTCCAGTATGGTACTGCGCAACCTGGCGCGAAAGCGCTATTGGCTGCCAGACCATGGACACGGTGGAAGTAAGCAAGAAACAGGTGCCTGGGAGAAAGCTGGCGATTATCATAGCAAAGCAACCCAGCACGATACGTCCTGTCAGATATGGGCTATTCCTCACCCCGCTTCTTTTCAGCGTTGTGCTCCTCTCATTCCCCTAAGGGCTTCACACAATGGGCCAGTCGTGACCAGCAGCTTGATAGATTGCCTCTAGAGTGGCTGTATTTTCCAATATTTCGCTCAAAGATCTGGCCTGATTCGAACGTATACAATCGACAAAGTGTTCCACCTCAAGCTGATACAGGTCCACAGCGGGAAAGTTTTGCTCGGTCATCTGCCCATTCTTCATCAGAAAGACCACTGTCTCTCTCTTTCCTGGCGTAAAGGGAAATGGGATGGTAATTGATCCCTCTTCACCGATAATCTCTACCATCTGGCGCATTGGTAACTCAAAGCTTGTATCAAGTAGAGCAAAACGTCCATCACCGAAATCGAGGATAGCATTCGTCGCCATCTCTACTCCGGCAGGTTTGGGGACATGCACACGTGCTGCTACTATCGCTGGTGACTGCCGATAGATCGCACGGCACAAATCGACAGCATAGCAACCAACATCCATCAAGGAGCCACCAGCTAATTCAGGATTTAAGCGGATATCTTCAGGGCGTGAGCGGATATCAAAGGAGAATGAGATACGTACTAATCTGACGATTCCAATTAGGCCCGCACGGATCTGCTCTAAAGTCCAGATGATCTGGGGATGGAAACGATACATAAATGCTTCCATCAGTTGCAATTTCTGTGCACGCGCCGTCTCAACCATCTTCACCCCTTCATCAACAGTTACACAGAACGGCTTTTCACATAACACATGCTTACCAGCTTGAAGCGCTTTCACGGTCCACTCAGCATGCAGACTATTGGGGAGAGGAATGTAGACAGCTTTAATTTCTGGATCGTTAATGATCCCCTCATAACTATCATACGTCCGTATGTCGGGGGCAAATGAATACAACTGCGCAACACGGCGTGAATTGCGGCTACCAACAGCTACCAGGCGTCCATTTGCAGATGCCTGAATAGCCGGTGCAACAGCCTGTACAGCGATATTAGCTGTACTGATGATTCCCCAACCCACCCGGTCATGATGAGCACTCTGATCGTTTTGCATTGTTTGTTCGTCCTTTCAGCTTGAAATAGGTTTCAGGGGCTCGTTTTACAAGTACATTTTGCCAATATACTGTACATGCTTGTAAAATACACCCCCACTGTTCGGGCTTGTAAACCGCGCCCCTACGGCTCTGTCAAACTTCAATGGGCACATTTGCCCAGAACGGAGGCCTCCCCAAGGGGTAGGGACCTGATTTATCGCGTCCAGCGATTCATCGCGCATATAACCGTTTATATTATCCAATATTGTACATACCCGTGAAAAATCCGCTACTCGTCGTACACTCTGCTTATTTGATCTTTTTAGAAATATATGCGCGATGAATTGCTGGACGCCGTGAACGTGGTCCCTACCCCTTTCGGGGTCCACTTCCTCTTCCTGTGAGCTCAATGAAGTTTGACAGAGTACTACTATATTTCTACACCAACAACAAAGATACGGTCAAGTACATGCACGACCTCAACAGGTGAGCCGTACAGTTCGCTTAACATGTCACTGGTGATAACCTCATCAGGGGTCCCAATAGCGCTTCGCCCATTGGCAATGTAAATCACACGATCTACAGCAGATAGTAGAGGATTAATATCATGGGCGACAAGCAGGACGGTGACCTTACGTGAACGACAGACCTGCATAACCAATGAGACAATCTCCTGCTGGTGGGCAAGATCCAGATTTGCCAGCGGCTCGTCTAATAAGAGCAAGCGGGGATTGGTCAATAAGGATTGAGCGATCAAGAGACGTTGCTGTTCACCACCTGACAACTGCCCCACTGGTGCATCAGCAAAAGTGCTGGCATCGACTTCTTCAAGGGCTTTATCAATAATGGCGGTACGCTGACGGCTGGGCCAACCAGTTCCCCAACGATGACCATCCAGGCCAAAACCAACAAGGTCGCGCGCACGCAAAGCCAGATCAGCTTCAAGCACACGACGCTGCGGTACATAACCAATCGCTTGATTACCACGATGCGCCGGGCGACCAAGAATCAGAGCGCTCCCTGTACCGGGCTTAATCAAACCAAGCAGCATTTTGAGTAAGGTACTCTTTCCTGCTCCATTTGGTCCAAGCACGACGATGAACTCACCCTCATTCACCGTCATATTCATATCCTGTAAAATGGTTCGTCCACCTAACTGAATGCTTACATGTTCTAAAGCAATTACTGGTTGCTCTGTTACAGAATCACGCATATATTTCTCATTGCTCCTTGCGGCATATGCTCTTAAAAGATGTATTTTCCCACGAAAAGGTTAAAGTCTATAGCTATGGCATAATCAATTATACCAGACAAAGAAGCTCTCTAAGAGAGTAACTCTTCAGGCACTCTCTCCTGATTCCTCAGCGCTTACGGCGCTTCGTGGGTTGTTTTATGTGTGGTTTTGTTGCCTGTGGAGGAGATTGCGATCGCAATCCCCTCCACAGGCAACAAAACCACACATAAAACAACCCACGACCTGAAGAGTTACCTTGTTTCCAGTACACAAAGATTTGCAATATTAGTAATAACGTGCGTAAAATCAAGAAAGGTGCTGAACACACCCCATGACCAACAAAAGAAGAAAGGTCTGTATACATCGTGACATTATCGCAAACGGCTTACCCAGTACGGGCAGGTATCCATTTTCACCCACAACATGTTTCCTACCAGGACTTTGCCGACGCAGTACGTCGGGCTGAGGATATGGGAGCAGATAGTATTTGGAATTGGGACCATTTTTTCCCGCTTTATGGTGATCCACAGGGAAATCACTTTGAGGGTTGGACACTGCTCACGGCTATGGCTACACTCACGCAACGAGCACAAATTGGTTGCCTTGTAACCTGCAATACTTACCGTAATCCGGCACTGCTGTCAAATATGGCAAAAACAGTGGATCACATCAGTAATGGACGGCTCATTCTAGGCCTGGGAGCAGGGTGGTTTGAACGTGATTACCAGGAGTACGGTTATAACTTTGGAACCCCTGGCAGTCGTCTGGCTGCACTAGAAGAGGCACTTCCTATCATTCTCCACCGTTGGGAAGTCGATGTACCCAAGCCGATACGCAGTCACATACCCATCCTCATCGGTGGCGGCGGTGAAAAAAAGACACTACGCATTACAGCTAAATATGCAAATATGTGGCATGGCTTCGGGGACCTGGCAACCATCACCCATAAGATGCAGGTATTGGATCAGTGGTGTGCAGAAGTTGGACGCAATCCCCAGGATATCGAGCGCACCATCGCTGTCAGCAAAGAAACTACCGAAAGTGATCTTGATGCATATATCAAGGCGGGAGTCACTCATTTCCTTGTTAATACGGGAACGCCATGGGATTTTGAGACGCTACAACGGTTGGTGAGTTGGCGTGACAAGATGAATGGCAATGGATAGGTAGTAACTTTTCAGGTATCCTCACCACCTGCGGTGGCTCACTCTTATTTAGTGTGAGGTATTGTCGTCCGTGGCAGAGATTGCGCCGTAATCTCTGCCACGGACGACAATACCTCACACTAAACGGGCTGCTAAGCGCTGAGGAATCAGAAAAAGGGATCTGATAATGACTACGACAGGAAAAAAGGCTAAAATAAAACGGTACAGAGAAAACATATGTTATCACTGTACCGTTTTGGGGTGACCGATGGGGCTTGAACCCACAACCGCTGGAGCCACAATCCAGAGCTCTGCCTATTGAGCTACGGTCACCATGGATATCTTCAACACATCGCTAGTATAGCGGACCTCTTGCGGATTGTCAATAGTTATAAGTACTAAAAATCAGGGCTTTTTGCATCGAATCGACCCTTGACAAGCAGAGAACCCTGCCCTACACTCGACATAGAATATCTGAGGAAGCTCCAGGGCCAGTAAGCAAGAAGGATAACAACTGGTATGCAACATCGATCACAGGGTATCTCGGAAGAGCATGAAAATAACGAGTCGTCTCTTTATGCCGAACCAGATCTTTCGCAACTACCACAACTACCTCCAGGCATCTTTATTCCCGCACCAGGCAAGACTCCACGACGCAGGACACGCTGGCCTGATGCCATTGACGTTATTTTTGAGAAAGATCCTGCCTGTCGCAATATCTTCGAAGCACTCCTTTATCCAGGATTATGGGCCATCTTTTACCATCGTATCACCCATACGCTCTATAAAGCGCACATTCCCATCTTGCCCCGCCTGATCTCACAATTTGCACGCCTTGTTACGAATGGCATTGAGATTCACCCAGGAGCGCAGATTGGAAAACGCTTTTTTATCGACCATGGTGCCGGCGTAGTCATCGGCGAAACTACCGTGATTGGCAATAATGTTATGCTCTATCATCAGGTCACGCTCGGTGCTACCGGGTGGTGGCGACCAGGCCCAGGCCGTCTGCAGAAGCGACACCCTACGATCGAAGATGACGTTACGATTGGCGTAGGTGCAGCCCTGTTAGGTTCCATTACCATTGGCAAAGGGAGCAGGATAGGCGCAATGGCATTGGTTCTCGAATCAGTTCCCCCAAACTCGGTCGTTGCCTCCAAGCCAGCAGAATTACTGGTGAAGGGTGGTGAACCGCTAGAGGAGCACCAGGAGTTAACACAAGGCTGGAATGGTAAAGATCCCTGGGAGATGGACTATCAGATCTGACCATAGTAAGTAGTTTTGATTGGTTGCATATAATGGAGTTGATCTCCTGGCATAATTGTTATAATAGCTCTGGATAGTCACTATTATTCATATGGGGGTATCATTGTCAGCAACAACACGTGGTAATTTAATTCTTGGACAATCTGGCGGTGCAACCGCCGTCATTAATGCCAGCCTCGTCGGAGCGATTGAGGCTGCTATGGAGGATAACCGCATCGACGGCATCTATGGGATGCTCCATGGCATTGAAGGACTACTCAAAGAAGACTTGATAGACCTGCGCCAACAACCTGCTGATTTGTGGTCGCATTTGCTAAACGCACCTTCAGCGGCGCTTGGCTCCTGCCGCTATAAACTACAAACGAACGATATTGAGCATGCTCTAGATATTTTACGTCGCTACGATATACGCTACATGCTCTACATTGGCGGGAACGACTCAGCAGATACAACCCATCGCCTGGCACAAGCAGCACAACATAGTGGTTACGAGCTACAAGCTATTAGTATTCCGAAGACGATCGATAACGATTTACCTTTTACCGATCACTGTCCCGGCTACGGTAGTGCCGCCCGTTTTATCGCACTTGCCACCCTGGATTCTACGATGAATACTATCGCCATTCCCTGGCATTATCCCGTCAAAGTCATCGAGACGATGGGACGCGATGCAGGATGGTTAGCAGCTTCCTCCGCACTGGGTAAGCGCGACGATGCTGATCCTCCGCACATTATCCTTGTACCTGAACAGACTTTTGCTGCCGAACGCTTTCTGGAGCAGGTTGATTCCATCTATCGTCGTTTCGGTTATGTCGTCATCGTAGCTGCCGAGACCATTCGTGATGAAAAAGGACAGCCGCTTGGTGCAAGAGGACAGGTGGGTACAGATGCATTTCACCATCCCTTACTCAGCGGAGCTGCACAATATTTGGTAGAATTAATTACGCAACAGTTAAAACTTCGTGCACGCTTTGATAAACCGGGAGATCTGCAACGTATGGCCTCTAACTGTATTTCGTTTACTGATCGCGACGAGGCTTACCTGGTCGGGCAGATGGGCATTCGTGCACTGCTACATGGCGAAACCGATAAAATGGTCACACTCGTGCGTCACGATAACCCAAAGTATTATTGCACAACCGACCTGGTAGAACTGGCAAAGGTTGCCAATGTACAACGCTTACTACCGGATGAATATCTGGACGAAAGCAAAACAATGGTGACATCAGCATTTTGCGATTACGCCTTACCCTTGCTTGGAGATCCCCTACCACGACATGGACGTTTGAAAATGACGAGGGTAGGAAAGCGATGACAAAACTTACGCGAGCGATTTTGATTGTTCTTGATGGTGTGGGTGCTGGAGCTAATCCCGACGCTCAGGCCTATGGGGATGAGGGTGCCAGTTCACTTGAACACTGTGCTCAGGCTATTGGAGGACTGGCACTTCCCCATCTGGGAAGCCTGGGTTTGGGAAATATCACTCCTATTCTGGGCACTCCTGCACAGACAGATGTCAAGGGGGCTTATGGTCGCATGGCCTCAGCTGCAGCGGGCAAGGACAGCACCACCGGACATTGGGAAATGACAGGCGTCGTTTTGCATAAACCATTGCCTACTTACCCACATGGCTTCCCTGCCGATCTCGTTACCGCGTTTGAGCAGGCCATTGGACGCAAGGTTATTGGTAACAAGGTTGCATCCGGCACAGAGATTATTAAGGAGTTGGGCGCAGAACATATGCGCACTGGCTCTCCCATTCTCTACACGTCAGCAGATAGCGTTTTTCAAATCGCCGCCCACCAGGATGTCATTCCACTCGCAGAGTTGTACCACATCTGCGAAATTGCGCGCGCTCTGCTCACAGGTGACCATGCCGTTGGACGTGTCATTGCTCGCCCATTTATAGGCACACCTGGAACGTTCCAACGTACAGAACATCGCCGCGATTTCTCGCTGGCTCCCACAGGTACAACACTGCTTGACCTGCTAAAAGCCTCCGGTAAAGAGGTTATCGGCCTCGGTAAAATTGAAGATCTCTTTGCCGGACGCGGCCTCACCCAACGTGATCATACCGAGACAAATCGTGAAGGTATGGTGGCAACACTTAAATGGCTCGAACGCGATTTTGTGGGTTTGTTATTCGTCAATCTGGTAGAATTTGATATGTTGTGGGGACATCGACGTGATAGCCAGGGTTATGCACAGGCACTTCGCGATGTGGATAACTGGCTCCCACAGGTACAACAACTGATGCGCCCCAATGACGCTCTTTTCTTTACTGCCGATCATGGAGTAGACCCTACCTATCATGGGACCGATCATACACGTGAATGTGTGCCATTACTCGCCTATGGTCAACCAATCCATCCGGGGGTAAATCTTGGTACACGCACAACATTCGCAGATCTTGGTCAAACGTTAGCGCAGGCGTTCAGGGTTGGATCATTAGCAGCAGGCACCAGTTTCGCACAAGAGATAGGACTTTTATGACTGAAATACAACGTGATAACAAGCCTGGATCAACACAGGGGCAATTCATTCATGGCGAACGTATCTACCTGCGTCGCCCAGCTATGGATGATGCTTACAACGTTTTCCACTGGGAGCGCGATGACGAGGTCTGGCGCTATGATCCTCACCGCCCCTATTCACGCACCATGGAAGAGTTTCTCCCAACATTCGAGCGCAACTATGTACGCGGCAACGGACGACAATTCTGGTTCATTATCGACGATGAGATGCACATTCCCATTGGCACTATTACCTACTTCAACGTCGATTACCGTCTGGGACAGGTCGAGATTGGATTGGGTCTGGGCAGGAAAACAAGTTGGGGCCAGGGCTATGGTTCAGAGGCCATTCGTACACTGGTACACTACCTCTTTACTTCTCCTGGTATTGCACGTGTTTATGCTGAGACTGCCCTTGCCAATCATCCTGCACGCCGCGCCTTCACCAGAGCAAATTTTCGAGAAGTTGGGGAAATTTACGATCCTCGTAGTTCAGGTGCCCCCTGGGTTCTCTTAGAAATATGGAAATGAAATAACTACTCAGGTTTCCTCAGTGCCTCAGGCGCTGAGGAAACCTGAGTAGTTATTTCATTTCTTTCTTAAACTGGATGTACCCAATCAGGCACTGGGAGCTTACGTCTATCAATTTTTCCGTTGGACGTGAGTGGCAAAGTATCCAGAAGCAGAAACGCTGATGGAACCATATACCTGGGTAATCTCTCCTTTAAAAATTGCACAACCTTTCCCTGTAGAGGCATGTTTGCATAGGTAGCCCAGGGCTGGAGGCTACTACCTGGTACATTTTGATCATTCTCGCATGTTGTTGCATACATTGTATTTATATTTTTTTGCTTGAATAATGCATTATAGCGTTTTTCTTTACCTGCATCTTCCCATGTTATCTCTACGGCATAGTTAGCTCTTCACCTAAAGCCCATAGCTACCTCTGGCTCTATTTCCGCTTCCTCTACTGCTTGCAATGCTTCTCGCATTTCACCAACGGTCTTATATCCCTGATAACCTTTCAACAGTTCTATAACCCTCATATCTTTAAAAAGCTGTGTATGGGGTATTCGGCGAATGTGCAGTTGTTCGGGTGCTTCCTCGATAAGCCACTGTCTTATAGCGGCTACGGTAAACTGCTTTTCTTCCCAATCTATCTGGCAAACTGTAGGATCATCGAATAACTCTCCCCTGGAGGCGGGATTAGTTCCTATCCAGAGGAGCACATCATAATGAAAACGTGCGAAAGAACGAGTATGACCTTCACGCCTGAGTAACAACTGAACGCGCGTAATCTGCAAAAGATGCTGTGGTAAGGCGACAAAGAAAGCCGGGTCAATAAGCAATCTTTCCTCTTCAGCGATACCCTTATATACACGATGCCATAGTTGTTCTCTCGGTAGCGAGGCTGGCCCCTCATGCATCTTGAGGAAAGTATGATGTGCTTCACAGAGAGATAGACTACCTATATTTCCTACAAAGATCACGCCATCAGGCCGTATTACCTGTAAAGCATGTTGCAACACGTGCACGAGATACTCAATGCCTGGGAAACGCCGGACAGCATCATTGAGAACAATAGCGTCAAGCAACCCAGCCTCTATGCCAGCAAAATCATGGGCCATGCGAGGTAATAAGGTTACACGCGATGCTATTTGTTCAGGAAGCTGTTGCTCCAGAGAACGCAACACCGCTGGCGAAATATCGGTAGCCCAGTAATGAGTGCATTCAGGAGCAAGGCTGGACATAAGTTGTCCCTCCCCACAGCCAATTTCCAGAATATATTGTGGTCGTAAACTGAGAAGGAATGCAGATATTTGTTTCGCTTGTTGCCACCTCTTCCTCTTCTACAGGTGAGAAGCTTGCTACCATGGCCTGACTCTGACTAGTAAGTGGCTCTGACACTTTCTGCGCATTGAAAAGGACCAAAAGGTATCTCGGGTTGTATGCCATCTTCAGCATACCAGGCTGCGAGTAACTTCTCAGAGCTTTGATAATCAGGATGGGGGATAGCATAGGCAATCAGGCGTTTATCACTATGGTGATCTTCATGAAGAAGAACAACAGCTTTGGAGAGGCCTGGATGTTGCTCCAGTATAGCTTCGATCTCACCCAGCTCAATGCGGAAGCCACGCACTTTGACCATGCGATCAATACGCCCTATATACTCAATGGCCCCATCTGGCAAATAGCGGGCCAGATCACCTGTTTTGTATAATCTCGCTCCGGGTTCTGTGCTAAAAGGATTGGGGACGAACTTTTCAGCTGTCAGTTCAGGACGATTCAGATAGCCACGAGCCAGGCCCACACCACCAATATACATCTGGGCGGATATTCCAGGAGAGACAGATTGAAGATGGGTATCTAGCAAGTAGACCTGTGTATTAGCAATCGGACGACCGATGGTGGGTTTGTGAGATCCATCAGTACAAACGCTGATAGTTGTACAAACTGTACCTTCAGTTGGCCCATATGCATTGAGTAAACGATGTCCCGAAGCCCAGTGCTCTACGATATTGGAAGATAGCTCTTCTCCAGCCGAAATAACTGTTTGGAGATCAGGTAGCTCGTCGGGAGATAGGATAGCCAGAACCGCCGGGGGCAACGTGATAGTTGTAATGGCTTGCTCACGTAAAAACTTGAGCAAAACTGGCGCTGGCCAGCGTAAATCTGAGGGTATCAGGTGTAACTGTGCGCCCGCAAGCCATGTCATAAAGATTTCTGAAACCGATGCATCAAAGCTAAGAGAGGCAAACTGGAGAACACGGCTGTGTGACTGTACAGCAAATGTGCGGATCTGGGCCTTAATCATGTTTCCCAATCCACGATGCTCCACAAGAACACCTTTGGGACGCCCCGTCGAGCCAGAAGTATAAATCACGTATGCAAGATTCTGATATGTTACCCCGCTAGTAGGATTCTTTTCACTCTCCTGAGCAATGATTTCGCTGTTCGCGTCAAGGTAAATGACGTGTGCCTCGTGGGTGGGTAGAACTTCAGCAAGATGCTGCTGGGTTACTAATAGAGTCAACCCCGCATCGGCGAGCATAAAAGCCAGACGCTCATATGGATAGGTTGGATCCAGTGGCACATAAGCACCTCCCGCTTTAAGAATCCCCAGGATACCTACCACCATCTCCAGTGAACATTCCATACTAATACCAACAAGCATGTCAGGTCCAACCCCTGAACCTTGTAGATAATGCGCCAGTTGATTTGCACGACTATTCAGCTCTCTATAAGATAGCCGTTGTTGTGCGAAGACTACAGCGCATGCATCCGGTGTACGTTCTACCTGCTCTTCAAAGAGGTGATGGATGCATTTGTCATGCGGGTAATCTACTTGCGTGGCATTCCAGGTCACCAGCAATTGTTCATACTCTAGTGGTGGTGAGCTTGCGATAAGGCATTGTGGAAGGGGAGAACTTAGCGGGTATTGCCAATCAGTTATCTGCTCAACGAGTATGCCTCGCCCTTCACTCTGGATGCTCACGCTTCTCGCTCTCCTCCGCAGGATGTATAGGCATATTTTTACCTTTCAAATGTAAAGAGCTAGAGTCCGTAGTGAATGAGCGATCTCAGCGTTTCCATAAAAACCTCAACCAGATGCTCGATAGTTGTACGCTGGTGCAAATTTTCGCTATAATCCCACATAAAGTGAACTGCTCATCATTGATGATCCCACGACAATAAAAGGTATAAAAATCCAGGTTTTGCCTGGACTCTGTCATCCCAATGGACTCTGGCGCTGGCCGGAACTGAGAAGGAAGAATCCCCCCTCCATCTACTACTTGACCATAATAATTGAAACATACATCGCTGCAAGGGATAGCCTTCGTTTTTTCCGCAACTGTCGCCCATGGCTCAACACATTCATCAACTACAAACGTGCGGTCTCCAGCACAGCCGAGAACGACATGATTGATACGACGAAACTGCTCTTTGACTGCCGACAATGCAGCCTGTGGCGTGTCAGCGTTCTCCAGATCAAACAATGTATTGATATTATAAATGCATAAACCTATAGTTCGCGTGAGATCCACATCATCAAAACAGGTTTCCCTTCCATGATGGACCACATCCACCGGCAACTGGTGCCCCCCTACCCACCTTGACAGTGTATAGGCTAAGGCGGCGAGGAGCACTTCAATGAGCTGAATATCAGCGCCCGTTTGAACTTTCTGCAACAGGGCATTGGTTTCTTCTACACTTAATATTGCCTTCACCTGACGTATCGTTGCCACCGTATTTGTACCTCTGCCGATTGGATAGTCTAGTGGCAAGGGAACCGCTTTTGTCCAGGGCAATGAGAGGAAAGAGGCCAACTCTCGATGGAAGTGCTCTGACTGTGCATGAACTATCAGTTGTTCAGCCCACTGTTTATGGGAGGTCGTCTTAGGCGGCAGACAAATCGTCTTACCACAACTCAGTTGCTCATAGGCTGTATGGAGATCCTCTAAAAGAAGTGTAAAAGAGAAACCGTCTGCCACCAGATGGTGAACAATAAGGAGCAAACGTCCTGGTCTGCCCTTCCCCAGATCAAACAAAGCAACACGCAGGATAGGTCCCTCAGACAGATTCAAGCTCAGTTGCAAATTGCCTGCACTTGACTCGATAGCGGCTCGTTGCTTCGCCTCCGACAATGCTGAGAGATCAATCGTAACAAAAGGTACTCTTGAATCAGGAATGGCAATGAATTGTTGTAAGCCAGATTTATTTTGTACAAAACGCGTACGCAGCGTATCATGATAGAGAAGCAAGTATTCTACCGCGCGCATCCACAAGGCAGGATTTAGCATTTGTGGCGATACCTCTATCAGTCTCGCTATATTCCAGTGATGCGGATCATGCCGCTTAAGTTTTCCGAAGAACCAGTTTTGCATCGGCACGAGGGGCACCAATCCTGTTACCATGCCTTGTTCAGCCTGCAGCGGAGAAGCCGCCCTGACAATATCAGACAACTCAGCGATAGTCTGAGAGGCCATTAATTGTTGTGGTGTAATATAAATTCCAGTCTGTCTCGCTTTTGAGATAACCCGAACGCTGAGGATAGAATCTCCCCCCAGAGCAAAGAAATTATCGTGGATGCCAATCTGCTCCTGTCTGAAGACTTCTGTCCAGATCTCTACCAGGCGTCTTTCAGTTTCTGTACGTGGTGCTGTTCTTTGCCTGTTACGGAGGAGCTGATGTTGTTGTGCCGCCATCGTATGTAACGCTTGTTCCAATGTACTCAACTCTGTGTGTTCCCTGGCCCTGGCTGCCCTGGCTTGTGCCTCAAGAGATATGTCAAAGGATGAGATTGAGACTGTGGGAGTTTGTACAAATGTTTCCACGACGTGGGTATAAGATGCTAAAAGCTGCTCTATGGTCGCGGCGTCAAACAAGTTCCTATCGTATTCACATTCCAGCAGTATTCCCTTTGGAGTTTCTTCCGCAATCAGACGCAAATCGAGCAGTGCGGCTTGCCGCTCCAATGGCAGAAGGCTAAATTGGAGTGTTTTACCATCCGTAGATGGAGAGAATATAGTTTGTATGGCATCTGGAGAGAAAGGGAAATTTTGCAGTAAAAAGGCTATATTGTACAGCGGGTATTGATTTGGCTTCCTGATCGGGTTGAGAGCTGCCACAAGTTTCTCAAAAGGATAATCCTGGTGCATATAGGCCTCAATCACTGTTCCTTTCACCTCGGCAAGAAGCTCCAGTCCAGTCATCTGCTCTGAGATCTGCGAGCGAAGAGCTAAAAAGTTCAGAAAGCACCCGATGAGTTTCTCGGTTTCTGGCTTACTCCTATTGGCTAGAACCGTGCCCACGACCATATCAGATTGTCCCGTCCACTGAAAGAGGACGATGTTGAGAACTGTGAGCATCGTCATAAAGAGGGTGGCTTCCCGCTGACGGCTGAGCATCCGAAGCGCCTCAGAGAGTGGTTGAGAGAGCAGTACCGAGACTGATGCCCCCTGAGATGCACTCATTATCGGGCGTGGTCGATCCGTAGGAAACGCAATTGCCGGTGGAGCACCCTCAAGTTTCTGTTTCCAATAGGCCAGCAGGGATTTCAGCACGTCGTCCTGCATCCACTGCCGTTGCCAGAGGGCATAGTCTGCATATTGGATAGGAAGATCAGGCAATTGTGGAGGTGTTCCACTGGCGAAGGCTGAATATAGGGCAAACAGCTCCTGCAAGAGTATTCCTATCGACCATCCATCGCTGACGATATGATGCATACTCTGAGTAAATACATATTCATCGGGTCCCAGTACGAATAAGAGAGCTCGTATGAGCGGGCCTTGCATTAAGTCAAAGGGACGTAGTCCATCCACAGTTGCCAGTCGCCGGGCTTCTGCTAACCGTTCACTCATGGGGAGGTGCTGCAAATCGCTCATGGGGATCGGTATGGTCAGGGATGGAGCAATAACCTGTATCGGCTCTCCATCCATAGAGACAAAGGTCGTGCGTAACACTTCGTGGCGTTTTATGATCTCCTGCAAGCTGCATTCCAGGGCGACAACGTCAAGTTCTCCTTGCAAGTGGATTGATCCAAACATATTATATTTGGGGCTGTAGGGATCTAACTGATTGAGAACCCACTGTTGTTGTTGCGCAAAAGAGAGAGGAAGGTTTCCGTCTGGTCTGATCATCCGTGGTGGGCCGTGACAATGTGGGGGTAGAGTTGCCTGACTGGCCGTGTGCGATCATGCTTGTAGGAATTTCTTGCTGGACTTCTTGCGCCAACTCTGCAATAGTCTGGTACTCGAAGATGTGCCTGGGGTAGATAGGGATACTGGCCTGATTAGCCCGTGCCACAATTTGAATACTGAGGATAGAATCTCCCCCTAGAGCAAAGAAGTTATCGTGGATGCCAATCTGCTCCACTTTGAAGACCTCTCTCCAGATCTCTACGAGACGTCTCTCGGTTTCCGTACGTGGTACTGCTCCTACCCCTTGCCTGCTAGAAAGCCGACGATGTTGTACGGCTATCGCGTTTACCACCTGTTCCGATGTACTCAACTCCGTTGCAATGCGTAACAAACGCTCTCCATTTATCTGGTACCGAACAGTTAAATCCAGTGTTTTTCCCTGGGTGGTAAATTCGTTGCCCGATCCTGCGTCAAAATCCAACTGCTTCACTACAGATGGACTATAGGTAAGCTCCATTAGCACTTCGACCGGGAACTCAAAGACCCAGCCTTCGCCAAGGGGCTTTTTGAATGCCCCTCCAATGCTTTCCAGGAATTCACATGCTGGTTTGTTTCGTGGAGTCGGAACCAGAAGAACACGTACGCGATCTCTCTGATGCTCATATGCGATCTTGCCAAGTCGAGCTAACATCTGGTACTCAACACCACGTCCCAGGACACGACAACTTAACAGGAAGGTGTCTACCTCAAGATCTTCCTGGTTCTCTGTAAACAAGATCGCTCCAACCAGACCATAGTCCCCAAAACGATCACTGACGTTGATAACCAAACATCCTGCTTTGGCTTCCAGGCAGAACCGCTGGAGTTCGCTCTCTGTACGCCGAATTGTGCTACAGTTGAACTGATTAGTACGTTGTGTCAACTGCGCAACACGATCGAGTTGGGCCTCTTCCAGTGGGGCAATGTGCACTTGCAATTGCAGAGCGGCAAGAAAACCTTCCAGGGTGGCAGATGTCTGCTGGAATGCCTGTCGCTGAAGTTGCTGCTGATAAAGCTCCGTTCGTTTCCTATCTTCAGCGGTAATCCGTACATGATCAAAGGCCCAGAAGTGCTGGAGAAGATGAGGCAAGCGATCGGATTCTGGTGGGACGGGAAGTGTAAGTACTTCGGGACAGAGAGCCTGAACTTCTGCACATTCCAAAGGGTTATCATCGATAAAGATAAAGCTATCCAAAGAAAGTTGCAATTCCTCAGCGAGAGCACGCAGATTTTGCGATTTGGGTTCCCAATTGATACGCCATACGACCAGATGCTCACGCTTCAATGGCATTTCAGGATGACATGCAAAGACCTCGAAGACATCCGGCTCATTGTTTTTACTGCACAAGCACAAAAGCACTCCTGCCTCTTGTTGGGCCACGAGGAACTCTTGCAGTGCCTTCCTGGGCGGATCAATGATGACTCCTTGCGCCCCATCCTCGCCACAAATGCCCTGCCAGAGCGTTTGATCGCAATCAAGTGCAATCACCTTCATGGGTCGACGGCGCAACGCTGATATTTTGCGGACAATATGCGTGCCTAGAGCGGCAAAAAAGTCCGTAGAGAAAGGGATATGTCCCATCTCATCTGCATAGGGATCGTAGGAAGTTTCGACCGGATAAACTGTCTTCAGCTCGGCACTGTTCACCAGGAAGACGTTATGTAGCTCTGCCAGATCGGTAGCCAGTTGATCTTCCATCTGAGCAAAAAACGCTCTGCGGACTGGATCTGCCTCAATCATAGGTGAGGCGGGACACACATAAATCAAATAAGGGGTGGTTATGTGTCGAGTAGCAGTTCGCAATGCCTGCACCAGTTCGTCTGCATTGCGTTCGATCTTTTCTTCAGCCTGTGCTGCTGTTCCCAACGTTGTGTCAAAGCGCAACCAATCTTCTAAACGCAGCAAAACCACATTGATTCCCTGCTGATTCTGGGCAAGCAGGCTGCCTGGATCAAGTAGTTGCTGAAAGATCTGGTTATAGGGCGCAAAAGCAACCGTCAAAGGCCATGCCAGTTCTTGTATCCAGAAGGCTAGCGATTCCTCTAATGGCTCGGAGGTAAAGGTCGCGGTGATAGCAATCGTTTCTTTGTATTCTCGGGCTTTAGCGACCCCGGCTTGTGCTTCAAGTTGTGGAGATATATTAAAGGAGGAGATTGGAGCAGTGGGAGTCTGTACAAATGTTTCGATGATGTGGGTATACGATGCTAAAAACTGCTCTATGGTCTCTGCATCAAACAGGTCTGTATCATACTCACATTCCAGATGGATGCCCTTTGGAGTTTCTTCCGCAATCAGGCGCAAATCGAGGAGTGCAACTTGCATCTCCAGTGGGAGAAGACTGAATTGGAGTGTTTTATTTCCCATAGATGGAGAAAATATATTTTGTACGACATGTGGAGAGAAAGGAAAATTTTGCAACAAAAAGGCTATATTGTACAGCGGATATTGATTTGACTTTCTGACCGGGTTGATTGCTGCCACAAGTTTCTCAAAAGGATAATCCTGGTGTATGTGTGCCTCAATCACTGTTCCTTTCACCTCGGCAAGAAGCTCCAACCCTGTCATCTGCTCAGAGATCTGCGAACGAAGAGCAAGGAAATTCATAAAGCACCCGATGAGTTTCTCGGTTTCCTTCTCAGTCCTATTAGCCAGAACGGTGCCCACGACCATATCAGGTTGTCCAGTCCACTGAAAAAGCAGGATATTGAGGGCTGTAAGCATCGTCATAAACAGAGTAGCTTCTCGTTGACGACTGAGCATCTGGAGTGCCTCGGAAAGTGGTTGAGAGAGCAATAGAGAGACCGATGCTCCTTGAGATCCGCTCACTGTCGGGCGTGACCGATCCGTAGGAAGCACGATTGCCGGTGGAGCGCCCTCTAGTTTCTGCTTCCAATAGGTCAGCAGGGGTTGCAGCACGTCGTCCTGCATCCACTGCCGTTGCCAGAAGGCATAGTCTGCATATTGGATAGGAAGATCGGGCAGTTGTGGGAGCGTTCCACTGGCAAAGGCTAAATATGATGCAAACAACTCCTGTAGGAATATTCCCATTGACCATCCATCGCTGACGATGTGATGCATGCTCAAAGTAAATATATATTCATCGGGTCCCAGTACGAATAAGAGAGTTCGTATAAGTGGACCTTGCATTAAGTTAAAAGGGCTACGTCCCTCCGTAGTAGCCAGTCGGCGGGCTTCTGCTAGCCGTTCGTTTATCGGGAGATGCTGTAAATCGCTGATGGGGATGGGTACGGTCAGGGATGGTGCAATAACCTGTATCGGTTCTTTATCCACAGAGACAAAGGTCGTGCGTAGCGCGTCGTGACGCCTTACGACCTCCTGCAAACTACGTTCCAAAGCGGCAATGTCGAGTTCTCCTTGCAAGTGAATGACTCCGGGCACATTATATCTGGGGCTATAGGGATCTAACTGATTGAGTACCCACTGTTGTTGTTGCGCAAAAGAGAGAGGAAGATGTCTGACATGACCGTTCGTGAGTGGTTGTTCCTGCACATTTCGTTTATATTCTACAGATTGTAATAGCGGAAGTAGAGGGGGATGTTGCCCTGCGTGTTCTCCTCGCAGACCTGTTTCGATGCGCTGTGCCAGTGCGGCAACGGTGGGACAGTCAAAGATATCCTGGATTGTTAGTTTCACCTGGAAGGTTTCTTGTATCCGAGCAAGCAGTTGCATCAAGGTCAACGAGTGCCCACCCAATAAAAAGAAGTGGTCCTGTTTGTGTATTTCTGTTTGCTTGAATATTTCTTGCCAGAGGTAGATCAGTTGTTGCTCTGCCGTGCTCAATATATCTGACATGGTTCTATTATTTGCAGATACAAGTTGCCCCTGCCTCCGCAAGGCTTCACGATCAATTTCCCCTGTTGGGGTAAGGGGAAACGCTTCTACCTGAACGAGCGTACATGGAACCGATTGGCCGAAACGATCAGAGATATGCGCTTTTCTAGCAGCAGCCAGAACGTAAGAAGCATCCTCTACTGGCTTGAGTTTGAGATAGGCAGTTAACTGCATGAGCGGGCGAGCAGGGACGAGGTGCAGACGTTTGAGTACTGGGTCAAACATCCCTTCTTCAAACTGCTGTTTGAGTTTGGTTCGCTGGACCTTACCGGTCTCCGTTTTGGGAATGGCCTCTTTCTCTAAAGGAATCAAATAAGTCGGATTGATTCCTACGGCACTAACCACACGCAGGAAGATCTCCTCGCGCTGCTTGAGAATTTGTGGTACATCGGTGAACAGGCTATGATAAAAGATTGCCAACGTATCAGTATTATTCTCTGCGTCACGAACTGCACAGGCACCAGTATAAGTCACGGCCACGCCTGCGATCTCTTCGACCACTGCCTCGATTTCGTGACTGTAGTAGTTGAGGCCATTGATGATAATAATATGCTTGCTACGTCCGGTGATGGTCAATCGTCCTTCTCGCAACATGCCCACATCACCCGTCTCAAACCATCCATCGGCTGTAAAAGCTTCCTGGTTAAATTCTGGATGGTGAAAATAGCCCGGTGTCACCGTCGGCCCCTTCACCTGTATACGCCCACTCTTACCTTCGGCGACCAGTTGATAGTACTCATCCACCACACGCACCCAGACTTCAGGAATAAGTGCTCCAACATCTACAAAGCGATCTTCATCCGTTGTTGTCTCCAATGAAAAACGGCTTGAGAAGGTAACCCCAGAAGATGTTTCAGACATACCCCAGGAGGGGTGAATGGCATTGGAAGCAAGACCGTGGGGCGCGAGCAATTCAAGAAAGCGGCGCGCCGTTTTAGGCACAATTGCTTCTCCGGCATCCAGAATATAGTGTAGAGACGATAGATCCCATTGTCTTTGCGCAATGATGGCTGCTCGCTCATTGATAAGGCTAAAAGCAAAGTTAGGAGCCCAGGTACAGGTTGCATGATAGCGATCCAGACAATCCAGCCACATCAAGGGATCTTGTAAGACCGTTGATGGACGAGCATGAATTTGTTGACAACCTAGATAGATATCCCGCAGGTGAAACGTGACCAGTCCGCCTATATGGTCCAGCGGCATCCAATTAAAGGTGATCTCCTGAGGAGTGAGTCCTTCAAGCTGGGTATAGCCCATCGCCAGACTTAAAACATTGCGATGAGTGAGCATCACACCTTTAGGAGTCCCTGTGCTTCCAGAAGTAAATAAGAGTAAAAACACATCATCTGGCTGGCAATCATGCAAGCTCCGCTCATGAGCTTCTGATGGCAGTGCACGTAATGTCTCTACTGTCTCTAGCCGAAGGTCATTCATCCCCAATGTAGGAGCCAGAACACGTAAAGCTGGAGCAAGAGAGGCACTGGCCACAATGAGAGGATGGTCACATAATTCCCAGGCCTTCTGTAGCTTCGTAATGGTGATAGTCGGCTGAGTATAACTAGGAGCAATAGAAACAGGCGCAGCCACCAATCCACCTAGAACGCAGGCCCAAAAAGTTGGCAGGTAGTCCTGGTTCTCCTCTACTTGCAGCATAACGATATCACCCGGTTGCAGCCCTTGTCTGCGTAAGCCAGCTAGAATTTGTTCCGCTTCCTCATACAGAGAGGCATACGACTGTTTGATCTCTGTCCCATCGGACTGCAAATAAACAATCCCTTTTTCCTCGCTGCTGAGCAGCTCGCATCAGGGCCTCAGATAACGTTGCAGGTACGTCGATATCCTCACGCCGTGCTCCTCCATAGGCAATTGCGGGCTGTTCTGATGGGATGGCAGACGAGTTCTGTGTGGCTTCTTGCTGTAATGTCGTATGTTTAAGGAGATCCATCAGATGTACAGGAGACGGTGGTTCTGTGTACTCTTGATGCACCACAGCAACCTGTTCGATCTCCGGGTAGTGCTGCAAATATGTTTCCCACTGAACAAGTGCTTTGTCATCGCTTACTGGGAAGGTTGTAAGTATTTCTTCGTCTATCTCTCCTGAAGGGGTAAGTGGAAGAGAAGAGAGGAAAATAATTGAAACGTCTAAAGAGCCAGATGATATACCTATAACTTCTGCAAGAAGCGTAGACACCTTGTGATACATCTGCTCCAAACCAGTGGCTTCCCCTGGAACAATATACACAAGGAGATGTTGTTCACCATGGATGGTGGGTCTGTTCAGAATGACGCACTCGTCAATAGCGGGATCGGCCTGCAAAGTCGCTTTGGTTCTCTGCAAGTCGATTGCGGAGAGGGGAGATACCATGATCCGTCTATTCCTCATCTAAAGATATCGATCAAAAAGATTAAACCAGAATTCCGGTTTGGTCCAGCCAGGAGGCATTGGAAGTAACCAGTAGATGTGAAAAATGAGTTTGTCCTCCTGAGCAATTTCCTGCTCGTACAACCAGCCTTCCAGTTGTTTGGCCCGTACGGCAAAGTTACAGATAGCCGTGGTAGCCTGGGCAAATACTTTAAAAAAAACGCAACCTGCGGCACATTGGCCAAAGGGTGCGTTGTTCACGCCATTTACTAATGCAAACCAATATATATTTTGCATTAGCAAGCGTAACAGATGTGAACACATCTGTCAATACATTAATACATCCAGGTATATTAAGAGATACTCTGATTTGCGGAACAATGACGTTCCAGGTGACTTTGTCCATTGTCCAGCCAAACAACGAAAGGCTCAGTTACTCATGACTAGTCTTCCTCTGGAGATGTTGAGGAATATCGGTAACGACAATGCTTGGTTGCGACAGGAATGCCGTCTTCAATTGTAGGGCAGTCTGGTTATGCAAGAGGTATTCCCACCAGTGGCTGACCACAAATTCGGGCAGGATTACCGTCAGCGTCTCACCAGGATGCAATTCCCGCACAGTCTCAATGTAAGCAAGCAATGGGCGATTGAGGGAGCGATACGGTGACTCAATAATCACCAACTGTGTCCCCTCTTCTTTTGTCAGGTGCTTTTGTAACTTGTCCCATCTGGCACGTACGGCTTCCACATCATGGGGATCAATCGCCACATGAACGGCGATAACATGGGGTGAAATTGAACGTGCATACGCCAGACTCTGCACTGATGCCCGATCCAATTCCGCAATTGGTACAACGAAGCGATGCTGGATCTCTCTAGAACGGATTGGTATCGTATTTTTCTGTTCGTAGCACGACACTGTGGTCACTATGATCTCTGGTCGGAAGAACAACGCCATCTTCAATTGAAATGTGGTTGGGTGAGCAAACAAACTGCTAAGTATCGAGATCTTAGGAACTTGCGGTAAAACGACAGTCAGCGTCTCGTCGGGATGCTGTTGATGCATCGCGTGAATAAAATCCAGCAATGAGCGTACCAGGGAACGATGCGATGGTTCGATCACATCCAGATGAACTCGTTCTGGTTCCGTCAGGCTCTCTTGCCACTCATCCCAATGGCTACGCAGGACAAGAGTCTTTTCCGCATTAGTATCGACATGGATGGCGGTAACGTGGGATGAGATCGAACGTGCATATGCCAAACACTGTTGTGATGCTTGATTTAGTTCAGCAATTGGCACGATGAGATGGTGATGGATGTCTTTTGGAGAGATGGGAAGTTCTGTTGTCCGTTCACGCTCTACATGCAGATAGTGACGGTGGATCGCCAGAAACATCAGGATTAAGAGGGGAATGAGTAGCACAACCACCCAGGCTCCCTCCATAAACTTGGTAGTCGCGATGACGGAGGCAACAAGCAATGTCGCCAGTGCACCTATCCCATTAATGATCAGGCTACGCTGACCAATTTCGTTCTGTCTTTCGCAGACGCCACCAGTGACGAACCATTCCCCCCTGCGAAAGAGTAAACGATATGAAGACGCCCACAGCGTACAAGTTGATGAGATTTGTGGTATCTCCCTTGAACATAACGAGCAAGATACTTGCCAGCAGCGCAAGGGAGATGATCCCTGTTGAGAACGCGAGGCGGTCACCCCGGAAGGCAAACTGATGAGGCAGGAAATGATCACGTGCTAATAAAGATGACAGGCGCGGAAAATCGGAATAGCTAGTGTTGGCCGCCAGAGTCAGAATGAAGAGCGTTGCGAATTGGAACACGGGATACATGAAGTACAGTGGACCTGTGAATATCTGCTGGGCGACCTGACCGATAACGGTAGGATTGCCCGCCGGATTGGCTTCGATTCCGTACGAGAGTGCCAGTATGGTAATCCCGATGAACAGAGTTCCCAGAATCACTGCCATCCAGGTCAAGGTAACAGCCGCATTGTGTGTTTCCGGCTTCTTAAATGCTGGGATGCCATTGGAGATAGCCTCAACCCCGGTCATGGCAGCACAGCCAGCCGCAAAGGAGCGCAGGATCAGGAACAAGCTGAGTGATTCCACCTGATGTACTGCGGGAAAGTTCCCAAACAAGGGCTGATGCTGGATCAGAAAGGCTTTGACGCTCCCTATAAGAATGAGCAGCAAAGCGCTACCAATGAACAAGTAGGTCGGGATGGCAAAGACTGAACCTGACTCGCGTACTCCACGCAGATTCACGACGGTAATGAGGACAACCAGAGTCACGTCAATTGAAACCACGTATGGAGAGAGCGAGGGGAAAGAGGGTCGCCAGTGCCTGTACCCCAGCAGCAATACTTACGGAAACCGTCAGCACATAGTCAATCATCAGGGATGCCGCTGCTACCAATCCCGGCAGTATACCCAGGTTATCTTTTGCCACAATATAGGAGCCACCCCCATTGGGATAGGCCGGAATGGTCTGGCGATAGGAGAGAGCTACAATAGCGAGCAGTGCCACAATAGCAAAGCAGATAAACAACGTGAGTCCGAGTCGTGCCGACCCGGCTGCAACCAGTGTGATGAGAATCGCTTCAGTCGCATAGGCAACAGAAGAGATAGCGTCAGAGGACAGGACAGCCAGTGCCTTAAATTTAGTGAGTCGTTCATGCTCTGCTTGCATAGTAGCAAGAGGCGCGCCGATAAGCAGTCGCTTGATGGCTGTGGTCGCCCGCTCCAGGCCTGTGCGTGGTGCCCCGGCAGCCTCAGTGGCCTCTAACAAACCTGTATCCAGACGACGGAACACTCGGTGCGTTGGACGCACCAGACGAACTCGAACATCTCCGAGGCGGCTACCCCGGCGGACCTCTGTGCGCATTAGAATACTTGGGTCTTCCTCATCGACAAGATTGGAATCAACTTCGTGAGGAGCTACATTATCCACAGAATGGTGGGATGAGGGAGCGTCTTTCTGATCCATGCGTGCGGTTTCTCCTATCTGGCAGCTCATTCTTCCAGTATCGGTCACTCCTCATGTAGCATACACACGGCAGAGGTCAATGATTGCTCAATATTGTTAAGAAATATCTAAAGATTTTCTCAAAAAATGGGTCGGACACGTCGAGATTTGGTGGACCTTGGCCGATCGAGCAGATGCTGTGGCACATTGATGACAACGATACCTGGCCGGAAGAGCAGAGCCGCCTTCAAACGTAGCGCTGTCTGATTGTGCAAGAAATACTCCCACCAGTGCGCAACCACAAATTCAGGTAGGATGACGGTGAGCGTCTCCTCGGGATGACGCTCGTGAATGGTATCAATATAGGCCAGCAGAGGACGCATCAAAGAACGATAGGGTGACTCGATCACTAACAGATGCGTCTCCTCATCATTGCGAAGATGCTGCTGCTGCCAGTCATTCCATGCTGTACGAATAGTGTTTGCTTCATCTTCATCAACTGCCACATGTACTACGGTCACATGTGGGGAGATCGAGCGAGCATAAGCCAGACTCTGTATAGCCATGCGATCCAGGTTATCAACAGGAACAACCAGACGATGATGAATATCCTGTGGACGGAGAGGAATATCGGTGATCCGCGCACGCTCAACATGCTGATAGTGGCGATGGATAGCAATGAATGTCAGGACCAGGATGGGAATGAGAATGACGACGATCCAGGCTCCTTCAAGAAACTTTGTTACGCAGATAACCAGGGCTACCAGAAGTGTTGTTACGGCACCCAGTCCGTTAATCACCATACTCCGTCGCCACCCTTTTACTTCCTTGCGCAGACGCCACCAGTGTAGCACCATCCCTGCTTGCGAAAGGGTAAACGAAATAAAGACACCTACAGCAAACAGGTTGATGAGCTGGTTTGTATCACCTTTAAACTCAACAAGCAGAATACTGGCAAGCACAGCCAGAAAAATAATGCCAACCGAGAATGCGAAGTCGGTCACCTCTGAAGGAGAATTGCCTGGGCAAGAATTGATCACGCGCTAACAGAGATGCCAGACGTGGAAAGTCGGAATAGCTCGTTTCGGCTGATAACGCCAGAATTCCCAGGGTTGCGAACTGGAATATAGGATACATGAAAGCCAGTGGTCCATTAAATACTTTGGAGGCAACGATTGCAATAACGGTCGGGTTTCCACTGGGATTTGCCTGAACGGCATAGGTCATTGTCAGTACCGTAATACCGAAGAAGAGAGTACCAAGAATAACAGCCATCCAGGTAAGGGTAATTGCGGCATTACGCGTCTCTGGCTTCTGGAATGCTGGTACCCCATTAGAAATAGCCTCGACTCCCGTCATGGCGGAACATCCGGTAGCAAATGAACGCAGGATCAGAAAAATTGACAATGGTTCAATCGCAGTGACTGACGGCGAAAATTGCCCAACCAGTGGTTGATGCTGAAGCACAAATGCCTTAAAGACGCCTACAAGAATGAGCAAGAGAGCGCTTACAACAAAGAAGTAGGTAGGCAGAGCAAAGAGAGTGCCGGACTCGCGTACACCCCGTAGATTGATAATTGTGATAAAGACGACAAGGGCAACATCAATCGCCACAACATATGGCTGCAATCCACCAAAGAGCGACACAAGATTATGGACACCTGCCGCGACACTTACGGCAACATTGAGCACATAATCGATCAGCAGAGCAGCAGCCGCGACCAATCCGGCCAGAGTTCCCAGGTTCTCTTTTGCCACAATATACGACCCGCCTCCATTAGGATAAGCGGGGATCGTTTGGCGATAAGAGATTGCCACAATGGTAAGCAGTCCAATAATGACAAGGCTGATAGGGAAGACTAGTCCCAGGTGCAAGGTTCCAGCCGCCACCAGATTGATCAGAATAGCTTCAGTGGCATACGCGACCGAAGAAATGGCATCTGAAGAGAGAACCGCCAGAGCTTTGAACTTCGTCAACCGCTCATGATCCGCCTCTGCGGTAGCAATTGGCTTCCCAATGAGCACACGCTTTACTTCATACATTGCACGAGCCAAGCGGCCCTCTGGGACATGAATAATATCCGTCGCCTCCAGCACTCCATCCTTAATGCGTCGAAATGCTGGATGACTTGGACGTACAATCCGCACTCGTACATTGCCTAGAATGCTTCCCTTCCGTTCCTCCATCACCGGCAAAGCCAGATCAAAGTCATCACTGTCAGATACTTTGAGTGTATCTTGAACGACATGACTCTCTGGAGATTGTTGCTCTGGTTGCTCCATCAATTTTACCCTTTCCTATTAATTGACATGATAGTCTCTGTCTCATAGTATGGAAGATGTTCTTTTCTTGTCAAGCAGTCTCCTTCTCTTGAGCATTCTTTGAGCCATGTACCTGCTATCTGGAGCGTTCATTTACTTTTTTTGGCTTATACTATACAACGAGATAAGGGATCATGGCTGGCAAAAGATGTATGCGCTGCTCACTTTTCCCCTTTGCCGTCCTTCCTCAGCGTATCTGGTGGTGTTGAGCAGGAAAGGTTGCTCTACGATGGGTACCATTGAACATATCTCCCCACTTGAGGGGAAGAAAACACCTCTCTGGCAACAATATCTCCTTGATAGTCTTTTGGCCACCGTGGGATCCCTTATACTGACATGGATCATTGCCACGTTTCAGCTCTATCCACGCATTCCCAATATCTCAATCGTCTATCTGCTCGTTGTTTTAGCGCTGGCAACAACTCGAGGACGGTATGCTGCAATCTTTGCGTCCATTGTAGCGTTTTTCTCCTTCGACTTTTTTATCGTTCCTCCATTGTACACATTTGTGATGTACCATGTGGAAGAGTGGATTGCCCTATTCGTCTTTCTCGTCGATGCCATTCTGACAGGTCATCTGGCCTCAGCACTACGTCAGCGAGCGAAAAGCGCTGCACGTCGCGAGCACGAGGCACGTATTCTTTATGACCTGGTGCGCATGACTAATCGCGAGGAGGGATCTGCACGCCAACTCCAGGTTATTGTTCGGGCAATTGTTGATGTATTTTCTTCCTGGGGTGTACACGATTGCGCCATTTTGCAGCCTGATCGTCATGGTACGTTATGTGTGCAGGCAAGTGCATACCAGCCGGTAGAACAGATTAACATCTCATCTGATGAGCGTGCTATCATTACCTGGGTCATGACTCACGGTCGCAGCATGGGTCTATACGACGATGACTCTCTCTCCCCGGCGACCTCTCCTCGTTTTATGCAACACGTCCTGGTACATACGACGGCAACAGGGCGTTCTGTGCGCCGCTCACTGAATCTGATCCCACTGAAAATGGGGCAAAAGGTAGTAGGGGTGCTGCGTTTACGTGTATTGGACGGCTCACAGCAATTGAAGCAGGAAGAATATCTGGAAGAAGGACATGACCAACCCAACGCACGGACGACATTCTTCTGGACGTTCCTGGATCAAGCCGCTTCACTTATCGAGCGTGCGCGTCTGCGTAGTGAAAATATGCGTATCGAGATTTTGCAGCGTACCGATGCTCTGCGTGCTGCCCTGCTTTCCTCTGTCTCCCATGACTTACGGACACCGCTCACCGTCATTAAGGCTGCTGCCAGCAGCTTACTCCAGGAAGATATCCAGTGGGACGAGGAGGAGCGCCGTAGTTTCGCGCATTCTATCGAGCGTGAGGCTGATCGGCTCAATCGCCTGGTAGGAAACCTGCTCGATATGTCACGCATTGAAGAGGGAGCGCTCAAACCGGAGAAGGAGTGGTATCAGCTCACGGCGCTGATCCAGGATGTGCTGGATCGCTTGCACCCACTACTCCAGGGACGAGCATTACATATGGACCTGCCCGCAGATCTGCCACCCATTGCACTGGATTATCTGCATATGGATCAGGTCTTGACCAATCTCATCGAGAATGCTGTGCGCTATACGCCGCCTGGATCGCCTATCGAGGTCTCAGCACAGCTCCATGGAGCGGAGGTGCTTATCCGCGTGGCAGATCGCGGCCCTGGTATTCCCACAGAGGATCTTGAGCGAGTCTTTGACAAGTTCTACCGGGTCCTGAGTGGTAAGCACTATATATCTACAGGCGGTGGCTCAGGGCTAGGCCTGGCCGTATGTAAAGGGCTGGTCGAAGCACATGGAGGGCGCATCTGGGCACAACAACGGGAAGGCGGAGGCGCGATCTTCTGCATCTCGCTCCCGGTTGGCACATTGGAAGGAAGCCTCATATGAGCAAGCAAGGTGCATCTATTCTGGTGGTGGATGACGAGCTTGAGATTATTCGTGCTCTCTCGCGCAGTCTCACAGCTCATGGATACAGGGTCTTTACGGCTGAGAACGGAGAAGATGCCGTCAGGCTGACCTTCCAGCAGCGACCCGATCTCCTGTTACTCGATCTGGTACTCCCTGGTATGAGTGGCCTGGAGGTGTGTCGGGAGATCCGCGAGAAATCCAACGTGCCCATTCTTGTGCTTTCAGTAAAAGATGCGGAACGCGACAAAGTGCAGGCGCTCGATCTGGGGGCTGATGACTATATCCAGAAACCTTTTGGGATGGACGAAGTTCTGGCACGCATTCGGGTCGCACTACGTCACAAGGCACAAACACAAACTGGAACTGAGCCACTCATTCAAATCGGCCCACTCCAGGTCGATGTGGCCCGGCGAAGGGTACAGGTAGATGGGCGAGAGATTAAGCTCACTCCAACGGAGTACGATCTGCTCGGCGTCTTTCTCACCCATCGCGGAAAAATCTTGACCCGGAAGATGTTGCTCTCGCTGGTCTGGGGAGAAGAGGAGCAAGCCAAAACACATAGTTTACATGTCTATGTGGCGAACGTACGCCAAAAAATCGAGCCGGTCCCTGAGCACCCTCGATTTATTCTCACTGTTCCTGGAGTGGGCTATCGTTTTAATGATGATCTAGAGGGATAACCATCTCTCTCTCAATAATTTGAGCAAATTTTGAGCAAAGAACGACTTTTCTTAAAGGCACATTTACATCTTTTGTCTTACACTAAAAAAGGAGGCATGCGAAAGAGTTGTTCATAAGAACGCTCCTTTCTAGTGCAGGATCAAAAGACACATCTGGGAGCGGTCTGTGTGATGGAAGTGTGATATGGCGTTGTATCAGGGTGATTTTGTTGTGATGTTTCCTCTATACCATAGAGTGGAAACACCAGGAAAGAGGGTATCAGGATGAAAGATCGCTGGCTCTTACCTTTCACGCATGGTGTGAATGTCCGTGCTCTTGAACAGGTGGTGCATCTCGCGGAAGTTGGGGGGGCACAGCTTGTGCCAGTGGCACTCATTCCAGTGAAACAGCGGTCGTCTGGTGTACGACTTGAACATATCCAACAGGCGAAAGATTTCCTGGAAGCGGTACGATGCAAAGCTATACGGCATCAGGTTCCCGTTGAATGTCACGAAATCTTCACTTCCGACGTGAGCAAGTGTATCACACAACTCATTCAAGATCTACACTGTGAAAGCATCGTCCTGGTTACCAGTGAGCAGCAAGGTCTGTTGTTGCAAACAGAGGAGGTTACATGTCTGCTCACGAACCCGCCAGCGACTCTTGTCCTTGTTCGTTTGCCCGGGCATCAGCGGGATGCACAGATAGCACATCCAGTTATGCATCTCATGTCGTGGCTCCGCCAGTCTCACAGGCATCAGAGCGAAGGTTGGCAGAAAGAGAATCCCGTTACGGAGGAAGACCTCTCCTCTCCGTCTCGAACGTAGGAGCAGTACTTAGAATGAGTTCTCATCTTTCTCAATGTAGAAAGGATTACAGATGTCAGGAGCACGAATCTTACTGGTAGAAGACGACGAGGTTCTCTGTGACCTGATAAGCCGCAACCTCCTGGTGCGTCAGCACGAGGTGCACATTGCTGCGGATGCACAGTCTGCACTTACTCAATTGCGTACCTCGTCCTTCGATCTGATTCTCCTGGATATTAATTTGCCTGACCGGACTGGATGGGAGGTGTTGCGTACGGCGCAACGGGAAGGGTCCATCCACCTCCAGATGATCGATGCTGATCAGCAGACATTGCCCGTCATCGTGCTCTCTGCCGTGCGGGTTAGCCCGCAACGCCTGGCAGAGTTTCACCCGCTGGCGTATTTACCCAAACCCTTTCCCATGGATGCTTTACTGCGTTTCGCAGCGGAAGCTGCCGAGCGGAGGAAGGCAAGTGCTTAATTATGAGCGTGCAGGTGCTGCTGGCTCGCAGCGTCCACCGTCTCACAAGGAGGAGCTATATGCTTGACCTGCTTGTTATTGTTGTGACCATTGTGTCATTTATCGTCCTGATCAGCTTCACTATCGGCTGTGATCGTCTCTAGGAGGTGCCCCATGAACACTCCGATTGAATATATCCTGGTGGGTATCGTGACACTCGCAATCACTGTGTACCTGGTGATTGCGCTGTTGGCACCTGAGAAATTTTAGTATCGTTTTCCGTAGGGGCGCGGTTCACAAGCCCGCCCATTACAAATGAGGTGAAAATTATGCCTGTAACACTCAACAGTGTCCTGCAGGTGCTTATCTTCCTGGCCCTGGTCTTATTAATTACAAAGCCCATTGGCCTGTATATGACGAAGGTCTTTGCAGGAGAACGTACCTGGTTCTCTCCAGTGCTGGCACCCGTCGAAAGGGTCTTGTACCGACTATCCGGGGTCAATGCGGATGAAGAGCATTCATGGCTCCGCTACGTGGTCGACATGCTGCTCTTTAGCGTAGCCGGCATGCTTCTGCTGTATCTCCTGGAGCGTACGCAGCAATGGCACGGCAGCTTTTTCAACCCGCAGGGAATTGGTCCGGTTGAACAGCAACTTGCGTTCAACACCGCAGCGTCGTTTACAACCAATACCAACTGGCAGAACTATGCTGGTGAACAGACCATGACCTACCTGACCCAGATGGCCGGTCTTGCCTTTCACAATTTTGCCTCTGCAGCCACAGGTATTGTGCTGGCGGTAGCATTGGTACGTGGACTGGCCCGTAGAAGTGCCCAACATCTTGGCAACTTCTGGGTCGACCTGACGCGTTGCATTCTCTACATCCTGCTGCCGATCTCAATCGTGGGCGCACTCCTTCTCGTATCACAAGGCGTTATACAGAATTTCAATCCTTACGCCACGGCACATACCCTCGATGGAGCAACCCAGATTATTGCCCAGGGTCCGGTGGCCTCACAAGAGATTATCAAAGAGATGGGAACGAATGGTGGTGGCTTCTTCAATACCAACTCTGCCCACCCGTATGAGAACCCTAATATGGTGACAGAATTGATTGAATTACTCGCCATCTTCTCTATCGGGGCAGGGCTGTTCTATATGTTCGGGAAAATGGTGGGCGATACACGGCAGGGTTGGGTACTATGGGCCGCCTCGGCCATCATCTTCCTGATGGGCATCGCAGTAGCCCTCCCAGCAGAACAGATTGGCAATCCTCTGATAGCAAAGCTTGGTGTGAGCCAGGAAGCTAGTAGTATACAGGCTGGTGGCAATATGGAGGGTAAGGACGTACGCTTCGGCATAACCCAGTCGGTACTGTGGGCCGTAACTACGACCGATACCTCATGTGGTGCTGTCAACAGTTTCCATGATAGTTATACACCACTGGGAGGCTTGATCCCACTCACTAATATTGCCCTGGGAGAGATCATCTTTGGAGGGGTTGGGTCGGGTCTCTACGGCATGTTGATGTTTGCTATCATCGCGGTCTTCATCGCTGGCCTGATGGTGGGACGTACACCCGAATACCTGGGCAAGAAGATCGAGCGCAAGGAAATCATGATGGCGGCTCTTGCCTTGCTGATTTTACCTGCTTCGATCCTGGGCTTTTCCGCGGTAGCCGCAGTGCTCCCGACGGCAGTCTCGTCTATCCTTAACCCTGGTCCGCATGGACTCTCGGAGATCCTGTACGTCTACACCTCCTCTAATGGGAACAATGGATCAGCCTTTGCTGGACTCACTACTAATACGCCCTATTACAACTGGACAGGTGGCATCGCCATGCTGATTGGCCGCTTCGCGTTCCTGATTCCTCTCATGGCCTTTGGTGGCTCTCTCGTTAAGAAGCGAGTTGTACCTGCTGGACTCGGAACATTCCCAACCACAGGACCGACCTTTGTGATCCTGCTCATCGGTGTGATTCTGATTGTAGGAGCGCTCACGTACTTCCCTGCCTATGCGCTGGGACCAATTGTTGAACATCTGCTGATGCTCCAAGGAAAGGTTTTCTAGGCATGAGCACAAATATACAGACCAATTCGTCACAACAAGCACCAGAATCGGTACCATGGAAGACCCGCCGCAAGGGGGACATTTCCATCTTTGATCCCACAATTATCCGCCGCGCGATCCTTGACTCGTTCAAGAAACTTGATCCGCGCTGGCAGGCGAAGAACCCGGTGATGTTTGTGGTCGAAGTGGGCAGCGCAATCACAACCATCGAGTTTGTGCGCTTGATGTTCTTTACCTCACCAACTGGTGCATTCACACGCGATCAATTAACGTCCGAAACGTTCTTTGTGCTAGCGGTAGCCATCTGGTTATGGTTCACGGTCCTGTTTGCCAACTTTGCAGAGGCAATGGCAGAAGGACGTGGCAAGGCCCAGGCAGACACTCTGCGTAAAGCACGAACCACGACGATGGCCAAGCGTTTAGCCAAAGCCGACCGCACAGCATCAGTGCAAGAGGTAGCCGCGCCAGAATTGCGCAAAGGTGATTATGTTCTGGTTGAAGCCGGAGATGTGATCCCTGGCGATGGTGAGGTTGCTGAGGGCGTGGCTTCAGTCGATGAGTCGGCGATCACTGGCGAATCGGCTCCGGTCATCCGTGAAAGCGGTGGTGACCGCAGTGCAGTAACTGGCGGCACGCGGGTTCTCTCCGATTGGATCGTTGTCCGGGTCACCGCCAATCCAGGTGAGACATTCCTGGATCGTATGATTGCGCTCGTCGAGGGTGCACAACGTCAGAAAACACCTAACGAAATTGCGCTCAATATTCTTATTGCAAGCTTGACGATCATTTTCGTGCTGGTGTGTGTCTCACTGGAACCCTTTGCCATCTACTCTGGAACAGCGGTGTCGGTGACAACGCTGATTGCACTACTGGTGTGTCTCATCCCGACCACCATTGGAGGCTTACTCTCCGCCATTGGTATTGCCGGCATGGACCGCATGGTGCAACGCAACGTGCTCGCGATGAGCGGACGAGCTGTCGAAGCAGCAGGTGATGTCGATGTACTACTGCTGGACAAAACTGGTACGATCACGCTGGGTAACCGCATGGCAAGCCGTTTTGTGCCGCTCACCGGCGTGGATGAGCGTGACGTAGCACGCGCCGCGATGCTCTCAAGTCTCTCGGATGAGACACCAGAAGGTCGTTCTATTGTAGTGCTGGCAAAGGAGCGCTATGGGTTATCAGAGGGAGCACAGGCATCCGCCATCTTTATTCCCTTCTCAGCACAAACTCGTATGAGTGGCGTTGACCTGGATAGCACCGGGACGGGTACGATACATGCTATTCGAAAAGGTGCATCTGATGCTGTTGCCACCTATGTTACCGAGCATGGTGGGGCTGGAAGTGAGGAACTGGATGGCATTGTGAGTAGCGTTGCCCGTGCAGGTAGTACTCCACTGGTGGTTGCAGAGACACAAACCACAAATGGGAAGGAAAAGGCACGGCTACTGGGAGTGATCGAACTCAAGGATATCGTGAAGAGTGGTATGCGCGAGCGCTTTGACCAACTGCGACGCATGGGCATCCGCACGATCATGATCACCGGAGACAACCCACTCACAGCAGCGACTATTGCCAAAGAGGCTGGTGTGGATGATTTCCTGGCGCAAGCGACGCCAGAGACCAAGATGAAGCTGATACGTGAGCAGCAGAGTGGCGGACGTCTGGTGGCAATGACCGGAGATGGTACCAATGATGCTCCAGCACTTGCGCAAGCAGATGTTGGTGTAGCAATGAATACTGGCACACAGGCGGCCAAAGAAGCTGCAAATATGGTGGATCTCGATTCGAATCCGACGAAACTCATCGAGGTCGTAGAGGTAGGCAAACAATTGCTGATTACTCGTGGCGCGCTGACAACCTTCAGTATCGCCAACGATGTCGCCAAGTACTTTGCCATTATTCCCGCTGCCTTCGCGGTGACTTATCCACAGCTGAATGCACTCAACATCATGCAGCTTGCAACTCCGCATAGTGCAGTGCTTTCGGCGGTCATTTTCAACGCGCTGATCATCATTGCGCTCATTCCATTGGCTCTGCGCGGGATAAAATACCGACCGATTGGTGCAGGGGCCTTGTTGCGACGGAATTTGCTGATCTACGGTGTAGGTGGCATCATCGTTCCGTTCGTTGGCATTAAGCTGGTCGATCTTATCCTGGTCGTTTTACATCTGACCCGCTAAGGGCCTAAAGGAGCTGTATGATGCGTATTCTCAAGACATCAATCCGCCCAGCTATTATGCTGACGCTGTTCTTGACTATTATCACCGGGTTGATCTATCCAGGCATTGTCACAGTACTGGCTCAGGCGATCTTCCCATATCAGGCAAATGGGAGCCTGCACACAGTCAATGGACAGGTAATTGGATCGGATATTATTGGGCAGCAGTGGAACTCGCCACGCTACTTCCATGGTCGTCCATCTGCGACGCTCTCAGACGACGGGACTAAACCGCAGCCCTACAATGCGGAAAACTCGGGGGCCTCGAATCTGGGACCTACCAATGCTATCCTGATCAAGACGATACAACAGCGTACTGCTGATCTCCAAAAGGAAAATCCTGGGGTCCCGGTTCCTGTTGATCTGGTGACCTCGTCAGGCTCAGGCTTAGATCCTGATATTACGCCCGCTGCGGCCTACTTTCAGATCCCGCGTATTGCCAGTGAGCGTGGGATGAGCCAGCAGGACGTGCGCAATTTGATAGATCAGCATACCCAGGGCCGTTTCCTGTTCATCTTTGGTGAACCCTATGTGAATGTTCTGGAATTAAATCTGGCTCTAGATGGGCTGAAGTAGGTATGTGATGAGCCAGGATCCAGCGGACCATCGTTGGCGCGAGGAGGGGCGCCCCGATCCAGAGGCACTCCTCAAACGCTATAGTCTCCGTGACAGCGATCTTGAGGTCTCCTCATCCACCAATGTGGATGAGGAGCTTCCTGGGCAAGATCACCATCAGCAGAAGCGAGGTCGGCTACGTGTCTACCTGGGAGCCGTTGCAGGTTCAGGGAAAACCTATGCGATGTTGAGCGAGGGCCATCGTCGCGAGGGACGTAGCACCGATGTGATAGTTGGATATGTGGAGACACATGGTCGTCTGCAAACGCAAGCACAGGTGGGAGATTTGGAAGTCATTCCGCGAAAAAAAGTGACGTATCGCGGGGTGACACTGGAGGAAATGGATACTGAGGCGATTATTGCCCGACGTCCCCAGGTAGTGCTTGTGGATGAACTGGCTCATACCAATGTGCCAGGATCGAAGCATGCCAAGCGCTACCAGGACGTAGAGGAATTACTGGATGCTGGAATTGATGTGGTAACAACGCTCAATATCCAACATCTGGAAAGCCTCAATGATCTGGTAGCCAGCATTACTGGTGTACGTGTACGCGAAACTCTGCCTGATCGTATCCTGGATCAGGCATACGAGGTGGAACTGATTGACATTTCCCCGCATGCACTCCGTCAGCGCATGCAGCATGGCAATATCTACCCTCCTGAGCGGATCGAGTCAGCCCTCAACAATTTCTTCCGCGAGGGCAACCTCACGGCCTTACGTGAATTAGCACTACGGCGCACTGCTGAGAAGACCGAATCCCAGTTGCAGCAGTATATGACCGAACACCACATCGATCAGCTGTGGCCTGCCAGCGAGCGCGTTCTGGTCGGGTTTGACCATCGAGCACATACACGTCAGGTGTTGCGCGATGCCTGGCGTCTTGCGCACGGACTGCATGCTGACCTGATCGCAATCTCGATCCAGCCAGAAGGCTATCTGGCCTGGACGAGCAGGCTTACAGGTCTGCTCAAACATGGTCAGGATGCAGGTCGCCAACGGGAACAGGCACTACGTCGCCTGGAAGAACATATACTGCTCGCGGAGGACCTGGGCGCAGAAGTAATTCGTACCAGTAGTACTGATATTGCTCACACATTAGTCAAAGTAGCACAAGAGCGGCATATCACTCAGATTGTGTTGGGCCTGCCTGCACGTAGTCGCTGGGAAGAAATCCTGCGGGGTTCCATCATTAATCGTCTGCTGCGCTTAGACGTAGGGATTGATATTCACCTGGTACCAGCAAGTCGGGATCAGCAAGACTAGAGTAACAACATGGATGTTGCCCTTTCAATAAGAAAGAGATACTGGACGTATGCAAACGCACTATCAGCCAGGGAAGCTTGTGGACCATTACAAAATCCTCCGTTTGCTTGGACGTGGTCCATCGAGCCGCGTCTACCTGGCACAGGATCTTCACAATCAGCAAGAAGTGGTGCTCAAGTTTCCCATCGATGATGTAACTGGCGGAGCCGCTATCTTCGAGCGATATAAACGCGAGGGAGAGATCGGAAAACTCCTTGACCATCCGCACATCCAGCGACATCTGAATCAGAGTGAGCAGCGGCAAGAAGAGTATCTGGTCCTGGAATACTTGCCGGGCCATACACTGCGCGAGATCATGAGTGAACATGTTCCTCAATTCTTCCCTCCGACCAAGGCTATACATCTCCTTCTCCCAATTTGCGAAGCGTTGGACTATGCTCATGCACATGGAGTGATCCACCGGGATGTCAAACCTGAAAACATACTGCTATCGGACAATGGAGAGGTCAAACTTATCGATTTTGGCATTGCGCAACTGGAGACAAAGCACCGCCGCCGTATCAACTTCCAAATTTTGTCTGCTCCCATCGGGACACCTGCATATATGACGCCAGAACGCTTACGTGGGGAACCTGGTGATGTTCGCTCTGATAGCTATGCAGTTGGTGTAGTGCTCTATGAACTACTATGTGGACGGACACCCTTTGAGGAGCTGGATGGCTTTGCACTCGTGAACGAACATATCTCACATGATCCCCCCTCCATCCTGCAATGGAACCCTGGTCTTTCACCAACACTGGCAACGGTGGTTATGCGTGCGATTCGTCGCGACCCGGACAAACGCTACGCCACAATGCAGGATCTCCTCCATGATCTGTGCCATCTGGACGAGGTAACTCCAGTAGACTACATTCCTGATCCACCCAAAGTTGGTGGACAGTACCGGCAAATTATTGTTATCGGCTCAATCATACTGGCCGTCTCGCTCATCATTATCGCATTCGGTCTATTCGCACAGTTTATACATAATGTGGCTCACTAATGTTGATACGTTTTGTTGCTCGAAATTTGTTTTTCTATAATCATATGTGACCTTCTGGAGTCTGCCGGGCCTGACGTAATTCGACGAGCAAGGCTTCATCAGGATGAACGCTGACACCACACACCCAAATTGCTTCCGCTTATTCCTGTTTAAACATAAGGTACATTGCCACGCGCTTCCCCTCTCACGTATCAAAGAGGAAGGTCTCTACCTAACGCTTCCTCTGACGAGGATCGCATCCCAAATTGGTGAGGAAGCCCAAGGAGGTGTATTTCAGCGCACTTATCAATTCCCGCTCTCCTCATGAAACCACCGATCAAAAGCCGGAGCCTCTCAGACTTGCGTTGCCTCTGAGGCTCTGACATTTCCCCGATCCTTCATCTTCACAAAATGCTGCGTGCGGCGCCTTCGCAAAATCAACCTTTGGAAAGGTGAAAACAGGGGTAAGGCTGTGTTTACATCAATTGATTCCGGTTTTCCCAGAGCGTATTCTCTCCCATGCCAGAGCAACGTCGCGCCCCCGGCGGTCAGTACATTTTGATACCAATCGACCGCTTCTCCATAGGTGAGCGCGATCACAAAACCATCTGCTGTTGGCTCCACCATGATCGGAGTTTCATAAGGCTTTCCACTCCGACGACCAACGTGGCAAATCATCGCAAATGGGCCCCGGGAAAGTCGCGCAAAATGACGTGTGATCCGATTGGTAATGTGCTTGTTAAAGGCACGCATGCGGTTATAAGACATTCTATCCTCCTTGAAAAAAGGTCAACTTTTATGGTGTCAACGCACGCATGACGATCTCGACGACTGCATCGGCGCGGTCGAGCGATGGAAGATGCGCCTCCTCTGCGGATATGAGGTTCATCAGGATATAGGCCAGCAGCCCACCAAGCAACGTATGTGTCACCGCGTCAAAGTCAACATCAGCGATGATCTGTTGCTCTCTGGCGGCCTGTAGCAGTGCGGTCATGATGGTGAGGCCACGTTGTGTGACGGTCGAGAGAAAAAGTGTGCCGAGCTGCGGGAAGCGCGGCGCTTCGGCGATAATCATGCGCACCAGGGGCAGATAGCCAGGCTGGCACATCATCGACAGGATCTCACGAGCCAGCATTGTGAGCGCCTGGCGCAGCGATAGCAGATCACGAGGCAGGGGCAGGGCTGCTAGTTTCTCGGAAAAGCCTGGCTGCTCCATTGTCAGGTGAGCCAGGACATCGACCAAAAGAGCCTCTTTGTTGGTATAGTGGCGGTAGAGAGTCTCTTTCGAGGAAATCCCCGCCTCCGCCAGGATGGCATCAATACTTGTCGCCAGGTACCCTTGCTGAAGAAACAGCCGGTGAGCAGCGGCACGCAGCCGCTGGCGGGTGTGTTGGGATCGGGAATGCTGCCCGTGTTCCATGGCTCCTCTTTCTCTTATAATCGTAACGTACCATACGTTACGATTATAAGAGAAAGGACAGGAATTGTCAACTCACGGTTCGCGTAAAATCAAGGGATGTCTTGAGCAACATCCCTTAATCGTTAGCATCACGGTGCGAGTACTGGTGAGGATGTATTAGGTGAAGTGTTCGCGCCCAATGGGGAGGAGAATGGGGGTATCTCGTAACGCCACATCCTTGCACCATCGCTGAGACGGTAAGCGGCGAAGACCTCATCGAAGTATGGAATGGTGCTATTCGTGGTACATTAATCTGTATGTAGAGCAGTCCATTGTTGGCTCCAATCAAACCCCAGCCGTCTTGCTCGATCGCTATTTGATGTTCAGACAGAAGTTGGCCTGTGCTCGGGTTAACACTCTAAAGAGTTTTAACCGTTTTAGACGTGCTCTGATCTTGTGGGTATTGGGTGTCTGACTCCAGGATGGATAATTTCCCGTTTATGACGTAAGAGATTCATTGTTCGCGACAGCATGGTGCGTACGGCTATCTCACGTTTGCCCAGAATTGTCGCAATTTCTCCACAGCGTAGATCAGCGCTAAAGCGTAGTCGGAGTATTTCTTGCTGTTGTGCTGATAGATGCTGGAGAAGATCGCGTATCTCGCGTGTCTCATCTTGCCTCAGTGCCATCTGTACAGGATCTTGCGTCTCGTCTTCAGAGATCGCCTCATCTGCCTGTTCCAGGGACATATTGCGCCGAACAGTAGCTTTGCGGAATGCATCCACTATCTTGTTGTGCGCCACACGCCAGAGCCAGGCTACCTGGATCGCTTCAGACAGATGCGCGAATTTTGTATCTGCCAGAGCTGTCAAGAAGGCCTCCACCAGAATATCCTCGGCGTCTTCCCGCGTTTGTGTATGCTGTCGCAGGTATGCGAAGAGCGTCTCTGAATGTCGTTCAAATAACTCTTCTACGGTCCTGCTGCTGGTTATCGGATCACTCTGCTTCAACTTTCTATCCTTTAGTGATTTCTCACTAAACATATCGTTTTGCCCCACAAAACTATTACATGGCATAATTACACACAGAGAGAGCATGGCCTTTGAGCCACTAGAAAAATTAGCAGAGGCGTCTGGAGTAAAGCCTGAAGATCGGAGAAGGAAGTAATTGGGGTGAACCTGTTTTACGGGGTTCACCCCAATTTTTAATAAAGCCTAACTCTGGGAGGACGGCTTATCAGAAAAGCCAAGTTCGAAGACCGGGTGACTTCGAGCCGCGTTGATAAAGTCATCTGGAGAAGAGTCTGGCGTCATGCTAAGGTGTTGTCGAAGAATTGATCCACGCACACCTTGAGAGGCAAGAAGAGGACCCAGGACATCCTTGATCACGGAGCCGGCTGCCTGTGGGGCCAGTTCCAGAGCGGTAAACGCCTGATGGCTCCGACCCAGACTCAGAATTCCTTCGCCCGTAGCGCGGAGATTATATACCCAGTTGCCTTCGCCGTGGGTGGCAATCAAAAAGCGACGACCATCGCGTTCGTACAGATCCACAGGAAGAGTTCGAGGCTTCCCAGTCTTGCGACCACGCACAGTAAGTAACATTATCGGGCCTAATATCGTCACGCGTACACCCAGACGCAGCAGCATCTTGATAGCCCAGTTGATGATAGGAAACACACCTTGTATCTCATGGGCAGATGTCCCATGCTGTCTGCTATGATGCAAACGAATGAAATGCACGACAACCATAAAAAGGGTCATAAATCCTGCCATGATAAGGATCATAAACCCGACCATGAGGAAAGTCATGAACGACATCGATATTGCTCCTTTCAAATGAACAATTTGTCCCCTAATGAACACGCTATTCGTTTTATTTATAAAGTGTAGAGTCACTTCTATCAAGAACCAATGGAATGAAATTGTTCACTAGCGCACAGACGACCAATATTGTACGGAAAAGAGATAATCGACAGTGAAGCAAGACAAACAGGATCGCCGTTCCCAGCGCACCCATCGTCTGGTCAATTCAGCCATGATGGAACTTTTGTTTGAGAAACATTATGATACAATCACCGTCCAAGATATACTGGATCGGGCAGGGATTGGTCGTTCCACGTTTTATACACACTATTTTGATAAAGAAGATGTGCTGACGAGTATAGCGGAACAGATGCTTGAGACGTTCGGTCAACAGTTCTCTCAAAGGAATGCGGAGCAGGGGATTGTCCCTGGCCTGGAACTGTTTCAGCATGTCCAACAGAACCAGCAGTACTTTCAAGCAATGTTGCGGGGCCATGCAGGAGAGGTGTTATGGGAGGCAGCGCAGACAGCTTTGAGCAGGACCATTGAACAGAATTCTGACAACCACCACTGCGAAAAAACGTCCTCCGTCAATTCCTCTGGCTGTGATCTCTCAGTATCTGGCTGGCTCCTTTCTTCACCTGCTGAAATGGTGGCTCAAAGCCGAGATGCCATATACCCCGGAACAAATGGAGAGCATATTCCAGCAACTGGCTTTGCCTGGGGTGTGGAGCACCATCGAGGAAAAGAGCGAATAGATCCGAGGTGGTAGTGAACTTCCATATAACAACTCAAGCTCAGGTCTAGGGCTGCACATTCTTCGTGAGTTGCAGGGAAATAGTGTTGATTAACTCGCGGGCAGCACGCGAAATAGATCCGACACGGCGATAGACGAGAGCGAAAATGAACTCTTCTGGTACGTCAGTGATGGGCAGGAGCACCAGATCATGGCCAACCTGAGATGGTCGTATTAAGGCGGGAAGTGTCAGGGTAACGCCGATGCCCTGTCTGACCATCTCTTTGAGTCCCTCAACCGACTCGATCTCAATCAGTGGATGCACTGGTAGCCCACGTTGGGCAAAGATCCTCTTGGTAATCTGACCCATACGAGATGTTTCGTCCAGCAACAGGAGCGGTTCTATCGTGATATGTTCCAGAGTGACCGCTGGAGCTTTCATCTGAGCCAGGGGATGCTGTGTTGAAACAAGCAGATGGAGAGGCTGGCGAAATAATTCCTTGACAATCAGCAACTCCGATTGCTGGTGTGGATCGAGAATCAAGCCAAGCTCTATCTCTCCTTGCTCCACCAGAGCAACCAATTCATCTGTATGGTTCACGCGCACTTTCAGCCGCACATGCGGGTAGCGTTGATGAAACGAGACAAAGAGTGCTGGTAAAAAAGCGGTTGCCAGCGATTCGATGCAGCCAATGCGAATCGTGCCACGTTGACCGGCTTGCAACTCGGTAAGCCATTGCTGACCTTCCTGTAACTGTTCCAGTGCATTTCTGACATAGACCGCAAACTCCTGACCCTCTGAAGTCAACACGACACGTTTCTTGTTGCGCGTAAAGAGTGTGATCTCTAACTCGTCCTCCAGTGCCGCGATCTGGCGGCTCAACGCAGATTGAGCAACGAAACATAGTTCAGCGGCTTTTCGAAAGTTCTGTGTTTGCGCCGCCGCCAGGAAATAGGTAAGTTGGTGAAACTCCATATAGCTCCTCTTCGCTAGTTGATCTCATTTTGAGATCACTATTATATCAAATAGGTGTTGGACGCATCAACTGATCTCCCGTATACTTTGTATATGATCATTCTAGCGCTAGATTGAACAGATGAAACCTCAGGAGAGAGAACAACGAGAAACAGGTAAGAGCGAATATGAAGAACTTCTAAACAGAAGAGAAAAGAGGCGATATGACTCAGGTTGAACAATTGGCAGCTTTCGTCGTGCGTACGAGGTACGAAGATCTCTCAAAGGAAGCGTGCCAGCAACTCAAGATCCGCATCATCGATGCTCTTGGCTGTGCTATTGGAGCACTTGAAGGTCCACCGCTCAACATGTTGCGTGCACAACTCGAAGATTTTGGCGGCAACCCCCTGGTCACACTGATTGGTGGAGGCAAAACCGCCCCTGATCGCGCAGCTTTTTACAACTCGGCCCTGGTCCGATACCTGGACTACAATGATAGCTACATTGCCAAAAATGAGACCTGCCATCCCAGCGACAACCTCGGCGCAGTACTTGCCGCCAGCGAGTACGCACAGAAAAGTGGCAAAGAGTTTCTGACAGCCCTGGCACTGGCTTATCAGGTCCAATGTCGGCTCTCAGATGTGGCCCCTGTGCGAGCCAAGGGTTTCGATCACACCACGCAGGGAGCCTACGCAGTAGCAGCTGGAGTAGCCAGAGCGCTTGGTCTTGATCAGAACGGAGTTGCGAACGCGGTTGCAATAAGCGGCACCGCCTACAATGCCTTGCGTGTCACACGTACAGGAAGCCTCTCCAACTGGAAAGGGCTGGCTTATCCCAACACTGCCTTTGGCGCTACACATGCTGCATTCCTCGCTATGCGCGGCATAACAGGTCCACTGGAAGTGTTTGAAGGCAACAAGGGTCTGATGGATGCCATTACCGGACCCTTTGAGCTGGATTGGGCGCAGGAGAATCTTGAGGCAGTTCGGCGCACCAGTGTTAAGAAGTACAATGCTGAGTTTCATTCGCAGTCCACACTTGAAGGTATTCTGGAGCTGCGCACGGCCCGACAGGTGCATCCGGAAGAGATTGAGCGCGTCAGGATCGAGATTTTTGATGTCGCGTATCACATTATCGGCGGAGGGGAAGAGGGAGACAAGCAACAGGTGCGTAGTAAGGAAGAGGCTGATCACAGTTTGCCTTACATGGTAGCCGTTGCGCTCCTGGATGGTGATGTTTCTCCAGCGCAGTATACACCAGAACGTATTGTGCGGGCGGATGTGCAAAGCCTGCTCCGCAGGGTCACCATCCAACCCGATGAGACGTTGAGTAAACAATTTCCCGCCGGGATGCCCTGCCGCATCCAGATCATACTCAAAGATGGTCGAACGCTGAACAACGAGAAGCATGACTACGAGGGATTTTACACGCGACCACTGTCATGGGAGAAAGCCGTCGCCAAGTTTGAGCGTCTTGCAGCCCCCTTTACCGATGTTGCACAGCGTACGGCCATCGCAGAGACCGTAGTTCATCTGGAAACGAAAGAAGTAGCGCAATTGACCGAGTTATTACGTGTACCTTTTACGCCTACCCGTTAAACAAAGAAAGAGAGGCAATTCCTATGAACGAGCGAGCATTTCCCTTTATTCGAATGAACGAACGCGAGGGCAAACCCCGCACACGCGGCATCACCGAGATTCGCGGCCCCTACTATACACCTATGGGCAAGCGCTATCTGGAAGATGTTCTGGAGACAATGGGTGAATATGTCGATTCGCTGAAATTTGCGGGCGGCTCCTTCACACTGATGCCTGAGAAGCAACTCAAGGAAATCATTGATCTGGCCCATCGCTACAATGTACTGGTCTCCACCGGCGGTTTTATCGAGCATGTACTCACACAGGGGCCTGAGGCTGTGAATCGCTATATTGAGGAGTGCCGCAATGTAGGCTTTGATATTCTCGAAATCTCTAGCGGTTTTATCAGCATCCCGGTTGATGATTGGCTACGCCTGATCGAAAAGGTGCAACATGCGGGCCTTAAAGCCAAGCCCGAGGTGGGTATCCAGTTTGGTGCAGGAGGAGCCAGTACCGCCGAGGAGCTTGAATCGGAAGGTACACGCGATGTAGATTGGGCCATTGGGCAGGCCAGAAGATTTCTGGATGCCGGGGCCTACATGATCATGATTGAATCCGAGGGCATCACCGAAAATGTGAAAACATGGCGCACCGATGCTGCCGCTAAAATAATTGGTGCATTAGGGTTGGAGAAGGTAATGTTCGAGGCCGCTGACCCGGAGGTTTTTGCCTGGTATATCAAGAATTATGGTCCTGAAGTCAATGTTTTTGTGGATCACAGCCAGATTGTCCAATTGGAATGCCTGCGTGCAGGTATATGGGGAACCAAGAGCCTGTGGGGCCGTATCCTGACCTACAAAGGATAGAACAGGAAGCTTAAATGTTTTCGATCAAGTGAGGGCAGGGATGGCCACCCCTGCCCTCGCTTGATCGAAAACATTTAAGCTTCCTGACCCATTTTCTCTAAAAGTCGCCGGGTCTGCAAAATACGCTGTATAATAACACAAGAACAAGAATGTATTACCCGCAGAAACTATGGGGTCGAATCGAAAGTCTCGCGAACCCCTATATGGCTTCTCTGTTTCCAAGGAGGATCTCACCAAAAACATCCGCTCACAAGCATCTCAATATATATCCAACACGAAGAAATAGCAACACAGAATTAAAGGATACACAGCGGTGACAACAACTGAAACAAGCACACAAGCTGATCACACCAATCCTCCTGAGAAAGCCTCCTCAACACCTCTGCTAGCATGGCACCGAATCGCATTGGGAGTGATTTTGCTGATATCTGCTTTTCTGAACTTCTTCCAGTTGGAGAAGGTCGGGTATGGTAATGGCTACTATGCCGCTGGTGTCAAGAGTATGATCCTGAGCTGGCACAACTTCTTCTTCGTTTCATTCGATCCAGGTGGCTTTGTGACGATAGATAAGCCTCCTCTGGGCTTTTGGATACAGGCAGCGAGTGCCAGGCTCCTGGGCTTTAGTGGACAAAGTTTGCTCTTTCCAGAAGCACTGGCGGGTGTCCTTTGTGTGGCACTACTTTATTATCTGGTTGCCCGCATCTTCGGACAGGTGCCAGGACTGATTGCCGCCCTGGCGCTGGCTCTGAGTCCCATTAGCGTCGCCACCAGTCGCAATAACACCATCGATATGTTACTTGTGCTGACTGTGCTACTCGCAACCTGGGCACTCAGTCGTGCCACGGAGACGGGTCGCCTGCGCTGGCTGTTGCTTAGCGTGTTTTTCGTTGGGCTGGGCTTTAATATCAAGATGCTCGAAGCATATCTGATCATACCTGCCTTTGGTCTGGTTTACCTTCTTAGTACACCACAGCGGTGGTACATACGCGTTGCCCATCTCGCACTTGCAACGGTTGTGCTCCTCGTCATCTCCTTCTCCTGGGTGATGATAGTCGATCTAACCCCTGCGTCTCAACGTCCCTACGCTGGATCGAGCGGCATCAACTCAGAACTGAACCTCGCTCTGGGCTATAACGGATTAGCTCGCCTCACCGGACGTAATCCTCCCAGCAACGGGCCATCTTTATTCCAGCAGCTTTTTAACTTATCAGGAGAGGGGAATGCACCTGGTCTGCTACGGCTCCTCGATCAGCAAGAAGGTGGACAGGTCGGCTGGCTACTACCTATGGCACTATTGGGCCTACTCGCGGTTGGCTGGCAAAGACGCCCTCGCATTCCGCTCCCACCACAACAGCAGGCTCTTGTGCTCTGGGGAGTCTGGTTCTTCACAATGACAATTTTTTTCAGCGTTGCGGGCTTTTTTCACATCTATTATATGGTAATGCTTGTTCCTGGTATCTGTGTACTCTTCGCCATAGGGCTAGGAGCAATGTGGCAGGACTACCGTCGTCCAGGCTGGCGGGGATGGTTTTTACCAGTTGCACTCATTGCTACAGCTCTGGTGCAGGCTCATATGCTATCGTATTTCCCTGATCAGAGTCGCTGGCTAACTCCCATCATTGTTGCTCTCTGCCTCTTCGTGGCTGTCATCCTGATCATGGTACGCCTGTTCGTCCATCTTACTTCCAGAAGACATCAGGAGACTCCCAAGCCGACAAGTACACCCACCACTTTACGCCCCTGGTTCAGTAAGCCCGTTTTCCTCAATGCCCTTGCCACGACGGGAGTGCTTGCTCTCCTTCTCGCCCCAACGGTGTGGGATGGCTTTGCTGTAGCACTGAGTAGTCCCACTGCCGATCCTCTCGCAGGGCCACACCAGCAGAGCAATGCCCCTGCCCCCAAAAAACCCGGACGAATGCCCCCACAAGCTCCCAATGTCTTCGCGCTGGAGCAGTACTTGCTGACAAATCAAGGTCAGGTACGTTTTCTAGTAGCGACGATCAATTCAGGACCAGCTATTCCAATTATTCTCGACACTGACCAGCCTGTCATGGCACTTGGTGGTTTTGGTGGCGGTGATCGCATCTTGACCATTCAGCAGTTGATTACTCTGGTGGATAACGGGACAGTGCGCTTCTTCTTATTCAATTCTGGCCTGCCCCATCATCTTTCGCCTCGGCTACGTAAGAGGTTCCAGGGAAGCAAACTTCGGAGCCTCAGTGGTACCTCAAACAATGACCTGATGACATGGGTCAGTACCCACTGTGCCTCTGTCCCGATAAGCCAATGGCAGGCGGGATCGCCCCTCTCAGACATCAACAACGGTACTCGTCTAACCCAAGAATTATTCGATTGCGCCATTCATGGCTAGCACATTATCAAGTAAAATAGCTACCTTACGTGCATATAAATAATAACAATAAAAGCTACAACCAGAACGAGCAGTACAGCCAATACAGCCAATACGATTGCAATGACTAATGAAATTATAGATGCAACAATTGATCTTGCCAGACTAAGGTGATGGACGGCTCGAAGCATATAGAAGTAGAGTACCAGCGCATAAATTTCGACAAGCACATATAAGAATATACCTGTTGTAGGTATCATCTGAAGAATGTTACCCAAAATGCCCAGGGGGATTGTATATAGACATGTTACATAGCTTTGTTGCAGAAAAGTCCCCCGCCCTCCCACCATCCGCGCAGCGAGGTAGAGAAAACCAGTACCCACCAGGGTCGACAATGGTATAACGATGACTCCCCATGATGAAATAAACGTGCTAGTCAATTGAAGTGGGGATGTAGGGTTAGTATGATACCGAAGGAGAGCAAAGATACTGACGAGCAAAGCATACAGAATAATTTGAAACCAGGTAATATTCCAGGCCGCCTTGCCTGTTTCAGCGTGGAAGGTGCTAACAGATGGTCGCGCTAAGACTCGAATATACTGACCTGGAAGCTGTTGAATAGCCTCATCAAGGGGGAGAGGAAGAACTGGAGCAGAGATATAGGGCGATGCGTAATCATAAGGATTTTCATGCTCCCCTGCCTTTGGCGTAAACGGAGTGATATAGAATGACGATGGTGGAGGGGGTGGTGGGATACGAGGCGCGGTGAAAGCATAAGGTGCAGGGGAATAGGGATCAGAGGGAGATTGAGCGAGCGTTGCCTGAGTCTGTGGCGTGTGTTCGAGTTGGATATAAGAAGCAGGCGAGGTGAAAGCATCTGGAGGGAAAGGAATTTGTGTAATATCATTAGTAAATGATGATATTGAGGGATCAATTGCAGAGTGAGGTGTCTGCTCTGGTGACTCAGTATAGTGCAAGCGGTGTAAAGAGTCCCTGGAAGGTGTCTGCTCCGGTTGTGAAGGATTTCCCATAACTTATCTATTGCATCCTTTGATATCCAATAATGGCTATAATTATTTCAGCATGACTTAATATACCAAAAATTATATAACTATGTTTGAGAATACCTTCCTGAATAGGAAAAAAGGATACTGCTATATGAAAGGGAAAATTTTATTTCCTTATCGTGAACTGACTGGTCAAATAGACAACCACAACAACCACAACAACAACCAGGATAACCATTGCAACCCATGTCACCACAACCACAATAAACGCTTTTCTCAGACTCAGGTGATGGACGGCTCGAATCATCAAGAAACCGAGTATCATTACATAAATATCGACAATTGCACTTAAGAACAGACCTGTGGTAGGGATCAGGAGGAAAATGTTAGCCAAAATGCTCAGAGGAACGGAATACAGGCAGGTTGTATAGCATTGTTGCAGAAAAGTCCCACGTCCCCTCAAAATTCTTGTGGAAAGGTAGAGTAAGCCGGCACTCACCATGGTTACCAGCGGTATAATGATGAATCCCCATGACGACATGATCGTATTAGACGGTTGGGAACCTACGACATGTGACAAGAGACTCAAGATACTGATCAGTACGCCAGCCAGAATGATTTGAAACCAGATGATATTCCAGGCGGCCTTGCCCATTTCATTGCGCAAGGTGCTAACAGATGGTCGAGCCAGGACTCGAATATACTGGCGTGGAAGCTGTTGAATAGCTTCATCAAGAGGGAGAAGAAGAACTGGAGCAGAGACATAAGGCGATGCGTAATCATAAGGATTTTCATACTCCCCTGCCTTTGGCGCAAATGGGGTGACATAGAGTGACGATAGCGGTGGCGGGGGTGGAACGCCAGGAAATTGTTGAGCTGTGCGATGGGGGAATAGGGATCAGAGGGAGACTGAGCGAGATATTGCCTGGAGTCAATTGCGTGTGCTCTGGGTAATGTTGGATATAAGAAGCTGGTGTAGTCAAAGCCTCTGGGGCGAAGGAAATTTGTGTGATCTCATTGGCAATTGATGATTTCGTAGGATCAATTGCCGAGTGAGGGTCTGTATTGACAATGTAGCGTGATTTCCCGTCAAAGATGCTTCTGAATTGATTGCGTTTTTTGAAGAGGATTTGTGTGATCTCATCGGCAATTGATGATTTCGTAGAGTCAATCGCCGAGTGAGGGGCCTGCTCAGGTAACTCAGTATGAGGTAAAAAGGGTAAAGAGTCCCTGGAAGGGGCCAGATCTGGTGACTCAGTATGGGGCAAAAGGTGTAAAGAGTCCCTGGAAGGTGTCTGCTCTGATTGTGAAGGATTTCCCATAACTTATCTATTGCATCCTTTGATATCCAATAATGACCATAATTATTTCAACATGACTCAATATACCAAAAATTATATAATCATGGTTGAGAATGCCTTCCTGGATAGGAAAAAAGGGTATTTGCTCTATGAAAGAAGCTGTCGCAGAAATGTTAAGAGTAGACCCGCAAAGCCGGGTCTGCTCCAGGTTTGCGGTGTCACGTATATGAAAAGACGACAGAGAAAAGGTAAAGCCTGTCATCTCCTATTCATTTTGCAGCAGGAAGATCCACATGTGATCGGACAACAGTAAGAACATCCTGAGCTTTAAATGGTTTGGTTATATAATCTTTAGCGCCTACCAGACGCCCTTTGAGACGATCTACCATCCCGTCGCGCCGGGTAAGAATGACAAAGACCGTCTGGGTAAACTGTGGCCTGGCTTTGAGACGACGGGCCACCTCGTAACCATCCACCTTTGGCAGGTTAATATCGAGGATCACAAGATCAGGGATACGGGCCTCCGGATACATCAGCCAGCGCATGGCCTCTACTCCGTCTGCAAAACTCTTGACCTCAAAGCCTTCGGGCCTTAAACATGTTTCAATGAATTTACGCACACTTGCGGAGTCATCAATCACCATGATCAGTTTACCCATAGGTTTTCTTATTCTCCAACGATGCGAACTTGAGTCTCGTAAACTATCTGAATAGCCTCTTGCACCCCTACGAGTTCAACAAGCCGTGAATGGCAGGCTTCAACATGCTCTAACTTCGCCTGAATAAACCGATGGTTAGAGGTTCCACTTGCCAGGCCTGTTAAACCCTGCATCCCTGCCTCATAAGCCTCCTCGATTTGCCTCCGTAGTCGTACAATCTCACTCTCACTCATTGGTATGACCCCCTCCTTCTCGTTCTTATCTATCATATATACCTCTCACCAACATGGATAGCGCGCAGAGTACACGTTCCCCCGTTGATTGCCATCTGGCTGTTCCTTTAAAGAGGTACTCTTTAAGATTTAGGGTAATATAAGTGTAACATGATAGATATCATAAAATAAAGTTTTTAGGAGAGTTTACTAAAAAAGTAGCATTTTATAATTTTGAAATTTTATACAGCATAGCTGTTACAATAGTCTTCTTTGCTGAATATGAGTAATAAAATTCGATAAATATAGCGTAATGCAACATAAGTCACAGTGAGTAGCATAGTGCTACTTCAGCCAGAAAAAGTAGCACGACCACGTTAGTATTGTATGCTTACTGCGCTTTCATAAGCAGTTCTGCCGTCACATGATCCGTAATCAGGATATTGGCGATACCTGCTTTCAAGGCTGCAAGAATGGCAGGGACATAAGCCAGACTGGCTCCGGCCACAAGAATCACTTTCGTATGCCCTTGCCTGATTCTATCTTTCAAGCGAGGGATTTCTAGCCCTGTAAGGTAGTACGGTGCGGGTGTCAACTGCTCATTAATCCACTGCCCTGACGCATTCAAAACCCAATGATTGATATCGCCCACAGGATGGTATGCTTGTAACATCTCCAGCTGCGCTTGAGAGAATACATGCTTTCTCACAAGCTCATTGTTAGAATGGGGCGGCCAGATCCCCAACATAAGAATGTTGGCCTTCTCTACCATCTTTAGCACATCTCTTACCAAAGGCAGTGCACGGGCCAATTCACGTTGCTCCTGCGTCTCGACAACAGCCGGAATAGGTAACCAGGCATGCTTAGCACCATAAGCAACGGCAATGTCATAGGCAATTAAATTCGAATCACCAAGGCTGGTATGAGCTTCCACAAAACCAATCGTAGGTACTACTTGCAGATTGGGAAGCAACTTAGTAGGCTTGAGATATCTGACGACATTCCTCATGATGGCTCTGCCTCCCGAAACGGCCAGGATATCTCCATCGACGATTAACTCGTCCAGGTAATCCGCGGCAGTAGCTGCGATTTCAGCTAATATATCATCGGCCTCCGTCTCATCAGTCATCTCATGCAAGCTGCGACCAGCAATAATGACCAGATCCTCCAGCCCCAACTTCACACGTAAGTCACGGGAGAGATTGCGTAAATACCCCGTGCGTTCATCAGGAACAACAGAAAAGCGCACAATCCCTCGACTCTTCGCTTTTTGTAGGGCCTTCCCAATGGTCTGTCTGGAGCAAAACTCCATTTCAGCAATGTCCTCCTGCGTTCGTCCATCTTCATAATAGAGATAGGCCACTTTGCGCAGAAATCGATCATCGGCAAGTAACTTTCCTTCATTTGTGTTACCCGGCGGCATATTCATCACACCTGTGACTCCTTTTTTCAAATGGCCACTGTTAGCCATTTTCATCAAACAAACAGTGAGGTGACATTAGCCAGACGAAAAGCTCATTTTGTTACAAACATGTACAAGCCAATCACATGTCAGAGTCCTTACAATAGAATACATTAGGTGATATTTAAACGCAAGTACTTAAGATGGTATCTTTTAGGCAAAAGTGTTGATCTTTTATTACTGTGATGATAAGCTTGATTGGCCAGAACATCATATTGAGTGGAGGCAAAGATTGGTAAAAACCATTCAGTTCAAAGTTGAGAAAGGACGCGTCCTTGTTCCCGTTGGCGAGCCGTGCCCTTTTAGTTGCAAATATTGTTACACCAGGGGAGGGGAAGTTGGACCACCCAAAGCCACTGTGGAAGAAATTCTCCGACAATTTGTCATTTTTGCACAAAAGAATGTCTTTGACACGATTCAGTTTGGCTATGATGGTGATCCTTTTGCTAATCCAGAGCGTGGTATCATGATCCTACAAAGGTTAATCCATATGGGCAAGCATGTCAATTTTAGTACGAAAGCCTTCATAGAAGGCTAACACTGCGCTCTCTTGACACTTTGCGGAATAAGATGACATCCGGTAAAACGCTCAGCGCGCTTATCTCGCTGAGTTGTTGGGAGTCAGCCCATCTCATCGAACCCCATACCCCGACACCTCAAGAGCGGATGCTCACCATCACCAATTTACGCCGTGCGGGTATACCCTCATTTATTGCCGTACGCCCAATTTTGCCGCAGGTTCAGGATACGGAATACGAACGGATCTTTGAAGAAGGCCTCCATGCAGGTTGTGAGGGCTTTATCTTAGGGCCACTGTATGCTGATGAGAAAGGCCGCTTTGTCAAATTTATATCAGCGACTCTCTTAGAACAGGTACCACGCCATCAAGTGAAGGTCTCCTGGTCCGCTCATGCTCCTGTCTGGACACGTTACGAGGATGAAGCCCGCCTCCATTCCATGATCCAGATGATCGAGAAGAAAGGGGGACGAGCTTTCCTTTCCTCCGTAGATGCGATAGAGTTTCTTCATGAAAGAAGGTTTTTACTTGATAGAAGTGGAATTAAAGTGTGAATTATATCCTGAGCTACTGTACAAGCTCGACCAGAAACTTCTCGACATGAGATTCCATGGCATCGTCTCCAACACCGATATCTATTACGATACGCCGGGATGGAATCTCCTTCAGCAAGCGGTTTTCGTTCGTGTCAGGAACAGCCGACTGCTTGAATTTAAGTTTAACAACCACGCGGAACAGGCCCATAGTCAAAGCATTGAGCGTGTTTTTCCATTACGGCCTGAGCCAGAAATAGCAACAAAAATGAATAGTCTGTTTCTGGATTTTTTACCGCACTGGAGTGCTGCTGCCGATTTTGCTGAGGCTATCACAATCAATGACCTGATCATGCTAGCACAAATCCACAACACCAGAGAAATCTACAGCAAAGACGATATGCATCTGACTATCGATCATGTTGAAGATCTTGGAGATTTTCTCGAAGTCGAAGTTCATTGTGAAGAGGGCACAGATACAAGTAAAGCACTGGCAAGATTACACTGTTTCCTTGCGGGTCTCGGCGTTCAGCCCATCGCCGTGGGTTACGTCGAGTTATGGCTACGAATTCACAATCCGCAGGCATATCAGGTCGGGAAGTATCGTTTAAGCTGTAACAACAAGACACCTGTAGGAACGTCGCTTTCATCCATCCTCTCGAAGCGGATGGGACTTCCCACGCTGCCTTCGTTAAACGTAGCAAGCGATACTCTCCAGGATATTGAGGTCTGGATCAAGCTGCTTTGTGACGCCATCGAGCAAACCGAGCGCACGTCCCACCAGAATGAGTTCAGTGGGAACATGGCTGAGAATCCTGGCCAGTTGTGGTCCGACATCTACAGCGGCACTAGCTCGTTCTCCGCCGAGCAGTACACCAACGAGTTGCAGCAAGGTTGTGATGTCCACCTGCTCATCGAGTTGTAGCCCGGCCCCTGCCATTGCCGTGGTCAGGGCATCGAAATCACCAGCGACAAGCGCCCGCACCATCTCAGTAAGCGAATGAACGAGCGAGGGTGCCAGACGCCCGCTCAGACCGTGATCCAGCAGGACCAGTCTTGGTCCTGGCTGTACAAGCAGATTACCAGGATGGGGATCAGCGTGCAACAGGCCAAGGCGAAGGATCTGCTCAGCATAGAGATCATTGAGCAATCGAGCCACCTCACGGGGAGAGATGCCAGCCTCTAGCAATGCAGCACGATCAGTTACCTTGATCCCATCGATAAACTCCATCACCAGCAGACGTTTGGTGCTCAGTTGTGTGATGACTTCAGGAATGAGTACATCTGTGCGGTGTCCAAGTACAGTCTGTAGCTCTGCCATGGCTCTGGCTTCATGTTGAAAGTCGAGTTCCAGTGGAAGCGTCGCTCGCAGGTAGTCGAGGATAGGTTGTAGTTGAATGGAGGGTACAAAGCGGGCAATCGTCGTGACGATCTTTTCCAGTATCACGAGGTCAGCGGCAATCAAGTTCTGCGATTTCTGGGTACTGAACCTTGACGGCGACCTGACGACCATCGTGGAGCCGCGCACGGTGCACCTGGGCAATGGAAGCAGCTGCGACCGGTTCATGCTCGATCTCCTCAAACACATCCTGGGGACTTCGGCCAAGCTCCCGTGTGATAGCCGCCTCAATCGTTGGCCAATCATGCGGAGGCATGCGATCCTGGAGCTGGGACAGGGCATGGACGTAGATGGCTGGGAGCAGATCTGGGCGCGTCGAGGCAAACTGACCGGCTTTGATCAGTGCCCCACCCAGCGCAGTCATTGTGTTCAGCACCCGATCGGTACCACGCCGATGTTGTAATTGCCAATCTTCTGAGCGGGCATCGTCTGGCCACCAACGTGTTTGTTCCCGCAGGGAGATATATCCTGTAGCGAGATCTGCTGCAACAGTTGCCAGTACCAATGTGCGTGACCACGCCAGGCCAACCCGTGTAGCACGACTGCAACGCTCCTGCACCCTGAGGCCAGTCTCCGTCCAAAGAAAAGTGTTTGAGCGGGCTACATCAGCCAGACGAGCAAAGAACACTACAGGTGATGCTTTGCTCTTAATTGCCAGGGCCGCTAGCGTCTCTTCGACGGCACGCTTGAGAGTCTGATCAATAATCCACTCCATAATCGGTTTCTTCTCCAGTTGTCTGGGATGCAGGTTGACCTTTAGTACGGCACCCCGCCAATACAAGTCCTCTAAAGATATTGTAGATGATACCAGAGAAATTGTGCAAACTTGTCCACTCTCTGAGTACCTGTTCTTTGCCTTCTTTGTCTGGAGCATTCCTTGCAAAGCGATAGCCGGCACTCACGTCGTAATCTATCTAGCACAATCGCAAAAGAGATTTTCGGGAATTGTGCCCCTGAACAGAGATCAGAGGAAACTGTCGAAGACGTTCTTCAACGCCTTAGTGTCTCAATATAGTGAATGATATGGTTGGCAGCACATTTTATGTGTCTGGGATCTTTGTAGAGATTGCTCAGCATAACTGCGCCCTCAAGCGTAGCAATGAGGATCACTGCTACCTCATCCGCGTCGATATCAGGACGAATCTCCTGACGATCTCTGCCTTTTTTCACAATGCGATGAATAGTAACGTGCCAATCATCCATGGCAGCCCTCGCACGGTCTCGTAACGCTTCGTTGGCATCATCCGCCTCAATCGCCGTATTGAGAATTGGGCAGCCGCCAACAACCAGTGGGTCATCGATGATTCCTTGAAAGACGGAGACGATAGCCCGGAGACGCTCGATGGCATTCAGTTTTCCGGCAAGCTCTTGTCGCACACGCTGCCGAACCAGACCATAGGCGTAATCGAAGGCTTCCAGGGCCAGTTGTTCCTTACTGGAAAAGTGGTTATAGATACCTCCTTTCTCCAATCCCGTTTCACGCATAATATCAGCAAGAGACGCGCCAAAGTATCCCTGTTGATTGAAGAGTTGGGCCGATCTTGCCAGTATTCTTTCGCGTGTCTGTTCCCCTTTACTCATCTATGTGTCCCTTTCTCAATCCCCCAGAAATGTTTCTAACTGGAATGATCGCTCTCTATCGTGGTATTGCTCAACACAGCAGAAATTGACCTTACTCTCGCCTGGAGGGAGATGAAGGGCGCAAAATGATGCAAGTGGTCGTCCCATGTGCATGGAGTTTGCCTTCAGCGTCGGTCAAACGGCCCTCGGCCGTGGCGATGCGCCCTCCAACATGAATGATCTTCCCCTCGCAGTACACCGTTCCCGTCTTCACTGTAATGGGTCGCAAGTAATTGACCTTGAGTTCGAGTGTCGTATAGCTTGTTCCTGAGGAAAGCATAGATTGAACAACACACCCCAGAGCCGAGTCCAAAAGTGTCGCTATCACTCCTCCATGCATTGTCCCAAGGGGGTTGTAATGAAACTCTGCTGGCTCGGCAGCGAAGACGACACGTCCCTCATTTACCTCGGTTATCCACATCCCCATCAAGACAGCGATAGGGGGAGGAGGAAGCTCACCTGATTGTAAGGCTTTGAGATGGGCTATGCCGCTGATCGTTTTGCCTGTTTGAACGGTCTTTGTTGGATCTTCCCAGGTAATCACACGGGTGCGACTCGCTTCAAGATGGGTCATTGAGTGATCCTTTCATATCAGGTTATACCATCAGACTGATTGGTCTGTTTTATCAGTAAAAAATTTAAGACTGATTGGTCTTAAATAAAGTATAACCGATTTGATGACATTGTCAAGGTGTCCATGAAACTGTTCAGACAATATCGCTGAGAAACACACTCAATGCTTGCCGCTCATACAGCGTGATCCTCATTCCCATCAGTAGTCAGCAAAGAAGACTATGAGACATGATTGCACTAGATAGACACGCTCTCGTGGCTATGAGAGCGTGTCCGTTCCGGCAGTTTCGCTGATATTCCCAAAAACCAGCCCTGCCACTTACCGAGCAGAGACATGCATGCGAATACCATTCATGGGTCTGCCAGTTGCACCATAGAACTGATAGATTTCCTGATCTGGCACCAATGTAAGTGTATAGTTGCGCAAAATGTGTGAGACCATCGCTTTGATCTCGACCTGCGCAAAGTTGATGCCAATGCAGATGCGGGGACCTCCACCGAAGCCGACGAGCGCATAGGGATGCTTTTTGTGCTCTTCACGCGGTGGGGCGAAGCGATCCGGATCAAACGCCGTTGGATTTGCAAAAAGGTCTGGTAGCATATGGGAGGCCACGATAGAATAGAATGCCAGAGTTCCCTGCGGAACGTGATAGTCGTTGAAGACAAAGTCTTCGACTACGCCGCGTGGCCCGTTGGCAACTGGTGGATAGAGCCGTTCGGCTTCGCTGAGTGCATTGTCGAGCACCTTCAAGTGCTTGATATCTTCCAGGTCAGGATCAGCTTTCGTCCCAAGTATGGTAGCCTGTTCATCGAGGACACGCTCAGCATAGTCAGGATGCTGATTTAACAGGTAGAGGAGCCATGCGCTTAAGCTGGTTGAGGTTTCATGACCTGCGACAAGCAGAATGTTCACATGTGCAATCAGCTGTTCATCACTCATAGCCTGACCTTGCTCATCGCGAGCCTGGACCAGCATCCCAAAGATATCATCGGTGGGATATCTACGCCGTTCCTCTATTTTGGGTAGGAGCAGGCTGCGCAGTTCACCCTTGAGTTGAGTGAGTTGCTGATCGAAGTCTTCCTCTGATGTAGCTACACGTGGTAGCATGAGAATGCGTAGAAAGAGTTCACGGAAGTAATCTACCTCTGGTCCAGCCTTGAGACCTGTGAGTGCCTCGGCGGCTACATCGAAGGTGATCTTGCGCGCCTCTTCGTAGAGATCAATTTCACTGGTCTCTGTCCAGGCAGCAACACGTTGACGAATGATGCGATTTATAAGTGGCAGGTAGCGATCCATATAGCCCACAGTGAAAGCCGGGTTCATCATCTTGCGATGTTGCGCGTGCTCTGCACCATCCATAGTGAGCAGACCTCGACCAAAAAAGTCCGCCACTGCAAAAACGTTGCCCCAACCAATGTAGTTGGAGAACTTCTGCCGATTATTCACCAGCACAAAGCGATTTGCCTCCGGCCCAACCAGATAAACGAGTTCATTATTGTCTAAGTAGGATGCTCTGAAAATTGGCCCATACTGTTTATAGGCCTCTGTCAACAGTGGGCCAAGGCGTTTTTGATAATCATCGGGCCAGGTGACAACAGGAATAGCCTCGTAAGGACGAATTTCACTCATAACTTCTTCTCCTTATAGTTTTCAGGCAGGGATATAGCGATTGTTACGATACCATGCAACCTCGTCACGCATGGTCTCCTCAAGGGGCGGAATGTAGCTCCCAGTTCTCGTACGGCTTTATTTGAGACGACCGTATGCTTGAGATGCAAGACATGGATACTTTCACGTGAGACAAGTACCGACTGACCAGTAATACGTCCTAGAAACTCGGCTCCTGCTGCATAAGCCAGAATAAGAGCATAAGGAATGTGGAGTCTGGGTGCGGGAACACCAGACGTCCGTTCCAGGCTCTTGAGGATATCCGGCATAGAGATATAGTTACCACCTACAATATAGCGCTCTCCGCTCTTACCTTTGTCTACGGCAGCAAGCATAGCCTGTGCGACATCACGTGCATCTACAGTACTTAGCCCGCCATCAATAATTCCTGGTATTTTGCGTGCGAGAAAATCCTGCACGAGGCGACCAGTACTGGTTGGTCCACTATCTCCCGGCCCGAACATCGCAGTTGGCAAAATGAGCACAACTGGCAACGTATGCGTCCTGAGAAAAGTTGCGATAGCCTCTTCAGCAAGAACCTTACTTTTGAAGTAGAGGTTCTTGAGTTGTTCAGCATCATGCGACGTCGACTCATCTCCGGGAGCATGATCCGGTTTGCGGCCAATGACACCAGACGAACTAACATAGATGACTTTCTTGATACCTTGCTTTTCGGCCTCTGCCAGCAACTCTATTGTTCCTTTGATGTTGACCTGCTCAAGCATCTTCCAATGATCTCCGGGCTGATAATAGTCACGGAAGGAGGCCGCTGCGTGGAAGAGGATATCACACCCCTCTAACTGGGCTGCAAAGCCCTCAACATTCTGCATATCACCCGTCACGATTGTCACAGGCAGACCCGTAAATAACGTTTCGGCTTTCTGACGAGAGCGAGCCAGCACCTTGACCTCATAGCCCTGATCGATGAGAAGATGAACGAGATTATAGCCGAGCAGTCCTGTACTGCCGGTTACGAATACTTGCATAAGTTGTTCCTTTCTTTGTTATGAATGAAGTTCATTCATAAACCTTAAAAATAACTACGTCGTGGTACTCTGAAAGTTGCAGAAAAAAGCAGTACAAAACAGGACGCACTGGAGTACGCAAGAGCAAGCACACAAAAACGGGTAATGGTTGCAGGCTTATGATATACTCGACGGGCTTTCAGGGAAAAGATATTTACAAAAATGAGAGGAGATAGCCATGATCAAAAATGCTAATCACGAACGACCGTTGCTACGAGTTACGCTTTCCTGCTTGCGGTACGCTTGGCCTGTTCTCATTCTTTTAGGAATTCTCTGGTTTCCATTTGATTGGTTGAGTGAAGTGTGGCCGACGTTTGGTATCCCTTTTCGTCAGGTTTTTCATAATGCTCATGATCATTTTATTGGGCACACGGTCTTCTTCTTTATCATAGGTATGCTTATTCTCAGTATGGTGCCAGTATTGAGTCGTCGACTTCACTGGTATGTGTCGGGTCTGATCCTGGCAGCATTGGTGCAAGAAGCGATCCAGGCATATTTCCGTGGTGAGCTTCCAACGTTCACTGATTTCAATGCTTTTCGCGGCGATGCACTTGGGGGAATGAGTGCATGGCTGCTGTGGTTCGCTGTACAGTTCCTTTTAGGCTATATGAAAAAGAAATCTGCTGCGAAATCGTTATCCAACGCGAATTCTGGATCAGAAGCCCACTGAGATCAAACATTGGGATGCATGAAGGGTACTCAATCGCATCCCAATGTTGCCTCACTTTTATAATTTCCACACCTTGAGACCGCTGTATGTTACCTCGGCCACAGCATCCCCTGAACCCATCTGGACACCGATTTGACCTCTTTGCTGTTTGCTATCCGTCACCGAAACTAGATAGACTCCGTTGACAAAGACATCAATCTTGTTCCCTTTCGCCTGAACATCAATGCGGTTCGATTGGTTCAATCCCTGATGGAAGCTGAGACATTGTCCAGCTCCTAATGGAATTCTGCGAGTATGATTTGACATTGGCATAAAGATAATAGCTCCCGTCTTGACGAAAACTCAGAGCATATGCCGATGGGGGGTCCTGGCCATCATAGCGGAACATGATGCCAGCACCACTACTTGCCCCATTCACACCCTGTACAATTGTCATGTTGATCTCATAGATAAAATCGCTGAAGATTGTACTCTTGGCGTTTGTAGTGCACCCTCCACCTAAGTGCGCTGGCGATTTGACATCATAGACCCCATTGACAAAGTTACATGTAATGTACGACTGATTCACAACATCCCACTGGTCTTTTGGGCTCGGACCAGTCATCGGATCATTCAGAAACGTGTCTCGGGCAGAGAGAGTGTTGGAATAGCAGTTGCAGATGTCTCTGTTGGAGTTGGAACAGTCGGAGAGGTCACAGGGGAATGCATGGCAGTAACCGTCGAGGTGATCGTTGTTTTGGTGTAGACGTTGGAGTTTCTCCAACAAGGCTACGAGAGCTATTCACGAGGAGGATGATATTTCCCGAGAGTGAAAGCAAGAGCAGTACACAGAGGGCAACCGCCATTCTACTACTGACCATTTGTGGGAGTTTGATTGTCCCAAGTGACGGCCTGAAGGAGAATGCCTGAAGCACAGCAAAGAAGAGTCCTGCAACGGTAACGATACCACTAAAAATGTCGAGTGGAATTGAAGCATGGTTCGAAAAAAGGATGATAAGGATGACCTGGACGAGTGTAAGGAGAATGAAAAAACCAATTAGAAGCCAGCTACGCGTTACATGTTTCGGATCTGGTGTCCCTGATGTGCTCATAGAGAGATATCCCTTCTCTAAAAAAGTCATACATTATTAGAACGCACAGAACACAGAAAATTAGTAGTCAAATATTATTGTGAGCTTCGATAAATTAAGTTGATTAGTAATACATCGCTGGAAACTTTTTCATGTGATTGCAACAAACCACTCTGGTAGAATAAATGCTACTCAGGTTTGCTCACCACCTGCGGGTGTCTCGCTCTCGTTTTATGTGGGTTTTGTCGCCCATGACAGAGGTTGCGACGCAACCTCTGTCATGGGCGACAAAACCCACATAAAACAACCTGCGAAGCGCCTACGGCGCTGAGGAATCAGGAAAAGGGAATTGAATAGTTACATTAAAAGAGCAAAAGAACGTGTTTGTCCGCTACGCAGTGCGTTTCAGCTTGAGGCTTCTGCTGGTTGTGCTACTGCCTCTGCGTGCTCCTGAATCTCAAAGCCCAGATCCTCTATCATCTGCCAGGTCTCTTGATAATCTTGCCCCTGGGTGGTCAAATATCCCGAAACAAATACCGAATTGGCCGGGTACAAAGCCAGTGGTTGCAGTGAGCGCAGGTGTACTTCACGTCCCGCAGAGACACGAATCTCCTGGGATGGATTCAATAAGCGCATCAAGCAGAGGATTTTCAGACAGTCATAAGGTTTCAAATAATTGAGACCTTCATCAGGCGTACCAGGGATAGCCAGCAAGAAGTTAACAGGAATTGATTGGGGATGTAACTCACGCAAAGCAAGCGCAACATCGATAATATCTGCTTCCGTCTCACCTTGCCCAAAGATAGCCCCGGTGCACAGTTGCAGACCTACACGACGTGCTGCCAATAATGTGTCCACTCGATCCTGATAGGTATGTGTGGTACAAACCTGTGGGTAGTAGCGTTCACTGGTATTAAGGTTGTGATTGAGTTGCTCAACTCCAGCATCGTAGAGACGCTGCGCTTTTTCTTCCGAAATCATACCCACAGTACAACAGACGGCAATGTCAACCTCTTCTTTAATATGGCGTACCGCGTTCGCGATGTGATCGATCTCGCGATCTGTGGCTCCACGTGTACTAATGGCAATGCAGTAGCGCAGACTGCGTGCAGCCTTGGCACGTCTGGCCCCCTCTAAGAGTTTCTGCTGGCTCACAAGGGGATATTTTTCGATATCGGCTGTCGAGATTTTGGATTGTGAGCAGTAGTGACAATCCTCTGGACACAGACCACTTTTGGCGTTGATGAGCATATGCAGGTGAACGCTTTTCCCACAAAAGTGATATCTGACCTGATAGGCAGCGTCCAATAGCTCTAAAATGCGCTGATCCGAACAGCGTAGTATGCACTGACATTCTTCATGAGAGAGCGTTTGTCCCTGGATAGATTTGTCGGCTAAAGCCTGGAATTTCAATTGTTGTCTCCTTTAGATAAAAAGACGCTCTGATGGATATCCCAGATGATGCACTTCAGTGAGCATAAATAGCTTCCAGCAGCCCATCAACATCGAGTTGCTCACCGAGGGAACGCAGTACATCCAGAGTGATTTTATGGCTATAAGAAATTTCACCAAGTAGGGGGGCTTTTCCCCATCGACGAAGCGCATCCGCATTGGTCTGCACCGCAGGCTGATCAGACGGCTGTGTGTGATTTAATACGACTCCTAGCACATGACTACGCGTGCTAGCAACCGTCACGGTGAGCGTGGTGTGATTAATGGTGCCTAAGATGTTGCGTGCCACAATCAGGATTGGCAAATCTAATGTAACAGCCATATCATGCATACTAAGTTGTTGGGTCAGTGGCACTAACAATCCTCCAGCGCCCTCGACCAGCACAATATCATGTTCCGCGCAAAGCCGCTTATAGCATTGGTGAATGTGGTGCATATCAATGGTAATGCCCTCCAACTCGGCAGCTATGGCCGGTGCAAGTGGCTCTCGCAAGGTGTATGGCGTCACCAGTTCCTGTGAGGCAGCACAACCGGAAATCCGACGTAAGAAGAGGGAGTCTTGCGGTTGCAGGCGACCATCTTCCACCGGACAGCCTGTTTCGACTGGTTTCATCACTCCCACATGCAAACCACGACTGCGTAGTACGCTGGCAAGTGCAGCAGTGACCACGGTTTTTCCAACACCTGTATCTGTTCCTGTAATGAAACAACCTTTGCTCACGCTAGCTCCTGCGCAACTATGATTATCGAGTCATATGTGACGTTCAAGAGGGTCTGTAACTCTTCCTCAGTTATCGAAAGAGGTGGCATCAGAACAAGCACATCACCAAGAGGACGAAGCATGACCCCTCTACGGCGTGCCTCTTTGATCACGCGTACTGCTACATTCTGCTGCGGTGAGAAGGGGACATGAGTGAGCTTGTCTTCGACAAGTTCGATACCAACCATAAAGCCACATTGTCTGATATCTCCCACCAGCGGCAGCGCTCGAAAGCGCTCTAACTCCTGTGTGAGAAGAGCTATTTGGGCTGTAGCCTCTCAAGCGTCTGATCTTGCTCAAAGAGATCGAGACTTGCCAGTGCGGCTGCACATCCTAAAGGATTACCAGTATACGTGTGACCATGGTAGAAAGTTCGCTGTTGCTCAACCGAGCCAAGGAATGCCTGATAGATTTCCTCGGTGGCCAGCGTGGCAGCAAGCGGAAGATAACCACCAGTAATACCCTTCCCCAGGGCCATCAGATCCGGTTCGATACCCTCATGCTCGACTGGCAAACATCTTGCCCGTTTTTCCAAACCCTGTTGCCACTTCATCTACGATAAAGAGGACATTATGACGCTTCGCAATCTCCCATACGGCACGTGTATAACCAGGAGGATAGGTAATGATGCCAGCCGCGCCTTGTACCAGTGGCTCCATAACCACGCTGCCAGCTCATTAGCATGTTCCGCGATCACGCGTTCAACCTCTTCCAGACAGGCGATATGACATGCCGGATATGAGGTATGCAAATGGCAGCGGTAGCAATATGCACACGGAGCTTGCAGGGTTGTGAACAGGAGTTGGTGATAGACTTGCTGATACAAGTTGATACCACCAACGCTCATCGCACCCACCGTGTCGCCATGATAGGCACTACGTAGTGAGAAAAATTTTGTTTTATTGGGTCTGGCAGGATCGCATTGTTGCCAATACTGAAATGCCATTTTTAGAGCTATC